>NZ_JBZFQJ010000002.1:0-979288 GCF_058314695.1 Bradyrhizobium sp. T-12 | reverse complement strand
CTTTCCAATCCAAAACGGTTTTTGCAGCTCAGACGGCGGATTACCGTCTGCAGACTCAACACGATTCCCGAGTCGGCGCAAGAATGAAAGGATTAACTTTGCGCGCTCGCTCCTCCAGACCCATTCATCGCCGACCCCCCGCCACCCACAGCCACCTTAGCCGTCGAGGCATTGTGCGCGGCAGCGCCAGCGATCAAGGTGTCACCGGCCGGCGTTGGCCGCATCCTGCCCCGCTTTGGATTAAGCCGCATACGGATCTGGAACTGGCGGGCCGGAGCGCCGCTCAGCCCGGCGGGGCTTCCGTACCGACGTTAGAGGCTTCGCCAGATTCTCAGTACCGGCTATCGCATCACTCATGATTCCCAAAAGGGGACAGCCGCGGCGCCAACCATGAGTTCATCCGCGTCGCGACGCGAAGCTTCGTGCCTGGCTTTTTCCCAAATCCGCCGTGACGAGGAAAGGTGCGGTGCCTTTCTCAACACGATGTCATCACCTACTTTTGCGGCCTCAACATCCGGCATGAGCGACAACGGCTTTGTTATCGCGCCAAGCCTTCGCCAAGGGAGAGAATGGCGGTCACTAGGCCCGGCCACAAAGAAACGGGAAAGACCGAGCGCATTGCAGGCTTCGCTACGCGAGCGGCCACGCGCCTAGGACCCGCTATAACATGGTACCGTCCGCACGCGGCCCGAGGCCAAACCACCCGCCATGACCACGGATGACCTCCTCACCGCCTTAACTCCGGAAGAGGTCCGAGCGGTGAATTAGTTGGCGGGTTTTCTGATGCTCGCCGTTGGTTCAGGGCTACCTGGGCCACCCCGGACTCCTCCTTGGTCGCTCGGGGCTTCTGAGCCTAGCGAAACGAGCGGCAGGTGAACGGACCCCACGCTCCACGGTTGCCACGGCACTGTTGTCAGCTGACAACATGCGGGACAACTAGCGGCAAGGGAAACGGATGACGCCTGGAGACGGCGAATGGCGCTAGCGTTCGCGTTGCGCTGTCCAATCCATCAAGCGGGCAATGGTGCGGCACGAGCGAGGAATGCGCCACCCGCTGCTTGCATGCCGGGCGGGGGGCTGGATGGGTACAGACCGGGCTGAGTGCTGACAGATTAGACCGGGTTGATTCCTGACAGGCAAGGCTCGTCTGATTCGAAGGAGGATCAGGCGATGCCTTTCAGGGAGAGCAGTCCTGTGGAGGAGCGTGTCGCGTTGTTTCGAGAGTACGAGACGGGGGCATTTTCGGTGACGGAGCTGTGCGCGCGGCACGGCGTCAGCCGAGAGACGTTCTACGTCTGGAAGCGGCGTCGGGAGAGCGGGGAGCGGCGCTGGTTCGAGGAGCGCAGCCACGCGGCGGCGAGTTGCCCGCATGCGACGGCGGGGCGGCTGGCCGATCGCATCGTCGCGACGCGGCAGCGGTTTCCGCATTTCGGCCCGAAGAAGATCAAGGCATGGCTTGAGCATGAGCGGCCGGAGGTCGACTGGCCGGCAGCCTCGACGATCGGCGACATCCTGAAGCGTGAGGGCCTGGTCGAGGCGCGTCGGCGCCGACGCCGGGCGATTGCGCAAGGCGAGGTGGCGGCGCCGGCAAGCGCACCCAACGAAGAATGGGCGATCGACTTCAAGGGCTGGTTCCGAACCCGCGACGGCAACCGCTGCGATCCGCTGACCATCACCGATGCGGCGAGCCGCTATCTTATCGAAGTGCGCATCGTCGATCCGACGGGGGCGGGCGTCAGGAGCGCCCTGGAACGTGTTTTCAAGGACATCGGCCTTCCCGCCGCGATCCGCTCCGACAATGGTGCACCGTTTGGATCGACGGGGGCGGGCGGCCTTTCGGCGCTCTCGGTATGGTGGCTCAAGCTCGGTATCGAACCGCGCTACATCCCCCCGGCGAGCCCGCAGGACAACGGCCGGCACGAGCGCATGCACCGCACGCTGAAGGCCCAGACCACGAAGCCGCCCGCGGCAACGGTCGCCGAGCAGCAACGCCGCTTCGATGCCTTCCGCCACCACTTCAACCAGGAGCGGCCACATGAGGCGCTCGACCAGATGCCGCCCGTCAAACTCTGGCAGTCGCCCTCGCGCACCTTGCCACGCCGTCTCGATGACCCTTGGTACGACGCCGATCACGAGGTTCGCCGGGTGCGTCCCACCGGCGATATCAAATGGCGCGGCGAGCACGTTTTCGTTGGCGAGGCGCTCGCAGGTGAGCTCGTCGGCCTCTGTGAGCACGACACTAGCGGCCACCTCGTGCGCTTCTGCGGTCGCGATCTCGGGCTGATCAATTGCGAGCGGCGTTTCCTGCGCTTTGCTCCGCCGCGCGCGCGGCTCCGCATCGCGCAGGAAACGCCGCAGACAGGAGAACAATGATCGAATATTGTCAGGCATCAGCCCGGTCCAAAATGTCAGGAATCAACCCGGTGGACCATGCAACCCGCGCGATTGAAGTACTCGCATACCACGCCACTGCCCCCGAAGGGGCCTCCAACTTTTGGTCGAGCCTCGACAGTCCCAGCGGGGACTAGACTGCACCCCAAACCGACACAGATGGACTGGTCGGGTAAGGCGCTTGAGGAAACTACATTGTTGATCCGGCAATTTACCGCTCGGATGGATCCATCCCGCTCGAGACGATCCCCGCTCGGAACCGGCTCAAGAGCCTTTGTCTCGTAGTCTGCGGTCGGCCCCCGTACTGTTGTCAGCTGACAACATCTTGTGCGATGTGGGGGAGGGCAAAAGAGGCGCGATGAGAAAGCAGGCGAGTCGGCGTTGTCAGCTGACAACACCTCCTAGGTGATCTGCAGAATTCCGACGGGTCGCCCATTCGAGCACTTGTAGCCCGCGCGTCCGGCGAAACATGGTTAATGCATTTTAATGGTGAATCCGACACCAACACTTCGCAGCAAAACGTTGTCAGCTGACAACACAGCCTAGCTCAATCTAGGCCTTTGATACAGGCGTTCTCACGACTGGCCAGAGCGAGTGAAGGCCCGCGAAGCTCCAAATCGAACTACGGTTGGCTAATCGTTCGAACCCTTCTTGAAGAAGTCTCGTAACCGTTCTTTGACCATCCGCCGATACGCCGTTAGCTGGTCGGAACTGAACTCTTCAAGACGACCGTTGCCACGCCTACTCGCCAAATCTGGCTGCTATCTCCGCGAGGGGTAGTTCTCGATATGACCTTCGCACCGCCGCTACAGACTGCCTAATCATGCGCCAGACTCATGCGGGGCCCAGTGGGGGGCCATCGCCGCTTGTAGATGAGCCGCCCAGCAACTGCCCCCGCCGGTAGTAATGATGCCAACCGGGTTGCTCTACAGCTCTACAGGCGGACGGCCGAGGAAGGAGAATAGAGGCTAGGACTCCGACATCGGTTTAAAGACCGATCGGCACTAACGCTTGCACGCTCATCATAGCAGTTGAAGCTATGTCGCTATGACGGAAATTAGCGACATGATAGCTTCCGTGTCGCCGATTCTCATCAAAGTTATCAAGGCGTTGTCTAGTAGCTACAAAATACCAGAACCGTTGCCCTGGTCGGCGATTGCACTTCCGCTCGCAGCCGCGGAAGATGCTTTAGCCCGTCTAGATGAGCGCCTTGCGAAAAGCCCAATCCGAGACGGTTGGATTAGTCGGACGCACTTCACCGACGCATGCGCCACTCTATGGCTGGAAGGCGAACTCGTCCACCTCGAAGATCTCGTTCTTCATGACGCTGGCATGGATGTTCGTGCGCCAACTCACGAGCTGAGCCGAGCTCGCGATGTACTCCGCGCCCGCCGGCGCATTCACCGCGAGGGCCCCGACTGGGCTCTCTCGTCCGTCGGGATCACCGATCTGCGCGGGTTAGCCGGCACAAATGGAATAGAAGAGGAGGACTGCGAACCGCCGAACATCGGAACTACGCATCATGAGGCGGAGCAGGACAGCCATGTGCCGAGAACCCACGACTACTCTTCTGTAACTCAGAGCAATGACGGACTCGCGCAGGCTTTCGCAGAAATCGACGCCGCGATCGCCAAGACCGACCAGATCTTAACCAGCGATCTCCGTCGAATGACCGAGCGGGATCCACTGGTCTACGACCCCGATTGGGACGAAGAAAAGCGTCTTGCCGTCTGGAGACGCGGCCTTCAGCAAAGCAGGAGCCTGCCTCCGACGCTCGCGGCGGCCATTGCCGCGGACAGCTGGCGCAGTCTCGAGCCCCTTCAGCACCGACCCTGGCTTGGCCAGCTGCTTACGTCTGCGCTGCTAGGTCATCGGAGAAAAGCACGCTCACACCTGGCTTGCCTGCATGAGGGGCTGAAGACGATCCCGCGTGAGCGACGCCGCTCGCGCGACCTTGCAACCCGTCTCGTCGCGGAGCTTGAGGCCATCACGGCCGCTGGTGAGATTGGCCTGAAGACGCACGACAGGTGGCTGAACGAACGCACTCTGATGCTTCGAAGGGTGGCCGGCCATCGATCGACGTCGAAATTGCCGGCGCTTATCGATTACGTCTTCAGCCGGCCAGTCGTT
Source organism: Bradyrhizobium sp. T-12 (assembly GCF_058314695.1). Taxonomy (NCBI): domain Bacteria; kingdom Pseudomonadati; phylum Pseudomonadota; class Alphaproteobacteria; order Hyphomicrobiales; family Nitrobacteraceae; genus Bradyrhizobium; species Bradyrhizobium sp. T-12. The sequence continues at coordinate 974,767 of NZ_JBZFQJ010000002.1, read as the reverse complement.
TCTGCCGGCATGATCGCAGAAGAGCTGGATATCACACCGCGTGCAGCATTGAGTCTCGTAAATGAGCTTGGTCTGCGCGAGACCACTGGACGAGGGCGTTACCGAGCCTGGGGTGTTCTCTAAAAAAGATAACCTACCCGAGTGCCAGCAGACGACCAATCTGCCGGTTCCTAATGCCCGCAGGATCAACCCCGCCATCGAGAATTCCCGAGACTCTTGAAAAATACAGCTTGCGCCCAAGCGGGCCTCCGCACCGATTGATCCCCTCCTCCATGACTCGGACTCAACAAGAGAGATGGACAAACGGCCGATCTGCCGCAGGCTTCGTTCTCGTGACCTTGGAACGGCCTAAAGTCCTGCTGCCCATGCCGTTGCGGCGCTTGAGCTCGGCGGCTCTCCTAAGCTCAGCCTGCCGCGAACGGACAGGGGACTCGATGCTCGTGACCACCCACAGGCGAAAACGATAGCGGGTGGTGGGCTTGTCGATGGGGCTAAGGCCCATGTATCATCTGCATCCTTTCCTTGGGCTCCGGCGCTACGAGAATGACAGGGTATCCCGACCGCGGCAATCGTATCCCGTTGCGTGGTGTCGCTGGCGGCGATCACCGCGATCGTAGGCAGGAGCCGGGCAGATCAGCTGGCGATTGCCGGAGGGCTGAAGGCTGAAGGCTGCATCATTCATTGGCAGCGGTTTACAGAGTCATGCAACAGCCGCGTTGGACGGCCCATTCATCATTATTTTGCTCGAGCGGGATCGCGCCGATCAGGCGTACGATGGCGTCTTCGTTCAGGAAGATGCCGACCACCTCGGTGCACCGCTTAATCTCGTCGTTAAGGTCCTCGATTGGGTGGTGGAGTGCTGCTTGGTCCGGGGCTGCGGCGAGAAGGTCACATAGGCCAGCACATCGGTCCAAGCCTCGCCAGCAAGCGCGCAAGCTTGGGCAATTTTGGCGGAGCTGGTCGGCGACCTTGCACCATTGCGCCTTTTCTGTCTCCGCATCGTCTGGGCAAACGCAGTAGCAATGAACGCTGAGACGACGCGGCGTCCACTTTTTTGCCGGCATGCGCCGGGGCGTTGTTAGAGGCAATGCCGGAGACGCCGATGTCAGCGTCCGCCGAACGCCCTGAAATAGTGTTCGATCAAAAATTGCTGCAGATCCTCGTCTGCCCGCTGACTAAGGACCCGCTGGAATTTGGCTCGGCCAAGCAGGAGCTGATCTCGCGATCGCGCAAGTTCGCTGACCCGCCCGTTTTCATAATCCGTTAGGCAAAGCGGCGATCTGGCACGGGATTTGATCTCAAGAGCCTGGGTGCTCGGGTAGTGAAACTTTACCGTCGTGGCGAACAAGTCGAGAAACGCCCGGCCACTTCCGGGCCGGGCCCAAGCGGGGATAGAACCCATGAAAATGGTTATGGCAATTATCAAGCCATTCAAGCTGGAAGACGTCCGTGACGCCCTGACCGACATTGGTGTTCACGGTCTCACGGTGACAGAAGTCAAGGGATATGGCCGTCAGAAGGGCCATACGGAAATCTATCGCGGCGCCGAATATGCCGTGAACTTCCTGCCCAAGATCAAGATCGAGGTCGCTGTCGCTTCTGATCAGGTCGACAAGACCATCGAGGCCATCACGTCCGCTGCGAAAACCGGGCAGATCGGCGACGGCAAGATCTTCGTCATCAATCTCGTCCACGCGGTCCGCATCCGCACCGGAGAGACCGACGCCGCGGCCCTTTGATTTCGCGGCCTGGATCTACCTTTCGATAACCCGAGCTTCGGTGTGGTGCCGTGCCAGTTCGCGCGCAGTTCTTCCGGATCGGAACCGTGTTTTTCGCGAGATGCACCGCGGCCTATCGACAGCGGCTCGGGTCGCTGTAGTCCGATCGCGCAAACCGGCGCCGCACTCGCTAGAGCTGGCCCTCGATCGCTTTCTCGGAACCGGAAGCATCGCGTCGGGAGCATTCCTTCAATGCGGCGGAGGAACTCGGGCCGATTGCTGAGCAGCACGTCGTGCTGTTCAGCAGATCGCCTATGCGCCGCATTGCGGACCGTGTCACTAAAGGTACCGTCGCGTTCGCCAACAGTTTGGCACGTTCCAGACAGTAGGCGCGTTTGCGTTCCGACGGAAACGGGGCGGCCGTGTGGCGGTCGGCGATGATGTTTTTGAGCGTTGGGCATTCTCGTGATGAGCGCCACATCTGACCGCTTCCCGCGACAATGAGGCGCGGGAGAAGAATGCTTCGACCATGAGATTGTACCCTCGCGAGCTCCCGGGCATGCATGTAGAGGAGAGTGCCAAGCTACGATGGTCAACTTCTTGCAAAGTCCTTCGAACAACGTCGGCGCGTTTCGACATTCAGTCCAGGCGCCAGAGCATCACGCGGCGAAGTTTTCACAACTTATGCCGTCCCGCTGCAGCGAGCCTCGGGCTTTGACAGCTCGTAGCCGCCGTACTGCCTGAGCTCTTAAGACCAAGCTGCGCATCTGCGTAATCTGTATGCACGGGCTCAAGTGCACTTGCTGCCTGGAGAGCTTTATGCGGATCATCGCAAACCGCCGCTTAAGGAAGCGGGGCTGTCGATGATCTCGCTCGGCGCGACGGGCTATCATGGCGGCCGCTGGAGGCCAACCCGAGGCAATCTTTCCGGCAAATGCGGGCCAAATGTAAGGGCCAAGTACCTCGCGGCTCAAGACAATCCACCGCATCCAGACAAGTGCTAACGTCGCGGGCATTTCGATGCCGGCCGGTTGGCCGAGAATGGACGACGAGCAGGCTAGCAAGGGCTATTGCCTCTACAAAATGGCTGCAAGGGGAAACCACCTAACGCTTGCTCGACCAGAGTGCGCAGCAATTCGGTATTGAGAACACCATGGCGACGTTCGTCCATGCGGCATGTGATGGGGCTGAAATGCCTTACGAGCAAGCGCGGAAGCGCCGCCCACGAATTCAGTCGAACTCAGAGAGTACAATGATGGGCATTCAGACGCCCAACCGATTCACGCTCGGTAACTCCAGCGAGGGCGATCTTGTCGATCCGCTGACCAGGATCGAATTCACCTGCTTATCGAGGTGAATGTCGATTCCGATAATGTGATCCGCAACGCGGTCTCAACGAGACGATGCGGCGTGGTATTGGGCGCGCGATGCCTTGGCGTTCACCGAGCGAATTTGCTGGGTCTGTACCGGCACGCACGCGCCGGCACCTGCGCGCAGTAGTGAACCGCTTGGCATCGTCATCCGGGAGATTCCCAGTTTAAACCTGTTACATCATGCAACTATGCATGACTATCTCGTGCATTTTTTGTCACGTGCATGCTCTGGATTGGGCTGGCTTCGGTCGGCGCGGTCTTCGCAGTCGAGGCTGACGCCAAGGCGGCCTCAGCACTTGCGCAATCGATCTCATTCGTCGCGTTACTGCTCACCAGGCTCACCAGGCTCGTGCAAACAAAGAAACTCGATCCATTCAAGAGCGCATTTTCGAGGCACCCAGCGTACAAGCTTTCGCCGTAGGCGAACCTAATGGCGGTGGCACATTGCCTGCAGGCGCTCGATCTCTAGAAGGACGTCGACAAACTCCACGTGCTGTTACGGCGGCAAGAACCCGCATGCGAACTGGCTAGTTGGAGTGCACCCAATGTCGAAAGAGGAATACAATGAACGGGTCGCAATTCGAGCGCGGAAACATCGTGGCAGAAGAGCTGTCGGCGACGGTCGCCTCGAAAACGACCGATCCGATTCAGGAACACAATTCCCGCCCCAAAGCCGAAGGCCTGTACGATCCGAGCCTGGAGAAGGATTCCTGTGGCGTCGGCTTCATCGCCAACATCAAGGGCCAGAAGTCGCATGAGATCGTCTCGGATGCGCTGAGCATCCTCTGCAATCTCGAGCATCGCGGCGCCGTCGGCGCCGACCCGCGCGCCGGTGACGGCGCCGGCATCCTGGTGCAGATCCCGCACGCCTTCTTCAGCCGCAAGGCCAAGGAGAACAAGTTCGAGCTACCCGCGCCGGGTGAATACGCCATCGGCGCGCTGTTCATGCCGCGCGACACCGCCTGGCGCAACGTCATCAAGAGCATCATCGCCGACCAGATCAAGGCGGAGGGCCTGACCCTGCTCGGCTGGCGCGACGTGCCGACCGACAATTCCTCGCTCGGCGTCACCGTGAAGCCGACCGAGCCTGCCTGCATGCAGGTGTTCATCGGCCGCAATGGCGTTGCCAAGACCGAGGACGAGTTCGAGCGCCGGCTCTACATCCTGCGCAAGTCGATCTCGCAGGCGATCTACCAGCGCCGCGACCGCGGCCTCGCCGGCTATTACCCCTGCTCGATGTCCTGCCGCACCGTGATCTACAAGGGCATGTTCCTCGCCGACCAGCTCGGCAAGTACTACCCTGATCTGCACGAGAAGGATTTCGAGAGCGCGCTGGCGCTGGTGCATCAGCGCTTCTCGACCAACACCTTCCCGGCCTGGTCGCTGGCGCACCCCTATCGCATGATCGCGCATAACGGCGAGATCAACACGTTGCGCGGCAACACCAACTGGATGGCGGCGCGCCAGGCTTCGGTGAGCTCCGAGCTGTACGGCAAGGACATCAGCCGGCTCTGGCCGATCTCCTACGAGGGACAGTCGGACACCGCCTGCTTCGACAACGCGCTGGAATTCCTGGTGCAGGGCGGCTACTCGCTGCCGCACGCCGTCATGATGATGATTCCGGAGGCGTGGGCCGGCAATCCGCTGATGGATGAGAAGCGCCGCGCCTTCTACGAATATCACGCCGCGCTGATGGAGCCGTGGGACGGCCCGGCCGCGATCGCCTTCACCGACGGCCGCCAGATCGGCGCCACGCTCGACCGCAACGGATTGCGGCCGGCGCGCTATCTCGTGACCAAGGACGACCGCATCGTGATGGCGTCCGAAATGGGCGTGCTGACCATCCCCGAGGACCAGATCATCACCAAGTGGCGCCTGCAGCCCGGCAAGATGCTGCTGGTCGACCTCGAACAGGGCCGCCTGATTCCCGACGACGAGATCAAGGCCGAGCTCGCCAAGAGCCATCCCTACAAGGAGTGGCTGGAGCGGACCCAGATCGTGCTGGAAGACCTGCCGAAGGTGCCGACCACGGGCGTGCGATCCAACCTCTCGCTGCTCGATCGCCAGCAGGCGTTCGGCTACAGCCAGGAAGACATCGCGATCCTGATGACGCCGATGGCGGCCACGGGGGAGGAAGCCGCGGGCTCGATGGGCAACGACACGCCGATCTCGGCGCTGTCGGACAAGGCCAAGCCGCTGTTCACCTATTTCAAGCAGAACTTCGCCCAGGTCACCAATCCGCCGATCGACCCCATCCGCGAGGAGCTGGTGATGAGCCTCGTCTCGATCATCGGGCCACTGCCGAACCTGTTCGACCTGCAGGGCATGGCCACCACCAAGCGCCTCGAAGTCCGTCAGCCGATCCTGACCGATGCGGACCTGGAAAAGATCCGCTCGATCCCGGAAGTGGCCGAGTCGCACTTCAAGCCGCGCACGCTGGACACCACGTTCCACGCCGGCCTCGGTGCGGCGGGTATGGACCAGGTGCTGGACGAGCTCTGCGCACGCGCGGAAGTCGCCGTGCGCGAAGGTGTCAACATCATCATCCTGTCCGACCGCATGGTCGGCACCGACCGGGTGCCGATCCCCTCGCTGCTGGCCTGCGCCTCCGTGCATCATCATTTGATCCGCACGGGCCTGCGCACCTCGGTTGGCCTCGTCGTCGAATCCGGCGAGCCGCGCGAAGTGCACCACTTCGCTTGCCTTGCCGGCTACGGCGCCGAAGCGATCAATCCTTACCTCGCGTTCGAAACCATCATCGCGATGAAGGACCGCCTGCCCGGCTCGCTCGACGACTACGAGATCGTCAAGCGCTACATCAAGTCGATCGGCAAGGGGCTGCTCAAGGTGATGTCCAAGATGGGCATCTCGACCTACCAGTCCTATTGCGGCGCGCAGATCTTCGACGCGGTCGGCCTCAAGGCGGATTTCGTCGGCAAGTTCTTTGCCGGCACGCATACCCGCGTCGAGGGTGTCGGTCTTGGCGAGATCGCGGAAGAGGCGGTGCGCCGCCATGCCGACGCGTTCGGCGAGGCTCAGGTCTACAAGACCGCGCTCGATGTCGGCGGCGAATATGCCTATCGCAGCCGCGGCGAGGACCATGCCTGGACCGCCGAGTCGGTCGGCCTGCTGCAGCATGCCGCGCGCGGCAATTCGCTGGAGCGCTATCGCGCCTTCGCCAAGATCCTCAACGAACAGTCGGAGCGTCTGCTGACGCTGCGCGGCCTGTTCCGGATCAAGAACGCGGAGGAAGAAAAGCGCAAGCCGGTGCCGCTCGACCAGGTCGAGCCGGCCAAGGACATCGTCAGACGTTTCGCCACCGGCGCGATGAGCTTCGGCTCGATCTCGCGCGAGGCGCACACCACGCTCGCGATCGCCATGAACCGGATCGGCGGCAAGTCGAACACCGGTGAAGGCGGCGAGGAAGCCGACCGCTTCAAGCCGATGCCGAACGGCGATTCCATGCGCTCGGCGATCAAGCAGGTCGCCTCGGGCCGCTTCGGCGTCACCACGGAGTATCTCGTCAACTCCGACATGATGCAGATCAAGATGGCGCAGGGTGCCAAGCCCGGCGAAGGCGGCCAGCTGCCCGGCCACAAGGTCGACGCCACCATCGCCAAGGTCCGGCACTCGACGCCGGGCGTCGGCCTGATCTCGCCGCCGCCGCACCACGACATCTACTCGATCGAGGATCTGGCGCAGCTCATCTACGACCTCAAGAACGTCAACCCGACGGGCGACGTCTCGGTCAAGCTGGTCTCCGAGATCGGCGTCGGCACGGTCGCCGCGGGCGTCGCCAAGGCGCGCGCCGACCATGTCACCATCGCGGGCTTCGAGGGCGGCACCGGCGCTTCGCCGCTGACCTCGATCAAGCACGCCGGCTCGCCGTGGGAGATCGGCCTTGCCGAGACCCATCAGACGCTGGTCCGCGAGCGGCTGCGCAGCCGCATCGTGGTCCAGGTCGACGGCGGCTTCCGCACCGGACGTGACGTCGTGATCGGTGCGCTGCTCGGGGCCGACGAGTTCGGCTTCGCCACCGCGCCCTTGATCGCGGCCGGCTGCATCATGATGCGCAAGTGCCATCTCAACACCTGCCCGGTCGGCGTCGCGACCCAGGACCCCGTCCTGCGCAAGCGCTTCACCGGCCAGCCCGAGCACGTCATCAACTACTTCTTCTTCGTCGCCGAGGAAGTGCGCGAGATCATGGCCTCGCTCGGCTTCCGCACCTTCAACGAGATGGTCGGCCAGGTTCAGCTGCTCGACCAGACCAGGCTGGTCGCGCACTGGAAGGCCAAGGGCCTCGACTTCTCCAAGCTGTTCGTCAAGCAGAAGGAAGAGAAGGGCCAGAAGATCTATCACTCCGAGCGCCAGAACCATCATCTGGAGGCTGTGCTCGACCGCACGCTGATCGAGAAGGCGACGCCTGCGCTCGACCGCGGCGCGCCGGTGAAGATCGAGGCCAAGATCAACAGCACCAACCGCTCTGCCGGCGCGATGTTGTCGGGCGTGGTCGCCAAGATCTACGGCCATGCCGGGCTGCCGCACGACACCATCCATGTCGGCCTCAAGGGCACTGCCGGCCAGGCCTTCGGCGCGTGGCTGGCGCAGGGCGTCACCTTCGAGCTCGAAGGTGAAGCCAACGACTATGTCGGCAAGGGGCTCTCGGGCGGCAAGATCATCGTCAGGCCGCCGGCCAACAGCGGCATCGTGCCGGAAGAGAGCATCATCGTCGGCAACACCGTGATGTACGGCGCCATTCAGGGCGAGTGCTACTTCCGCGGCATCGCCGGCGAACGCTTTGCCGTGCGCAATTCCGGCGCGGTGGCGGTGGTCGAGGGCGCGGGCGACCATTGCTGCGAATACATGACCGGCGGCATCGTGGTCGTGCTCGGCAAGACCGGGCGCAACTTCGCGGCCGGCATGTCCGGCGGCATCGCCTATGTGCTGGACGAGACCGGTGACTTCGACAAGCTGTGCAATCTGTCGATGGTCGAGCTCGAGCCGGTGCTGTCGGAAGAGCTGATCAACGCCGGCACCTACAACCACTCCGGTGACCTCGAGGCGCATGGCCGGGTCGACGTCTTCAAGAACCTGCTCGACTCCGACGTCGAGCGGCTTCACGTCCTGATCTCGCGCCACGCCAAGGCGACCGGCTCCAAGCGCGCCGCCGATATCCTTGCCAACTGGAAGGAATGGCTGCCTAAATTCCGCAAGGTGATGCCGGTCGAGTACCGGCGCGCGCTGCGCGAACTGGCCGCCAACGCGGACGCCGAGCCGAAAATCTAAATCGGGGCGTAAGAAAACGATCTCATGGTGAGTGGGGCGCGAAGACCGCCTCGTAAATACACAAGGCCGTCGCCGACAGCTTTAATTACCAAATCAAACTGATCGCGATGCAACATTGAGGCGTGTTAGGCCTCGCCAGACGGACCGTGTTTCTTGGCGGCGGATCGAGGTCAAGCGACTGAAGACGCTGGAGGAGGAGAATGCGAAGCTGAAGAAGCTTCTGGCCGAGCAGATTCGATGCGGCTGCCCTTCGCGAGCTCCTTTCAAAGAAGGGGAGGGGGCCCCCCCGCCACGCGCGCTGCCGTCTGCAGGCTGTCATGAGCCTGTCGGTGCGGAGCGCCTGCTCAATCATCAGCGCGGACCGGAAGATGATCCGCTATCAGTCCAGCCGCCCGCTGGATGCGGAGCTGCGCGGCCGGTTGCGCGATCTCGCCACCGGGCGGCGGCGGTCGTTCGGCTACCGCCGGGTGTTCGTCCTCTTACGACGGGAAGCAGAGCCATGGGGGATCAGCCGGATCTACCGGCATTATCGGGAAGAAGCACTCGCGTCCGCAAGCGGTGAGCTCGCCGCAAGGCCGTGGGGACCCGGCCCCGATTCTGGTGCAGGCCAGGCCCAATGCACGCTGGTCGCTGGACTTCGTTCATGACCAGTTCGGCATGGACGGCACTTCCGCATTCTCAACATCGTCGATGACGTGACCAAAAAGTGCCGGGGGGCTGTTCCGGATACGTCGGTCTCGGGCCAGCGCGTCGCCCGCGAGCTGACGTTCGTCGAGCGACGGGGCAAGCTACGGATGATCGTGTCCGACCATGGCACCGAGTTTCACCTCCAATGCCATGCTGCCTGGTGCAAAGGACACAATCATCGACTGGTACTTCATTGCGCCCAAAAAGCCGATGCAGAACGGCTTCATCGAAAGCTCCAACGGCTCGATGCGTGACGAACTCCTGAACAAGACCCCGTTTTCGATCTTGACGACACCCGCGCCAAGATCGTCCGCTGGGTCGCTGACTACGATATCCGGCGCCCTCACTCGTCGCTAAATACCTCACCCAGCGGCCTATGCCGTCCAACTCACCGCAAGGACGACCGGTTACGCAAACCCGACCAGCTCCGCCGATCGTCCGCTGCTACACACGCGCCGCTCAGCGTACAAAACCCTGAGCCTCTAACCGCTGCCGGATGAGTGGCAGGTCATGCCGATTATACAAGGATTGATCTGTCCAGGATCAACTTATCGCCCCGCCGCTCGGGGTACTGCGATGCGTCTCGTTTGGATGCCGAGCCACGAGATGCTTGCGGATTTCCAGGCTGTTATGGCTCAAGCCGAAGGTAAGAACTGCTGAATCGCGCGCTGTTGGCATGTGATCACCAAACAGTTGCGGGGAGACTTGATATGAATGGGCTGCTTCATCAGGTCTGACAGCTGTTTAACTGCATCGATGATCATCACTGGTCGACTCCCGGCGGACCTCCTGATGTGAGGCGGCCTAATGGGCACGTCACCTACGACTCGCTGGAGAGTTTGATTGATTGTCTCACTAGCGACGCGCCGATCAGACGAGTGACTCCTCGCCTTCCGTATTTGAAAGGAACAATCAGGCGTTGGTACGACAGCTGAACTTTGTCGTTCAAATGGGGGCGAAGAATCTTGGCATCGACCTCATCTAGGCGAGGTTGGTGCGTTTCTAGGACGGACTCGTACATACGATGCACCCATCGCCCATATTCATAATCCGGTTGTTCATCAACCGGAATGCCGGGCGCATTCTCCCGCCAGGTCTTGCTGAAGATTTCGAAGCCGGCTCCGAGATCGATAATGGTGAGGCGACCAGCCACGGCCTCAATTGCGGCGAACCTGACCGCGGCTGGGGAGCACAACGCCTTCTTCAGAGCTGTCAGATCGGCGGTTCGGTCCGAACAGTCCCAGTAGGACAAAAGCATGGATAGTGGACCTTGGCAGCCTACCAAAGTCTCAATCGGCATCTGCCTGTATCGAATGTTTGTCGCCGCTCGCTGGCAAGGCTCGCCTAGCCGCTGATTTATATATGTGACCGCTTGCGAACGAGTTGAAAACAACTTGTCGGCGAGGTCTACCGAATTTGAAATGACCATTCGCTCCACCCCAAGGTCGCTGACAAGATTGATCGCCGCAGCAACGCTGACTGGGGTGGCAGTCTCAAACCGGATTCGTATCTGTGCCGACCCGGGGCGGAACAGAGCAACTGTCACGAAACCCATATTATTGATGAGATAACTCAGGAAATCGAATTCGGTCACTGGGTAGTGTAGAAAACATTTACGCAGAGCTGAAGAACATGCGTCCCAAGCGTGGCCGCGATCGTCCAGTACGATTGTCCGCATGAGGGCCTCACGGCAAATCTGAGTGCCATTGTTTGCGCCAACTATGCGACTACAAAACATCGCGCCCGCGCGCTTGCACAGTACCGCCGGCAGCTGGCAGCTGCGAAACAAGATGCCAATCCAATGCAAGCATCAACCTGCCGAAGTTGGTAGCCCAGAATGGGCCCGCACGACGGGACCTCATTGGCTGCGGGACATTCCTACCAGGGCTGGTCATTGATCGTCTGTAGCGGTCGTGTATCAACTCGTGAATGATGAAAACGGTCGGGAAATGGTCGTCTGATACTGAAATCAGTCGCCGAACAACCCGCAGAGAGTTCTTATGCATTTCCAGTCAATATCGCTCATCCCCGACACTCACGACGATCTGATTCTAATCCCCAGGGTCGAGGCGGAGATCGCGCGATATGGCATGAATGAGAGGCTGAGTCGCGCCTATACCGTCCCTTCGACGATCAGCCCGATCCAAGGCCGCTACCGGAGACCAGGATCATTACCGGCGCTGTTGCAGACATGTTTGACGCGCTGGTTGCGTCATTGAGCGATACCCGGCTGGAGCCCGACCTCGATGATCTCCTCTGGCCGACGGTCAACCTGTTCCATCGCGCCGTCGAACGCATCGAGCGCCAGCTCGACGTCAACGAACAGGCGCAGCAGAAGAGCCAGCGCGAGCAGAACGGCTCGGAAGTGCGCTCGGTCGAGCTTGAGCGCCTAACCGCCGAGGGCATCTCGCTGATCGAGCGCCGCAACTGTCTCGAACTCTTCCGCGACCAGGCGATCGAGCGCTTCGAAGTCCACACGGGGTCTGCTTGGCGCCCACGGTCGGGATCACTGGTCAGCCATCGCACGCTCACCGCGGCGATAATCGATTCCCGCGACTTCATCGCAGCCAAGCGCCGCTCGGAAACCGAGATCATGGTGCCGCCGGGTCCGAAGATCGCCCTGACCGGTGGGCTCGACTTCAACGACTATAGCCTCGTCTGGGATCGGCTCGACAAGGTGCACGCCAAGCATCCCGACATGGTTCTGCTGCACAGCGCTTCACCGAAAGGCGCCGAGCTGATCGGCTCCAAATGGGCAACCAGCAAGTGCCACAGATCGCATTCAAACCGGATTGGACCAAACACGCCAAGGCAGCGCCCTTCAAGCGCAATGACGCGATGCTCGAACTGCTGCCGATCGGCGTCCTGCATTTCCCCGGCACGGGCATTCAGGACAACCTTGCCGATAAGGCAAAGCGGCTTGGCATTCCGGTCTGGAAGTTTGGCGGCGCGTGAGCGCCGTCTTGCCGTCAACCGACGAGTGGCGAGGCCGCACCCGCCGTAACTCCGCCTCGTTTTGTTTATACGTCGGCGGCTGGGCTGCGGTGGTGGTGGAAGGCGCGAGCGCTCACACGCGTGCCTTGGAGCCACCACCATGCTCGCCCTCGGGCTTCTTCTCAATATTGCTGGTATCGGCCTATTTGCTGGCTGATCGTTGTGCTAGCGGTCTATGCGCTGCGCTTTTTGTTGCGATCAATATCGGATTGATGGCGTTCAACAGCGGTGCGGGCATTGTCGGCGCACTGCTCGTCGGCACAGTTTGCGCTGTGCTCACACTCGCAGCCGGCCAGCTGGCCATTACCCTTAGCCGCCACGTGGCCCTGCGACTTGCAATTGCGGCCGTGTTCGTCGTTCCCGCGGCCGTTGCCGGCTATCACGTGGTGTTCGCGCTCTCACAGATCGGAGCGCCGTCGCTGGCTTGGCGCGAGGTCTTCGCATGGCTGGGCGCGGTTTGCATCGGCTCGTCAACATTCACGCGCTTGACGCTCATCTCGAAGACCCGCCCGATCGAGCCGGAAAGGACGGGCGGAGAGCCGTCCCGCCCCGTTCTCACGGCCGCGGCAAACGAGGGATGAACTTTCCGCGCTTTTGTCGTCGAACAGGTCGCAGAATAAGCACCCTCGACGATGGATGATGCTCACCAGAGCAGAGGAGGCGGACGGTCCTCTCAGAAACCTTCGAACACGTGCTGGAGATTTCCGATCCGGCACACATAGCTGCCACGGCTGGACCCGCCGCACCGCTTGACCGCTTTGCCGGGACGATGCCGCCCATTCCCGCAGATTGTTTCTCTTCCTTCCCGAACCGTTCCGACCTCTTGTGCAGAGGAACCGAAATTCGCCAAGCTTCTCCCCGGGTTTGAGGTTCAGCACGCGGACGCACGAGGCCTCTTTGATGGCTCGATCTGGCCGAAGACCGGCTGCGCCTCGATCGGCTGAGCCGCAACGCCGTTGCTGCGACTTTCTTCCCCTGGGCTCACGCCCATTCCTCGCGAGACAAGAAAGTCTCTTCAACGGCGTCCTCCGCTGCGCTTCAGCCCGCGAGCGGGTGCGTCGCCGATCGTCCTCGCCCTTGAGATCGCCATCGAGGCCGCGGTGGTCGCGGGCTCGAAACACAACGGAGAAGCAAGATGGCTAATATCGGAACTTTCAAGAAGGTCGGCAATGATTTCCAGGGCGAGATCGTCACGCTGAGCTTGCAGGCTAGGGGCGTCCGCATCGTCGCCGAGACCAACCGCTCCAACGAGAACGCGCCCAGCCACCGCATCTATGTGGGTCGGGCCGAGATCGGCGCAGCCTGGTCGAAGCGCTCCGAAGAGGGCCGCGACTACCTCTCGATCAAGCTTGACGATCCCTCCTTCAACGCGCCGATCTACGCGAGCCTGTTCGACGACGAAGGTGGCGAGGGCTACAACCTGCTCTGGTCCCGGCCGCGCAAGAACGGCGAGTGAGATCCTCCGCCAAGCCCCGCCCGGTTCGCCGGGCGGGGTAATATCTCCATCGGAGAAGCATCTCGCTAATACGCGACACTGCGGTCGCATCCGCCGGTTGTCCGCAACTGCGGGCGTCAAGCTATCCCCGAGCAAAACCCTCGATCGTGCGGCGGACACGCACTTTGCCGGGACCAACGTGGTAGTCTTTTATCACAGCGCCTTCCAGAGCTTGCTCGGCCATGGTGGAGCGGTTGCGCTGGCGCAGGTAGTCGTGCCAGGTGTGGAAGTGATAGCGCTCGATCCACGCTTCTGGGTCTGCCATGTTTTGTGCGATCGACCAACCGTAGGCGCCATTGCGCTGCCTGACGAGCCGAAGCTCTTGCATGGCCTCCCGAAAGTCCGGAGCGTTTTTCTGCTCCACCCGATATTCGATCTCGATCACCACAGGTCCGTCGCGCCCCCTGACCGGCAACCGCACCTGCGGATCTTCGAGGAGGCTTCCCTCTTCGGCACCCTCACCAACAGAAGGCATCCGCAATCGTAGGCCGACCAGAGGAGATGCCAGCATCAGCGAGGCTGCGACAAGCAGCGCTGTTTCAACGCCGGCGATGTCGGTGAGATGTCCCCACCCCCAGCTGCCTATGGCAAGACCGCCGGATGCGGCGGCCTGGTACGCCGCCAGAGACCTCGCGGCAACCCAGCGGGGTGCAGAAAGCTGTACGCCGATGTTCAAGAGCGTCCAAGACAACGTCCACCCTGTACCAGCCAGAACCAATCCGAACGCAGCCATCAACGGATTGTGGCTTAGTGCCAGAGTTGCAATACCCGCTGCCATGGACAGCGTGCAGCATCTCATGGCGGCTTCGCTACTTAAGCGCTCGCGCACCAGCGAGATATTGATCGCTCCCAAAATGGCTCCCAGGCCAAAGGCGCCCAGCATCACGCCGTAAGTTGGCGCGCCACCGAGAAGGCGATCACGTACGACCACTGGCAACAGCGCCAGGATAGCTCCGCTGACCAACCCGAATATGATCGTTCGGACCAACACGATCATAATAGGTGGCGAGTTCGTGATGTACCGGACGCCCAACAGGATGGCATGGCCGAGCCGTTCCGGTGGGAGACGCGACCGCTCACTTGCGCGCTTCCATAGATAGAGCGCGGCGATAAGTGGCACGAACGAGATCGTGTTGAATGTGAACGCGGCTACGGTCCCGGCGGAGGCCACAATGATACCCCCGACTGCCGGACCTACGCTCCGCGCGATGTTGTAGCTGATGCCATTCAACGCAACTGCGGCGGGCAGGGCTTGTGGAGGCACTTGCTCGCCCACTGCCGCCTGCCACGCGGGTCCCAACATCGCGGTGCCACAGCCTGCTGCAAAGCAGAGACCAAGCAAGAGGTCCGGCGTAAGCAATCCCAGCAAAGCGAGTACCGCCAGCGTAGCGCTGGCGGTCAGTGCAATACCGAGTGAAATCAATGCCACGATGCGCCGGTCATGCAGGTCAGCAATTGCGCCGGCCGGAATCGCAATGAGCATCACCGGCAATCCGAGAGCGGTTTGGACCAGCGCGACCTTGTCCGCTGACGATGACATTTCGGTCATAGCCCAGGCCACCCCGACTCCCTGTACCAAACTACCGAGATTTGACACCAGGCTGGCGGTCCAGATGCGGCGGAACGTGCGGTGCCGCAGAGGGGCGGTAATGCGATCGGCCTTGGCAGAGTGGAGGCGAGCTTCAAGGTCAGGCGAGGTTGGCTCAGCTTCCTCGGTCGTCGACCGCTCTTTCGGCTTGCCCGGAGCCAGGACAGGGCCGTTCAATGAGCGAAGCGAATTATCTGGACACACGAAGGTCTGCCTTTCGGCGGACCTTTTCGCGGTCCTACCGATCCCTTAGAATCACACATTATACCCATGCCCGCCGAAGAATTGCAGTGACGAAGTCCTACTTCGCGCCGGATTGCCGCACCGAGAACAAATGCCCGTGAGGCGGGATAAAACATATCTGACATGTGCAGTGGCTCGACGATGAGCTGAGGGCCGCGATATCTGGTTCTCGGCGTCCGGGGGCCGTACTGATCAGTTCTCGCAGATGTCCTGCGGTACGTGCACGCAGCACTGGCCTGGGTCATCACCTGAATGGCCTTAATCTGCAACGGTGAGGCAGCGTTCACATGGATGACGCTGCTAGGATAGACGTACTCGACTGGACGGCCGAGGCGGTGAACTACCGACTCACCCAGTTATTGCGGCCGCGATGCGCAAAGCCGGACCGTTAGGACGTTCCTCATCGTCATACAGATTTCTAAGATTGGTAGCCGACGAGGCATGATGTCGTGTGAGCAGCTTAACGGCTTGCCTATGAAGTGCTACGAACAAGCAGCACCGATTATCACGTCTCGCCCCACATAGCTCCGGCGCCGGGACGAAGCGCACCGCTTGACCGGCTTTGCGGGGACGATGCCGCCCATTCCCGCAGATTGTTTCTCTTCCTTCCCGAACCGTTCCGACCTCTTGTGCAGAGGAACCGAAATTCGCCAAGCTTCTCCCCGGGTTTGAGGTTCAGCACGCGGACGCACGAGGCCTCTTTGATGGCTCGATCTGGCCGAAGACCGGCTGCGCCTCGATCGGCTGAGCCGCAACGCCGTTGCTGCGACTTTCTTCCCCTGGGCTCACGCCCATTCCTCGCGAGACAAGAAAGTCTCTTCAACGGCGTCCTCCGCTGCGCTTCAGCCCGCGAGCGGGTGCGTCGCCGATCGTCCTCGCCCTTGAGATCGCCATCGAGGCCGCGGTGGTCGCGGGCTCGAAACACAACGGAGAAGCAAGATGGCTAATATCGGAACTTTCAAGAAGGTCGGCAATGATTTCCAGGGCGAGATCGTCACGCTGAGCTTGCAGGCTAGGGGCGTCCGCATCGTCGCCGAGACCAACCGCTCCAACGAGAACGCGCCCAGCCACCGCATCTATGTGGGTCGGGCCGAGATCGGCGCAGCCTGGTCGAAGCGCTCCGAAGAGGGCCGCGACTACCTCTCGATCAAGCTTGACGATCCCTCCTTCAACGCGCCGATCTACGCGAGCCTGTTCGACGACGAAGGTGGCGAGGGCTACAACCTGCTCTGGTCCCGGCCGCGCAAGAACGGCGAGTGAGATCCTCCGCCAAGCCCCGCCCGGTTCGCCGGGCGGGCTTTCCGCACATCGGCGCGAATTCCATGGGCTCGGAATGCGAATCTTAATTTTGCGATGGATTCAGCACTAGCCACAGGTCGGCGCCACTGAGATCGGCAAACCCCTTCGCACCGGCCTGTTACGATCAGGGCCATCTCGCTCCAAAGACGGCCCACGCGTTACACAAGCGACGTAGGCGTATATCCCGCGATTGTCGAAACAGAGGGTGTTATTTCTTCTTGCGGTCAAGTCGGGTCGATTTGCGCCCTTTAGGCAATGTTTTATGGATCGTAGCGCCCTTTGGTAATGGAAGGAATAACTCGTTGAGTTGGACACCGAGGGTGTCAGCCAACCGGTCAAGCAAATCAATCGTAGGATTTTCCAACTTCCGCTCAAGACCACTCATATACGAACGATCTATTCCCGCGTCATAAGCCAATTGCTCCTGCGGAATACCGCGATCGACGCGTATCCGGCGTATATTCCAGGCTACGAGTGCGCGAGCTTTCATTTGCGCAGGCAGCCATTTGGTGGCCCATTAAACCACTGGATATGGCCCGACTATTTAAGTAGGCTCTCGATAGAGAGACCGTTCAGCACGCCATCACCAGAACATCCCGTGTCTCCCAAGGAGGTTGCTGGCGCAGCTGAAACGGTAAGACTTTTGTAGGCCGTTGGAGCCGTCGACGTGCGAACAGTGCTGTCCGAACCATCGTCGCACCTGTGGGAAGCGTCCTACCCTCACTTGGGGCAGGTGCTTTGGCTTTTTCGGAAACAGTTACTTCCGCTTGGCCAGTTTTCCTTCGTTTCGCGCCTCCTCGTCCGGCGCGATGAGATCAACCGGAGTGACGCCCAACGCACTGGCGAGCTGGAACAGGCTTACGACGGTTGGATTGCGGCGGCCGCGTTCCAAGTCGCTGATGTATTGTTGAGTAAAGCCGGACAGGTCGGCGAACTTCTCCTGCGTAAAGCGCTTTTGCTTCCGCAGCTTTGCGAAATTCCGGCCGACCAACTTGCGCATGTCCATTCGCGCAAGTTGCGTCTTACATACTATGAGGTTTATCTCCTATAGTATGTATCTGCACCGACCCCGGAATACGACTAAAATGAGACCGCTCGTCAATCGCGCGTCCAGGAACCTTGCAATTATTCGATGTTTGTTGTCAGCCCATGACCAAGTTCAACTTAAATCCCGAAGTGGCCGATGCCCCTCCCGCTGGGGACGCCATGACCTCCTACGACGAACAGCATGTCGTAACCTACATGCGCCTTCTGCAGGCGGAGAGCGAGGGGGCCGATTGGTCCGAGGTCGCTCGGATCGTGTTGCACATCGACTCCGATCGCGAGCCGGAGCGTGCGCGTACTGCATACCAGACACATGTTCAGCGCGCGAAGTGGTTGACCGAACAGGGACGTCTGTTGCGCGGACCTAGATCAACCTAGAATAGTTTTCTAGACGGCTTTGGTTCTGACGACACCTTTTTCTCGGCACTCGGGCGTGGTGACTCACGTGCACCACGTGGTGACAAGCTGGCATCTTTTCCCAAAGGCCTGTTCGCAGCTATTGCGCCGTCATCGTTGTTAGCTCTTTGCAATGAGGCGGATGTTATGGCCCAAGTCGATTGGCGCTCCCCGGACTCCTACGACTACCTGAATAATGCTGACCCCACTGATATCGCTTGGGAGTTCGTGCGTCGCAATCCTGAATACCAACGTGACTACCAGGCTGTGATCGCCAAGAGCCCGACGGGTGAAGTCACCGAGGAATTCAGGAGGAAGTGGGGCATCTGCTTTCGCCCATGACCCGCAGCGGTCCTTTGATCAACAGACAATCTTTTGGGCGCCCGAGGCGCTGCCGGATGTCGTCCCGGTTGCGGTAACGACGTCAGGCGCTGACCCGAGTGCGCCAGATCTACCTCTATTCAACGTCTCGACGGCCGAAATGCGTCGCGCCGCTGATGGGTGGCACGCCGTGCTGCGCATCGGGACCGTGAACCACCGTGTCTGGTTGAAGGATGAACCTTCCATTGGTCATCGCTATGCCGCCAAACTTCCCTTCGATGAGAACTTGCCGCCGCGAGCGCATGCAGCTCGCAGATTGTGGCGCGCGCTCAACGGACGCGCGGCAGGCCCCGCTTTCCACGAACTTTCCAAACAGCGCCGGGATCGCCTAAGGCAAGTCGCGCGTGCGCTCGACGCACGTCATGCCGGTAGCAGCTATCGTGTGATCGCGTTGGCACTGCTTGGAAAGAAAAGCGTCCCAAAGCAAGCCTGGAAGACCCACGATTCCCGTAGCCTCATCATCCGTCTGGTACACGACGGCTTCTCCTTGATGCGGGGCGGCTATTGCAGGCTTCTGCGCTCCGGGCGCAGGAACAAATAGCCTCATCGCGGGGGTGTCGAAACATGCACCCCCGATCTTCGGCATCCCCCTCCGAAGCCCTGCTTCTCCAAGATGACCACACCCACGCCGGCGCCCTCATGGGTGGTGCGCCGCCATCTTGGAGCTCTCAAATGCCCGATCCGACCGCCGGACTTCCTCCGCGTTTCCTGCGCACTCCCGAGGCTGCACGCTACCTCGGCCTGTCTGGCCGCACGCTGGAAAAACATCGCACTTACGGTACCGGGCCGACCTACCGGAAGATCGGCGGCCGCGTCGTCTACGCCTTGGACGACCTGAAAGCGTGGGCCGATCTCGGCGCCAAAACGTCCACTTCTGACCCTGGCAAAGACACGGTGCTGCCGGCCAAAAAGCATTCGCAACTACGTCGTTATGCCGGCCAGGAACACCGCTGATGGTCGCTCTGAAGGCAATCATCATGCGACGCATTCAGCAAGCCGACCGCCATCAGCTTGAGCTTTTCCGCGCCCTGCCGGGAGATCTTGCTCCACGCGATGCGCAGGATCTGATGGCTTATCCATTCTTTTCGCTGGCTAAGACCAAAAGGATCGTGCCCATCGATTTCTGCGCCGGAACAACCTCAATCCGCGTCGAAGCTGTCCCGGAGCACGGCATGGCAACGATCTGGGACGCCGACGTCCTGATTTGGGCTGCCTCCCAGATCGTCGAAGCTCGCGATGCCGGTCTGAAAACATCACGCCTGATAGCCGCAACGCCATATGAGATTCTGACGTTCGTCGGCCGCGGCACCAGCGCACGCGACTACGACCGGCTGAAGGCAGGTCTTGACAGACTTCAGTCAACGACCGTGCTGACCTCGATCCGTCAACCCGCAGAACGGCGGCGGCACCGCTTCTCCTGGATTAACGAGTGGAAGGAAGCCGCTGATGCATATGGCAGACCATTTGGGATCGAACTGATCCTGCCAGATTGGTTCTATGCCGGCGTGATCGATGACGCTCTCGTTCTGACGATCGACCGCGCCTATTTCGACCTGACAGGTGGCCTTGAGCGCTGGCTTTACCGGCTGGTGCGCAAGCACGGCGGCCGGCAGCGCGGCGGCTGGAGCTTCGACCTTGCCCATCTTCATGCCAAGTCCGGCAGCCTCTCGCCGCTCAAGCATTTTGCCTACGACGTTCGACAGATTGTCCAGCGGCAGACATTGCCGGGCTATCGGCTCGTCCTCACGCGCGATCCAAACGGCCGCGAGCGGCTGAACTTCGCCTCGATCCCAAACCTTCCCGTTACGGCGCGCCTGTCGGCGCGTCGTTCGGGACCAATTTCAGGGGACAACCTGTGAATCAGCTCGTGCTATCGGGGACCGCAACCCTCGTGCCATCAGGGACCAGATCATCGTGCTATCGGGGACCGAAAGCGAACCTAAAGGCTTGTGAACGCGCGCTTTCCTGGCCCCCTAACTTTACTAACCAGAAATCCTTCGGATTTCTTCTAACGGAACTCGCTGTTGCCCACATTGTGGAAGAGCGGCAGTGGCACGGACGGTCGAGCTGCCTTCAGGTTCAAATCCCGCAATCGTCCGTCCTCATCACTAGCCGTTGGCTTTTCGAGCTTCCGGGAGAGACAGCATGAGCGATCTCACCGAGGTGGAAGTGCTGTGGCTGGAGAAGCGGATCGAGAACCGGGTTCGATTTGGCCGCAATGTCGAGGAACGGAAGCTCGATCGCCATCGTCGCGTCCTGGCATTTGCTCCAGGCAGCATCTTTGCGTTCGTTCGTTGGACGTCGAATGATTTCGGGACGGTGATTTCGCGCATTGATATCCTGCGTGCCGTCGCCGCGGGTCAGCGCTGCTCGACCGTGCCCTATGTGAAGCCAGGAGGCGACATTCTGCTTCGCCTTTCTGGCTGGCCGAAGGTCGAGCGCGTGCTGCAGATGATCGATGCCGTCGAGGCACTTGGTATCGATCCGGCTGATGTCGCCCCAGATCATTGGCAGCATGTCCACAACCGTCTTTCCGTCAATGAAAGCCCACGTCCCTACACGAAAGCTCGCCATCAGGCCTGGCTTCGCCGGCGGAGGATCATCCGATGAGAGGGCGGATGATGACGCTGCTTGCGATGTGCGGGGCTGCCGCAGCGATCGCCGTAACCATCGTGGAAGGGCGAACGCCGGCCTTCATCTGGAATGCATCGCCGAGCGTGCCCATCGGCCTTTACCGCCTGCGTTCCGCAGAGACTTTGTATGTCACGGAGCTGGTTGCGGTTCAGCCGCCTGAACCGCTGGCGAGCTTCCTCGACCTGAAGGGCTATTTGCCGCTCGGCCTTCCTATGCTCAAACGTATCCTCGCGCTCCCCGGGCAGACGGTTTGCAGAACAGGCCTCGCCATCTCGGTGGACAACATTGCTATGGGTGAGGCGCGTGAGCGTGACGGCCGCGGCCGTCCGCTGCCAGACTGGCAGGGCTGCCGCGTCGTCGGGCCGGCCGAGCTCTTTCTCATGAACTGGCAATCGGATGAGTCCTTCGACGGCCGGTATTTTGGCTTTCTTCCAGCCGCAGCCGTGATCGGCCGTGCGGACCCGGTGTGGACCTCGGAGGAGTGATGAGGTGTGTTCGTCATATTCATTTCACCATGCGCTTGTTCGATGGACCGCAAGGCCCTTTCTCCATTCCGGCTCCTCCATGCAAAGGCGATGTTAGGGAGGAACACCTCCCGCTGCTGAATGGCGCGCACAAAGGCTTTCTCCATCGGGAAGAGGCGCGCAGGAGGACGTACCTGGCACAGTTTGGCGCGCGCCTGTTCGCTGCACCCTTCCTGTTGCTCGTGCTCGCGCTTTGCAGTGCTTCGGTCGCCGAGGAGACAGCAACAGGGGCGGAGCACGAAGGGGCCCAGCCATTCGAAACCTTCATCATCGAAGCTTCACAGCGTTTTTCCATTCCAGTCTCCTGGATTGTCGAGGTGATGGCTGTCGAAAGCACTGGAGACGTTCGTGCCAGATCGCCCAAAGGCGCCATGGGGCTGATGCAGCTCATGCCCGACACCTGGGCCGAATTGCGCCGCCGGCACGCCCTCGGCAGCGATCCGTTCGACCCCCGTGACAACATCCTGGCAGGAACGGCGTATCTGCGTGAAATGCTCGACCGCTTCGGACCGAACGGCGTATTTGCTGCCTATCACGCAGGACCGCTGCGCTATCAGGAGCATCTTGCCGGGCGTCCATTGCCTGTCGAAACCCAAGCCTATGTGAAGAGGCTTGGGTCCGTGCTGGACGTCGATCAGCAACCGACCTGGAAGGCTGGCGTCACGTCATCAGCATCGTCGCTGCTCATTCCGCAGTCAACTCATAAGCCAACTGACATGCCGAGAACGGACGACCGGTCGATAAGGATTGTGCCTTCGGCAGACATCATGAACGCTATCTCCTCGCGAGATATTCTGCGGATCGTTCCA
The DNA here is from genome assembly GCF_058314695.1 of Bradyrhizobium sp. T-12. Taxonomy (NCBI): domain Bacteria; kingdom Pseudomonadati; phylum Pseudomonadota; class Alphaproteobacteria; order Hyphomicrobiales; family Nitrobacteraceae; genus Bradyrhizobium; species Bradyrhizobium sp. T-12. Next base: position 952,296 of record NZ_JBZFQJ010000002.1, on the reverse strand, counting down.
AGCTCGACTGGTCTATTCGTGGCGCGGACCGATTCTCGCACCATGCAATGATCAGAAGCGCGGTTGCGGAGCGGAACACATGTCAGCGAGCGATCGGCGAGAAGTGAGAGGGGCGGAGGTGAACGACCGTAAGCGTCCGGCATCTGCATACGGCATATGGGCGATGCCTTCGGCCCGCGCTCTACTCGTCGCTTCGCTCCTCACCGAGCCACCCTATGGGTGTCTCGGCCCTTCGGGTAACGATCGCTATCGCAAGCGCTCGCAAACAGTGTGCGCTTCGCAAACTAACTGCCACGTCGCGGCTGTTTTTTTCCCAATGAATCGGCCACCAGCCGACGTGTTTCTGCAGGCGCTGTTGGAGGATCCACCACAATGAATCCCAACTGCTCTTTGCCGTAAATCTCCCTCCTTTGCAGGCGAAAAGGCAGGAGATTTGTCTGCTGATCCGTGGACCAGCAGACGAAATGTTCGTCAACTAGAGGAAGGAAGAGCGAGTAACAAAGAACGACGGGCTAGGGCAAGATAAAAGCGGCTCGCCCGTCGAACGCCAAGCCATTGCCATGGCTTGGGTTCTGGCGTGCCGATCGGTCGTGGCGCGTGCCGCGCTTTGAACATTCACAAGCAAATTCAATGCATCTTTCGGTACTGACTAAGATTTACGAGGAAAGAACGACCGTGAATACCAAGGACAGCGAACTTCACATCCGGCCCGGCCGCATCCGCAGCACGCGCGCGCCCAAGGCCAAGAGCTTCTTCAATCAGGTACTGCAAGCGGCGCAGAAGGCGGGCCACACCTCCGCCTCCTCGATGAGCCGCGGAGGACGCGTCGGGCGCTCGACGTTCGGCCGCGGCCGGCTCCAGTTTGCCCGCAACCGTCTGTTTAGCGCTGCGCGCCGCGTGACCGTGAAGGCGCGGGTCGCGCGGCATAAGGGATTGGCATTCGGCTCGGCATCACTCGCGGCGCATATCTCGTACCTCCGGCGCGATGGCGTGACCCGCAGCGGCGAGAGAGCCTCGCTGTTTGACGCCGAACGCGAAGAGGTTGATGGCAGCGCCTTCGCCGAGCGTTGCAAGGGCGATCGGCATCATTTTCGATTCATCATCGCACCCGAGGACGGGGGCGAGATGAGCGATCTGAAAGCGTTCACGCGCGATCTCGCCAGGCAGATGAAGGCGGACCTCGGCACACGGCTCGACTGGGTCGCCGTCGATCACTGGAACACGGACAATCCACACATTCACCTGCTTGTTCGCGGGGTCAGCGACAACGTTGAGGACCTCGTGATCTCCCGCGACTATATCAGCCAGGGACTACGCTCTCGCGCGGAAGAGCTGGCATCCATCGAGCTCGGGCCCAAAGCCGAGCACGAGATCCGCAGGGCTCTCGAACGCGAAGTCTTCGCCGAAAGATGGACACGGCTCGACCGCGAGATCCGTCTGGCTGCCGACGAGACCGGCTATCTCGACCTGCGGCCCGATCGGGAAGGGATATCTGACCCCGAAATCCGCCGCCTTATGATCGGGCGCCTTCAGCATCTGCAAAAGATGGGCCTTGCCTCATCGGCGGTACCCGGTGAGTGGATGGTGGGTTTGGACGCAGAACCCCATCTCAGAGACCTTGCAATTCGGGGCGATATCATCAAGACCATGCATCAAGCGATGACAGAGCGGGGACAGGAACGAAGTCTCTCGGAATTCGCCGTTACGGGGGAAAGAACGACCGCACCGATTATCGGGCGATTATTGGCAACCGGGCTACACGACGAGCTCACCGGCGAAGCCTATGCGCTCATTGATGCGACCGACGGACGGCTCCATCACGTCCGCTTTCGTGGTCTTGAGGCATTCGAACAGGCGCCCCCCATTGGCGGCATTGTCGAAGTCAGGCAGTTCGGTGGGATGGACGAGCAGCGGCCGACGCGCGTGCTCGCCAATCGCTCGGATTTCGATCTTCCCGCGCAAATAGGTGCGCCGGGAGCAACCTGGCTCGACCACCGACTGGTCGAGCGCGATTCGATGCCGCTCGCCTTGGGCGGCTTCGGGCGGGAGGCTCGGCAAGCGATGCAGGCGCGAGCCGAACATCTTGCAGAAGCAGGGCTCGCACACCGAGCGGGAGGGCGCATCATCCTGCAACGCGATCTCCTCAATACGCTGCGGCGCCGGGAGCTAGAGGCGGCCGGTGCCGAAATCGCGGCCGAGACCGGCTTGCCTCACGCGCAAGCCGCAGTCGGTGAGCAGGTCGCAGGAACATACCGAAAGAGCCTGTCCCTCACGTCGGGCCGCTTTGCATTGATCGACAATGGGCTTGGCTTTCAACTCGTCCCCTGGACGCGCGAACTGGAAAAACGCCTCGGCCAGCATGTGACGGGAAGCGTTAGGGATGGCGGTGGGATCGAGTGGAGTTTCGGCCGCAAGCGCGACCTCGGTCTTTGATTTCCTTGGCCAGAGCGTCATTCAGCGAAGGAGAGCCTTGTCGATGTCCGGAACCAAGATCTTGTGGGGGCAGCTCGTGGCTGTCGGCGCGATCGTCCTGCTCACGATCTGGAGCGCGACGGAGTGGACGGCCTGGCGCTTGGCCTTCCAACCCGAGCTCGGTCTGCCCTGGTTCAAGATGTATGGATTTGCGGTCTATTACCCGCCCGAGTTCTTCTGGTGGTGGTTCGTGTTCGACGCCTATGCACCTGACGTATTCACCGAGGGCGCCTACATCGCCGCCTCTGGAAGCTTTCTCTCCATCGCCGTGGCCATCGCCATGTCTGTCTGGCGCGCCCGGGAGGCCAAGGACGTTGCCACCTATGGCTCGGCCCGATGGGCCAAGCTTGAGGAGGTGAGGGCGGGAGGTTTGCTGAGCGCGGACGGGGTTGTGCTTGGCCGACTGGAGAAGAACGACCTGCGTCACGATGGGCCCGAGCACGTCCTCTGCTTTGCTCCAACGAGGTCCGGCAAGGGCGTCGGGCTCGTCGTCCCCTCGCTGCTGACATGGCCGCACTCGGCCATCGTGCACGACATCAAGGGTGAGAACTGGCAGCTCACAGCCGGGTTTCGGTCGAAGCACGGCCGTGTGCTGCTGTTCGATCCGACCAATGCCAGATCATCAGCCTATAATCCGCTTCTGGAGGTCCGGCGCGGGGAGTGGGAGGTCAGGGACGTCCAGAACGTCGCAGATGTGCTCGTAGACCCCGAGGGCTCGCTCGACAAGCGGAACCATTGGGAGAAAACCAGTCATTCCCTGCTCGTCGGGGCAATCCTTCACGTCCTCTATGCCGAGCCCAATAAGACGCTCGCCGGCGTCGCCGCTTTTCTATCGGATCCCAAGCGGCCGATCGAAACGACGCTGAACGCGATGATGACGACAGCACACCTCAAGGACCAGGGGCCGCATCCGGTCGTCGCCTCTACGGCAAGAGAGCTGCTGAACAAATCCGAGAATGAACGCTCGGGTGTGCTTTCGACAGCGATGTCCTTCCTCGGACTTTATCGGGATCCCGTCGTCGCCGAAGTGACAAGCCGCTGCGATTGGCGGATCGCCGACCTTATCGCAGACAACTGCCCCACCACGCTCTACCTGGTCGTGCCGCCCTCGGATATTTCGCGAACCAAGCCACTAGTCCGCTTGATCCTCAACCAAATCGGGCGGCGGATCACCGAGGACCTTCAGGATAAGGATCGCCGTCACCGCGTGTTGCTGATGCTGGATGAATTTCCAGCTTTGGGACGACTTGATTTTTTCGAGTCGGCACTGGCTTTCATGGCCGGCTACGGCATCAAGGCGTTCCTCATTGCCCAGTCGCTCAACCAGATCGAGAAGGCCTACGGCCCGAATAACGCGATCCTAGACAACTGTCATGTCCGGGTAAGCTTTGCGACCAATGATGAGCGCACCGCAAGGCGCGTCTCCGATGCGCTAGGCACGGCAACCGAAATACGCTCCATGAAGAACTACGCCGGCCATCGGCTCAACCCATGGCTCGGCCATCTCATGGTCTCTCGCCAAGATACCGCGCGGCCGCTTCTGACCCCGGGAGAGGTCATGCAGCTGCCGCCGTCAGAGGAGATCGTGATGGTGGCAGGCACTCCTCCAATCCGTGCGAGAAAAGTGCGCTACTACGAGGATGAGCGATTTGCCGAGCGCGTACTTCCCCCGCCAGATCCCGTCAAGATCCGAAGGTCTTCTCGCGCCGACAGCTGGTCAGGGCTGAAGGCCGCTATTCCCGATAAGACGCCCGCGGACATTGGCGGTGGCGACGCTGACACGGCCAATGGCGGACTGCGGCGAGAGCCCGAGCTTCCGGATCACCTCGCCATCGTTAAGGAAACGACGGAGGTCGCGCCGGCCGAGGAATTCGCCGTGCTGGAAGACGACGAAGATGCCGCGCGCCAGTCGCGCCTGCTGCGGCAGAAGATGCGCGGCGTTGCGCGGCAAGCCGCACTCGACCCGAATGATGGCATTGAATTGTGAGAAGATCATGCGCAACCGCATGAACGTCTACTTCCCTCCAGAGCTGTTGGCACAGATCACGGAACTTGCCGATCGAAAAAACATCTCACGCTCTGCAATCGTCGAGGCGGCAGTCAGCTCGTTCCTGTCCCCAGATGGCTCGGACCGGCGGGAAGCCGCCTTTTCGCGTCGTCTCGACAGGATATCGCGCCAAATGCAACGCCTCGAACGCGACCTCGGACTTACCGCTGAAACTCTGGCTCTGTTCGTGCGGTTCTGGTTGACAGTCACGCCCCCGCTTCCCTCCGACGCCCAGGCTGCCGCCCAAGCCAAGGGGCGTGAGCGCTTCGAGGGTTTTGTCGAGACGCTCGGCCGTCGCCTGCAAAAGGGGCAGAGTTTTCTGCGCGAGATTCCCGAAGATATCGTTCGGCAGCCGGCGGACGGAGACAGCAACTGACATCGGTTGTTGAGGCTTTGCGCCAATGTTTCTCTTTCTACGCTAGCCTACGATCCGACGAGCCACGTTGTTGCGTCATCTTCCATCGTGGTTTTTCTAATCGTCCCCATCTGAGGCGCTCGTGGGGGGCGCTCTCAAGCGAATGGGGCTCTCGTGATAATCCAGTCGGCTCAAGCGGAGGCGATCTCGCGCGGCGCGCGCATGCTGCGCAGCGCGCTCGGGCCTGCGGTCGCGCGCTATCTCGAAGACGATGCCGTCATCGAAGTGATGCTCAATCCCGATGGGCGGCTCTGGATCGACCGCCTGTCCGGCGGTTTGGAGGATACCGGCCAGCAGCTGTCACCTGCGGACGGGGAGCGCATCATTCGGCTGGTCGCGCATCATGTCGGTGCAGAGGTCCATGGAGCTGCTCCCCGGATCTCGGCCGAGCTGCCGGAAACCGGAGAGCGGTTCGAGGGATTGTTGCCGCCGGTCGTGGCTCGGCCGACCTTTGCGATCCGAAAGCCAGCGGTCGCTGTCTTTACGCTCGACGATTACGTCGCCGCCGGGATCATGCGCGCCGGTCAAGCCGCGATGCTGCGGGACGCCGTTGCCGGGCGACAGAACATCCTCGTCGCGGGCGGCACGTCGACAGGCAAGACCACGCTGACCAATGCGCTGCTGGTGGAGGTTGCCAAGACCTCCGACCGGGTCGTTCTGATCGAAGATACCAGGGAGCTGCAATGCCTGGCAGCAAACCTCGTGTCTCTGCGAACCAAGGACGGCGTGGTCTCGCTGTCTGACCTCGTGCGCTCTTCACTTCGGCTGCGGCCGGATCGAATTCCAATCGGTGAGGTCCGAGGCGCGGAGGCGCTCGATCTCCTCAAGGCCTGGGGCACGGGGCATCCCGGCGGCATCGGCACGATCCACGCAGGTTCTGCGCTCGGGGCGCTACGTCGCCTGGAGCAGCTCATCCAGGAGGCGGTCGTCACCGTCCCGCGCGCGCTCATTGCCGAGACCATCAATGTCATCGCCGTCCTTTCGGGGCGCGGCGCCGATCGCCGCCTTGCCGAGCTCGCCCGCGTCGAGGGCATCAGTGCGGGCGGCGACTACAGTCTTTCACCAGCAGGAGATCTCAAGTGAACCATCGCCTCCAGACTTCGCAAGCTTTCACCCTGGCCTTGATTGCCATGACCACGACCGCTACCCCCGTCATGGCCGCCGGCTCCAACATGCCCTGGGAGCAGCCGCTCAACCAGATTCTGCAATCGGTCGAGGGGCCTGTCGCCAAGATCATCGCGGTCATCATCATCGTGGTCACAGGCTTGACGCTGGCCTTCGGCGATTCGTCCGGCGGCTTTCGCCGGCTGATCCAGATCGTCTTCGGCCTGTCGATTGCCTTTGCGGCTTCGAGTTTCTTCCTGTCGTTCTTCTCGTTTGGCGGCGGCGTGGTGATCTGATGCAGGAGGGCGTCGCAGGCTTCCTCGTGCCGGTGCATCGCGCATTGACCGAACCGATCCTGATGGGCGGAGCGCCGAGAGCTGTTGCGATCGTCAATGGCACGCTCGCAGCGGCACTTGGATTGGGATTGCGCCTGTGGATCGCGGGCCTGCTGCTCTGGGCGCTCGGCCACGCCGCAGCTGTATGGGCCGCAAAGCGCGATCCCGCTTTCGTCGAGGTCGTACACCGCCACCTGCGAATTCCCGCTCATTTCGATCTTTAGGAACCTTTCCCATGTTGAATCTTGCCGAATATCGCAAGTCGAACACCCGCCTTGCGGACTTCCTTCCCTGGGCCGCGTTGGTCGATGAGGGCATTGTCCTGAACAAGGATGGCTCGTTCCAACGCACGGCCAAATTTCGCGGGCCCGATCTCGACAGCGCGGTACCGGCGGAGCTCGTCGCAGTCGCCGGCCGGCTCAACAATGCGCTGCGCCGCCTTGGCTCGGGCTGGGCGGTCTTCGTCGAAGCCCAGCGTCACTCCGCGGGAGCATACCCGCCGAGCATGTTCCCGGACGTCGCCTCCGCGCTCGTTGACGCCGAGCGCAAGGCCCAGTTCGAGGAGGAGGGCGTCCACTACGAGTCGAGCTACTATCTTACGCTCCTTTATCTTCCGCCGCCGGAAGATGCCGCAAGGGCCGAGCGGCTTCTCTATGAGGGCTGCGCTCGCAACGAAGATGCCGATGCGCGGCAGGTGCTGGCTGGCTTCGTTGATCGGACGGCGCGCCTCCTGCAGTTGATCGAAGGCTTCATGCCCGAATGCCGCTGGCTCGATGACAGCGAAACACTGACCTATCTTCACGCGACGATCTCGACAAAGCGCCATCGTGTCCGCGTCCCGGAGATCCCGATGTACCTGGACGCTCTGCTGGCGGATCAGCCGCTCTCGGGAGGGCTGGAGCCGATGCTGGGAGCGGCGCATTTGCGGGTGCTCACGATCGTCGGCTTCCCGACCGCCACGACCCCTGGGATTCTTGATGACCTCAATCGGCTTGCCTTCTCCTATCGCTGGTCGAGCCGAGCCATCATGCTCGACAAGCTAGAAGCCACAAGGCTGCTAACCCGAATTCGCCGGCAGTGGTTCGCCAAGCGGAAGTCTATTGCCGCGATCCTGAAGGAGGTGATGACGAACGAAGCATCCTCGCTGCTGGATACCGATGCGCACAACAAGGCGATGGACGCGGACGCCGCGCTCCAGGAACTTGGATCCGACGAGATCGGAGAGGCCTTTGTCACCGCCACTGTCATCGTTTGGGATCTGAATGCAAGGGCGGCCGACGAAAAGCTACGCCAAGTGGAAAAGGTCATTCAGGGTCGCGATTTCACCTGCATGGTCGAGACGGTCAATGCCGTCGAGGCGTGGCTCGGCAGCCTCCCCGGCCATGTCTACGCCAATGTTCGGCAGCCTCCGATCTCCACCTTGAATCTCGCGCACATGATTCCTCTCTCTGCCGTCTGGGCAGGCGAGGCGAGGGACCAGCACTTCAACGCGCCGCCGCTGCTCTTTGGCAAGACGGAAGGCTCGACGCCATTCCGCTTCTCCCTTCACGTTGGCGACGTCGGGCATACTCTTGTTGTGGGACCGACCGGCGCCGGCAAATCGGTTCTGCTCGCGTTGATGGCCCTTCAGTTCCGCCGCTATCCCGGCTCGCAGGTGTTCGCGTTCGATTTTGGCGGCTCGATCCGGGCGGCCGCGATCGCCATGGGCGGCGATTGGCACGACCTTGGTGGCGCGTTGTCGGCCGATGATGGCGCACCGATCGCATTGCAGCCGCTGGCCTGGATCGACAATCCCGCCGAACGGGCCTGGGCGACTGACTGGGTGGCCGCTCTTCTTACACGAGAGAAGGTCGATCTTTCTCCAGAAGGCAAGGACCATCTGTGGTCGGCCCTGACCTCGCTTGCCTCGGCACCGGTACCCGAGCGGACGCTAACCGGGCTTTCTGTCCTTCTGCAGTCGAACGTCCTCAAGCGCGCTCTCCAGCCCTATTGTCTGGGTGGGCCCTATGGGCGGCTGCTGGATGCAGAATTCGAGCGGCTTGGGGAAGCCTCAGTCCAGGCATTTGAGACCGAAGGACTGATCGGAACGGGGGCTGCGCCGGCCGTACTCGCTTATCTTTTTCACCGGATCGGTGACCGGCTCGACGGCAGGCCTACATTGATCATCGTCGACGAGGGGTGGCTAGCGCTCGATGATGCCGATTTCGCAGGACAGTTGCGGGAGTGGCTGAAGACGCTCCGAAAAAAGAACGCCTCGGTGGTGTTTGCCACCCAGTCCCTTTCCGACATCGACGGCTCGGCAATCGCCCCCGCAATCATCGAGAGCTGCCCGACGCGGCTGCTCTTGCCAAACGAGCGCGCGATCGAGCCGCAGATCACAGCCATCTATCGCCGGTTCGGGCTCAATGATCGCCAAATCGAACTCCTGAGCAGGGCAACGCCGAAGCGCGACTATTATTGCCAGTCTCGCCGAGGCAACCGCATGTTCGAGCTTGGCCTCGGCGAGGTCGCACTCGCCTTTACAGCCGCATCAGCCAAGTCCGATCAACTCGCAATCGAGCACCTGGTCGCCGAGCACGGCGCCGAGGGGTTTCTAGCGGTCTGGCTTGAGCACCGCGGAGCAAGCTGGGCTATCGACCTCATCCCGAATCTGAAAAATCTGGAGTCATCACGATGAGCCTTCGACGCTTGCGTTTCGCCATCACGATCCTTGTTGCATCGGCTTTTTCTAGCGGCACAGCGCGTGCCCAGTGGATTGTGTTCGATCCCAACAATTACGTTCAGAACGTGTTGACCGCCGCTCGCGAGCTGCAGCAGATCAGCAACCAGATCACCTCGCTGCAAAACGAAGCGCAGATGCTGATCAACCAGGCAAAAAACCTGGCGAGCCTGCCCTATTCTTCGCTTCTGCAGCTTCAGACCTCCATCCAGCGCACCCAGCAGCTCCTTGGTCAGGCGCAGCACATCGCCTACGACGTCCAACAGATCGACCACGCCTTTGCCACAAGCTATGCGCCGGCAACAAGCAGCCAGTCCGATGCCGCGCTGTTTGCGGGAGCGCAGGCGCGCTGGCAGAACTCCGTCGGAGCGCTTCAGGACGCTCTTCGCCTCCAAGCCGGCGTTGTGGGCAACCTCGACACCAATCGCATTCAGCTGTCCGCCCTGGTGAGCTCGAGCCAGAGCGCCAGCGGCGCGCTCCAGGCAACCCAGGCCGGTAATCAGCTCCTCGCTCTTCAGGCCCAACAGCTCGCCGATCTCACCGCGACCGTCGCGGCCCACGGCCGGGCACAGGCTCTCGAAGCAGCCCAACGCGCAGCGGCCCAAGACCAGGGCCGCGAACAGCTGCAGCGCTTTCTGACTCCTGGGCCCGGCTATCAATCCTCCAACGTACAGATGTTTCACTGATGAGGGATCCGAAAACTATCAAGGCGGTGTCGATCGCAATCACCGTCTTTGGCGGCATAGTGGCGATCATCGCATGCACGCTCACGCTGCAGAATCATGCGGGTGAGCTCGAACACCAGCCGATGACCGCCCAAATACCGAGTGTGCACGAGGCTGACCTGATCCGTTGCCGTGCCGTGACATCCACGCAAACTGATGCCTATGAGACTTGCCGGAAGGTCTGGGCAGAAAGCCGCCGGAGCTTCCTTGGGCAGAAGACGGACTCGAAGGGTTCGTCAGTTGGCTCTTCGGCGGAAGAGGCTTTGGAAGCAAAGGATCAGAGCCGATTGCCTCAAGGCTATCTAGCCCGTCCTGCGGTAGGGGGCGACCAATGACCGGCACGGGCATCATCGACCAATTCCTGGAGACTTTTACACGCTACATCGACAGCGGCTTTGGTCTCGTGGGCGGGGAGGTCGGTTACCTCGCAACGACCCTCGCTGCGATCGACATCACGCTTGCAGCGTTGTTCTGGAGCTGGGGCGCGGACGACGACATCATCGCGCGGCTGGTCAAGAAGACGCTCTTCGTCGGGGTTTTTGCTTACCTGATCGGAAATTGGAACAGTCTCGCCCGTATCGTCTTCGAGAGCTTTGCGGGCCTTGGGCTGAAGGCCTCCGGCACCAGCTTGTCGGCCGGCGATTTCGTGCGGCCGGGCAAGATCGCGCAGGTGGGCCTCGATGCAGGCCGTCCGCTCCTGGACTCGATCTCCAGCCTGATTGGCTACATCAGCTTTTTCGAGAACTTCGTCCAGATCGTGGTTCTGTTGTTTGCCTGGGCAATCGTGCTTCTTGCCTTCTTCATTCTGGCCGTTCAGCTTTTCGTGACACTGATCGAGTTCAAACTCACTACATTGGCCGGATTTGTGCTGATTCCCTTCGGCCTGTTCGGCAAGACCGCCTTTGCGGCAGAGCGCGTCCTCGGCAACGTGGTCTCATCAGGCATCAAGGTGCTGGTGCTGGCTGTGATTGTCGGCATCGGCTCAACACTGTTTTCGCAATTTACGTCGGGCTTCAACGGCGCCCAACCGACCATCGAAGATGCCATGACATTGGTTCTTGCGGCGCTCTCGCTGTTGGCGTTGGGGATCTTCGGACCGAGCATCGCAAGCGGGCTGGTCTCCGGTGGGCCGCAACTCGGCGCAGGATCTGCGGTCGGTACAGCACTTGCCGCAGGCGGCGCCGCGGTGGCGACAGCCGGGCTTGCTGCAGGTGCGGCAGGTCTCGCCGGCGGAGCGCTCGTGGGCGCCGGCAGGATGGGCGCAAGCGCTGTCACGGGCACCGCAGCGGCATATCGCAGTGGCGGCCTCACGGGCGTCGCAAATGCGGCCGCCTCTGCAGCAGCAAGTCCACTTCGCAGGATGGCCTCGACGGTTGGCGGAGGCGGTCAATCGACGAGCACTTCAGCTCAGACCGCGAGCGGTAGCCCCACTTGGGCTCAGCGCATCAAGCAAGGTCAGGGCCTTGATCGGGGGGTATCGGCGGCAGTTCATGCAGTCAAATCCGGCGATCCCGGTGGCAGCGGCAGCTCGGTCGATCTCTCCCAGGAAGAGCGCCGATGAGAGGGATTTCCGAGAACGGCGCATGGCCGTCGAACTCCGCTCGGCCTGTTCCGATGATCAGCTGTTCTCGTGGGTCCTCTGCAGTGCGTCGGCTGGGTCGTCAATGCGTCATTCAAGCCTCTCGCATTCTGTCCTTGACGCTGACGCCAGCTCTGATCTGGCAAGCGATCCATGGCCAGATCCCGTCCGACACGTCGCTGCGCCAACGGCCCCTTCTTCTCGGTGTCGCGGGTGCGAAGGCAGGATTGGGCTCGGTTCTTTTGCCGCGCAATCCGGCGCAGCTCCCGGAAGTAAGGGGACTCAGTCGCAGCATTCGCCGCCGGCGGTGCAGAAGCTGCCACATCGTACGGTGCTTGTGCGTGTTCGCGCGCGTGATCCGCATCGAGCAGCCGACATGAGCAAAACGCCGTCTGCTGCCGGCTCGCTACGATGGATCAGGGATACTCAGGGGAAGTTCAATGTTTAAGAGATCAGCAACGCATTATGGCCGCGCGCCGGCGGCACTCACCCCTTATCAGAAGGCAGGTCAAGTCTGGGACGAGCGCATCGGCTCGGCCCGCCTGCAGGCGAAGAACTGGCGCTTGATGGCGTTCGGCTGCCTTGCTCTGTCTTGCAGCCTTGCCGGCGGGCTGATCTGGCAATCGACACAAGGAACGATAACGCCGTGGATCGTCGAGGTCGACCGGCTCGGTCAAGCTCAGCGGGTCTCGCCTGCAAGTTCCGACTACGACCCGACGGATCCACAAATTGCCTGGCACCTGGCGCGGTTCATCGAAGATGTGCGCGCCCTGCCATCCGATGCCATCGTGCTGCGGCAGAATTGGCTCCGGGCCTACGACTTCACGACCGATCGCGGGGCCGTCGCACTCAATGAATATGCCAGGGCAAACGACCCATTCGCCGGGCTCGGCAAGGCGCAGATCTCGGTGGAAGTCTCCAGCGTCATACGGGCCTCGCCCGACAGCTTTCGTGTCGCATGGATTCAGCGCGCTTACGAGAACGGCTCGCTCGCCTCGACCGAGCGATGGACAGCCATCCTGAGCATCGTCATCCGAACGCCGCGTGATGCCGATCGGCTGCGCAAAAATCCTCTCGGAATCTATGTGAATTCGATCAATTGGTCCAAGGAGTTGGGGCAGTGAAAGTATATCCTTGCGAGTTCAGGACAGCGCCAATGAAGAGGGGCATCACTTCCGCAGCCGTCATGCTTGGCTGCATGCTCAGCGGCTGCTCGACCTTCATTCCACCCGAAATCAGCTATGACACAGATGTGCCGCCGCTGCCTGTGGCGGCAGCGCCGGCGGATGATCGTCCGCGTCCCCTGCATGTGCCTCCATCCTGGAAGCCGTCGCTTGGCGGCAAGCCGGGCACCAAGGAGGATGTCGAGCCGGTCAACCGGATCGAAATCGCCAACAGTGCGGCGCGCGTCGAGCCGAGGCGGAGAGGCTATTTCAACGCCGCACAGATCTACAGCTATAGCCCGGGCGCGCTCTATCAGGTCTATGCCGCGCCGGGACAGATCACCGACATTGCTCTTGAGGAGGGGGAGCAGTTGACCGGCTCCGGCCCGCTCGCAGCCGGCGACACCGTGCGATGGGTCATCGGCGACACCGAAAGCGGCAGCGGCGAGGAGCGCAGGGTGCACGTGCTGGTCAAGCCGACGCGCGCCTCCATCGAAACCAACCTCGTGATCAATACTGATCGGCGCACCTATCTCCTCGAGCTCCGCTCGCGCGAGAAGCCCTACATGCCATCGGTCGCGTGGTACTATCCGCAAGATCGGATCAAGCGGCAGCAATTGACTCCTGTTCCGCTGCTCCCAGAGCTTGCACAACGGCGCTTTCGGTATGCGATCGAGGGGGACAATCCGCCGTGGCGCCCCCTTGCAGCCTACGACGACGGCCGAAAAGTCTACATCGAGTTCTCGCAAGGTATCGTCCAAGGCGAAATGCCGCCGCTGTTTGTGCTCGGGCCTGACGGTAAGAGCGAAATCGTCAATTATCGCACCTTTGGCAGCGTCCTGATCGTCGACCGCCTGTTTGCGGCTGCCGAACTGCGGCTTGGTGGAGAACATCAACAAAAGGTTAGGATCGTCCGCACCGACGGGAGGTTTTCGTCATGACGGAAGAACACCGCGAAGATGAGACCTCCCCGGACGGCGAACAGGAGACAGGTGAGCTCGAGGATGGGTTTCGGCTCCGGCCCGAATACCCGAGCGTCACCCGCTTGTCTCGCAAGGTGCTGCTGACCGGATCCGCGCTCTGCCTGGCGCTGGTCGCCGCGGCGGCGACGTGGGCGCTCCAGAAACAACGGCCGCGTGAGGCCGCTTCCGAGGAGCTCTATCTGGCTGAGCGTCACAATGTTGCTGAGAGCGTCACAGCGTTGCCGCCGGACTACTCGAAGGTCACCCCTCCTGTCCCCCAGCTTGGTCCACCTCTTCCCGGCGATCTCGGCAGACCAATCCTGGCCGCCAAAGGCCAGATCGCCGCGCCAGGCGCTGCGGCCGACCAGGAACAGCAACGCCGTGACCAGGAACAAGAGGCGGCTCGTGTAAGCCGACTGTTCGCCTCTACCAATGTGAGGGACACGGCAGCGTCGAGCGGAGCCCAAGCAGGTGGCGCCAATGCTCCCTCCCTGATCCCCAGCAGCGAGGATGGGTCACTGCAAAACGCTCAGGACCGGAAGCTCGCCTTCGTAAATGCGGCCACCGATCGACGAACGACCAGTCCAGACCGCCTCGTGAAGGCGCCATCACCTTACGTGGTGCAGGCCGGATCGGTTATCGCCGGGGCCCTGATCACCGGCATTCGCTCCGATCTGCCTGGAATGATCACAGCTCAGGTAAGCGAGAATGTTTATGATACGCCCACCGGGCGCTTTCTCCTCATCCCCCAGGGCGCCAGACTGACTGGCATCTATGACAGTCAGGTGAGCTTCGGCCAGAGCCGCGTGCTGCTCGTTTGGACCCGGTTGATCATGCCGAACGGCCGCTCGGTCGTCTTGGAGCGCCAACCGGGGACAGACACGCAAGGCTATGCCGGCCTTGAAGATCAGGTTGACAACCATTGGGGTGAGCTGTTCAAGGCGGCGGCGCTGTCGACCTTCCTGGCTGTTGGCTCGGAAGCGGGTGCAGGTTCCGATGCGAGCAATAGCAACAGCGCAATCATTGGTGCCCTCAGGCGCGGTGCATCAGATTCGCTGAACCAGGCCGGCCAACAAGTGGTCCGCCGTAGCCTCAATATCCAGCCGACCTTGACGATACGCCCGGGTTACCCGGTCCGCGTCCTGGTCAACCGTGATCTCATTCTTGAACCTTATAGAGGCTAGCCGCATGCCTAAATTGAAGATTGCAGCGCTTGTGGACGATCGGCCTGTCAAAATGACGGTCGAACTCGCGGCCCATGTTCACCGGGATTTGCACGTCTATGCCGATGTGCTGGCGAAGCAAACCGGACAGGCCGTCGAACCTGCCAAGCTCATTGGCCCGATGTTGGCGCGCTTCATGGCGACAGACCGGGCTTTTGCGAAATCAAAACGTCAAGCCCGCTCTTCCCCTCCTGAAGAATAACATTCTCTCAGAAGGGCTAGGAAGTGGGCGACAACAGATCTTTCATCGCCGGTTCTGACATGAGCTGACATTGTGATCCGACTGGGTCCCCTTGCGTCGTGCAGTTCGCGATACACCACCCCTGGGAATCCGGCGTGAGCTTCGGATGCCAATAACGGCGTGACGCCGCGGCCAATGCTGACGAGACTGGTCAGCTTGCTGCGGCTCACGTCGCAGGCTTCGATTAAGGCCCCGTTTCCATGAGCCGCCAGTTTGCAGACCAGAAGGTCTTCGACTTCTCTTGCGGGATCATCGCGGCTGACGAGAACGGTTCGACTGTGCAGATCGGCGCAGGAGACCGACTCGTTCTGAGCTAACTCATCATTCTTGGCGAGTGCGATGAGAATACCTTCACGCCATAGGGGAAAGGCCGCCGTGAGCAGCATGGAAGATAGACCGTCTGGCGCGATGGCGATATCGAGCGAGCCCGTCTGAAGCGCGATCAGGAGTTCCGGCATGACGCGTTCAAGGACGGCGACCTTGATTTCCGGATAACGGCTTTGAAACTCGGCGATCGCAGGTGTTATTCGTCCTGCGGAGACGAATGGGCAGAAGCCGATAGCCAGGTGATCCGCCCGCTTGGACAGGGTCAAGACTGTCGCCTTCGATAATGAATCGACCTGCTCGATGATAAGCTTTGCCGTCCTCAGGAATGTCGTACCAGAGGCTGTTGGATTCATCCCGTATCTCGATCGCTCGAACAAGCGGGTACCAACCAGGCATTCCAATCGTCCGATCGCCCGACTGATGGCCGAGTGTTCGACACCCAGCACCCTGGCTGCGCTCCGAATGCTGCCCGCTTCATTGACTGTCACAGCAACGCGCAGATGTTGTAAACTTATTGGATTGGATATTGGTCGCTGTGTCTGACAGGCAAGGTGGTCGATTGGAGGCATTTACAAATCAAGGTGCGGCGATTTAAGTCGGATGAGTTCTGCGGGCAGCGAGCCGGCAGTCAGGCGGCGTGCGACAGGACTGGAGTCCAGAGAACTGGGCCGGCGAGTCCACCGGCCGCACGTATCCTGTCCAAAGCATTGAGCGTGATTTCCAGGTGGCCGGCGACAGCAAGCGTGTTTCCAATTTCACAAGGCGATGCAATCCGGCGAAGCGGCCATCCTGCGCGCCTCAGAATTCGCTCCATCCGGACGTCGGTGACTGTGACGATGCTCGTGAGCTGTCGAGACAGACCAAACTCAATCATGCCCGCGAAGAGTTCGTAAGTTGCCCTCGCAAGCCCGTGTGCCGCCTTCGGAGCATCTGAAGGAAGATCAACTGCAAAGCGGCTGCTCTCCCACACATGAGGATCCGATGGGGCAGGGCACTTTCCCAGGAGCACAGAAAAGGTGTCGCGGATCATCGTCGGGCCGGTTGTCGGCAAAAGGCGAACCGACCCCTGCACCAGTCCCTCGACCGACGTTTGGACGAGATATACCGGACCTAGCGCGTCAAACTCGTCGGTCTCCATCTCGCCGGAACTGTGAACGCTCCAATCTAATCTTTGCTTGAAGACGCGATGCCGCAGCCTGTGCATGGCCGCTAGCGTTTGGGAGAACGCGCCGTGAAATGGTTCGGCAATCAGTTGAATCATGACCCCTCCTGTCCGGATTTCGACTATATGGGAGAGCCGGGTGCAAATGGCACCACGTACAACTAGAGGGGCGGCGCGGCCCTAATCTTGCCTAACTGCCTTAGCAGCGCCAAGTCGTGAAGTCGCTTCGGCCAATGTCCTCACGCC
Organism: Bradyrhizobium sp. T-12; assembly: GCF_058314695.1. Classification (NCBI taxonomy): domain Bacteria; kingdom Pseudomonadati; phylum Pseudomonadota; class Alphaproteobacteria; order Hyphomicrobiales; family Nitrobacteraceae; genus Bradyrhizobium; species Bradyrhizobium sp. T-12. The sequence goes on along the minus strand of NZ_JBZFQJ010000002.1, from coordinate 935,576 downwards.
CAGCTTGTTCTTTGCATTATTCAAATAGGACTTCACGGTATTTGGCGATATCTGCAGGATCTGCCCAATCTCCCATGTGGTCTTGCCCTTTGCGACCCAGTCGAGGCACTCCATTTCGCGACGTGAGAGTTCAACGTTAGCGATCATCAGTTCATGAGAAAGCTTTTGCCGCACGCGCCGGTCGAAAGAAATGGCCATGAACTGGAGGACCTCCGAGCGGCGCTCTATGCTCAATTGAAATGCTCGGTCATTCTGGTCGGTGGCAAACGTCAAGGCGGCCATGGAGGCGCCGTTGTGGATTGGAACGGTGAATCCCAATCGGATCCCACACTGAGCAGCTTCGTCGAGCAAGCTTCGCTGCGCCCGAGAAATCAATCTATGAGGTTCCCTGTGGTCCCAGCTAAAGGGCTCCGTGGTCTCCAGCGCACGCTCGATAATGGGGTCGAGGCGCTCATAGTGACTGCGCACATAATGCGCAACCCAATTGGCGGGATACGTGGAAATCACGAGGGCGTTCTCACCCCGTCTCTTCGGCCAGGCCAGATAAGCCAAACATGGCAGCTCAAGTGCGCGTCCGGTGACCGCCAAGGCGTCGCTAAAGCCATCAGCGTGGTTCGCGTTGATCAGCAGATTGAGAAAATTTTGGAAGATACGGTGCGTGCTCATTCGCATACGATTCGGTAGAGAAGATGAGCGACGTTACGAGTCCCTTTGCTGCGTAAAGGCAAGTTGTTCGAAAGTCTCGCGACGTCACACTGTTAACCGACCAGCGATCGAGCTGCACCTATTCAGCTCACGTCCACTTTCGACACGGCGCAACCGACATCACTGTTCTGGGCGGTTCTGTAGGCGAGAACCGCCAAAGAGCGCAAGGACGACAAGCCCTGATAGTTTGGCGGTCATCTTCCACACACGCAACTACACTTAGAGGCCGCAGTCCTGCGCTCATCGCAGAATTTGGCAGGATAAATGCGCGTACGCCGGGATTCTTCGCGGATTTACTCCCAAAGTGGTCCTACGTTCTCTACGGCAGGCGAGGCGGGGCTGAGGAAAAGCTAAGAGATAATTTTTCGTAGGCAGACGGGGCCGTGCGCGTCAAGCGCCGCCCAGCGTTCTGCTCGCCGTCCAGTTGGAGACTTTTCTATGCGTCGTCGAAGCGGCCTTTCGAAAATGCCTACACTTTTGCGATCATTGCTCTCGATCGCCAACTAAGGGGACGACGGCAAGAGACGGGGTTCTGAAGTGCATGAATTGATCAGGCAGACCGCCTGCAGTGTTGTCGAAAAATTGCGGAATGGCGAAGTAAGCCCCCTGGAGCTGCTGGACGCGCTGGAGCAGCGGATCGGGCAAGTCGACGGCAAGCTTAACGCGCTGCCCATCCTTTGTTTTGATCGCGCGCGCACACATGCTCGTACGCTGATGGAGCGACCTACCGGCGCACGTGGGCTGCTGGCCGGTCTTCCCGTTCCCATCAAAGATCTGATTGACGTTGCCGGCACTCGCAACACACAGGGCTCCCCGATCTTCAGGAACAAAATAGCTGAGACGTCGGACATCTTGGTCGAGCGCATCGAGCAGAATGGTGGTGTTGTTTATGCAAGATCGAACACCCCCGAGTTCGGAGCGGGGGCCAACACGGTCAATGAACTCTTCGGAGCAACGCTCAATCCGTGGAATCCAGCTCGCTCTGCTGCTGGCTCGTCCGGAGGTGCCGCGGTTGCGATCGCCGCCGGCATGGCTTGGGTTGCGCATGGCTCTGACATGGGGGGCTCACTCCGAAATCCGGCGAGCTTTTGCGGTGTAGTGGGTCTTCGGCCGAGCTTGGGCCGAGTGGCCCGAACTCCCAAATCTAAAATCGACCGCAACCTCGGCATACACGGACCAATGGCGCGCAATGTCGAGGACGTTGCGCTCCTGTTGGACGCAATGAGTGGTGAGCATCCTGCCGATCCACTGTCCTTGCCGGCACCCGCAGAATCGTTCCTGACGACCACGCGCACGGCAAAGAGACCAAGACGGGTTGCCTATTCGGCCGATCTGGGCATTACACCCGTGGATCCTCAAATTGTGGAAATTACCCGCGGCGCTGCAGCGCGCTTCGTCGAACTTGGTGTAATCGTCGAAGAAGCTCACCCCGATCTTCGAGAAGCTCAAGAGTGCTTCCACGTTCTCCGCGCATTCGATTTCGCTATTAGCAAAGCTGCTCTACTTCGAAGCCATCGCGATCTGCTCAAGCCGGACGTCGTTTGGAACATCGAAGAAGGGCTGAAGCTTTCTATCGAGCAACTCGAACGCGCCGAGGAGCAGCGAGTTGCCATGGTGGTGCGCGTACTTAAGTTTTTCGAGAAGTACGATCTTCTCTTGACGCCGGCAACAATCGTAGAGCCTTTCCCCGTGGCCAACAGCCACGTCATGGAGTGCGACGGCAGACAATTTGAGAATTACGTGGATTGGGTTGCCATCGCTTTTGCAATCACCCTCGTCTGTTGCCCCGCGATGTCTCTGCCCTGCGGTTTCACGAGTTCCGGCCTTCCGGTAGGCTTGCAAATGGTCGCTCCCCCTCGAGCCGACGGGCAGTTATTGGCCGGTGCTAAACTGCTTGAAGATAGTTTGGGGCTACTCGGCAGTACGCCGATCGATCTGGGGCTCGCAACATGAATGGCACAATCGCGGTTCTCGGCTGCGGGCTTATAGGCCAAAGCTGGTCGGCGCTATTCACTGCCTATGGTTATGACGTCGTCGGCTGGGATCCAGCGCCAAAATCGCAGTCCCTGTTGCAAGAAGCGATTTCTCGATGTCAGAAGCAGGTTTTTCGTCCCTCGGAACTTGAATCAGGCCTTGGTTCCTTTCGCCTTGTCGAGACACCGGAACAGGCGGTTTCCGACGCCTTTTGGGTTCAGGAAAACGCACCCGAAGTGCTCGAGTTAAAAGGAGAGCTCTACGGCCGCGTTGAGGCGGCAGCCCATCCCGATACGGTACTCGCAAGCAGTACATCCTCTCTAACTTGGTCACAGCTTGCCACCAGCCTAAAACGAACCTCGCGATTCATTACTGCTCATCCCTTCAATCCTCCACACATCATGCCGCTAGTGGAGATTTATGGGGCCGATGCTGATCTTCGGACGACGGCTGTGTCGTTCTTTCGCGGGCTCGGCCGCGAGCCAGTTCTTTTAGCCCGCGACGTAGTAGGGCACATCGCCAACCGGCTTGCTTCAGCACTCTGGCGTGAAGCGGTCAACTTAGTCGCCGAGAATATTGCTGATGTCGCCGCTGTCGACGCGGCGCTCGTGCATGGACCTGGGCTGCGCTGGTCAGTGGTCGGTGCACATATGGCCTACCACCTTGGTGGGGGTCCTGGGGGAATTGAGCATTACCTGCGACATCTCGGGCCTAGCCAGGAACGCCGATGGGCCACGCTAGGTCAGCCACAGCTTACTCCCGATGTCTGTACCCGTCTGGTCGCTGGCGTCCATGCAGAGGCGGATGGCAGATCGATTTCCGAATTAGAAGGTGAACGTGATCGCGCACTCTTGAGACTCCTTGCCGCGCGGAGTTCAATTTAAGCATATGGACAAGCTCAGCGTGGGTTGACTTCAGCGACAATTGGAAGACAACCTGTACATCCGAGCCGGCGCTCGCAGGACTGACGCGCCGTTGACATTGGCCAAAGCTGTTGCCTGACGGCGCTATCAAGCGTGAATTGCACCAAACAATCATCATTGCCAAGCCGCCGACGGCGCGTGGCACGCTCCCTCAGTCTGAGCTGCTGCCGGTTTGATGGACACCGAGATTAGGTGTTTCATGAAGCCGGAGGTGGGCGATGAAGAGACGGAAGTTTAGTCGCAAGTTCAAGATCTAGGCGGTCAAGCTGGTCCGGAAACGCGGGGTGTCGGTGGCACAAGCCGGCCGCGACCTGGACGTTCATGAGAACGTTCTGCGCAAATGGGTCAAGGAGTTCGGCTGCTGATTCCGCTTGATGTCGCCCACCATTCCGGGATGATGTCGCCCGGGGTATCGCAAGAGCGAACCCGGGGTGACGAGGCCTCTTCTGGCTCCGATACGGTCCCGCCTTTCGTTGCGAAGGGGGACCTGGATGCCGACGGAGAGGCTTGCGATGCGCCATGTGCGCGATGTGATCAGATTGAAGTCGGCTGGGATGCCGACCCGCGAGATTGCGCGGCGGTTGGGGACGGTGCCTTCGACGGTGCGGTTGACGATCCGCCGGTTTGAAGCGGCGGGGCTGACCTGGCCATTGCCCGACGGCATCACCGACGCTGTGCTGGAAGCCCGGTTGTTCGCCAGCGCGGGAGCCGGTCTCGGCACCCGGCGTGGCCATCGCCGGCAGGCGGAGCCGGACTGGGCGGCGGTGCACCGCGAGCTCCGGCGCACGCACGTGACGCTGTCGATCCTGTGGGAGGAGTACATCGCGGGCGAACCCGGCGGGTATCGCTATTCGCGGTTCTGCGAGCTCTACCGGGCCTGGGAAGGCCGGCTGTCGGCGACGATGCGCCAGTCGCATGCAGCCGGCGACAAGCTGTTCGTCGATTATGCGGGCGACGGCGTGCCGGTGGTGATCGACCGGTTTACCGGCGAGCGGCGCACCGCGCAGATCTTCGTCGCGGTGCTCGGCGCATCGAGCTTCACCTGCGCGCAGGCGACCTGGACGCAGGGGCTCGCCGACTGGATCGATGGCCACGTCGGCGCCTTCGAGGCGATCGGCGGCGTGCCGGCACTGCTGGTGCCGGACAACACCAAGGTCGCCGTGATCAAGGCCTGCCTGTACGATCCGCAGATCAACCGCAGCTACGCCGACATGGCGGCGCAATACGGCACCGCCATTCTGCCGGCCAGGCCCACGGCGGCCACGGGACAAGGCCAAGGTCGAGCAGGCGGTCCTCATGGTCGAGCGCTGGCTGCTCGGACGGCTGCGCCATCGGACCTTCCACAGCCTCGCCGAGGTCAACGCGGCGATCGCCGAGTTAATGACCCGGCTCAACGAGGAGCGACCGATCCGGCGGCTCGGCGTGACCCGCCGCAAGCTGCTGGAGGAGATCGACCGGCCGGCACTCAGGGTCTTGCCGGAGAGCCCTTACGTGTTCGCCGAGTGGCGGATCTGCCGGGCCAGCATCGACTACCACGTCGAGGTCGAGGCGCATTACTACAGCGTCCCGCATCGCTTCGTCCGCGCCGAGGTCGAGGTGCGCTTCACCGCCCGCACCGTGGAGATATTCCACAAGGGCGAGCGGATCGCCGCGCATCAGCGCATGAGCGGCAACCACAAGCACACCACCGTGCCGGAACACATGGCGTCCAGTCATCGGCGCTACGCCGGCTGGACCATCGAGCGCATCCGCAAGGAGGCCGCCGCGATCGGGCCGGCCACCGCCGCGCTGTGCGACCTGATCCTCGATGAACGCACGCACCCCGAGCAGGGCTTTCGCACATCGGCGCGCACCTACGGCTCAGTCAAATCGATCCTCGCCAACAATCTCGATCGGCGGCCTTCACCCAAGCGGCCCGCGGACGACGCGCCGATCCTCCATCCCAACAACCGCGGGCCGCGCTACTACAACTAGGAGATCACGCCTTGCTCACGCATCCGCCCCTCGATCAACTCTACACGCTCGGCCTGCATGGCATGGCGAAGGCGCCTTCGCCGACATCGAAGCCGGCGGCGAGGCCGCAAGCCTCGGCCACGCCGAATGGCTCGCGCTCCTGCTCGAACGCGAAGCGTCGCTGCGACGCGACAAGCGGCTGTCGAAGCGGCTGCAATACGCCAAGCTGCGCCAGGAGGCCTGCGTCGAGGACATCGACTATCGCACCCCGCGCGGCCTCGACCGCAGCCTGCTGACGATGCTGGTCGAAGGGCAATGGATCGACGACCACGCCACCTTTTGATCTGCGGGCCCTCCGGCGTCGGTAAGAGCTGGCTCGCCTCAGCGCTCGGCAACAAGGCCTGCCGCGACAATCGCTCCGTGCTTTATCAGCGCGTCCCACGGCTGTTTAGCGATCTCGCTTTGGCGCGCGGCGACGGCCGCCACTCCCGCCTGCTGCGCGCGCTTGGCCGCGTCGATCTCCTCATCTTTGATGGTGTGGACGGCCTCACCTCAACGGCATCATAGTGCCAAGGCGTGGTCGCCAGAGCGCCACAAAGAAGGGGGACCGTCCGAGATGAAGTTTATTAGAATAGGCGTTGATCTCGCCAAGAACTATTTTCAGATTAATGCGCTGTCTAGTGAGGATGCACCAGCCGTAAAGCGCAAGCTGACGCGCCGGACGATGCGCGAGTTCTTCTCGAGGATCGAGCCGTGCCGCGTTGGCATGGAGGCTTGCGGCTCAGCCCACTATAGGGCGCGCGAACTGAAGGCCATGGGACACGATGTGTCTCTGATGCCGCCGGCCTACACAAAACCCTATGTCAAGCGAGGTAAGAACGATGCCGTCGATGCGGAAGCCATCTGTGAAGCGGTCTCGCGCCCTGCCATGCGTTTTGTGCCGATCAAGAGCGCTGATCAGCAAGCGACCCTGATGTGGCACAAGACGCGCGAGCTGCTGGTCAAACAGCGAACGATGAGCGTGAACGCTCTACGCGGCCATTTGGCCGAATTCGGTCTTGTCGTCGCCAAGGGCACCGGCCGCGTCGACGAGCCTTTAGGCCTCGCAGAAGGCGATGCGACTCTTCCCGACGCCGCTGTCCTGGCCGCGAGGGTTCTCGGTCAGCAAATTGATGCGCTCGGAGGCGCACTCGATGATTTGGAGAGGGAGATCGCCAAGGCTCACGCGCTCAGCGAGACGAGCCGTTCGCTCGGAGAAATTTCCGGCGTTGGCAAGCTTGTTGCCTCGGTAATTACAGCCAGTGTACCAGACCCAAGCGTATTCAATTCGGGACGGGATTTTGCTGCCTGGCTGGGTCTGACGCCCAGGCAAATTTCAAGCGGGGGTAAACCAACTCTCGGAACCATCACCAAGGCGGGTAATCGATATATAAGGAAGTTACTCGTTCTCGGAGCAACATCGCTTCTAAACGTTGTGGAAAAACGCCGCGGCGGCTTGCGCGACTGGATTGTCGGGCTTTTGGCTAAAAAAGCCGGCGCGGCTTGTGACCGTCGCCCTCGCCAACAAGCTTGCTCGGATCATCTGGGCAATGATGAAAACCGGAGAATGCTTCCGCACCGAGATGTTCGCCAAACTTTGAGTGTCGGACAGCCGCATCGAAGAGTTATAAGCTTGGTAAGTGCAAGAAAGGCATGATGAAAGACAACGGTCGCCACCGAAAACCAGGAAAACCCGACCAGTCGTGTGAGCCTCAAAGCTCGCATCCTTGATGTGACCCCTTGGTTGTCGGACTTCATCAGGGCCAGCGGAGATATGATCCGCGCTAAACGCCGGACATACGATCGCAGCCGTCCAAGTCGTTCGAAGTGCCAAATTGTGCTTGCCATCAGAGGCCGTCCACATACGACGACTGGGGCCTCGAGCCGCTTGACGCCGCGGCCCGCCACGACCTCCTGGAGATCCTCGAGGACCGCTACGGCCGCGGCTCCACCATCGTCACCAGCCAGCTCCCGATCGATCAATGGCACGCGCTGATCGGCGAGCCGATGACTTCATGATGCCTCCTCCTTCGAACGCTTGGTGTGTTGTACTCGATTGCGAAGCTGACTGATTTGTTCGTCTGAGAGCTCGATCTGCCATGGCTGGCCTTTGGTTAACTGACGACCTGCCAGCATTCCGCGCGCGAGATAGTCGAATACCGTCTGCGGGGTTACTCCAAGCTCAGCCGCTGCGCCCTGAATCGAGAAGCTGCCGTCGGGCCAGCGCATCGGATTCTTGTCTACGCCGTTGATTTTGACCGTGGGAATGCCCCAGCGGGTGCGCAACAGCCGGACGTTCTCGCCTTTGAAAGCGCAGCCTCGGGCCGCGACAAAGCCTTCCTGATTGAGGATTGCCGCGATCTCGGCATCCATTTTATGTTCAGCATTCAACTCGACGATCCGTCGCCGCAACCGATCAATGTCAATGTAGTTGCGGTAGGTATGAACGCGCCGTTGTACGTGATGCTCGCTGGTTGTGGCGGTCTGCCAGACGACGGGCCAAGCGAGAAGCGTCGAGGCTCACCACAAGGCCGGCGTTGCCAAGGCCGATCTCGGCAATGAGCTTCTGGAAACCATGACGATCCACAGCGCCAGCTCCGGACTTGCCCAGATCCTCGTCAATGACCTGGACGCGCTCCGGCGGCCAGCCCAGACCGATGGCCCGATCGACGAGGCGGTACTGCAGCTCGGTGCTCTCCTGGTGCTGGCGCACCTGGTTCACGGATGACTGCCGCACGTAGACGTAGGCCAACTTGGCTCGGTGTGCGGTCGTGAGCCGCTCGTCAGCGACGGTCGAGCTGATCAGCACGACCCAGTCTCCTTCCGGCCGTGCCGGGAACCGCTTGCATTCGCCGCAGCAGCGTGGCGAGGATTTGAGCGATCTGGGTTTGCGTCGCGGTCGACAGATTCGGCCACAGGCGCGGAATGTCGGCCGTCGGACGGCGGGGTGGATTTGCCAATATCGGCAGGGGTCGATACGCAACGCGACCTGGAAGCGGTCGGTGGGTCATCGCGAATCACCTTCTCGTCGAGAAGGCTCAGACTCGCGCTCAAATGTTGCATCAATGGGATCAGCGTACGGGCACTGATGCGCGGCAGATCGGCGGCGTTCGGGCGAGGCGTGATCGGCGTCTCGACAAGATCCGTCGACGCGATCCGAACTGCCCGCGGCCGGCCGTCCGGCAGCGCGACAACGACGTAGGCGGGACCGCCCCCGACCGCTCCTTCAGCACCTCAAGCCGGTGCCCAAAAAGAAAATGATGCGGGTCAGTGATCGTGACGTGAGACACGACCCGTTCCAAAATAGGGGCACTCTGTTGTGTTTGGTGATCCCACCTACGCCGACGCCGTCCTCGACCGCCTGGTCCATAACGCCCACCGGATCGATCTGAACGGCGAAAGCATGCGGCGAACCCGCAAACCTGACCGAAAGGCCTGAGCCTGTGGCGCTGTGGACATGCCGCTACGCTTGGACAACGCAAGAGCGTTGCCCACATGCCCACAGCAGGAACAACAGAAAAACCCGCCCGTCGAGCCGCGATTCAAGATTGACCACGCGGCTTCGCCGATGCCAGAAACCAGACAGCCAGAACGCCTCGCGCCCCGGGCGACATCAAATCGGAATGGTGGGCGAGATCATCTCGGAATACTGGAGGGTTCAAATAGGTCCCGCGTCGCAGATCTCGCCGCAAGTCCAGCGCGGGACCTATTTGAAGCTGGATTGAACGAAGCCGCGTCTTGTGAGCGAGGACCTATGGGGGCTCGATCTAGGCGCCGGTAGGCGCGATTGACCCGATGTCGGGCCCGCGAGCGAGTGTGGCCGCAGATTGCCGTTGATATTGGCAGCAGAGGATGCCGGCGTCGATAGCGTCGAACGGCGCGTCAAGCCCAAGCGGCTGACTATCGCCCGTTCGCCGCGCGTTGTGAGCGTGCTTGATCGTTCCGACGGAGAACGTCGGCATGGCGATGCCTGCAGTGGGAGCGAACAAGTCGAGGTAGTCGGTCATGATGTATCGCAGCGAGGTGCTGCGCGTCGCGGCGTTTGCGCACGCGGCACAGGCCCAATCTCGACCATGCGGCCTCCGCAGATGGGGCACAAGTCGAGGCGGTGACCAATGAGGATGGCGCAGCGCTCACGATAGTCGACAGCTTCGGCAGGCGGAGGCGGCTCTGGCGCCTTTAGCGCCGCTCGGATGCGCGCGAGTTTGGCGACGCGGCAGGCGTTCGCCAGGAAGCCAAAATGACGGATGCGGCGAAACCCCTTCGGCAATACGTGGAGCAGAAAGCGACGAAGGAACTCCTCAGTGTCGAGCGTCATCACTTTGGATCTGTTGCCAGCGCGATAATCCTTCCACCGGAAGCGGACGTGGCCCTGGTCACAGGTAAGGAGCCGGCCGTTGGCGATTGCAACGCGATGGGTGTAGCGCCCGAGATAGGCCAGAACCTGTTCTGGTCCGCCGAAGGGACGCTTGGCGTAGACGACCCACTCGACCTTGCGGAGGGCGGTTAGATGGCGGGCGAATGCCGCTGGCTCGACGAGGTGCGCGAGATGGCCGAAGAACTGGAGCTTGGTGCCATTGAACGCCGCCTGCAGGCGCTCCAGGAACAGCCGACGATACAATCGTGACAGGACGCGAACGGGAAGGAAGAAGCCGGGGCGACAATGAACCCAGCTTCCATCAGGGGCGATCCCGCCGCCTGGCACGAGGCAATGGGCATGCGGATGATGCGTCAGGGTCTGGCCCCAGGTATGGAGAATGGCGATCATCCCGGTCTCGGCACCGAGATGCTTCGGGTCGGCGCTGATGAGACGGATCGTCTCGGCTGCTGCCTTGAGCAGGATGTCGTAGACCGCCGTCTTGTTCTGCAGCGCGATGGCGGCCACCGGCGCCGGCACGGTGAAGACGACATGGAAATAGGGGACCGGCAGCAGGTCGGCCTGGCGCTCGGCGAGCCATTGGGCGCGCGCGAGCGCTTGGCACTTTGGACAGTGCCGATCGCGACAGCTGTTATAGGCGACGCGGACCAGGCCGCAGTCGTCGCACCGCTCGACGTGGCCGCCGAGCGTCGCTGTGCGACACGCCTCGATGGCCGCCATCACACGGCGCTGATCGGAGGACAGCCGAGGACCCTGCGCGGCACGGAAGGCGCCGCCGTGGCGGCGGAGGATGTCCGCCACCTCGAGCACGGGGCGCATATGCGCAGCTCAGTCGGGTGGGATCACCCTGACGGAGAGTCCATCGAATGGGCTGGTCGTGCGGGCGAGCAGGTTGGTCGCAACCTGAGCGTAGCGCGCGGTCGATCCCAGGTCGGCATGTCCGAGCAGAACTTGAATGATGCGAATGTCGATCCCGCTTTCCAGGAGATGGGTCGCAAACGAGTGCCGGAGCGTATGGACAGTAATCGGCTTGGCAAGCCGAGCGCGGCGGCGGGCGGCGCGGCAGGCCGCCTGGACGCAGCGGACGCTGACATGTTCACTTGGGTCTTGGCCTGGAAATAGCCACAGCCCCGGTCGGGCTCGCATCCAGTACGTACGCAGAATCTCCAGCAGTCGCGGAGAAAGCATCGCGTAACGATCCCTGCCGCCCTTACCGTTCTCGATGTGGATCAACATTCGCTTGCTGTCGATCGAGCTCACCTTCAGGCGGACGACTTCACTAACCCGTAAGCCAGCCGCATAAGCCGTCGCCAGCACGACGCGATTGCGCACCCCTGTAACCGCGTCCAGGAAGCGCTCGATCTCTTCGGCACTAAGCACGAGCGGGAGCTTGTCGGGCTTCTGGCCACCAATGATCCGCTCGAATGCCTCCGTCTGCCCGAGTGTGACGCCGTAGAAGAACCGCAGCGCGCAGGCCACCTGATTGATGTGGGACCACGAGCGCTTTTGGCCGATGAGATGTAGTTGGTAGGCGCGGACCTGCTCGAAACTCAACCGGTCCGGGGCATAGCCGAAATGGCGGCTAAACTTTGCGATCGCATAGATATAGGATTGTTGAGTCGACGGCGACAGATTGCGGACCGTCATGTCCTCGATCATGCGCTGCCGAAGAGGGCTCATCGTAGCCATCTGGGTCTCCTGTCTTGAGAGGGGTGGTGCGAAGACCAACATCCTCTCAGACAGGACACCTCAGTTCAGCAGGTTTGCCCCCTACTGCCGCGTAGCGGGTTCGTTCAATCCTGGGCGAGATCAAATCGGTACACCCCGGCGAGATCATTGGAATCAGCAAGTTCGGCTCCGACCCGGTGCAGGCCTTTCCCGGTCACGGGCAGATGAAGCCGGAGCAGCAGGAGATCGAGCGGCTGCGCCGTGAGGTCGCCAAGCTGAAGGCCGAGCGGGATATCCTAAATAACTGTCCAGCGTCGTGGCGCGCCTGCGCGGGATAGAAACAGCCTTGTGCTATCCTTTAGCTCGGAGGGTAGCGGCCGTCAGCTTATTGGAGGCACTGTCCCCGTTAAAAAACGTGGTCCATGGGCGCATGCGGACTTGAGAGTGGTGACGCCGTTTCGACGGCGATCCCGATTAGGAAGATGACAAATTGGCATAGCCCTGACCCTCCAGCCCATCATCGGACGGAGGAGTTGCGATGCCTAACAGGACAACCGACCGCGGCCCGGACCTAAAGCTGGTCAACCTCAGCCCGGCCGCTATCGATATCGGATCAAAGATGCACATGGCCGCGGTAAACCCGGCCTGCACCGACAAGCCAGTGCGTGCATTCGGCACATTCACGCAAGACCTGCATGAACTGGCGGACTGGTTCAAGATGTGCGGCGTGACCAGTGTCGCGATGGAATCCACTGGGGTCTATTGGATCCCAGTCTACGAGATCCTAGAACAGCGCGGGTTTGAGGTCATTCTGGTCAACGCGCGGTACGCCAAGAATGTACCTGGCCGTAAAACCGATCTCAGCGATGCCGCTTGGTTACGCCAGCTCCACTCCTATGGCCTGTTACGGGGCAGCTTCCGACCGATGCCGAGATCGCAACGTTGCGAGCCTATCTACGCCAGCGCGAGCGGCTCGTGGAATATGCTGCCGCCCATATCCAACATATGCAAAAGGCTCTGATGGAGATGAACCTGCAGCTCCATCATGTTGTGTCGGATATCACCGGCGCGACCGGCATGCGGATTATCCGAGCCATTGTTGCAGGCGAACGCAATCCCGACGTCCCGGCAACCTATCGGGACGTGCGCTGCCACTCATCGATCGAGACGATCCGCGCAGCGCTCGTAGGCAATGACCGCCACGAACATGTTTTCGCGTTAGCTCAATCACTGGAGCTCTACGACGTTTATCAGGCAAAGATGCTCGACTGTGATCGCAAGCTCGAAGTCCTGATCAGTGCATTGAACACCAAAGGAGCAAGACCGGTCGGAAACCTAGCCAAGCCGCGCGTAAAGACCAAGCAGGTCAACACCCCCACCTTCGATGTCAGGACCGCACTGTACAGAGTGCGGGGCGTCGATTTGACTGAGATCCACGGGTTGGGTCCGTCGCTCGCATTGAAGCTCATTGGCGAGTGCGGTATCGATCTAACGGCATGGCCGAGCGCCAAACACTTCACTTCCTGGCTCTGCCTCGCACCCGGCAACAAGATCTCCGGCGGCAAGGTGCTGTCTTCGCGCACACGGAGATCTTCAAGTCGCGCAGCTGCGTTGTTGCGTTTGGCAGCCACAACCGTGGGGCGGAGCGAGACAGCGCTGGGAGCATTCTATCGCCGGTTGTCAGCACGTGCGGGTAAATCGAAGGCGGTGACGGCGACGGCTCGCAAGATTGCGGTTTTATTCTACAACACACTCCGGCACGGCATGAGCTACAAGGATCCTGGCGCCGACCAATATGAGCAGCAATATCGTAGCCGCGTCCTCGCCAACCTACAGCGCCGGGCGAAATCGCTAGGCTTCGTGTTGCAGGCCATCCCGGGCGACGCCAATCCGGCTGTTTCTTAGGAAGGCCGCAGCCTACTTCGCGAAGGAAGCGACATGAAGTTCCCCTTCGTTGCGAAGCACCGGACGATCTGGCCGGTGGCATGGCTATGCGATGCGCTGGGGGTGTCGCGGTCGGGCTTCCATGCTTGGCTGAATCGTTCGCCCAGCGCCAGATCCCGCAGCGACGAGGAGCTCGGCGGCAAGGTCAAGGCCAGCTTCGCCGCCAGCGACCGCACCTATGGCGCACGCCGAGTGTGGCGCGACCTGCTCGCCGAAGGGGCGGATTGTGGCCTGCACCGGATTGAGCGGCTGATGCGGCTGCAAGGCTTGCGGGCGCGGCCGCGACGTCGGCGCTTGCCGAAGGACAGCGGCGATCGACAGCTCGAGACCGTACCGGCGAACCTCCTTGACCGGCAGTTCGCCGCCGAGCGTCCCAACCAGAAATGGATCGCCGACTTCATCTATCTCTGGACGGCCGAAGGCTGGCTCTATGTCGCAGCGGTGATCGACCTGTTCTCGCGCCGCGTGGTGGGCTGGTCGATGAGTGCCGCCATGACCGCACAGCTCGTGACGGACGCATTGTTGATGGTCGTCTGGCGACGCGGCAAGCCGGATGCGCTGTTGCATCACTCCGACCGGGGCAGCCAAGGCGGATTCAAGCGGTCGTCGCAATACCAATTGTGTTCACTCACGATAGCAACTCGTCAAGGGCCTCTGCCGGCGTTTTCCAACCCAGGGTTTTTCTCGGTCGAGCATTGAGGGCCGCGGCCACAGCGGCGATCTCGTCGGCGCCGTGGACGATAAGGTCGGTGCCTTTCGGGAAGTACTGACGCAGCAGCCCATTTGTGTTCTCGTTGGTGCCACGCTGCCATGGGCTGTGCGGATCGCAGAAGTAGATTTGGACACCCGCGTCGATCTTAAGACGATCGTGCTGAGCCATTTCAGCTCCCTGATCCCAGGTCAGCGAACGACGCAGCTCTTCGGGCAAGCTGATGATGGTGCGCGTAATCGCGTCGCGCACCGCTTCAGCTCCGTGCCCTGCGAGAGTAGGCCCATTCTTCATGCGCGGAGCTTCGCCATGCCCCGCAAGCCGGGGAAGATGCAGCAACATCGTGAAGCGCGTCGTACGCTCAACCAGCGTGCCGATCGCCGAGCTGCCAAGACCAAGGATGAGGTCTCCCTCCCAGTGACCCGGCACCGCGCGATCGGCCGCTTCGGCGGGGCGTTGACTGATCATGATCTCCGGCGAGACAGAGCTCCTGTCTCGCCTGCGTACGCGCGCCCTGGGTACCCGCAACACGCGCCCCGTTCGCAAGCAGGCCGACAGTTCGCGGCGTAGCGCTCCCCGCCCCTGAACGAAGAGGGCTTGATAGATGGCTTCGTGGCTGATGCGCATCGTCTTGTCGTCCGGGAAGTCGATCGGCAAGCGTCGGGCAATCTGCTCTGGGCTCCAAGCCCTGGCCCATCGCCGATCCTTGCGCGGGCGGGCGGCCCTTCCACGGAACGGCGGGACCAGGAACGGCAGCGCCACTCAGGGTCGTGACGACGCCAGCCAGCGCTGCTCCCCATAAGTGCGCAAGGTTGTGTTGAGCGCAAGCTTGCTCGGTTTGGGTCGACGGGCCGATCGCTCGGCGTGCCATTGGGCTGTCGACGCACGATACTCCAGGCCGCCGCTGCTCGTCGCGGCATTGCGTCGTAGCTCACGGGAGATAGTCGAGACGGATCGGCTAAGTCGGCGCCCGATCTCGCGGCTCGAAAGGCCCTGAACGCGAAGAAGTGCAATCTCCTCACGTTCCGCAAACGAGAGGTACCGCCCGGACGGCGGCTTGGTCGAAGTACTGAACATCGCTGGTGCCATGCCGCCCGCGTCGGAACAATCTGGTTCCGACAGGCTGCGACATACCAGCCGCCAATGCAGCATCCTCGCTGGTCATCCCCTGCGCGATCCCCAACCAAAATCGCTGGAGTGCAGATCGCCCCGCTACCGGCGGTCGTCCCCGTGACGGCAACGGCGCCCGTCCAGAACGGTGTGATCGTCGCTTTCGAATCCCATCGCAACCTCCTTCGTTCAGGTGTTGCGACGACCGCTTGAATCCGCCCAGTACACAAGCGAGCAGTTCCAGCGCCTGATGGCCGACAACGGCATCGTTTGCAGCATGAGCCGCTCCGGCAACGTCTGGGACAACGCGGCGATGGAAAGCTTCTTCTCCTCGCGCAAGACCGAGCGTACGGCCAACAAGATTTATCGAACCAGAGACGAGGCACGCGCCGATGTGTTCGACTACATCGAACGATTTTACAACACGACGCGCAGGCACTCGACCATCGGCTATCTCAGCCCGGTTGAGTTCGGGCGTAAGGTGGGATTAGCTTGACCGGGTGTCCATCAAACCGGCAGCAGCTCAGTCACGTGTTTCTGTTTAGAATGCACGAGCCGCTCAACAGACACGCCAGATTGTTCATCCATGCGACGCCTTCGGAGCCACTTGATCTAGGACTGACAAAGCCTATAGCGCGCCAATCAGGATGAGAGCGCGTATTGCCTCATGTACTGATGCTCCCGGGTGCGATCGGTTGCCTCATTTATTTTGCTCCTGGCTTGAGTTGAGGAGGAGACCGGGTGCGGAGATGGCCGGGGTTTCGGAGCGCCCGGCCTCCTCCGCTGGTACCTCGCACGTCATTGGAGTGTTGTGACCTCGTACCCTGGCGGCATTTTCTCGCTAGGAGCGAACAGCAGCGCGTTCGCTTGCTCGCTGCGCCAGGATTTCAGCCGACGTTGAAGCGTTCGAAGAAGCTTGTTCGGATAGGCTCCAGGATATTCCTCCTGCAAGCGCGAGAGCAGTTCGCTGCCAGTCCGCCAAGGCTCGGTTTCAAACCATTTTCGCAACTCTGGCGTTGCTCGGATGTGCGGGTCGGGACGACGTCGGCCTCTCTCCGCCTTCACGAGTGGCCGATCCGTCGGTCGCATAGCTCCGTCCTTCCAGGCCGTGCGCAGGCTTGCCAGGAAGCGATCGATCGATTGCGATGCCGCAGCAGGATGGCCGATTGGTTGGGTGTCCCCGAGGACCGCGAGGCGCTCCTGCACGTCGCGGATGTCGCGCAACAACGCGACTGGATCGAGGGCGGCATAGATTTCTTGGAGATGATGGCGGACAGCGTCAGGCGTGCGGGCGTCCGCTGCCAGGCGCTGGTGTGGTGTAGCCGGCGCGCTGTATGTCTTGCGTACACGGGCACCGTCGCGCTGCTTGGCTATCAATTTGAACGAGGGTTGGAAGAAGTTCACGAACAGCCGCGCCGATCGATAGAGTTCAGCCAGCAGCTTGGCCGCTTCCAGGCGCCCTCGAACCGACGATAGCCGACTATCCTGCGCACGACGGCGCCGTTCTTCTGCTCGACGAACGCCTGGTCATTTTTTCGGTAGGGCCGGCAACGCGTGAAGACGATGTTGGCCGCCTCGCAGTAGGCTTTCAGCGTCTCGTTCATGAACACGGTATCATTGTCAGTATCGAAGCCGAGCAGCGCAAAAGGCAATTGTTTGCGCAATTCCGTCAGCACCGTGCTCAACAGCGTTTGTTCGCGCACGATCAGAGGAGCGCACTCCGTCCAGCCGGTAGCAATGCCGGTGAGCACGAGGGTCTGGATGAAGCTGCCGCGCGCAGATGGACCGCTATGCGCGACAAGGTCGGCCTCGACGAATCCGGGCGCCGGATCATTCCAATCTGCCGACGTCCTTATTGGAGCCCTGCGACGCAGGGAATGCGTCGCGTGCCGCTGTCGGGCGACATGGAAAATTGACCCCCTGACGACACGAGGAATTGCCCCCCTCGCGACACGGTCAGAACGGGGGTTTTTATGCAGCGACTCAGTTCAGGTCCTCTGCGGTTCAAAGATCCGCGGAGGGAGGCCATGCTGGAGCCGGACGAGGTTTCGGCGATACTCCGGCTCAACGAGCTGGGGTGGGGTAGCAAACGGATTGCCCGGGAGCTCGGGATTAGTCGCAACACGGTGAAGGACTACGTGGCGGCCGGCGGCTGGACACCCTATCGGCAGCCGCAGCGCAAAAAGGCGCTCGATGGCCAGGAGACCTGGCTCAAGGAGCGCCTGCGGCAGCACCACGGCAATGCCGATGTGATTCGCCAGGAGCTGGCAGCCGAGAAAGGCATCATCGTCAGCCTGCGCACGGTCGAGCGGGCGGTACAGCGCTATCGCCAGGAGCTTGCGGCCGAGGCGCGCGCGACGGTGCGGTTCGAGACACCGCCCGGCAAACAGCTGCAGATCGATTTTGGCGAGCGGCTGGTCGAGATCGGTGGCAGCAAGGTTCGCGCCTACCTGTTCGTCGCCACGTTGGGCTACTCGCGCCGGCACCATGTCAGAGCATTCCGCAACGAACGGCAAGAGAGCTGGTTCGATGGCCTGGAAAGCTCCTTCGTGAAGTTCGGTGGCGTGCCCGAGGAGGTACTGTTCGATAATGCGCGTGCGTTGGTCGTGGAGCACGATGCCGCGATGCGCACCGTCGTGTTCAATGACAAGCTGACCGCGTTTGCCAAGCACTGGGGGTTCCGGCCACGGGCCTGCGCGCCATATCGAGCCCGCACCAAGGGTAAGACCGAGAATGGCGTCGGCTACGTCAAACGGAACGCGGTCGCCGGCCGCACCTTCCCGAGCTGGGAAGCCTTTGAGGCGCATCTTGAAGCTTGGACGCGGGAGATCGCCGACCTACGCCAGCATGGCACGACTGGCGAAGCACCAATTGAGCGCTTCAGGCGCGCTGAGGCGCACGCGCTGAAGCCCATCGCTGGGAGGCCGCCCTTCCAGGCCGCACGTGAACTGATCCGGCGCGTGCAGGCCGACTGCGCGGTCGAGATCGATGGCAACGCCTACTCTGTGCCATGGCGGCTGATCGGCGAGACGGTGAGAGCGACGATCGCCGATGGCGTGGTGCGCATCCACCACGGGATCCATGAGGTGGCCGCTCATCCGATCTGTGTCGGTCGGCGCCGTCGCGTCGTTGACCCTAAACACTTTGAGGGCCTGACTGGCTTTAAACCGAGCCGTGCTGGCGAGCTCGCGTTATCGCCTGTCGCGCCGCCGTCGCCGACGCTGCTGCGGCCACTCGGCGAGTACGAAGCGATTGTGGGAGGGGGCTTCTGATGCGAGCCATTGTCCCCGACCGCCTGAGCGATATGCTGACGCGCCTGAAGCTGACGGCTGTCCGCGACCAACTGGATGGGTTGTTGGATGAGGCCGGTCGACAAGAGCTGAGCCTACGCGAGACTCTGGTGCTGCTGTGCGAGCGCGAGATCGCCCGCAAGGATGAGCGGCGCATCGAGATGACGCTCAAACTTGCTCGCTTCCCGTTCGTTCGCGATCTGTCGGGCTTCGACTTCTCGGCCCAGCCCTCGCTGGATCCGAAGCAGATACGCGAGCTTGCGAGCGCCCGCTGGATCGCCAATGGCGAGAACGTGCTGCTCCTTGGGCCACCTGGCGTTGGCAAGACGCACCTTGCGGTCGCGCTTGGGCGCGAAGCGATCCTGGCTGGGCA
Organism: Bradyrhizobium sp. T-12; assembly: GCF_058314695.1. Classification (NCBI taxonomy): domain Bacteria; kingdom Pseudomonadati; phylum Pseudomonadota; class Alphaproteobacteria; order Hyphomicrobiales; family Nitrobacteraceae; genus Bradyrhizobium; species Bradyrhizobium sp. T-12. The sequence goes on along the minus strand of NZ_JBZFQJ010000002.1, from coordinate 916,510 downwards.
TTCCGTTCAGTTCGTCGCAGCCACGACTGTCGTTGCGCAGCTTGCCAAAGGTCACAGCGAAGGCCGGCTCGAGGAGCGACTCGCGCAATTTGCCAAGCCAAAGCTCCTGATCATCGACGAGCTCGGGTATCTGCCCTTTGAACCCGATGCCGCGCATCTGTTCTTCCAGCTCGTTAGCCGTCGTTACGAGAGAGGCGCGATCCTGCTGACCAGCAACCGCAGCGTCGGCGAGTGGGGCTCGGTCTTCAGCGACCCCGTGGTCGCCACCGCGATCCTTGATCGTCTGCTGCACCACAGTCACGTAATCACGATCCGCGGCGACAGCTATCGCTTGAAGGAGAAGCGCCGCAGCGGACTTCTGCAGAAGCCCGCTGTACCAGAAGCCAAATCGGAGAAGAAGTCGTGACGCAAGCCGCTCGCTCGCTACAGCGCTATGAAGGGCGCGCTTCGCGAGCGGCTTGCTTCAGTCCTGCAAACAACAAGGGGGTCGCTTCCTCATGTCGTTGCGGGGTCAAATCCGGACGTCGCTTGACAGCCGCCGACGCTTGCGACCTAATCCTTCTCGGACCCCCACCAATGCGCGGTCGATCGTCGCAGCGCTCATTGCCAAAAGTTTGTCGCGGATCTCGGGGGTAAGGTCGAGGTGGCCATGCCGTTCCATCGCCTCAATCAACGCAGGCATTAACGCCTTCAGCCGCTTCCCGCAGATCCGGTCTGACGCCTCCCAAAGGAGCACGAGCGCGTTGTGTTCTACCTCATTATACATTCGACGTCGCGCCCTTCGGCTTGGGCGCGCGTCTTCCTCACCTCGAAGTAGTCGCATCGCCTGCTTGCGATGGAATCCGGTGATGTCGACGAACTCGTCCAATATCCGCGTCTTCTTCGCGCGATCCGAACGCCGATAGCGCGCGCCTGCTGCCGCCGTCAGTTCCTTCCGCGTTGCCATGCTTAGCCACCCCATCTTCGCCCCCGCTCGCTCCCGATCCAAGGGAGCAATTTACGTGAGGCAACGGCTCAGCATTTGGTAACAATTAGGGCGAGACAATGCGGAGTCTCACCCTGATCGCCGCCGCGCAAAAGCCAACCGATCGGAGGACGAGGCAAGGCTTAGGCAGTTTATTTTTGCTGTGCGAAGAGCCTTGGCCTCACACGTCTGCAAATGAAGGAGGCCGGCGCTCACACCACGCTTTTAGGCCCTCTCGGGCATCAGGTGATGTTAGGCTTTCGAAAAACTTCGCATTGATCTCGACCGGGTCAGCAGTGCCTCGACGAATTGAATTGAGCGACGTCTTCAGGCCCCGGAGAGAAGCCGGCGAACGCTGGGCGAGCATCCCGGCAAAATGCTCTAATCGCGCTTCAAGCGCATCCGAAGTACACACCTCGGTAAGATAACCCATCTGTAACAACGTGATGCTGTCAACTTGCTCGCCTGTTAGAAAAAGGCGTTTCGTTTGCGACAGGCCAAGCCGCTCCACGTAACGTCGTAAACCAGAATAGTAGTACTGAATACCGAGGCGAGAAGGAGACATTTGCAAGAGACATCCCCGCGTTCCGATACGAAAATCACATGCAAGCGCGAGGTCAGTAGCGCCTCCGTAAATGTTTCCATTCAGGCCGCATATAGTAGGAAAGGGGCATTCTTCGACAAGATCGCACATCGCGGCGAACAGGGCTGTACATGCCGCCGCACGATCACTCGACAATGTATCCAGGTCAAATCCTGAACTAAAACTTGGACCTTGAGCCGTTATCATTAGTACTCGCACGCTCGACTGCCGAGCCAAAGTCGCGACGATTTCAGAGAAAGTCTCGATGTCTGTTGGCTCGAACCGATTGTGCTGCCGAGACCGGTTCAATTGAATTCTCGCGATCCCTTTTGACACATGCAAGGTCGGCAAGTTCCCGAGCTCAGATGCTTCTTCATTCCTTTGTTTCCCTGCTGCGACCTCACTTCCAAATTTATTCATTCGATTCCCTCGACTGGCGAAACCTGCGCTGCAGGGACGGGTAGGTGAGGCGCGGTTGTCAACGATGAAGCACAGAAGCTTCGGCCCTATGCCCTCAGCCCCTCCGTATTCTTTTTACGTTGACAGATATTTTTTTTACATTCAATAGAATATCTCGGAAACTGGCCCTGCCGGCAGCGCGGCGAGGAGAGGCGTAAGTCATGTCCAACCGCAATTTCTATGTCCTGGTTGAGGGGAGGGCCGAGGCAAACCCGACAGACGTGCTCCTAGAGCTTGAGAGCGGCGAAACGCTATCCGCTCAGTGGCTGCACAAGCTCTGTGGTAGCTATGCCAGCGTCTTCCGGCGGCTCGGATGTGCGGTCGGTGATCGCGTGGCCGTCCAGGTCGAGAAGTCCGCACATGCTTTCGCGCTCTATCTTGCCTGCCTCCGTGCTGGGCTCTGCTATTTGCCCATCAACACAGCTTATCGCTCAGCTGAGTTGGCCTACCTTCTAAAGGACGCGCAGCCTTCCTTCCTTCTCAGAGGACCAAATACGGAAGCTCTTCCCGACATGACGGTGCCTCGGTCAACCAAGGTCTTAACGTTTGGCATCCGGGGTGAAGGAACATTCGCATCACTTGTCAAAGCAGGAGAGACCTCGTTTAGCACCGTCGAACTCAATGGTGCGGCTCCCGCAGCTCTCCTCTACACCTCAGGCACAACCGGCCGGCCCAAGGGTGCTCTGATCAGCCATGCTGCGCTCTCGTACACCGCTCAAACGCTGAGTCGATTGTGGGGCTTCTCGTCTTCGGATGTTCTGCTACATGCGCTGCCGATCTTCCACAGCCATGGTCTATTCATCTCATTCAACGTCGCGCTGGCAGGCGGAGCGCGAATTCTCCTGCAAAATAAATTCGATGTAAGTCCAGTGCTCGACGCAATTCCTCGCTCAACCGTTTTTATGGGAGTGCCAACTTACTATCATCGTCTATTGACCTGCCCTTCGCTGGCCAGCTCTCTTTGCCGAAACATGCGACTGTTCATATCCGGTTCGGCACCACTATCGGCTCCGATGCATCGCGATTTTGAAACTCGGACAGGGCACCGTATCCTGGAGCGTTATGGTTTGACCGAGGCAATGATTCTCTGCTCGAACCCCCTGGAAGGTGATCGTCGACCAGGTTCGGTAGGGCTACCGATTCCCGGTGTTGATTTGCGTATTGCAGGCGAGCGAGATGAAGCTCTGCCTGTCGGACAAGTAGGTATCATTCAAGCGCGAGGACCGGGGCTTTTCTCCGGTTACTGGAACAATGCTGAGCAAACCAAAGCCGAGCTCACAGCAGACGGGTTCTTCCGTACCGGCGACATGGGTCTCGTCGACGAGAAGGGATACGTCTCGATTACAGGCCGCGCCAAGGATCTCATCATCAGCGGCGGATACAACGTCTATCCCGCAGAAGTTGAGGCTGTAATCGATGAACTGACTTCCGTTAAGGAGTCAGCCGTTGTCGGAGCAACTCACGCGGATTTCGGAGAGTGCGTCGTTGCCTTCGTAATTGCTAGCGATAAGAGCGACCCACCGAGCGAAAGCGAGGTGATTCAGCAGGTCAAGCGAAACATGGCAAGTTACAAAACCCCCAAGAAGGTCATCGTAGTCGATGATTTTCCACGGAATGCTATGGGAAAAGTCTTGAAGAAGGAGCTCCGGACGACACTAGCGGACTTTCCCACGCTTGGCTCGGATAACGCCAATAGATAATCGGCCTCCCTAGGCTAACTGGAGATTGCACACTTGTGCGCATACCATCCCGCTGAATTTCAAGCGCTGACATTTCATGATGCGGTACCCGCCTTCAGAGAAGGACGAGATAGCCCGCGCAAATACCTTGAGCGCTGTCTCGAAACGATCGACGCTCGCGAGCCCACCGTGCGAGCTTGGGTCGAAATGAACGTGCGAGAGGCGAGGTCCGTGGCTGATCGATCCACAGCGCGTTACCTCGCGGGACGAGAGCTTTCGACCATCGATGGCATGCCGGTCGGGATCAAAGACCTCTTTATGACAAAGGATATGCCCACGCGTATGGGATCTCCCTTGTTCAGAGACAATCACACTCATCAAGATACGGCTTGCGTCCAGGCATTGAGAGCCGCGGGCGCCATCGTGCTCGGTAAGACAGTGACGACGGAACTCGGCATGTCCTACCCTGGACCGACTACCAACCCGTTCAGCCATCGCCATACCCCCGGCGGATCGTCGAGCGGATCGGCAGCGGCCGTCGGCGCGCGGATGATACCTGCGGCAATCGGAACGCAAGTGGCTGGCTCGGTGATTCGACCAGCGAGCTTTTGCGCGAACTATGCGATCAAGCCGACAATGGGCGCCATCCATCGTGGGGAGCGTCTGGCACTTAGCCAAAGCCACGTGGGGATCCATGCTGGCGACCTTCGTGACATGTGGCATGTGTCGATTGAAGTCGCAAAGAGATCAGGCGGCGATCCCGGCTATCCCGGCCTTTACGGTGAGACAACTCTTCATCCGGCAACCCGGCCACTACGAGTGATTGTGATGGAGGCCCAAGGTGCGGCAGAATTGGACGACGATTCCAGAGACGCATTTGAACGGTTCCTCACTCAGCTTCGCCACGCCGGCGTCCACACCATCGACAGAACCAACCACTCGCTGGTCGACTCGTTCGAACGTGCCATCGACGAAAGTCTTGAAATTACTCGTGACGTTTGTGCCTACGAGATGCGCTGGTCACTGGAGAACCTTGTAGAAAGGTTTGGCGGAGGGCTGAGTGACAGCTTGACCTCTCGTCTGGAACTCGCGAGAAAGATGAGCATAGATGACTATCGTCAACTACTCGCCCAGCGCGATAAGGCAAGAGCAGCCCACGCCGCAATTGCTCATATCGCCGACGCTATCGTTGCTCCGTCCTCCGTTGGACCAGCTCCAAAATTAGACAATCAAGGACTTGACTCGGGCATCTCACATACAACAGGCCTGCCGAGTTACAATGCTGTTACCTCCGTCTTAGGGGCGCCAACTATCACGCTTCCGCTTCTTGCGGTGAGGGGAATGCCTCTCGGAATTCAGGTTATTGGCCAGCAGCATACCGATCAGCACCTTGTAGGTTTAGGGCGTTGGATCAGCGAGACTATTCCGGCGCGATCGGTCTAATCTCTGCTGGCTCATTCTGAGTTCGACCGGCATGGGCCCTTGGCGAGGTAAATTCGGCAGCATCTGATCTCGGGCCCGTATGTTCGTCGATCGTCTCACCATAGGTAGGGGAAGTAGCGCCTAGGTTGAGCGCCGGGCCGGCAAATCGCGTGCTCCTTCGAGTATTGTTGGGCTAAAGGTTCGAGCCTTTGAGCTACCGGTTGACGAACCGGTCCGCCTCTCGTCGCGATACAATTGCGAAACTTTTCGCTATCTACTCGCGGATCGTGGTATGAACTCCCATACCCGCGGGCAGGACCGTGCTCAAATTCAACCGAACTAGCGAAATCGCCAACTGGATCAAGACCGAAATTGATTCCGGTGCTTTGCAGCCAGGATCCAAGCTTGATGAAAAGCAACTCTCCGACAGGTTTAACGTTTCGAAGACCCCTGTCCGGGAAGCCCTGATACAGCTGGCATCGCGTGGCTTGGTAGATCTGAAGCAGCGGAGGGGTGCGACCGTCTCGGTTCTGAGTGCGGAGCAAATTGTCGCTATGTTCGAAGTTATGACGGAGCTTGAGGGAATGTCTGCAAGGCTGGCCGCGGCGCGAATGCCGACGGACCTACAGGCGCGCCTCCGCGACATACACTCTCGCAGCGAAAGCGCGCTTCACAATGCGCAGCTGTACGATGCAATTAATAAAGAGCTCCATGAAACTATCTACGAGGGTGCGCAAAACTCATATTTGGAACAGTCGATAAAAGAGACCCGCGCTCGCCTGCGTCTCTATCGTCGGTACCCATTCCAAAAACCAGGTCGCATTCAACAGTCCTATCAAGATCATTGCTCAATTGTGGCAGCGATCACCCGAGGAGATGCCATGGCGGCTGCTCAGGCTATGCACGATCATCTCACGACTGGCGGACGCGTTTTCGCAGATCTCGTGGCGGAAGCCGCTCGTTTTGCGAATACACCTGATAAGGCGGCGGGATAACCCCGCCCAATTGCCTCCACCTACTCGGCAACTCTTCTCGTCTTCTAACCCGCGTGGCGCGATATGGCGCGAGCAGCAATGTGGAGCACGAACTATCACCGGTCACATAAAACCTACTGATCAACTCAACCGACGAATTGATGATTTTCTCGCTTGCCGATGACACATCGATCGGATCGTATTACATCATCTGCTTCACCTTCCAGGCGCCATCCCTCGCAAATCCCACAAGGGCTGCAGGAATTCTTCAAGTCGGCAAGAAAATGCGACGCAAATCTCTGTACGATACTAGTATCCTAAGCGCATGGAATATATCGGAGACGACCTCGCGGGGACCGACAAATGACGCTCCAATCGAACAGTCACAACAGCCCGCAAGCGATTGGCGCTACTCCAGTACACGAGCATCTCTACCATTTCCATCGCCGCGATTTTCGTGCCGGGCGGCTCTTCTTGTTGGCCCGTAGGAAGCGGGCACGCACAGAGACGGGCCAACCGCCGATGTTGCTCGCCGTAGCGCCGGCGACACAAAGGCGGCAATCACCGCGGCTGAGCGCTCATTTCCGGTCCGCCGAATTCTTGCCTGCAAAAGCGCAGCAATTCTGAGGTCGTGGGCCGGACTAATGCGGAAGAGCTGGCGCTTCTGGTCGCGAGCGAACAGGGCCAGTTATGGATGAACCCGCGATAAGAAAACACTCTTGTGAACGAGCAACAGGCAGCCCGCTCTTGATCAAGGCTTTCCAACGAAACTTGGCTCATAGGCCGACCGAAGGTCGGTCTCAAGAAGCGCGAGTCGCCGTCACATGATAGGCCCAGGCCCGATGGAACGATCCTTGCTAGATTGATCGGAAGGGTAGATCAAACCCAGGAGCGATACATGAAGAATTATGACGGCCCCATTGACCCTCAAAAAACAGCATTGCTAGTTGTCGACCTGCAGAACCACGAGATTTCTGAGGAAGAACAGCGCAAATATCCGGAGTACGTGGACCGCGTGAAACATCAGATCGTGCCGAACGTCCAGCGGCTACTGCAAGCCGCGAGGTCGTGCGGCGTGGAAGTGATGTACACGGTAATCGAAAGCCTCACCAAGGATGGGCGCGATCGTTCGCTTTGCCACCGTAAGCTAGTCATCCCAAAGGGGTCATGGGGAGCTCAGGTAATTCCCGAGATAGCGCCTGGCGAAGACGACATCGTCTTACCAAAGACAGCTTCTGGGGTATTCAGTTCGACCATCCTGGAGCGGGTTCTTCGTAACATGGGCATTGAGGAGGTAATTGTTGTTGGCGTTTTAACGGATCAATGCATCGATATGGCGCTGCGCGACGGTGTAGATCGCAGCTTCCATATGATTTGCGTCACCGACTGCTGCGCCGCCTATACTGAAGAGAGACACAATTACTCTCTTCGTATGCAATATGGCGCTGTCCGGAAAGTGACGACGGAGGAGATTGTATCGGAACTCTCAGGCAAGTTATTCGCCCGAAACAGCTGAGATTTCCCTTCTTGAGATTCCCTCAGTAAGCCGAGCGGTTTGTTTTCTGTCTCTTTTCCGCTGAGCAAGAGATGCAAAACGAGATCCTAACGTCTTACCCCTGAGAGGGAATCTCGAAGAGCTGCGTTGAAGCGTATGACACGCGCGTCAACGTTAACACCTGTGGCGCTTGTGCATTGCGGAGACTTCGGATGCGAAAGAGCCTGGTTTGCGTGCTGCGCAGACTATAAACCGTAGATCAAAAGCCATGCGACGAGGAGATGCAAGCCGTGCCGCGTAAACTTCCCAACACGCCTGTTGATGTCTGGCGCACAACTCCGGAAACGTTGGACCTGGCGGAAAACGCCAAGCGATTTGGCTGGTGGGATTTTCCGCTCGAAAGCGCTGCAACAGATTCGGCAGAAATGGATGGAATTGACCGCGCGTACTGGTTCTATAAAAGCGCGCGCCCAATTACGAGAACATCACGGGATGTTTCTGATGCGTTGTTCTTGAACGACAAGTCTATTGTGGAATTACCGACTGCATTTCGAAAGCAGCAGACTGCGACTCTGAGTGCACTGGGGGATCTGATCCAGGCGCGCGGGCTAGAACACTCTAAGGATCTTTTGTTCGAGAGCATCGAAGCCGCTGTCTTCAATGCCGATATCTCTTTCGCGAATTATGAATCTGTGGTGGCAGACGATCATGTCGTGAGCGAGGCTATAGGCGACGGCCGCTCTTCGATGATGTGTTGCTCATCGGCCCAATATTCCGCATTAACAGAACACCAGGGTAGACGTTTCACGATTCTTAACCTCGCGAACAATCACTCATTGGACTTGGGCGTTCAGGGTCTTCGAACCACTCAAGAGCTCTGCAGAGCGAATGGGATCATTGAAATCGGCGCCCCTCGATGCGCCGAGGAGTACGGCCGGGGCACGGTTTTCACGAAGAGGGGCATCAGGTTCGGGTTCGTGTCGGTCACATTCGGTCTCAATGGGCGACCCCTACCCGACGGTGAACATTATTGTGTGCACGCGTCACCGCTCATGTCCAAACGTGTCGTGGCCGATCTTGAGCTACTCAAATCGCAAATAAGGAGCTGTAAACATCAGAATGCCGATGTCATCATCGCCTCAATCCATTGGGGCTTCGAATTCGAGTTTTTTCCAAGACGAAAGCAAATTGAGCTCGCTCATGCGCTTGTGGAGGAAGGCGCCGACATAATTTTGGGCCATCATCCTCACGTAGTTCAGCCGATCGAGTACTACCGCACTACACGTGATCCCAACCGAGTTGCGGTCATCGCTTACTCCTTGGGTAGCCTAACTTGGGACTGGTATACGGCTCCACATTTAATTTTGAGCTTGATGCTGAACTTTCAGTTCGCAAAAGGTGATACAAGTGCAGGAAGCCGTACTTACATCGAAAGTGTCACCGCTACTCCTTTGTTTAGAAATATCTTCTACAGGGGCGATAACAAAGTGATGCGCATTGAACAACTTAGAGACCACCTGGATGCGAAAAATGCCGACTTCGGTCACTTAGAACAAATGCAACAATACGTAGACTTGATTTCGGGCCGCGGAGCCCCGGTTTGACGAGCTCGCGACAGCCTCTCATCCAAATGCTCTCCGCCATCAGGTGCGACCGTGAATGTGTAAGCGGAGTGACCTGCCACTGAATGTTCATCCAGCGGCAGTTAGAGTCTCGGAGTTTTGTGCAGCGAGACCGAACTTTGGACCACCCGGAACTAGAGTTTTGCGCCTCTGATCACGTTGGCGGGCTGGTGTCGCCGACGTGATTTTGCAGCAAAATCGGCGGCCGATTGCCGATCGCCCCGTGGGGCCGTTCTTCGTTATAGTATCTTCGCCAAGTCTCCACCTTTTGCCGGGCATCCGCAAGGGACAGGAACCAATGGGTGTTGAGGCATTCGGCCCGGAAGCGGCCGTTGAAGGCTTCGATGAAGGCGTTGTCGGTCGGCTTGCCGGGTCGTGAGAAGTCCAGCGTGACGCCGCGCTGGTAGGCCCAGAGGTCAAGATCGCGCGACACGAACTCGCTGCCTTGATCGACCCGGATCGTCGCCGGGAGTCCCACTTCATTGCAAACCCTTTCCAGTACCTCCACGACATCGGTGCCGCGGAAGGTGAGCCGCGGCTCCAGTGCGGGCGAGAAGCGGGAGAAGATATCGACGATCGTGAGCACCCGGAGATTGCCGCCGGTGGCCAGCTGGTCATGAACGAAGTCCATCGCCCAGATCTCGTTGACCCGCGTCGCGGGCCGTCGGTCGTCGCGCAACTTGGCCTTGACCCGGCGCTTGGGCGATTTGTTGCGCAATTGCAGGCCCAATTCGCGATAGATGCGACGGGTCTTGTTCTGGCCGTGACGCCATCCCTCGCGGCGCAACAGCACATGGACGCGGCGATAGCCGTAGCGGATGCGAACATGGCAGATCTCCTTGATCCGAGCTTCGAGGGCCGCCTGGCCGGAGCGACGAGATTTGTAGTGATAGGTCGATCGATCGAACTCGAGGGCCTTACAAGCCTTGCGGATCGAGACCTGCCACTCCCCGCAAACCTCATCGACGAGCTTGCGCTTCCGACCAGGCTTCACAGCTTTCGGCGGATCACGTCCTGCAGCATCTCCTTGTCGAGCGATAGGTCCGCCACCAGCTTCTTCAGCTTGGCGTTCTCGTCCTCGAGCTGCTTCAACCGGCGCATCTCGGTCGGCAGCAGTCCGTCGTACTTTTTCTTCCAGTTGAAATAGGTCGCCTGGCTGATCCCGGATTTGCGGCAGATCTCCGCAACCGGGACCCCGTCGTTGCCCTGCTTCAGGATAAACGCCTTCTGGGCGTCCGAAAACTTCGAGGCCTTCATCGTCGTCCGCTCCTCCCAGCCGAGGGGATTCGGCAGCGCAAGACTCTAGCCAAAATTGGTCCAGTTTGCCGGCCTCAGGTCAGCGGTAGCTGAAGCGCCGCCGCTCGTTGGCGAAATCGCGCAATCGGCCACGCAGAATTGCGTCCGGCGGGCGGCTGGAGCGATAGCGGATCATCTGTAAGCGCGATTTTCTCCGCACGCCGGCGGTTTTGATGGACTGCCTTGAATCGGGCGATGCGGGGCCGTTCAGGCGGTGGCGGCTTTGTGGAAGTTGAAGGGCAGCAGGTCTGCAATATCGGCGTCGCCGGCGCGCTGAGGCGATTCGGTGAGGACGTGGCGCAACCACGCTAACGGCACGACACGTGAGGCGCGGCAGGTCAGCATCAGGCTATAGACGACGGCGCTGGCCTCGGCTCCGTCCACGGTATCACTGAACAACCGTAAGCGGTACGAGCAGACCACGGACCTGGCGTGGACGGCCTACGCGCGCCGCTGGAAGCGCATAGGCATCCAGAACTGCCGCAGGGCCTCAACGGCTATTGGAATGTCGCGCCAGGCGTTTTGAGCGACGGGCAGCGTTGCCAGCGTATGGCGGGCCGGGGGTAGCAAGGGTCGACCGGCGTCATCGATGCAATGGACCAGGATCGGCCGCAGCATAAGGTGTTCGGTTCCGTTCGGGGAGAGAAGCCGCGACCAGACGAGAAGCCGAAGCTTCATGACGGCGTGGAAGCCCATGCACCAGGGCTGCGGGTCGACGTCGCCGTCCGGCGATCGCAGGAACAGCGGCTCGAAGCTCTCCGGTCTCGTCGACAGCGTCTCGCTGATCGCGTTGTGGCGCATCAGCGTGGCAGCGATCGCCGAGAACTCCTCGGTGTCGTGATTGAAGGCGTCGGGATCTACGCCAAGGAGCGGGCACACCCATTCCTCGGAGGCCATCGAGACCGGCCCGGCGACGACAGCGGCCACTGCGCCGTCGAGCATGGAGAGCGACGTCGCCCGCGGATGCCGAAGCGTCGGCGACCTGGCGCGCTCGCTCATCCATTGCCCGAGCCGCTCGAATGACATGGCATAGTTCGCCATCGTCGTCTTGCGTGCTTTTCGCGTTCCCCGCCGTTGCTTCGGCTTCGTCATGCCACGGCTCGCTTTTCGGCTTCGCGTGCGGCCTTCCAGTTCCAGGCCAGAAGTTCGTGCAGCTGGTTGGCCTTCGCGGCGCCGCTCACCATGCGCTCGAGAACGTCGACGAGATAGGCCTCGGGGTCGAGGCCATTCAATTTGGCCGTGTTAAGAAGCGAAGAAAGTATCGACCAAGTCTCGCCTCCGCCTTCGTCACCACTGAACAACGAGTTCTTTTTTCCGATCGCAATCGGCCTGATTGATCGTTCGACCGTGTTGGTGTCCGCCTCGAGCCGCCCGTCGTCCAGGAATGCCGTCAGGCCCTGCCAGCGTTCGAGCATATAATCGATCGCCTTGATGAGCGTCGAGCGGCGGGAGATCCCGTCCTTCACCGCGATCAGTCGAGCCTTCAACGCCTCCATGAGCGGCTTCGTCTCGGCCTGTCGCGCCGCGCGGCGTTCCCCGGCGCCGAGACCGCGGATCCTCTCCTCGATCGCGTAGACGGCTGCGATGCGCTCGATGACCTCCGCGGCGAAGGGTGAGTTCGTCGTCTTGTGCACCCTCACGAAGTTGCGGCGCGCGTGAACGAGACAATACGCCAGCTGGATCTGCCCGGCACCTTCGCATCGCCCACCAGCGAGGCGTAGGCGGCATAGCCGTCGACTTGCAGCACGCCTTCGAAGCCGGCCAACTGCGCCACGATCTCCTTCTTGCCGCGACCGTCTGCGAACACGTAGGCGACCGCCGGCGGCGCCGGACCCTTCCACGCCCGATCGTCCGTCGCATGCGCCCAGAACTGGCAGATCCTCGTGCGGCCGCGTACCGGGTCGAGCACCGGCATCGGCGTCTCATCGCAGAACAACCGCTCAAAGCCGTGCATGGTCTTCAGTTGCAGGTCGTAGAGGCCCCTGACCAGCCACGCCGCGCTGCCCATCCAGCGCGCCAGCGTCTGACGATCGACGACAACACCTTGGCCCGCCAGGATCTGCGTCTGGCGGTAGAGCGTCGATTGCCAGGCATATTTGGCCGCGGCGATATGCGCGATCAGCGCCGTCGTCGCCATGCCGCCCTCGACGAGCCGCGCTGGTGCCGAGGCCTGGACGATCGGGCCCTCACAGGCGCGGCAGGCATATTTGGGAGGGATCGTGCGGAGTACACGCAACCACCCGGGAAACCGAACCGCAGAGTCGGAGATCGCCCCTTCATCCGGTAGGTGGCCGCTGAACAGCGCCTACGATTCACGTGACTAGTGCGCCAAACAGCTTGCTAAGACGTTCCCGTTCAGAAGCGGAAGCCGGCCGCGGACGGTATCCCCAAAGGGCCGGCCATCAGACACTCGCTTGCTCAAAGCTCGATCCCAAACCGGAAACTCACGCCAGACGTAAACCGGCTGTCGGCACATGATGAGATAATGTGATAAAAGGCCCGCAGTTCAGTGGGATCGGACGTTCCTAACCCAACGGTCACAGGACCTATAACGAGACCTAGACCAGGAGCAGGGAATATTCAGCCGACTGTCGCAATCCTGCGCAATCGCTGGGAATACGCGTAATTGCTGCAGAGGACGCCCTGAATTCGCAGCCCACGGCAGCCCTCGGCCGGCAAACTGCAGCAAAAAACGGCCGAAGCCTGTCCGATGTGATAGCCCACATCTAGCGGCGCAGTTTACCCTGCGATCAAGAGAGGAATGTCCCAAATGCCGAAATCCACTGCGCGCTGTTTCATTCACAGACCAGCCCGTCTCAAGCGGCGTTTTGCCGCCATAGCAAGCGTGGCGGCACTACTAATGACCGTCTCACCCGGGGGCGCGGAAACGCTGAAATGGGCTCGGAGCTTGGACGTTCAGACTCTAGACCCTCACGCCTATAATGAGAACGTGACCTTTGCGTTCAATCGGCAGATGTACGAAGGCCTTGTGGAGCGCTCCGACGACGGAAAGCTCATTGGAGTACTAGCGACCGAATGGCGGATGTTGCCTGATCACCCCGACGTTTGGGAGTTCAAGCTTCGCCGGAACGTTACGTTCCACGACGGCGCACCATTTAAGGCCGACGACGCCGCATTTTCAATCCAGCGAGCTATGGCACCAACCTCGAATGTGCGGACCTATCTGGCTGCCGCCGCGGTTGAGGAAGCCATCGCGAAGGACGACTACACCGTGCAGGTCAAGACAAAGGGACCCAGCCCTCTTCTGCCCGAAAACTTGGCAAGCATCTTCATAATGAATAGAGCATGGGCCGAGAAGAACGACTCCGTTGTTCCGCAGGATTTTAAAGGCGGGAAAGAAAACTATGCTGCTCGCCATGAGAACGGCACTGGCGCCTATCGCCTTGTAAGCCGAGAATCGGATCGCCGTTCGGAGTTGGAAGCTTACGATAAATACTGGGGTATCGGCCAGTTCCCAATCGATATCGATCGGATCATCTATACCCCTATCCAGTCGGCCGCGACGCGTGTATCCGCATTGATCAGCGGAGAAGTTAATTTTCTCCAAGACGTCCCCCCCCAAGACATTTCACGGTTGGAGCAGAATGAAAGCCTTCGGGTGGTTCGCGGCCCAGAGATTCGCACGGTTTTTTTAGGCGTCAATACAAGCGCGAACACACTTGCCAGCGGGGAAGCAAAGGGAAATCCTTTCGCCGACAAGCGGGTGCGCCACGCAATGAACATGTCCATTGATCGTCTAGCGATCAAGTCGGCAATCATGCGAGGGGAGTCGGTTCCGCTCGGTACAATCATTTCGCCGATCGCCGACGGCTATACGGAAGAATTGGGTAAGTTCCCAAAGCTCAATATTGACCAAGCCAAGCAGCTTATGGCCGAGGCAGGTTACCCCAACGGATTTTCGGTCACTCTAAACTGTCCAAATGACGGCATGGTGAACGACGAGCGCATCTGTCAGGCCGTGGTGGCAATGCTCGCCAAGATCGGTGTCACCGTGCATCTCGATGTCCAACCCAGCGCAGTCGTCTGGCCTCTAGTTCTCAATAGGAAGACCGACTTTTACCTGATGACGTGGGGCTCATACGATTCTCAATTAATCTTCGATAATCTCGTCCACTCTCGGGGCGCCTGGGCTGCAGCGAATTACAAAAACCCGGAGATTGATGCCAAAATTGAATTACTCCGGTCGGAAGCCGATCCTCAAAGACGTAAAACCATAATCGCCGAAATTTGGAAGACCGTTCAGGACGAGTGTTTCTATCTACCGATTCACGCGCAGGTGTTGGCGCGTGCAACGCAGAAGAAGATTCACGTTACGCCAAACGTTGGTAATCAGATCTCCGTGAAAACCATCAAGGTGGACAAGTGACAGGTTTCTTTCTGCGCAGATTGCTGTCCGTGTTGCCGGTGATGCTGATGACGGCGTTTCTGTCGTTCGCCGCCTTTCATTTTATCGGCGATCCGCTCCAGAATATGGTCGGACCGGAGGCGACCGCGCAGGACCGCGCGCGGCTAGCGGCGGAACTCGGGTTCGACCGCCCCTTTTACATCCAGTTCTTTCGTTTTATCAGTTCGGCACTCCATGGGGACTTCGGCATTTCCACTCGCGTTGGAAGGCCGGTGTTGGATTTGATCCTGGAGCGGCTGCCTGCGACTCTGGAACTAGCTATATTATCGTTTATATTTGCAATGATAGCGGGAGTCGCCCTTGGCGTCGTGACAGCATTGCGGCCGCGCTCCATATTATCGGGCTTCAGCTTGACGGTCTCGCTGATCGCAGTATCCCTGCCTAACTTCTTAATCGGCATCGGCCTCATCTACGTGTTCGCGGTCAAACTTGGCTGGTTGCCGTCCTTCGGACGGGGCGACACGGTGAAGATCGGCTGGTGGACCACCGGGTTACTGACTAAGACCGGCTGGCAGGCTATCATCCTTCCCGCGATTTCACTGGCCACCTATCAACTCACGCTGATCTTGCGTTTAGTCCGCACTGAAATGCTTGAGGTCATGCATTCCGATCATATCCGGTTCGCACGCGCGCGAGGGCTGCCAGACCGGCTCATCTATTTTTCTTACGCTTTGAAGAACACGATGATTCCGGTCGTCACGGTTGCAGGTTTGCAGTTGGGATCCATCATCGCATTCGCCGTCGTTACTGAGACAGTATTCCAATGGCCAGGCGTTGGGCTGCTCTTTATTAATTCCATTAGATTTTCCGACGTCCCAATCATGGCCGCATACCTTCTCATCGTGTCGATCATTTTCGTTACCATCAACATGGTCGTGGATTGCGTCTACTACCTTCTAGATCCTCGCCTGCGGACGGGAGGAGTAGTCAGATGACCATTCACAAGCTTTCCGCATTGTTTAACTCTGATATCGGGCACTCTTACATCCGTTCCCCCAGAGCAGTTCTGTCTACGCTCGCACTGCTAACTCTCATTGTCGCGGCCCTGGGAGCTCCTTTATGGGCACCACAGAACACTCTCGACGCCAGCACGTTCGATCTGCTTTCGTCAAATACACCGGCCTGGAGCATCAATGAGTTCACGAACCGCTTCTACGCTTTCGGCACAGACGATCAGGGACGTGACGTGCTTTCAGCGACCCTTTATGGAACACGGGTTTCACTCCTAGTGGGCCTTGCCTCTGTTTTGGTTTCAATGTCGATCGGCGTCAGCTTAGGCCTGATATCCGGTTATTTCGGGGGACACATTGACGCAGCGATCATGCGTATCGCAGACATCCAGTTGTCCATCCCCGCCATTTTTATTGCGCTCCTTATTTCCGGCTTAACGCGGTCGCTACTGCCACCGAGCGCGCGCGAAGCCCTTGCTGTCTACATGGTAATATTGGCGATTGGAATTTCCGGATGGGTCACATATGCCCGCACGGTGCGCGGCGCCGTGATGGGGGAGAAACAGCGAGAGTATGTGCAGGCAGCCCTAATGATAGGCCTTCCGACGGGCACAGTGCTGGTACGGCACATATTGCCAAACGTGCGTCGACCGATCCTCGTGATCGCGACAATCTCACTTGCGCTTTCAATTATTACCGAAGCCACGCTGTCCTACTTGGGCGCAGGTCTGCCCCCCACCCAACCATCTCTTGGAACATTGATCCGCAGTGGGCAAGACTTTCTTTTTGCTGGGCAGTGGTGGATCCTGCTGTTTCCTGCCGCCACCCTTCTTACACTCGCGCTGGCCATTAACGTCTTGGGCGACTGGTTCCGGGATGTAATCAACCCAAGGGGCATCTGATGACAACAACTGCCCAGCCTTGCGTTCTTTCCATTCGGGGACTTAGCGTCGACTTTCCTAGCCGGCATGGCGCCTTGCAAGCCGTATGCAACGTCAGCCTAGACATCGCGCCAGGCGAAATACTCGGCATCGTCGGCGAATCGGGCGCGGGCAAATCGACCGTTGGAGCTGCCATCACGGGCTTACTACAGGCTCCCGGCCATATTAGTGCGGGCGAAGTTCGGCTTTCCGGAGATATCATCGATGCGCGCGACGTTAAGGCGATGCGGGCGTTACGCGGCAAACGCGTCTCGACTATTTTCCAAGATCCACTGACCAGCTTAAATCCACTTTTCACAATTGAGAGACAACTGGTCGACACGATCCGAACTCATCTCGCCTTATCACGCAGCGACGCAAGGATCGAGGCGGTGCGTCAGTTGGAGGCGGTAGGGATTCCAGAGCCAGCCCGGCGCGTGAAGAACTGGCCACATGAATTCTCGGGTGGCATGCGACAGCGCGCAGTTATCGCGCTTGCTCTCTGCTCACAACCCGAACTCATTGTCGCGGACGAACCAACAACTGCGCTCGACGTGACCGTTCAGGCACAGATCTTGAAGCTAATCAAGAACTTGGCTCGTGAACGTCAAGTGGGTGTGATGCTCATCACCCACAACATGGGCGTGATTTCCCAGGTCACTGATCGCGTCGCGGTGATGAGGGCAGGCGAAATCGTCGAACTAAACGACACTGCGGCTGTTCTTGGAAATCCATGCCACGAGTACAGCCAAGCATTGATTTCGGTTGTGCCGCGCGGCGACATTAAGCTGCATCGCTTTCCCGTGTCTGGCGCCGCTCGAAATATCGATGCGGCCATGCAGTGGCTGCTGGAAAGAGACATGCCGCAAAGTTCAAGCCAGCCGGAGGCACTTGTAGAACTCCGGGGTGTGGAGCGCGTATATGGGGCGACAGGCATGTTCGGTGGTTCCGCTCGGCGAGCCTTTAAGGCCCTGCACGATGTGAACCTGAGTATCCGCCCCGGAGAAGTCATGGGCCTTGTTGGCGAATCCGGCTCTGGAAAAAGCACGATCGCAAGAGTCGTTGCTGGGCTTGCCCGCCCGAGCAGCGGCCAACTGATTTATGGCGGAAAAGATGTTTATGCAGCCAGCCTTGAAGATCGTCAAGATATTCGGCGTCAAACTCAAATGGTGTTTCAAGACCCGTACTCGTCTCTGAATCCACAGATGCGCGTGGGCGAGATTATCATGGAGCCAATGATTCACTTTGGACTAGTAAAGGATAAGCGAGAGGCCGAACCGATAATGTTAGAGCTGCTGAAGGCCGTTGGTCTGGAGCCCACCGTCGCCCGCCGTTATCCGCACGCCTTCTCAGGCGGTCAGCGACAACGTATTTCAATCGCACGAACCTTGGCAAGTCGCCCGCGGTTCCTCATCTGCGATGAACCTACCTCGGCACTCGATGTCTCGATCCAGGCGCAGATCCTAAATCTTCTGAAAGACCTTCAAGAGAATCTATCGCTGACGATGTTATTTATCAGTCACGATCTCCCTGTCGTGCGTCAGATTTGCGACAGAGTTACAGTACTACAGAATGGGCAAATTTGCGAAAGCAGCGAGACGGAACAGTTGTTCAAAGCGCCGAAGCACTCTTACACAGCATCGCTCTTGTCCATGATACCGAAGATGCAGACCCCAGAGTGGATCGTCAAGCCGTCTGAGATCCCATCACAGTCCATCTGCTAGCCCCGGACGCGTCCGCCCGGGTTGTCAGATATCTGATGGTCATGCGGCAGCAGCCGATGGCTTTATACGCCCGCCGTACGCTCATCCCGTGGGCAACCATGAGATACGCGACAGCTTTCCGCTTGCCCGCGGGCAAAAAGCGGGCTTCGTGCCCGAACCATTTATCGCGAACGGCGTGCGCGGATCTCGTCATGGCCTGGCTGCAACAGCAGTCCACTCGCGAGAGGCCGGATACATTTATGCAATTGGAAGCGTCATTTTTGCTGTTACGAACCCTTGCACGGACCGGGGCGGACCATACATTCTTTCCCACGAGATCCTTGGGCGCCGCATTGTCCAGCACGGCATCAGCCACCAACCGCTTCAGCCGTGTGTTCTCGTCCTCCAGCGTCTTCAGCCGCTTGGCCTCCGACACTCCAGTGGCCTTCCATTTGTAGATGCTGGGGTCGCTGACGCCGCGCTTGCGGCACAGATCGGCAACCGAAACCCCGGCCTCATGCTCCTTCAAAATCCCGATGATCTGCTCTGCCGAAAAGCGGCTACGCTTCATGCTCTGGTCCTTGTTTGGGCCAGCGCGAACTTCAATCTGGATTAAGCCTGTGGGGCAAGGTCATTCACGTCCTTGAGGGTTATCCTGATCCGGACGGCGGTCGTGTTCAGGCTCATGCTGCCAGCCTCGGATCGTGCGCATGCATCCTGTAGGTCGATGCCCAGGGAGGCAGTTTGTCCAGTCGCGCCGCAGGCCAGCCATTGATGAGTTTTGCGAGCACGCCGGAGAGCCAGGGCTAGGCGCTGACGACATTGAGCCTACACGTTTCAATGAGCGAGGCCAGCAATGCCCAATTATCGGCACCCTCGTCGCACCCAGCGAACAGGGCATTCTTGGCATCGAGTTTGATTGGCCGCATCGCACGCTCGACCGCATTCGTGTCCATCTCGATGCGCCCGTCATCAAGGTAGAGCGTCAGGCCGTCCCAATGGCGCAGCGAATAGCGCAGAGCCTTCGCCGTGTCGCTCTTCCCCGCAAGATGATCAAGAGTTGCCTCAAACCACTGCTTCAAGGCTGCTGCCAGAGGTCTGGCATGAGCTTGTCGACCCGCGCAGCGCTCGGCAGCAGAGTGGCCCCGAAGTGCCTTCTCGACCGCGTTGAGCTGGGCGATGCGCTTAAGGGCCTCGCGGCAAACTGGAGCTGGCGCCGGAGCAGCCTCACGCGCGATCTTCACAAACTAGCGCCGTAGATGCGATCAGCAGAAGGCGAGCGGCCCAGACAGGGCGCCCGCACGCGTCTCCCGGGTCATGGTCTTGTAGGCCTGATAGCCTTCGCAATAGATGATACCGCGATAGCCCCAATCAGCGATGGCTTTGGGTGTCGCGTGCGAGGTCGGCCGTCCCGGACCGCGTTTTCCGTCGAGCGCGGTGCGCCTGCGATAGCTCTCGACTGTAGCGCGGCGATCTGGGAGAGAGGTGCGCGACAATCTGGATGAGAATCTGGTGTCGCGGCGGATGTGATGATCCGCGGGTTTGATTGACGCGCGCAAGTGCTTTGTCAGGTTGATTGTCGCGGCGCGTCAATCAGGGGCGATATTGGCGGGTGTGGCGTATGACGCTGGGCGTCCAGGTCCCTTTTTGCGCTCAGCGGCCTCGCGGCGTCGGTAGCTTTCGACATTCATCTCGAAGATGGTGGCGTGATGAACGAGCCGGTCGACCGCGGCGAGCGTCATAGCGGGGTCCGGGAAGATCTTCCCCCACTCGCCAAAGGGTTGGTTGGCTGTGATCAGCATGGAGCGCCGTTCGTAACGGGCGCTGATCAGCTCGAAGAGCACACTGGTCTCGGCCTGGTCCTTGGTGACGTATGCGAGATCATCGAGGATGAGCAGGTCGAACTTGTCGAGCTTGGCCAGCACGCTCTCGAGGACGAGGTCGCGGCGGGCCTGCTGCAGCTTCTGGACGAGATCTGTGGTGCGGGTGAACAGCACCCTGTAGCCGTTCTCGATGAGGGCGAGACCGATCGCCGAGGCGAGATGGCTCTTGCCGGTGCCGGGCGGGCCGAACAGGAGCAGGTTTGCGCCTTTCTCCAACCAGGTGTCGCCGGCGACGATGGCCATGACCTGAGCTTTGGAGACCATCGGCACGGCGTCGAACTCGAAGCTCTCGAGGGTCTTTCCGGGCAGAAGGCGGCCCTCTGTGAGGTGCCGCTCGATGCGGCGGCGATCGCGCTCGGCCAGTTCGTGCTCGGCGAGCACAGTGAGGAAGCGCGCGGCGGGCCAGCCCTCCTTGTCGGCCTGCTCGGCGAACTGTGGCCAGATCACCTTGCTGGCGGGCAGTCGCAGCTCGTTAAGGAGCAGGCTGAGCTTGGCGGGGTCAATCGAGGCGCTCTTCATGCTGCGTCTCCCAGGCTGGCGCCGATGAGCGCTTCGTAGGCCTGAAGCGGCGCCAGGCGGACGACTACGTTGGGTAGGCGCGCGGGATCGGGCGCGAAGCGGGCACGCAGCGCGGCCATGTCGGGGAGCCGGTGATTGTCGAGGCAGATGGACAGCTCCTCGGCCAGTTCGCTCTCGCAGCCGCGCTCGTGGGCGAGGCCAAGAAGCTCGACCATGATGCGGCAGGCCTGGCGCTCGGGCAGACGCTCGACGAGGAGATCGAAAGTCCGCCGGTAGGCCTCGCGCGGGAAGAGCCGATCGCGATAGACCAGATTGAGCAATGCCATCGGCTTCCTTCTGAGCGAATGGATGACGTGCCGGTAGTTGACGACCTGGTCATGCTTGCCGGACGGGGAAGCACGCCCGCGCGGCAGCGTCATGAGATGCGTGCCGCCGATGAAGACATCGAGCCGATCGTCGTAGAGGCGCACGCGCAAGCGATGGCCGATCAGGCGCGAGGGCACCGTATAGAAGACCTTGCGCAGCGTGAAGCCGCCTGAGGAAGTGACGCGCACGCTGAGTTCCTCATAGTCGGTGGTGCGCCGCTCAGGTAGCTCCCGAAGCTGGGCGCGCTCGGCATCGATGCGCTTGGCGTTGCGGGCATTGCGGCGGCCGACGATCTCGTCGACGAAGCGGCGATAGGAGGCGAGATCATCGAAGTCGACGGTGCCACGCAGCAACAGTGCATCCTCGATCGCCCGCTTGAGATGGCCGTGCGGCCCCTCGATCGAGCCGTTCTCGTGGGCGATGCCGGCATTGTTGCGTGACGGTGTCATGCCGTAATGGCTGCACAGCTCGTTATAGCGGCGGGTCAGGTCCTCGCGCGCGTCCTTGTCCAGGTTGCGGAAGGCGGCGGACAGGCTGTCCGAGCGGTGCTCGCGCGGCACCCCACCGAGGGACCAGAGTGCGTTCTGTAGGCCTTCCGCCAGCGCCACGAAGCTCTCGCCGCCGAGCACGACATGGGCGTGCTCGAAGCCGGAATAGGCGAGCCGGAAATGATAGAGTCGGTGGTCGAGCGGCTGACCGGCGATGGTGATGCCGAACGAGGCCACCTCGGTGAAGTCCGACAGACCGAGCCTGCCGGGTTCGTGCGCCTGGCGGAAGATGACCTCCTGCTCCTCACCGTGGATGGCACGCCAGCCTCGGATGCGCCGCTCCAGCGTCCGGCGCACGCCCTCGCCCAACTCGGAATGGCGCAGCATCATCTCCTCGAAAATGGCCACGGGCCGGATGCCGGGCGCTGCCCGCAGCAGCGGCACGACTTCAGAGTCGAAAATGTCGGCGATTGGATCGGGACGCCGTCGTGCGCGCGGCTCCTTCTTCTGCGAAGGTAGTACTGGATCCTTCTCGATGCGGTAGGCCGTTGCCACGCTGATCGACGCCTTCGCCGCGGCGACAGGCGTCGGATGGGTCTTCCTGAGCTTCATGTAGAGCCTTCTGTGGTTGCCGCCCGCAATGCAAGAAGTTTCTGACCCTTTGGCGTGTGATCGAGTGCGGTCTTCTGTCAGGCCTTCCTTTACGGCATTTTCAGAAGCCGCTGGCCGGTATGGTGATCCGCGGACCAGGTCCAATTCTCATCTCCGAGCACGTCGGCTCTTTGGCTCTAGCTGGTTTCCTGATCCAGATCTGTTCGATCGTTGCGCCCATTCGGGTCGTCGCCTTCTCACACCCCCTTCGCCAACGTCAGGCTATTTCGTGCTGCATGCAGTCATGCCGTCACTGCCTGCGCTGGGTTCCGATAATCCTCCTTCCGGGTGAGCATGGCCCAAATCGTCCGAGCCATCTTGTTCGCCAAGGCGATCGCCACAAGCATGCGCGGCTTCCTCGCCAGCATCTGCGCCAGCCAGGATCCGCTAGGGATCGACTTGCGCCCGAGCCAGTTCAGCCGCGACATCGCCCCAACGATGAGCAACTGGCGAATGTCCGCCTGTCCTTCCTTCGAAACGCGTCCGAGCCTTTCCTTTCCCCCTGAGGAATGTTGCCGTGGGACCAAGCCGAGCCAAGCCGCGAAGTCTCGGCCACGTCGAAAGGCCGCCATGTCGGGCGCGAAAGCCTCGATCGCGAGTGCGGTCAGCGGGCCGACCCCCGGCATTGTCTGCAGCCGCTGCGCCGTGACCGTCCGCGTCGCCAACTTCTTGAGCTGCTCTGCCTTGGCATCGATCCGCTCCGTCTTGTAGGCGATCTGATCAATGAGACTCCGACATTCCTCGCGGACCAGTTCTGGTAGATCGCTGTTCGGATCTTCGAGGATTGCGTCAATGCGTTTAAGTTGTTCGATTCCTTGCGGGATGATATGGCCGAATTCGTAGAGAACAGAACGCAGCGCATTCACCAGATCGGTGCGCTGATGAACAAGGCGCTTCCGAGCCCGAAAGAGCACTGCCCTGGCCTGCTGTTCTTCCGATTTCGGCTCGACGAAGCGCATCTCGGGGCGCTGTGCCGCGATCACGATTGCTTCGGCATCAGCCGCGTCGTTCTTTTGGCGTTTCACAAAAGGCTTCACATATTGCGGAGCGATCAGTTTCACTTCATGGCCGAGCTTGACCATCTCCCGTGCCCAATAGTGGGCGCTGCCACAGGCTTCCATCACCACCACTGCCGATGGGTGGCCCGCCATGAACTTCCGAAACTGAAGCCGCGACAGTTTCTTTCGAAATTTCAAGTGTCCCGCCATTGACGCCCCGTGGAGCTGAAACACATTCTTGGCTAGATCCACTCCGATCACCGTATCCATCAATTTGCCGTCCTCTTCGCTTCGGGGTTCAAACACTGCGTTCTTGGCACATTACGATGCCGTCTGGGGAGGGCGGCAACCATCCCATCTCAATTGATGGACGGTTATGTGGCGGCCGGGCACAAAAGTGATTCCTCCGAATCGGAAAAACCACCGGCATACCGGCCGACCGCGACCACCTGAGGCCTCGAAAAGGCCGCCGCCGCTGGACGGAAACTCCGGTCGGGCTACGCCCTCCCGACGTTCCCGTCCAGTGGCGGCATTCTCATCTGGATTGACGCTGCACTCTCACTTTGATCGCCGCGCCGCACTTATAGCGCGACAATCAGGATGAGAGCGCGTATTGCCTCATGTATTGATGCTCCCGGGTGCGATCGGTTGCCTCATTTATTTTGCTCCCGGCTTGGGTTGAGGAGGAGGCCGGGTGCGGAGATGGCCGGGGTTTCGGAGCGCCCGGCCTCCTCCGCTGGCGTCTGCCACATCATTGGGTTGTTGTGACCTCATGCCCCAGCAGCGTTTCCTCCGTAGGAACGAACAACAACGCGTTCGCTTGCTCGCTGCGCCAGGATTTAAGCCTACGCTGAAGCGTTCGAAGAAGCTTGTTCGGATAGGCTCCAGGATATTCCGCCTGCAACCGGGAGAGCAGTTCGCTACCAGTCCGCCAAGGCTCGGCTTCAAACCATTTTCGCAAATCTAGCGTTGCCCGGATGAGCGGGTCGGGACGCCGCCGGCCTCTTTTCGCTTTCACGATTGGCCGATCCGTCGGTCGCATAGCTCCGTCTTTCCAGGCGGTTCGTAGGCTTGCCAGGAAGAGATCGATCGGTTGCGATGCCGCAGCAGGATGGGCGATTGGCTGCGTATCAGCGAGCGCCGCGAGGCGTTCCTGCGCGCCGCGGATGTCGCGCAACAACGCGACCGGGTCGAGAGCGGCATAGATTTCTTGGAGATGGTGACGAATCGCATCGGGCGTGCGGGCGTCGGCGGCCAAGCGCTGGTGTGGCGTTGCCGGTGCGCTGTATGTCTTACGCACACGAGCACCGTCGCGCTGCTTGGCCATCAGTTTGAATGAGGGTTGGAAGAAGTTCACGAACAGCCGCGCCGATCGATAGAGTTCAGCCAGCAGCTTGGCCGCTTCCAGGCCCTCGAGCCGACGATAGCCGACCATCCTGCGCACGACGGCACCGTTCTTCTGCTCGACGAACGCCTGGTCGTTCTTCCGGTAGGGCCGGCAACGCGTGAAGACGATGTTGGCCGCATCGCAGTAGGCTTTCAGCGTCTCATTCATGAACACCGTATCATTGTCCGTATCGAGGCCGACCAGCGCAAAAGGCAATTGTTTGCGCAATTCCGTCAACACCGTGCTCAACAGTGTTTGTTCGCGCACGATCAGAGGAGCGCACTCCGTCCAGCCGGTAGCAATGTCGGTGAGCACGAGGGTCTGGATGAAGCTGCCGCGCGCCGATAGACCGCTATGCGCTACAAGGTCAGCCTCGACGAACCCCGGCGCCGGATCGTTCCAATCTGCCGACGTCCGTATTGGAATACTGCGACGCAACGAGTGCGTCGCGTGCCGTCGGCGCTTGCGACCTAATCCTTCTCGGACCCGTGCCAACGCGCGGTCGATCGTCGCAGCACTCATTGCCAAAAGTTTGTCGCGGATCTCGGGAGCAAGGTCGAGGTGGCCGTGCCGTTCCATCGCTTCAATCAGCGCAGGCATTAACGCCTTCAGCCGCTTCCCGCAGATCCGGTCTGACGCCTCCCAAAGCAGCACGAGCGCGTTGTGTTCCGCCTCATTATAGATCCGACGTCGCGCCCGTCGGCCTGCGCTTACGTCTTCCTGGCCTCGAAGTAGACGCATCGCATGTTTGCGATGGAATCCGGTGATGTCGACGAACTCGCCTGGAAGCGGCCGAGCTGCTGGCCGCACTCTGTCGATCAGCGCGGCTGTTCGTAAACTTCTTCCAACCCTCGTTCAAACTGTTAGCCAAGCAGCGCGACAGTGCTCGTGTACGCAAGACATACAGCGCGCCGGCAACGCCTCACCAGCGCCTGGCAGCGGACGTCCGCACGCCTGAAGGGTCAGATCGCCGCGGAAAGCCTTGAGCCGGGTGCGATTGCAATCGATATCGCCCGCCGCCATGGCT
The DNA here is from genome assembly GCF_058314695.1 of Bradyrhizobium sp. T-12. NCBI lineage: Bacteria > Pseudomonadati > Pseudomonadota > Alphaproteobacteria > Hyphomicrobiales > Nitrobacteraceae > Bradyrhizobium > Bradyrhizobium sp. T-12. Next base: position 890,698 of record NZ_JBZFQJ010000002.1, on the reverse strand, counting down.
GCCGGACACAGCAGGTACATGACTGGCGACGCCGGGCGCGTTCAACAACTGGTGCTGCCGGCTTCGGCAGATGCAATATCGTTCGTGCCTTTGGTGTCGGAATCGTCGCCACCGGCGGCTGCGGAGCCTCCGCCAGCATACACTTCGATACGCGGCGACAATGGTCCTCTTATGTCGTCCGAATGGTCTCCACTATGAGCACCCTTGCCGCCAATCCCAATTCGTGCGCGCTGCGCGACGTCGTCGATGCCGAGCAAATCCTCACTGCAATGCGTCGACTCATAAGTCAGCACCGCCACCTTTGCAGACGGGGGAGCTGGCGCAGCCGTTGCGAGCATCGATGCAGACGTCGCTAAGTGCTTGAGCGCCTGCGCTCGGCGTGCGAGAAATCGCTGTGATCCTACTCGAGTGGGCTAAATTTCCATTGTCGCACCCGCAATCCGCCGAATGAGCAAACTTCCGGTTTTTGACATCGTGGTCCTGTACCGGGGTCGTGGTCGAGTAACTCAGCCATTCGGCTTCGCCCTCACAGATCCGGGCGGGCAGACTTCCCGCACCCGGCTCTTCCCGAGCGTAACCCGCGTCATATGCGCGCCTGCGCCCTCGAGTGATGCGTGGAACGGAAAGACGGAAGCGAGCCGTCAGGGTCTCGAACTCCGGCCATCTCTTGCGCGAGATGATCGGCTTTGCTGCCCAGCGGCTGATGGAGCTGGAAGTCGAAGGCCAGGTCGGTGCAGCCTACGGCGAGAAGAACCCCGAGCGTCTGGCCCAGCGCAACGGTGAGCTTCGACCGGACCTGGGAGACCTGGCCGGCACGGTCGAGCTTCGCATCCCAAGCTGCGCAAGGGCTCCTACTTCCCGGGTTTCCTGGAGCCGCGCCGGATGGCCGAGAAGGCGCTCACCGCCGTGGTCTGTCGATTCCGAGGTCATCGCGCGCACCGTACCGATTTGATGGCGCGCGGAGTTCCGAAATGATCGCGCGCTTCGTTGCGGTCATGGGCGCATCCAGCTTGTCATTCCCGCTAGCGACGTGGACCGAGCAGCTCGGCGACTGGATCGCGGGAAACGACGCGGCCTACAGCTTTTTTGGTGACGCGACGCAACTGCTGGTGCCCACAACGCCAAGATCGCGGTGATCGAGGCCTGCCTCTGTGACCCCATAGTCGACCGCAGCTACAGCGATATGGCGCAGCATTCCGGCACGGCCGCCTCGCCCGAGAGATAAGGCAAAGGTCGAGGCCTGCGGTGGGAATCATCGAGCGTTGGCTGCTGCGGCGGTTGCGCAACCGAACTTTTTACAGCCTGGCCGAACTCAACCGCGCGATCGCCTAGTGGCTGGCCAAGCTCAATGACGAACGGGTACTGCGTCAGTATGGCCGCATACGGCGCCAGCTTTCGAGGAAATTGATGCGCCAATTCTCAAACCGCTTCCGGGCCAGCCGTGGGTCCATGCCGAATGGCGGGTCGGGCTCGACTATCACGTCGAGATCGAACAACACCATATTCGGTGCCCTATCGCTTCGCCCGCCGCTGAGTTAGACTAGAAGCGCGGATCAGCGCACGAACGATTGAACCCTCCTTGGAGGCGAGCGTGCATATGCGTGGCAGTGGCAACGGGCGGCACACGACGATCAGCGCCACATGCCCTCCAGCCACCGGCGCTATGCGAGTGGACGCCGGCAAAGATCTGCAGGGAGGGAGGCCGGTCCGGCCCGATACTGCGCTAGTCGACCGGATCATCGAGGACCTGAAGCGAAAGATCTTAACCATGCCCGCCAACAGTTATACTGGCTGACTCGTTCTGCTCGCTACGAATTCATGAGAATCTCCGCAGCCAGCTCGCCGAGCGCCACGTCAGTCGTGGGCCGTAGCGGAGCGCTTTTGGTACAGCCAGCATACCCTGAGCGGAAAGCAGCGGATCGATGTAGGCTAGCGCACCTCCTATTGCGACATCCCGCACGATGAGGGTAAACGAGGTCACCGCGTAGATGCCCTCGCACGCGACGACCGTTCCAATGGCGTCCCGGATTTCCGCGCCTCATGTGCTCGGCTGTCCACAATACCGGCCGATGCCTCGCCTTGCGTGAAAGCCTGGAGCTGGGGTACGGAGCTGCGACGTGTCGCAATGATATTGTCATTTGCAGCCGCAATTATTTTGAAGGCCGGCGCCATATTTGCCCAAAGACCCACCATTTCCTTCGGCAGAGGCGCGAACGAGCAGCGCTGGAGCGGCCGATCGACTGGAGAGCATTCAGGGAGCAGGGCGCAGGCCTCGGATAGAGGATGACCAAAGAGCTGAGAAGCTGACGGCTCCGGGGCCGTGATGGTAGTCCCGATCGACAGGCGCGCCGTTAGCTTGTTTTGGTTGTGCAGGGCCTCTTCCGAGGCCCTGCGATCCGGCGCCCGCCAGGATCAGATGCTCTCAGATTGTGCGCATCGGACGACAACCTTGCAGCATTGCTGCGCGATAGCCACGCTAGTCGCTGCTCCCCGCCTACCCGACCTGCTACATTGACTCAAGCGTCAACTGGAAGGCCGCGAAGATGAAGAGGACTACAAACACAAGCGCAAACAATCTGCTTTCCAGTTCCGAAAAGGACGTGGTGATCGAAATGCGGCATGCTATGCATCGCGAGCCGGAGCTTTCCAACAACGAGTGGAAAACTCAACAGCGGATCCGCGAAACGCTTGAACGGTTTGGGCTGTTCGATGCGAAGACCTTTCACAAAACCGGCCTTTACGTCGACATCCACGGTTTAGCCTCCGGGCCGCAGCGCTCCGTCGCCATACGGGGCGACATCGATGCCTTGCCGATCCAGGAAACCCGGGACGACTTGTCCTATCAGTCCCGGGTCCCAGGTCATATGCATGCGTGCGGTCATGACCTGCATGCGTCGATCGCTATGGGTACCGCACTTGCGTTTCATCGGATGCGAGAGAGCTTTTCTGGCAAGCTTCGCGTGTTTTTCCAGCCCGCCGAGGAGGCGGAGCCACTCGGCGGACGATCAGTGGCTGAGCAGGGCCTGCTTAGCGGCTTCCACGCTGCTGTTGGGTTCCACGTCAAAACTGATTTGCCCGCGGGGATGTTCGGCGCACGCCCAGGCGCTGTGACACAATCCGCCGATCAGTTCGCGATCACACTTATCGGGACCATGGCCCACGGCGCGAGGCCGCATGCGGGCGTGGATGCAATTGCGATGGCCGGGGCATTCATCAATGAGGTCCAAAAGGTCGTGTCGCGGGAAATGCCCTTCGATGACGGGGCGATCGTCACAATCGGGACGATTGCAGGTGGCGAAGCCACAAATATCATTTGCCCGTCAGTTACGATGACCGGAACTATCAGAACAAGCCGTTGTGAGCGGAGAGAGCTCCTGGTTCAGCGCGTGCGAGAAATAGCTGAAGGGGTCGCGACGATGCACCGCGGGAAAGCGGAGTTCTCCCACAAATTCGGTGAACCGCCGGTCATTAACAACGACGTGATGGTTGACAGGTTTCGGCGGCTGGTGGTCGAGACCGTGGGCAAAGACAAGTTTTCCGACCTGAAGTCGTCGAGCGCAGGCGGCGGCAGCGACGATTTCGGATTCTACTCCGCGTGCGTGCCCTCGATCTACTTCTGGTTTGGCAGCAAGGAGCAAGGCAACGAGTCCGGCGTGCACACGCCAACTTTCGGAGCCTCGGACGATCTGCTCGTTCCGACAGCTGAGCTCGCGATCAGGTACTGCTTGGAGATGCTGAATTCGTAGCGGCGCCGATGTACGATCCCGCCACAAATGACACGAAAAGATCCGCCGGCCCGCCCTCGATCCACGCGAGAGAACGACCCACTCTTTCCAGAAGGAGTTTGCACATGGCAATGCCTAAGGCTTCGCAAGCATTCGCCCGCGGCGGGTATCTGCGGAGATTATCCGCCGTCAAGTCGGAGATAGAGCGGCGAAGGTCGAAGCGGTGGTCACGGCTCCGGCTAACATCATATATCTCTCCGGATACACTTCGAGGTCGGGCTATGTTCCGCGGGGGCTGGTCGTGACTTTAACGGATGAGTAGCCGACCTTCCTGACGCGCAGAATGGTCTGGCCGGCGGCGATCCATCAGATGTTTGTCGATCGCAGTCGTGTCACTGGTTATTCGGAGGCGCTCATCGCTACCCCGAACGGGAGGAGACCATCGACTTCATCTTGGACGATGGCGTCGGCCGCAAATGGACCGGTCTGGAAGAACGGCTCTTGCCCGCTGACAGTTAAGAAGTTCAAATCTCGCTCGACAGGCGCGAACATCGTCTACTGCACTAACGCCGTGACCCGGATCCGCGGCGTGAAATCGGACTCGGAATTCGCGATGATGCGGGAAGCTACCGCTATTTCCGACGCCGGCATGCTCAAAGCGAGAGACGTTATCCGCTCAGGCGCGCGCGAGGCCAATGAATCCGCCGAGGTCATTGCAACATTGGTGCGCAGCGCTAACGGCAAGCCCAGCACGGATTTTGCGGGCCTCTTCTTTGCGCTGCGCACGCATCTCCACGTGTCACATTCGCTGGACCGAAGACGTCTTCCAGACGGGCTCGCAGAGCAATTTCGAGTTCAGCGGCGGGCGTCATGGCTAGACCTCTCCGCTGATGCGCACGATGTCGCGATCGGTAAGCCGTCGGATCACATACGCCGGTTGCATGAAGGGAACGTTGCCAGGTTGGAAGCTGCACTTGCCGCCGCCAAACCCGGCAGGACCTGCAGCGACGTCGCCATAGCTTTCAACTCCAACTTGAAAACGCGATGGCTTGGTGAAGGAGTCTCGGTGCGGCTACGCCGTCGCGATAGATTGGACGGAACCTACAGCTAGCTTGAAGGACGGCGATAACACGGTCCTCAAGCCGAATACGACATTTCACCTCATGCTTGAAAACTGGATCGATGAAGACGTGGTTATGTGATCAGCGAAACCTTCCGCATACCGACGTTGCAGGTGAACCATTCACGAAGTTGCCGCGCGAGCTATTCGAACTCTGACGCGCAATCCGCTGCGGCCTCAGCGATTCCAGGCCTGCCGCTAGTGCGTTAAGGTCTCTCAAAGGAGAACAATGGGCCACTCTCGCTCGCAGCACTCGCCTTCTTGCACGAGGACACCGGTTTTCAACACTAGGCGTCCGCAGATAGGTGGCCCGGTCGCGGTGCTGATTGCGCCGAGCCGTAGTCCATCGCAATATCCCGGGCTCGCGCCTGCGCTCGTCATCACCAAGACCGAAGGTGGACGCGATCGTCACAATCGGAAAGGCCGCTTTCGAGCGATCATTGACAGCCGCTCCATGATGCTCACAATCTCTGAGCGTATCGTTGCCATTCGATCGGCGAGCCCTGGCGGCATGCGCGCGTTGCTGGGCAACTGTTCCGCCATAAATATCCGCCGGGATTCATGCAGCTTTTGCGTGGAGCGGGACAGAGGGGATGTTTCGCCCAGAGCCCCGTGGAGGAACCGAAGGCCGTTAAATACGTGAAAATCGCTGTGCGAAACTTCCTTTGGATCGATGTGTCGGCTGCCACTGTGCCGATTGCGGCGCCAGGAATAGCAAACCATCACCATCTCGCGCACTCTGCTGGAATTGTGCGCAAGAACGCCGAGGTTGCTGAATTTCTGCGTCGTTCGCCGGTCCCTTCTCAATTTCACCGCGTGGTTCCGATTAGAAGTGGTTCAGCAAAAGCGGAGATTGCAAGATGCAAGTCGGTGTTCCCAAGGAAATCAAAACACACGAATATCGCGTGGGCCTGACCCCTGGAGCTGTCCGGGAATATGTGGCTGCCGGCCACCAAGTATTGGTGGAGGCCAATGCCGGCGCTGGCATCGGGGCAAGCGACGAGGAATACCGGAAGGCCGGTGCAACAATCGCCGCGGCTGCTCGGGAGGTGTTTGCATCGAGCGAGATGGTAGTCAAGGTCAAGGAGCCGCAGCCGTCCGAATGGGTCCAGCTCCGAGAGAATCAGATCCTCTTCACCTATCTGCATCTGGCGCCCGATCCGGAGCAGGCAAAAGGACTGCTGAAATCGGGTTGCACAGCGATCGCCTATGAAACCGTCACCGACTCGAACGGGGGCTTGCCGTTGCTTGCGCCAATGAGCGAAGTCGCGGGCCGGCTCACGATCGAGGCTGCCGGCGCGGCCCTAAAACGGTACAGCGGCGGGCGGGGGTTATTGATCGGCGGCGTGCCTGGCGTTCAGCCCGCTCGTATCGTTGTCATCGGTGGCGGTGTCGTCGGTACGCATGCCGCCCGAATGGCAGCCGGTTTGGGTGCGGAAGTCACCGTCATCGACCGTTCGATCAACCGCCTTCGCGAACTGGACGAGCTATTCGAGGGCCGCGTCCGCACCAGGTACTCGACCATCGACAGCGTTGAAGAGGAAGTCTCTGCCGCAGACGTCGTTATTGGCGCCGTGCTCGTCCCAGGAGCCAGTGCACCGAAGCTGGTGTCGCGCAAGATGCTGAGCTCGATGAAGCAAGGCTCTGTGGTCGTTGACGTCGCGATCGATCAAGGCGGTTGCTTTGAGACGTCGCGTGCCACCACCCATGCTGATCCAACCTACGAAGTCGACGGCGTGATCCACTATTGCGTTGCCAACATGCCCGGTGCAGTCCCGCTTACCTCAAGTCAGGCCCTCAACAACGCAACTTTGCCTTTTGGCTTGGCTTTGGCAAACAAGGGCTTTGCGGCCGTGCTTGAAAATCCGCACTTGCGCGCTGGCCTGAACGTCTATCGGGGCCGGTTGACCTACAAGGCAGTGGCAGAGAGTCTCGGCCTACCATTTTCACCGATCGAACAGGCTGCGGCCTGATCTCCCAGGCCCCCTAGGGGCGTTTCCTCCCTAACTTGAAGGGGCCACCCTTGGAGTGGCCCCTCCTTTTTTTGCTTTCAAGCACCATTCTGGCACGTAATTCGACCAAGCCCACTGGGGCGAGTTCGTTAGGCCTGTTTTGGGTTGAAGAGGATTGTGAGAAGTCAGAATTGTCAGAGCTTTCGGTATGGTTCTCATTCTTTCACGAGTGCTCAAAACAGCTGGACCGTCGGGACGTCGCGATCAAAGATCGCTTATCTGTCCGGTGGCATTTCGATTGGAACTGCAAACCCCGATTTTACGCGGTCCATGATGACCATGGTTTTGAACCCCTTAATATCGGGGTTCTCGTAAAAGAAGCGTCTGGTGAAAAGCTCGTAGTCCTCCATCGTGCGAGCCGTTATGTACAGAACGAAGTCTGCATCGCCCGTGACATAGAAGCCATTTACGACTTCACTCGACGTTTTGATGGCCTTCTTGAATTTGTCGATGATATCGGAGCGCTCCCGCTCGAGATTCACGAGGACAAGCATCTGAATCGGCCTTCCCACTGCTCTTGCCGAGACGATGGACACATCCGACTCAATGATTCCTTCCGAACGGAGCCTCTTCAACCTTCTCTGACACGCCGTGGGGGAAAGCCCCGCCATTTCGCCAATGACCTCGGACGTGAGGCGATTGTTTTTTTGCACGATCTCCAGGATGCGTGCATCTATCCGATCGTAACGCATAGCGGTTGTCTCCAGCCCTAAGCTGCGTTTCGTCGCAAGGCATCAATGCTTTGCAGGAATTCATCCCGCGCACCGAAAATGCGACGCAAATCTGTTTGCGTCACTAGTATCCTGATTACTCCAGCAATTTCAATAAGTGACGGCGCGGGAGTTTCAAAATGGGTGTTCAAGGCTTTCGGCACAGACGCCCGGAGTGGGGTGGCCTCGCTATGCGGCACCTTCGAACTCTCAGACGACGAGACTTTTTAGCGGGGGCAGCGTTCATCGACGGCAAGTGGACGGACGGCGGGCAGAAGGACGCGGTTGTCGACCCCGCGACGGGGGAGGAAATCGCGGAAGCTGCCCGTTGCTCGGCGGCCGACATGGAGCTGGCAATCGGAGCAGCAGAGAAGTCGTTTGTTGCATGGAGGCGTCTGCTGCCCACCGAGCGAGGAGTGATCCTCAAATCTTGGGCGTCCCTGATCCGCGGCCATTCAGAGGATCTCGCCGTTCTTATGACCAGCGAGCAAGGAAAGCCTCTGGCGGAGGCACGCTACGAGATCACATATGGCGCGGGCTTTCTGGAATGGTTTGCCGCTGAAGGCGAGCGCACCTATGGCGAGACCATTCCGAGTCACAAAGCGGGAAGCCTGCTTCATGTGCGAATGCAGCCAATCGGTGTTGCGGCGGCGATCACGCCATGGAATTTTCCAATCGCGATGATCACGAGAAAGGCGGGAGCTGCTCTTGCCGCGGGCTGCCCGATCGTCGTGAAGCCGGCTCCCGAGACGCCATTGTCGGCCCTTGCCCTGGCTAGGTTGGCCGAAGAAGCTGGTATTCCGCGTGGCGTATTTCAGGTGCTTGTCGGTGATTCAATCGAGCTTTCGAAACCACTGTTGCGCGATACGAGGGTGCGAGCTCTTTCGTTTACTGGTTCTACCGAAGTTGGGCGCCTGCTTCTGGCAGAGGCGGCACAAACCGTGAAGAAAGTGTCGCTTGAGCTGGGGGGCCACGCTCCGTGCATCATCTTTGACGACGTCGATGTCGACAAGGCGGTTAAGGGAGCGATGGACGCAAAGTTCACCACTTCGGGCCAGGACTGTCTCGCCGCCAATCGCATCTACGTGCATAGAAAGATCTACCGCGCCTTCGTCGAGGCGTTTGCCACCCCTATTTCTCAGCTCAGAGTCGGGCACGGCCTGGAAACGACAACTGATATAGGGCCGATGACAAAGCTGTCGGTTGCCAACAAATGCAGGGCCCACATCGACGACGCCGCAAAAAAGGGGGCGCGGGTGTTTTGCGCCGACAAGGGCGCAAGTTTGGGTGCAAACTTCGTTCCTCCGACGTTGCTCAGCGATGTCACCGACCACATGCTGATCACGCATGAAGAAACCTTCGGGCCGGTTGCTGCCGTGCTCCCGTTCGATTCTGAGGCGGAGGTTGTATCCAGGGCGAACGCCAGCGAAATGGGGCTGGCTGGATACATCTACACAAACAACCTTCGCCGGGCGCTCCGCCTTTCTGAGCAGATCGAGTGCGGCATGCTCGGAATCAATACAGCTTCCTTTACTGGACCGCCCATTCCGTTCGGAGGCTGGAAGCAGTCCGGACTCGGACGAGAAGGGTCGAAGCACGGTTTAGCAGAGTACATGGAACACAAATACGTCTGTTTCGGCGATTTGGCGGCATAGGAGAACTATATGATTGATATCAAGACCATCGCTGAGCGAGATCGTTCCAGTGTTCTGCATCCCTTCACGCAGCTGAAGGATTTCGCGAGCGGCAAGCTTGGCGATCCCACAATCGTCACAGGTGGTAAAGGGATATCCATTCGGGATGCGGAGGGCCGAACATACATCGATGGCTTTGCCGGTCTCTACTGTGTCAATATCGGCTATGGGCGTACCGAAGTTGCCGAGGCCATCGCAAGGCAGGCCTATCAGCTCGCATATTACCACACGTACGCTGCTCACACGACCGAAGAGCTCGCAAAGCTTTCGCATCGCCTCGTGCAAATGGCACCGGGAAACGCCAGCAAAGTCTTCTACGGACTTTCCGGATCGGATGCCAACGAAACTCAGGCCAAGCTCGTCTGGTATTACAACAATCTGCGTGGTCAGCCGAAGAAGAAGAAGATCATCTCTCGCGAGCGCGGTTATCACGGGTGCTCGGTCATTTCTGGATCAATGACGGGAATGTCGTTCTATCACGATCAAATGGACCTTCCGTTTCCGGGTATTCTGCACACAGGCACTCCCCACCATTATTGGGGCGCTGAGCACGGGGAATCGGAGGAGGCCTTTTCTCGTCGGCGTGCGGCCGAACTCGAAGAGCTAATTGTGCGGGAGGGCGCGGAAACGGTCGGCGCGTTTATTGCCGAGCCTGTCCTTGGTACCGGAGGCATCACACCGCCGCCCAGCGGGTATTGGCGGGAGATTCAGGCCGTACTCAGGCGGTATGACGTTCTTCTCATCGCCGATGAGGTGATCTGTGGATTCGGGCGAACCGGGGCCGACTTTGGCAGTACTCTATACGGGATGGAGCCGGATCTCGTAACGGTCGCCAAGGGGCTCACCTCGGGCTACATGCCGCTCTCGGCAGCCATCGTGGGGGAGAAGGTTTACTCTGTTATGGAGGGGGCCGCCGATCGCGTTGGCGCATTCTCACACGGTTACACCTACTCGGGTCATCCGATCGCTGCCGCCGCCGCCAACGCAGTGCTCGATATCGTTGAAAAGGAGCAGCTCAGCAATCGCGCCAGGGTGGTCGGCGCGCACTTTCAAAAGCGGCTTAAGGAAAGGTTCGCTCAATTGGAGATCGCTGGCGAAGTTCGCGGCGTCGGCTTGCTCGGCGCTATCGAGTTTGTCGCGGACCGTCACACGAAGCGACGGTTCGACGCCCAGCTCAAAGTCGGCGCCCGCATCTCGAAGGCTGCTCGCGAGCGGGGACTTATTGCTCGGGCAATGCCGCATGGCGATATTCTGGGTTTTGCTCCGCCTCTTGTCGTCTCGGAAGGCGAGATTGATGAGATTGTCGAGCTTGCCTATCAGGCAACCAGGCAAGTCATTGACGAACTCGCCAGGGAGCCCGCAAGCGTTTAGAAACTCCGCATTCCACGCCCGGCACGTGTCGCACATCGGGCGCGCTTCATGAGTGAAGGTCATCCTCACCGTGAGGCGACCCGATCCGTTCTGAGCTAACTCAAGTAGCACCGGGCCGCCGCGGCAAATGCCCAGTTACACGGACTTTGTCAATCCTAGGAACTACGTCCGAATGGGGCAGGTCGCGCGCCCTAACGACCCAATGGTGGTGCGGAAGGTGCTGGCAAACGCGAGCGGAGAGATCTTCTCGCCCTTCGACTGGGCGCAAGCCATTTATCGCACCTCTGGCGGCGGTGGCCCTTCAGTTCATCTGAAGAAGGAGAGCAGGTGACTCTGTGGTATTCCTCCGTTGCGGGCCGTCTTGTTTGACGGACGCGAACGCTGCAGGTCCTACGGGTAATCCTGGGAGAAGCACTATGCCGATTTCGAGGGGCGGAGGTGATCACATCGGCCGAGCGGCGGCGCCGGTGGTCGCAGGATGAGAAGGAACGGCTTGTTGCAGCACTGGGCGAGGATGTGACCGAGACGTTGGGAGATCCCGCGCCGGTTCAAGGTCATCGAGACCGTGCGAGAGAAGTTCACTTGCCGCGATTGCGAGAAGATCAGCCAGCCGCCGGCACCGTTCCATGCCACGCCGCGCGGCTTCATCGGTCCGCAATTGCTGGCGACGATCCTGTTCGACAGTGGGGTCGAGGACTGGCGCGCCGCTTAACCAGTTTTCCCGGTCATGCACGTTTCCAGCCCCCGCCACATCGCACGCAGCATGCAGATTTCCCGCACTACGCGCTCCCATTTGCTTCATGACAAGGCTTATGGACCTATCATGTTGGAGCAGCTTTTACTTCGGCGGCACTCGCCCGGTAGCCGTTGAACAGCTTCAAGGTGTCGTACAGCCACGAGTTACTCCACTGCTTCCAGCCGAAGCCCTTTTGTTTCCGTGCCTTCGCCAGATGGCGTCTGACCTTCCTCTCTACCCAGTCTCTGATGTAGGGAAGCATTTACTGGAATCGCCTATCCGGAAGTAGTTTACCCATCCTCGGAGCTTTGGATTGATCAGGCTTATCACCCGACTAATCGGTTGCGACCGATAGCTGCCAAACACTTCCTTGAGCCCCCGCAGAAGCGCCGTCCGCTTTTTGAGCTTGGGCGTGTAATACGGCCGCATCACTCCGCGCAGACTGCGGAGATAGCGGAAGTCGATTCCCAGGAAGCCGAAGCTCTCGCCTCGGGCCAGGTCAACTATGCGACTCTTCTCATCATTCACCTCAACCTGTAACTTGGCGAACTCCTCCCGCAAGCGCTTGTTTATAGCGCCGAGCAGCCAGTCATGTCGCTGGTGGGCATAGATCAAGACAACCATATCGTCAGCAAAACGTGCATATTCGATATTGGTGTACTTGCCGCGACGTGTAACTTCACGTGCTCGCTCCAGCATCTTGTCCACCTCATTGAGGTAGAGGTTACTGAGCAAGGGTGAAAATTACGCCGCCTTGCGGAACGCCTTTCTTGCCAGAAGCTTTCAGCACAAGCCGCAGAAGATGCATGACGTCCCCATCATCAACCCGCAGGGCTACCTTCTCCAGAATCCGATCATGCCGGACGTTGTCGAAGTAGGCCCGCAAATCAAGATCGAGAACCCGCGTCTTCCGCTCAGCTATTGCTTTAGCAACTCGCTTGATCGCTTCATGTGTTGTCCGCTTGGGAACGATCCCGGTTGGAAATCCGCCTCGAATACAGGTTCGAGTATGAGCTTGAGCGCCCCTGTACCTCTCTGTCGCGGATAGCCGGAATCGACAGAACGCGGACCTTGGAGCCCCCGTCCTTCGGTATTTCCCGCTTCCTTGATGGAAGTGGCTTATAAGTGCGCTCGATCAGTTCGTCTCGTAATTGCTCGAGCAGAGACTCCACGCCTCGCGCTTCGATGGCTTCGAACGTCACCCCGTTATAGCGCGACAATCAGGATGAGAGCGCGCATTGCCTCGCCTTAATTGTTACCGGATGCTGAGCCGTTGCCTCACGTAAATTGCTCCCCTGGATCGGGAACAAGCGGGGGCGCAGATGGGGTGGCTGAGCATGGCAACGCGGAAGGAACTGACGGCGGCGGCGGGCGCGCGCTATCGGCGTTCGGATCGTGCGAAGAAGGCGCGGATATTAGACGAGTTCGTCGACATCACCGGATTCCATCGCAAACATGCGATGCGTCTACTTCGAGGCCAGGAAGACGTAAGCGCAGGCCGACGGGCGCGACGTCGGATCTATAATGAGGCGGAACACAACGCGCTCTTGCTGCTTTGGGAGGCGTCAGACCGGATCTGCGGGAAGCGGCTGAAGGCGTTAATGCCTGCGCTGATTGAAGCGATGGAACGGCACGGCCACCTCGACCTTGCTCCCGAGATCCGCGACAAACTTTTGGCAATGAGTGCTGCGACGATCGACCGCGCGTTGGCACGGGTCCGAGAAGGATTAGGTCGCAAGCGCCGACGGCACGCGACGCACTCGTTGCGTCGCAGTATTCCAATACGGACGTCGGCAGATTGGAACGATCCGGCGCCGGGGTTCGTCGAGGCTGACCTTGTAGCGCATAGCGGTCTATCGGCGCGCGGCAGCTTCATCCAGACCCTCGTGCTCACCGACATTGCTACCGGCTGGACGGAGTGCGCTCCTCTGATCGTGCGCGAACAAACACTGTTGAGCACGGTGTTGACGGAATTGCGCAAACAATTGCCTTTTGCGCTGATCGGCCTCGATACGGACAATGATACGGTGTTCATGAATGAGACGCTGAAAGCCTACTGCGATGCGGCCAACATCGTCTTCACGCGTTGCCGGCCCTACCGGAAGAACGACCAGGCGTTCGTCGAGCAGAAGAACGGTGCCGTCGTGCGCAGGATGGTCGGCTATCGTCGGCTCGAGGGCCTGGAAGCGGCCAAGCTGCTGGCTGAACTCTATCGATCGGCGCGGCTGTTCGTGAACTTCTTCCAACCCTCATTCAAACTGATGGCCAAGCAGCGCGACGGTGCTCGTGTGCGTAAGACATACAGCGCACCGGCAACGCCACACCAGCGCTTGGCCGCCGACGCCCGCACGCCCGATGCGATTCGTCACCATCTCCAAGAAATCTATGCCGCTCTCGACCCGGTCGCGTTGTTGCGCGACATCCGCGGCGCGCAGGAACGCCTCGCGGCGCTCGCTGATACGCAGCCAATCGCCCATCCTGCTGCGGCATCGCAACCGATCGATCTCTTCCTGGCAAGCCTACGAACCGCCTGGAAAGACGGAGCTATGCGACCGACGGATCGGCCAATCGTGAAAGCGAAAAGAGGCCGGCGGCGTCCCGACCCGCTCATCCGGGCAACGCTAGATTTGCGAAAATGGTTTGAAGCCGAGCCTTGGCGGACTGGTAGCGAACTGCTCTCCCGGTTGCAGGCGGAATATCCTGGAGCCTATCCGAACAAGCTTCTTCGAACGCTTCAGCGTAGGCTTAAATCCTGGCGCAGCGAGCAAGCGAACGCGTTGTTGTTCGTTCCTACGGAGGAAACGCTGCTGGGGCATGAGGTCACAACAACCCAATGATGTGGCAGACGCCAGCGGAGGAGGCCGGGCGCTCCGAAACCCCGGCCATCTCCGCACCCGGCCTCCTCCTCAACCCAAGCCGGGAGCAAAATAAATGAGGCAACCGATCGCACTCGGGAGCATCGATAGGTGAGGCAATACGGAGTCTCACCCTGATCGCCGCCGCGCACCCCGTCTATTCCCGGTGCGCCGTCGTTTTCTTTCGCCATCTCATACGCTGCGCGCAGGGTCTCCATCTTGCACACGTGGACGTATAGACCCCAGAAACGCCAGGACGGTTCAGCCTTCGCCTTGACGTATAGTCTCCGCCTCAGGTCTTGCAAATCGATGGACGCCTTTATCATCTCGTCCTTGCCTTCCTTACGTTAGAGACATCACAAATGGCAGGGACCCTTTGCTCCACGGGAGTTACTCCGCTTCATCGCTACTCCAGTCCCGGCCGCCACCTTCTCATCTTCGGTCGATTTCCCGGGATCTCCGGTTATACGACCTACCTTCTTCCGGCGATTTCTCTCCGGGATGAAGGCTTCTCCAGTTGCTCGGCATGTCCTTGTCACCGTGCTGTCGCTTTCACCCCGCCGAAATGACCCGTCGTGTCAGTTAGCATTCGATGGATCATGCTGCCTTCGCCCCTAAACTGCAGGCTCGACTTTCGGTTTTCAGCATTTTCGAGGCCACAACGCGTTCTCTTTTGATACGGCCCGATGACTCGTGGTCTCCCCAAGGGAGTTTTGTCGATAGGCTTCAAAGGTTCTATTTCTATCTCCTCTGCTACCCACACTACGGGGAGCTAACTTTTTCCCCGGCAGGACTTACTCCTGCTGAACATGCCAGCCTTCGCTGGACGCACAGTTCGGCATGCATATCCCGCTCAACCAAGTGCGAGAGGATCGACCTGCCATTGTCGACGCTCGCTGACCAGGTCGGCCACGGAACCTTCGCCATCATGCCGCTCTTCCAGCTGATCGAGCGTCATGTACTCGCAGTCGAGCGCCTTCATGGCGACGACACCACCATCCGCGTCCTGGCGAAGGGCAAGTGCACGACCCGCCGGAGCTGGAGTTATGGGCGGGATGACCGGCCCTTCGGTGGGCCGGCGCCGCCGGCTGCGGTCTATTACGCCTCACCCGACCGGCGAGGCCAGCATCCCCAGAGGCATCTGGCCGCCTTCGCCGGCATCCTGCAAGCCGATTGCTATAGCGGCTTCGAGCCGTTGTTCGACCCGCAAAGGAAAGCGATGCCGATCACGCCGGCATTCTGCTTCGCGCATGCGCGGCGGGGCTTCTTCGAGTTGGCCGATATCGAGAAGAACGCCAGGGTAGGCAGCAAGGGTAAACCAGCTCCCCGATCGCGCTAAGCCGCTGCTCGACGACATGCACGCCTGGCTGCTGCGCGAGCGAGAAACCCTCTCGCGCTCCTCCGAGGTCCTGAAGCCCACGAATTACATGCCAGGCGCTGAGCCGACTTTGCCCGCTTCCTCGACGATGGCAGGATCTGCCTCAGCAACAACGCCGCCAAAAGAGCGTTGCGCGGCATCGCCTTGGGAAGGCGCAATTGGACCTTCGCCGGCAGCCTGCGCGGCGCCGAACGCGCCGCCATCATGCTGACGATGATCACCACCTGTCGTCTTAACGATGTCGATCCCAAAGCCCGGCTCTCCGACGTCCTCGCCCGGATCGCCGATCTTCCCGCTTCGCGTCTGCGCGAACTGCTGCCTGGGAATGGAAGCTCCCGCGCCAAGCCGACTAACTGTAACCGGCATGAGCTCCCACGACCGCAGTGATCATTGAGCGCGGGCGTAGCGGATCGGCATCCAGTATTGCCGCAAGGCTTCGACCGCCGCGGGAATATCGGCGTGGGCGTTACGCAGAAATTTCTTGGTCTCGCGGCCGCTTCGTGGTGGTCCAAGCAGCGGTCGGCCCTGATCGTCGCGACAGTGCAGCAGGATAGGTAGAAGTAGGCCGTGATTGACGTTGCCGGTGTCCAGCAACGGTGCCCACGCCAATAGCTTGAGCCGCATCGCGGCGTAGAAGCCTTGGCACCATGGTCGCGGATCCACGTCTCCACTGGGTTTACGCCGGTGCATCGGCGCGAACCTGTCGGGTGCGGTCGAGAGGGTGTTGCTGATGTCGTTGTGACGCAGGGCGACAGCCGATATGGCTGCAAACTCCGGGGTGCCGCTGTGGTTGAAGGCATCGGCATCGATGGCGAGCAGCGGGCAGATCCAGTCGAGTGGGCTCATCGACACCGGTCCGGCCACGATTGCGGCGACGTAGCCGTCGAGCATGGGGAGATTGGTGGCGGCAGGTTGCTGATCGACCCGAGCCTGCAGCCATCGCTCGAGCTCCTCAAGTGGCATCTCGGCTGCGGCCATTGACGACGCTGCTTTATGACGACGCGGGCTCATGCCGCGGCCTGTGCGGTGCGCTGGCGCGCCGCCTTCCAGTGCCAGGCGAGCAGTTCGTGCAGTTGATGGCTCTTGGTTCCACCGGAGACGATGCGCTCCAGCACGTCGGTCAGATAGGCTTGCGGATCGAGCTCATGGAGCTTTGCGGTGTTCACGAGCGACGCGAGGATGGCCCAGCTCTCGGCACCACCTTCGCTACCGCTGAACAAGGCGTTGCGTCTTCCCATGGCAATCGGGCGCATGGAACGCTCGACCGTGTTGGAATCGACCTCGACGCGGCCGTCGCTGAGAAACAGCGTCAGTCCGTCCCAGTGATTGAGCGCATAGTTGATCGCCTCTGTCAGCTTCGATTGGGAAAACAGCTGACCTACCATCTCAATCAGTCGCGCATTGAGCGCCACCATCAACGGGGCGCTCCTGGTGCGGCGGGCGGCCAGCCGCTGCTCCGCACTGCTGCCGCGGATCTCTGCCTCGATCGCATAGACCGCCTGCAGCCGTTCAATCACGTCGCGCGCGAATGGCGACTGCGTGGACTTGTACACCTCGACGAATTTGCGTCGAGCATGGGCGAGACAAAAGGCGAGCTGGATCGCGCCGCCATGACGGCGGGCCAGCGCCTTGTAGGCGGCATAACCGTCCACCTGCAGAACGCCGCAAAAGCCCATCAACTGTCCGGCGATCTCCTCGGTGCCGCGGCCGTCGGCGAATACGTAGGTAACCGCCGGCGGCGAGGGGCCACCCCATGGCCGGTCATCCATAGCATGCGCCCAGAACTGGCAGATGCGGGGACGATGTCGTCCTGGATCAAGCACCGGCATCGGCGTCTCGTCGCAGAACACGCGCGGCGCAGCCTGAATGATCCGCAGCTGCAGCTCATAAAGGCTCCTGAGCCACAAGGCGGTACGTTTGACCCAACCGCGAGTGTCGCGCGGTCAAGATGGATGCCGTGGCCGGCCAGGATCTGAACTTGCCGGTACAGCGGCAAATACCGGGCGAACTTCGAGACCACCACATGGCTCACGAGGGCCGTCGACGCCATGCCGCCCTCAATCAGGCGCGGCAGCACTTTGGCTTGGACCACGCCATCGGTGCAGCCGCGGCAGCCGTATTTGGGACGGATCGTGCGCAGCACGCGCAGGAGCGCCGGGATCACTCCAACACCTCGCTGACGTCCTCGCCGATCTTGTGAAGCTGGCCCTGGCAGCACGGGCAGGCCGTCACCTCCGGCTCCAGGACCTGCTCACAGCGCGGCAGATGCTTGGGCAACGCGCCGATGTTGCGGCGCGCCTTCTTACGTAGCTTATCGGACGGCTTCACCGCAGGTGCATCGTCGTTGGCAGCTGCCGGCGGCGTGACACTGGTCTCAAGATCGTCAAGCTCAAGCTCAAGCTGCTCGGCCACGAGCGTGGCAAGCCGTTCCGAGCGCTTCCCGAAGATCATCTCCTTGAGCGTCTGCATCGCAACACGCAGCTTCTCGTTCTCGGCGTCGAGCGCGAGCACCATCTCTGTTAGAGCGGCGGGATCAGTCGAGAGGACGTCCGGGCGAATCGCCATAAATGGACCATACATCCGCGCGGCGCAGGCTCCAGCGAAATCCTCTCCTCTCAGCCGACAACGGCCGGCTGCTTCACCGGCTTGGGCGAGACGCGCGTCCACTCGAGTCCGTCGAGCAGCATCGCGAGCTGTGTCGCAGTCAGATGCACCACGCCTTCGCGGATCGGCGGCCAGGTGAAGTGCCCCTGGTGCAACCACTTCGTCATCAGCACCATGCCGCTGCCGTCCCACGCCAGAAGCTTCACTCTGTCCGTGCGTTTGCTGCGGAACACGAAGACGTCCCCACAACACGGATTCGCACGCAGCGCTTCGCTCACCAGTGCCGACAGCGTATGCACCGACTTGCGGAAATCGACCGGCTGTGTCGCCAGCACCACCTTGAGGTCAGAGCGTAGCGCAATCACCGGATACCCCGAAGCGCCGCCAGCACGGTCGACAGCGTCGCCAGCTCAACGTCCGGCTCGACCCGGATGCGCGCCCCGTTCACCTCGATCTCGACAACTCCGCAAACCTTGGCCGGCGGCGCGGCGATCTCCAAAGGCCTCGTCTGTAGCCCGGAAATACGTTCATGCTCGCCCGCTGTCCCGCGATCGATCCCCGGACCAATTTGGATTGGCACGAAGTTCGGTGCCTTGCCCCCCACCGCCGCCGCAACTTGGCGGCGCCACACCGTAAGCAGCCCGCGCGAAACGCCATTGCGCCGCGCAACCTCGGAGATGTTCGCACCCTCCTCAAAGCTCTCCGCCACGATCCGGGCCTTCTCCTCGCTCGTCCACCGACGCCGTCGGCGCTCCCCGGTGATCACTGAGCGTGCTGCCGGTTTGATGGACACCCCGTTAAGCTAATCCCACCTTGCGCTCCATCTCGACCGAGCTGATATAGCCGATGGCCGAGTGTCCGCGGTGTTCGTTGTACAACAACGTTTGAGAACGGCCACAGGACCGTTCTTCGCGAGGTTCTTTATCGGCATCATCCATGGTTTGGGCGCCGAGTTTGCGTTCATGGAGCCGTCGACAAGGCTTTGATGTTGTTTTTCGCTGCACCTTGGACGGATCGCAAGGAGATCGTTGGCTGGAAGTGCCAGCAGGGATGTTCGACCGGACGGCATGCCCTGACGCCGAGCTTTTGACAGCTCAACCGTTTGTCAGCATCGATGCGCTTGCGGCGCTTTCTGCGCTTCTCGATCTGGCGTTGAAGGATCGAACGCCATCAGCTGCCCTGCTTTCTGGCGCATCCAGAGGCTCTCACGGTCAGAATCGGGGAGCGACTCATGTCACGCCAGACGGCAATGCCAGGGAGCGGATACCGACACAATCAACAACCGCGGCCGCAGCAGATGGATCTGTTCGGGAGCGGCCTGTCGAGCGGCGCCACCGGTGCGCCCACATGGTCGGAGCTTCCGGCGGAAGCGCAGGCGGCCCTTACGAGTCTGATGACGCAGTTGATCCTCGACCATGCCGCGACGACAGCGACGCCGCGCGCGAAGGAGGTCGGTCATGATCTCTGACAAGGTCAGGCCTCATCATCTGGAGAAGGGGATACTTTACGTGCGTCAATCCTCAGCACATCAGGTGCTACACAATCGCGAGAGCGGCGCGTTGCAATACGCCATGCGGGACCGACTGACGGCACTCGGATGGTCAGAGGTTGAAGTGATCGATGATGATCTCGGTCGCTCAGCCGCCGGCGGCGTACAACGCGCCGGCTTCGAGCGGATGGTAGCGGAGGTTTGCCTCGGTAAAGTTGGTGCGGTTTGCGCCCGCGAAGTCTCGCGCTTCGCTCGCAACAGACGGGATTGGCAGCAACTCATCGAGATGTGCCGCGTGGTCGATACCGTTCTGATCGATCAGGAGACGATCTACGCGCCAAGGCACGGTAACGATCGCCTGTTGCTCGGGCTCAAGGGCAGCCTCAACGAGTACGAGCTGGATCTGTTGCGCCAGCGCTCGCTCTCGGCCCGCTACGAGAAGGCGCGCCGGGGCGAGTTGGTTGTGGCAGCGCCCGTCGGCTTCGTGAAGGCCGGCGACCGTTATGAGAAAGATCCGGATCGGCGTGTCCAGGAGCGATCAAGCTGGTGTTCGACAAGGTCGAGGAACTCGGCAGCGCGCGACCGTTCTGCTGGCTCCACGAGTACAATCTCGATCTGCCGGTGAAGCGGACCAACGGCGCAACGGCCTGGCGGCGACCGAGCTACTCCGCCATCCACCGGATCATTGAGAACCCGGTCTACGGCGGCGCCTATGCCTATGGTAAGACGGCTGTCGCGGCGGGATACAGCGCCGTGGGTGTGAGCGTGAAGATCCGCCGCAGGCGCGGAGCGAATGGCTGGCGCTGAAGCCCAACACCCACGACGGGTATGTGAGCTGGGAGAGGTTCGAGGCGATCCGCACCATGGTCAGCAGCAACGCTCCCACCGGTCGGCATCACGGCGCGCCCAAGCATGGTGACGCGCTGCTGGCCGGTCTGATCCGGTGCAAGCGCTGCGGTCGCAAGCTCACACTCCGGTACTCCGGCATGAACCACCATATCCCGCGCTATAGCTGTAGCCGCGCCTGGATGGACAATGGCGGCCCTCACTGCATCGGCTTCGGCGGACTGCCCGTCGATGATGCAATCGAGGAAGCACTGCTTGGCGTCATCGGTCCGGGCGCTATCGCCGCCGCAACCGCTGCCGCCAAGGAAGCCAGGGGAACGGCGCGATCAGGTGCGCGATGCTCTCAGTCGCGATCTCGAAGCGGCGCGCTATGCCGCCGACCAGGCTTTTCCGGCAATACGATGCCGCTGACCCCGCGAGCCGGCTGGTGGCGGGCGAGCTTGGAGCGCGCTGGAACAGGACGCTCGCTCACGCAGCGGAGGTCGAGGGCAAAATCGCCACGCATAATGCGGCGATGCCTGCCCCCATTGCTGATCCAGCCTCGCTCGGCGTTCTGGCCTCGAACCTCAGAACGGTCTGGGATGCGCCGACGACGGATGCTCGCCTCAAGAAGCGCATTGTGCGCACCCTCATCCATGAGGTCGTAGCCGATATCGATGATGCGGCCTCCGAGATCGTCCTCGTCGTCCACTGGGTTGGCGGCGTTCACAGCGAGATACGCCTGCCCAAGCGTGAGCAAGCGCGCTATGAGGCCACTCGGGCTCGTCGGCGATATGAGGCTGTCGATCCCGACAATCGCCTGGTCGCCGGCGAGCTGGAGCGACGTTGGAATGAACGTCTGCTGGCCGTCCGCGCGCTCGAGGAAGAGCGCGGTGCACTGTTGGCCAAGCCGGAGAGTCCTCTGAGCGAGGCGGATCGCGAGCGGCTGCTTGCGCTTGGCTCCGATTTGGAGCGGGCCTGGAACAGTCCTGGGGCGACGCCTGCCACGCGCAAGGGGATCATCCGAACCTTAATCCACGAAATCGTTGTATGCGTCGGCGATGCGGCAATTGAGCTTGTGATCCACTGGCAGGGCGGCGATCACACAGCGCTAGAGACCAGAAAGAACCGCACGGGCCAACACCGCTGGAGCACATCCGCAGATGTCATCGATCTCCTGCGTGTTCTGGCACGCCAGATGCCCGACGGCACGATCGCGGCGGTCCTCGACCGAGCGGCAAGTCGACGGGGCACGGTAACAGCTGGACCCGCGCCCGCGTTCGTCACTTGCGCAACCAGCAAGCTATCGCACCCTACCGGGAAGGCGAACGCATGGAGAGAGGAGAAATTACTCTGGATGAAGCCGCCGCTGCGTTGACGGTCAGCCCATCGACGGTTCGCCGTCTGATCGCGGAGCGAAGCTTGCCCGCGCACCAGCTGTGCAAGGGCGCACCCTGGGTGATCAAGGCGCCTGATCTGGAGCACCCCGAGGTCAGGAACGCCGCGCAGGCGCGGCGCTTCCGGCGCCCGTCGTCTGGCGATCTCCGCCAAAGAGAGCTTGAACTATAATGGCATAACGAGGTGGGCAGTATGAATCGGACTCGGGCGGCCCGAACAGGAGCAAATTGGCACCCTTACCCAACCAGCTGTCACCGGCGGCGAGCGCCATCACCTGCGCCTTGGAGATCATCGGCACGGCCTCGAAGTCGAAGCCGCCGAAGGTCTTCCCAGCAGACAGCCGCGCCTCGACGAGATGGCGCTCGGTGAGCCGGCGACCGCGTTCGGCGATCTCGTGCTCGGCAATGGTGGCGAGGAAGCGGGCCGCTGGCCAACCTTCCTTGTCGGACTGCTCGGCAAATTGCGCCCACAGCACCTTGATGGCCGGGAGGCGGAGCTCGTTGAGCAACAGATTGAGGCGCGCGGTATCAACGGTATTGGCTACGCTCATGCGGCACCTCCGATCTCGGCAGTACCGATGAGGCATTCGTAGGTGGCAAGGGGGTGCGAGCTGCACCACGACGTTCGGCAGGTGGGCGGGTCAGGAGCGAAGTGAGCGCGCAGCCGGTTAGGTTCAGGCAGTCGGCCGGCCTCGAGGTCGGCGGTGAGCTGATCGGCGAGTTCGGTCTCGCAGCCGCGTTCATGAGCGAGCGCGAGGAGATCGACCATGATCCGGCAGGCTTTTTTGTCCGGCAAGCGTTCGCGCAACCGATCGAAGGTCTTCCAATAGGCATCGCGCGGGAACAGCCGATCTCGGTAGACCAGATTGAGAAGCGCCATCGGCTTGCGCCGCAGGGAATGGATCACGTGCCGATAATCTCGAGACGATCATCGTAAAGGCGCACCCGCAGCCGGTGACCGATCAGGCGCGATGGCACCGTGTAGAACACCTTGCGCAGGGTGAAGCCGCCGGACGATGTCACGCGGACGATCACCTCTTCGTAGTCGGAGGTGCGCCGATCGGGCAGCTCCTGCAACACCACGCGCTCGCTATCGATCCGCTTGGCGTTGCGGGCATTGCGGCGGCTGACGATCTCGTCGATGAAGCCGCGATAGGTGGCAAGATCGTCGAAGTCGACAGTTCCGCGCAGCAGCAAGGCATCCGCGATTGCTCGCTTCAGATGACCGTGGGGCCCTTCGATCGAATCATTCTCGTGAGCAACGCCTCGATTGTTGCGGGAATGCCCCATGCCGTAATGGGCACAAAGGGCCTCGTATCGCTGCGTCAGATCATCCCGAGCATGGCAATCGAGATTGCGGAATGCGGCCGACAGGCTGTCGGTCCGATGCTCCCGCGGCGCCCCACCGAGCGACCAGAGGGCATTCTGCAGGCCTTCGGCCAGGGCAACGAAGCTCTCACCGCCAAGCACGACGTGGGCGTGCGCGAACCCGCAATAGGCCAAACGGACGTGATAGAGACGATGATCCAGCGGTGCGCCGATTTGTCGCCAGTGATGCGTCGCCTGGTGGGCGCTCGCTTCGCCGATCTCCGCCGCCTCGAAGAACGGATCCGCGAATTGACACAGGAGATCGAAGCGGTTGCCGATCGAGAGGACGTCACCCGCCGGCTGATGACAATTCCTGGTATCGGCGCATTGGGTGCGACCGCCGTACTTGCCGCGATCGGTGATGGGCTGCAGTTTCGCAAGGCCCGCGACCTTGCTGCCTGGCTGGGGTTAGTGCCCAGGCAATACTCGAGCGGCGGAAAACAGACGTTGCTTGGCGTCAGCAAACGCGGCAACCGTTATCTGAGAAAGCTTTTGGTGCAGGGCGCGCGATCCTGCTTCCGGCATTTGGACCGGACGCGCGATCGCCTAGGAAGCTGGCTCGACGGGCTCCAGGCTCGGATGCATCCGAACAAGGCCGTTGTCGCTCTAGCCGCCAAGATGGCCCGCATTGTGTGGGTGGTCTTGAACAAGCCCGGAGCACTCTACGAACGCAGAGATCCTGCCTTGCCTGACGCTTCTGGCTTCGATTGCAAGGCTCGGGAACAGTGATGACGAAACAGTGGATCAACATGCCGTAAGCCCTGTGCAAAAAAGCGGGCTTCCTGCCCGAACTATTTATTGGGAACGGCGTGCGCGGATCTCATCATGGCGTGGCTGCAACAGCAGTCCACTCGCGAGAGGCCGGATACATTTATGCAACTGGAAGCGCTGCATCGCGAATCCGTGCCAGATGGTCGGCTCGAGGACACGCCTGATCAATCAGACGCGGGCTTTCTGCCTCGAGTACGGTGTACCTTTGCGTCAGGGTGCCGGAATATTCAATCTCGAGTTGCCGCGCGTTTGAATGACGAAGGAAACGCGCTTGAAGATCCACTTGGTCCTCCTCCTTCACGGCAACGAAGCGCATTGTCGGTCGCGTAGCGGCCTCAGCGATCGCCTCGGCGTCGATGATATCGTTCTTGTTTGACTTCACGTAGGGCTTCACGAATTGCACGGGGATCAGGCGCACCTTGTGACCAAGTGCCTGTATCTTCCGGGCGAGCCACTGTGGACCGACGCAGGATTCCATGCCAACTATGCTTGGTTGTGCGCGCGCAAAGAACTGAAGAAGGGTGTCCCCTCGAAAGCGAAATTTCTGAACAGGTGTGCCGTCGCAGCTCAGGCCAACGACGTGGAATAGGTTCTTGCCAATGTCGATTCCATAGACAGCCGCGGGTCGCGGCAAATTGCGATCGGCCATGATACTCTCCTCTTTAGTCTGCCCTTCCTATGATGAGGGAGGAGGACGGGGCGGTCCATCCCATTAATGGTGACGCCCGCGGGCAAGCGGAAAGCTGTCGCGTATCTCATGGTTGCCCACGGGATGAGCGAACGGCGGGCGTGTAAAGCCATCGGCTGCTGCCGCATGACCATCAGATATCTGACAATCCGGGCGGACGATGCCGTCCTACGGCAGCGCATGCGGGCGATCGCCCACGAACGCCGTCGTTTTTGTTTGTCGGCGCCTGCACGTGCTGCTCAACCGGGAGGGCTACCTGGTCAAACCACAAGAAGCTGTTCCGGGGAAGAGAGGCTTGCGGTACGCCGCCGCGGCGGCCGCAAGCGGGCCGCCCTTGGGACCCGGGCGCCAATGACGGTGCCGATGGCCCGCAACGATCGCTGGTTGCTCGACTTCGTGTCGGATCAGCTGACCTGCGGCCGCCGCTTCAGCGTCCTCACCGTGGTCGATGACTGCACCCGCGAGTGCTTGGCGCTAGTCGCCGATACCTCGCTCTCCGGCATCCGCGTGGCGCGGGAACTGGACCGGCTGATGTTCGAGCGCGGCGAGCCCAGGATGGTGGTCAGCGACAACGGCACCGAGCTCACCAGCAACGCCATCCTGACATGGGCCGATCAAAGCCCCGTCGGTTGGCATTACATCGCGCCGGGCAAGCCCATGCAGAATGCGTTCATCGAGCGCTTCAATGGCCGGCTGCGGGACGAACTGCTCAACGAGACGCTGTTCACGTCACTGGCGCAGGCCCTCGTCGCGCTCGGATGCGGGCGGGCCCACTACAACGACGCACGACCACACTCTCAGCTCGGATGGAAAACGCCGTCCGAGTTCGCCGACACCTGCCATCCGCGACGGGATCTGGCGCTGTGCGTTATGCCGAAGGCTCTGCGCCAGCTCCCGTCGCTCCCCCAACTGGGCAAATCCAACGACCGGGGCGAACTCAGGGCTGGATAAAACTTGGGGCAAGGTCAGCACGTGCGGATGCAGGTCAATGTGTTGGGTGCCGAGCGTCGGCGGCGATGGAGTTACGACGAGAAGGTCCGTCTGTCGAGGAGACGTTTGCAGGCCGGCGAGACGGTCTGCGGCGTCGCGCGCCGGCATGGGGTGGCTCACGACTTCCAGCTCTTCGAACGTCAGCGCCAACTGCGCTTGCGGGTAAATCCGCGCACCGTCGTCGGTTTGCCACAGCCTCTTCCGCCGCCAGCTCGTCCCCGGTGGCGTCAGATCTGACGCTTTAGCTTGGCGATCTGCAACTTCTGCTGCGCAATCAGTGCCTCGCATAGCTTGCTGTTCCGGCAGGCGCGCCAAGCCGCCTGGGCGGTGATGCGGTGCCAGCTCTGGTTCCTGTCGAGATCACACGTGCACCGGCATCGATCAGCACGTCGCAACTGGCGTCTTCGCCTCCTAAGCAACGCGCAACGGCTGGAATCATCGAGATCGAGCTTAGCGGCGGCTGTCGTGTTCGCGTTGATCGCGACGAGCTGCAGCGGGTTTTTGAGCTTCTGCGACGACGATGATCCCGCTCCCGAGCGGCGTCAGGGTATGGATCGCGACTGGCCACACCGACATGCGTCGGGCCATGCAAAGTTTGGCGCTTGCGGTTCAGGAAAGCTTGGAGCGCGATCCCCATGCCGGCGATCTCTATATCTTATGGGGCCGCCGCGGCCTTCTGGTCAAGATTCTCTCGCATGACGGCTTGGGCATGTCGCTCTATGCCAAGCGCCTGGATCACGGCAGGTTCATCTGGCCGTCGACGTCGGTCGGCGCGGTGTCGATCTCGGCAGCGCAAATGGCTTACATGCTCGAGGGCATCGACTGGTGGACTCCCCAACTGAGCTGGCGGCCGCAGAGCGGGGGCTAATCCAGGAAAATCCTCATATTGCCGACATTTGGGAGTCCCAATGCATTCAATCTGTGATTCACTGCGTCGCATGAATGCGGATCGCGACGCCGCTCCGGATGACGTTGCCGCCCTGAAGGCGGCGCCGGCAGCCGAGCGCGCTAAGGGTACGGAGATCGCCGCCGAGCTCGCGGTCGCCCGTGCGAAAGCGTCGGAAGACGCGCCGAGTGGCCAGACCTTCCCGGAGCACCTGAACTCAGGACTGGATAACACTTGGGGGCGAGGTCACGATAAATGTCAGTGGCTAGTTTGATGATGTTGTCGCAGCCGCTACCGCCGGGAATGTCCGAAGTTTTGTGTAAGCGATTTCTGTGAAGGTGGGTTTTGCGTTTGAGACATTGAAAGCTGGCATCGACGGCATGGCCGATAATTCTGCTTGGCCGGACCGAGCGGTCAAGCCCCGAAGCCGCGCAGCGGCGCGCCGCAGGCGCGGGGCTTGACGGCGAAGGTTCGGTCCAAACGATCATGGTCGGCGCCGTGATGTCGGTTGTGATCATCAGCGCGCTGTTCCGGGAAACCGCGCGCCGAAGTGGATGGCGAACTGCCCCATCGCGGCAGTCCATTCAACCGGTCGCCGCCAATAAACGCCAGCGTTCCTGAGGGCGAGATACAACAGCTTGAGCGCCGCCTCGTCGGTCGGGAAGCTGCCGCGGGTCTTGATGATCTTGCGCAGCGAACGATGTAGCGCCTCGACCCCGTTTGTCGTGTAGATCATCTTTCGGATGCCAGGCGCGAAGGCGAAGAACGGCACTACGTGCTCCCACGCTTTGCGCCAGATCTGGCCAATGGCGGGATAGCGCTTGCCCCATTCGGCCTCGAACTCGGCAAGCCTCAGCGCCGCCGCGTCGGCACTCTCAGCCCGATAGATCGCCTTTCGAGGGCAGGATCGCCTTGCGGTCCTTCCAGGAGACGAAGGCAAGGCTGTTACGGATCAGGTGCACGATGCAGGTCTGCACCAGCGTCTGCGGGTAGACCGATGTGATCGCCTCGGGAAACCCCTTCAGCTCGTCGACGACGGCAATCAGGATATCGTTGACGCCGCGCGCCTTGAGTTCGTTGACGACCCGCAGCCAGAATTTGGCGCCCTCGGTCTGCTCGATCCAGAGCCCGAGCGTCCTTCTCGCCATCGGCATTGTAGGCGAGCGCAACGTAGACCGCCTTGTTCTTGACCAGCCCTTCGTCGCGTATCTTGACCCGCAGCGCGTCAAAAAAGACGATTGGGTACACGGCGTCGAGCGGCCGGCTCTGGCATTCCCGGACCTCATCGAGGACGGCGTCGGCCACCCGGCTA
The DNA here is from genome assembly GCF_058314695.1 of Bradyrhizobium sp. T-12. Lineage (NCBI taxonomy): Bacteria > Pseudomonadati > Pseudomonadota > Alphaproteobacteria > Hyphomicrobiales > Nitrobacteraceae > Bradyrhizobium > Bradyrhizobium sp. T-12. The sequence continues at coordinate 862,767 of NZ_JBZFQJ010000002.1, read as the reverse complement.
ATGAGATCGGGCGAGACCTCGGCGCCTTAGAGCTCGGCCAGGTGGCCCTGGATCTCCCGCACCGTCATGCCGCGGGCATAGAGGCTCAGGATCTTGTCGTCGAAACCATCGAACCGGGTCTGCCCCTTGGCGGTCAACTGCGGCTCGAAGCTGCCGGCCCGATCGCGAGGCACGGTAATCTCGATCTCGCCATCCTCCGTCAGGATCGTCTTCGAGCTTGTCCCGTTGCGGCTGTTGCCTGAGCCCCGGCCGGCAGGATCACCCTTCTCGTAGCCCAAATGCTCGGTCAGCTCGGCTCCAAGTGCGCGCTCGATCAAGGCCTTCTTGAGCTGCTTGAACAGCCCATTCTCGCCGGTCAGGTTTTCGGGCTTGCTGTAGTTCGCAAGAAGCTGGTCCAGCAGTTCAGGGGTAATCGTCGTATCGGTGGTCATGTGAGTCTCCAATTAAGGTAAACTCACAGAAACCTCCTTACACATCGTTCCGGACACCCTCCTACCGCCCCGCTCGCAGAGGAGGTCCGTAACGCACAGAGCCGTGGCACGAGCCACTATCGGTCGCAGCTATTTTATCAGACAAGACTCTGCATAAGAGTCGTTGAGGTCCGCGATCGCCTTGCGGATGGCCCCGTTGAGTTCGTCAAGCGAGAAGAAGCGCCGGTTCCGCAGCCGCGCCAGCACAAACCGCTGGACGATCTGCACCGCCACTTCCACCTTCGCCTTGTCGCGTGGTTTGCGCGGACGCGTGGGCAGGATCGCGGTGCCGTAGTGCTCGGCCAGCTCCTGGTAGGTGCGGTTGATGCCCGGCTCATAGCGACAGGTGGCGGTGACGCCGGCCTTCAGATTGTCGCAGACGATCGCCTTCGGCACGCCGCCGATCGCGCGCAACGTATTGGCGTGCAGCCCGATCCAGTCGGCCAGCCCTTCCGACCAACGCGCCTCGGCAAAGGTGTAGTTGGATGCTCCTAGCACCGCGACGAAGACATGGGCCAGCCGCTGCGCGCCGGTCGCGGCGTCGAACACCGGCACCGTGTCGCCCGCGAAGTCGACGAACAGCTTCTCTCCAGGCCCATGCGTCTGCCGCATGGTCGGCGAGATCGCCTCGCTCCATTCCCGGTAGAGATCGCAAAACCGGCTGTAGCCATAGCCGTCGGCGTGCTCCGCGCGATATTCCTCCCACAACAGGAGCAACGTCACGCTGCGCCGCTTCAGCTCCCGGTGCACCGCCTTCCAGTCGGGCAACGGCCGCGCCGGCTTCTCCTCGAATGTCGGCGGCGTGAACAGCCGGCGCTCGAGTTCGCCGTCGTCCATCCCTTCCGGCACCGGCCAGGTGATGCCGATCACGGCAGCCCGCCGCAGATACTCGCCAACCGTCGATCGGCTGATGCCGACCGTGACGGCGATCTGCCGCTCGCTCACGCCAAGGGCGTGCCGCAGTCTCAAAACTTCTCGAACCTTCCGCATCGGCGCTCTCTCGGCGGGCATCAGACCTTCCCTTGCTTGGTCGCAAAGGTGGGCTGGTCCGCGATTCGATCGCCGTCTTCGAGAGCGTCAGGCGGTCTCAACAGGGTGGCCGGCTTCGATCGGAATGGGTGGCCGACTTCCGTCGGAATCGGTGGCCGGATTGCGTCGGAATACTGGAGGGTTCAAATAGGTCCCGCGTCGCAGATCTCGCCGCAAGTCCAGCGCGGGACCTATTTGAAGCTGGATTGAACGAAGCCGCGTCTTGTGAGCGAGGACCTATGGGGGCTCGATCTAGGCGCCGGTAGGCGCGATTGACCCGATGTCGGGCCCGCGAGCGAGTGTGGCCGCAGATTGCCGTTGATATTGGCAGCAGAGGATGCCGGCGTCGATAGCGTCGAACGGCGCGTCAAGCCCAAGCGGCTGACTATCGCCCGTTCGCCGCGCGTTGTGAGCGTGCTTGATCGTTCCGACGGAGAACGTCGGCATGGCGATGCCTGCAGTGGGAGCGAACAAGTCGAGGTAGTCGGTCATGATGTATCGCAGCGAGGTGCTGCGCGTCGCGGCGTTTGCGCACGCGGCACAGGCCCAATCTCGACCATGCGGCCTCCGCAGATGGGGCACAAGTCGAGGCGGTGACCAATGAGGATGGCGCAGCGCTCACGATAGTCGACAGCTTCGGCAGGCGGAGGCGGCTCTGGCGCCTTTAGCGCCGCTCGGATGCGCGCGAGTTTGGCGACGCGGCAGGCGTTCGCCAGGAAGCCAAAATGACGGATGCGGCGAAACCCCTTCGGCAATACGTGGAGCAGAAAGCGACGAAGGAACTCCTCAGTGTCGAGCGTCATCACTTTGGATCTGTTGCCAGCGCGATAATCCTTCCACCGGAAGCGGACGTGGCCCTGGTCACAGGTAAGGAGCCGGCCGTTGGCGATTGCAACGCGATGGGTGTAGCGCCCGAGATAGGCCAGAACCTGTTCTGGTCCGCCGAAGGGACGCTTGGCGTAGACGACCCACTCGACCTTGCGGAGGGCGGTTAGATGGCGGGCGAATGCCGCTGGCTCGACGAGGTGCGCGAGATGGCCGAAGAACTGGAGCTTGGTGCCATTGAACGCCGCCTGCAGGCGCTCCAGGAACAGCCGACGATACAATCGTGACAGGACGCGAACGGGAAGGAAGAAGCCGGGGCGACAATGAACCCAGCTTCCATCAGGGGCGATCCCGCCGCCTGGCACGAGGCAATGGGCATGCGGATGATGCGTCAGGGTCTGGCCCCAGGTATGGAGAATGGCGATCATCCCGGTCTCGGCACCGAGATGCTTCGGGTCGGCGCTGATGAGACGGATCGTCTCGGCTGCTGCCTTGAGCAGGATGTCGTAGACCGCCGTCTTGTTCTGCAGCGCGATGGCGGCCACCGGCGCCGGCACGGTGAAGACGACATGGAAATAGGGGACCGGCAGCAGGTCGGCCTGGCGCTCGGCGAGCCATTGGGCGCGCGCGAGCGCTTGGCACTTTGGACAGTGCCGATCGCGACAGCTGTTATAGGCGACGCGGACCAGGCCGCAGTCGTCGCACCGCTCGACGTGGCCGCCGAGCGTCGCTGTGCGACACGCCTCGATGGCCGCCATCACACGGCGCTGATCGGAGGACAGCCGAGGACCCTGCGCGGCACGGAAGGCGCCGCCGTGGCGGCGGAGGATGTCCGCCACCTCGAGCACGGGGCGCATATGCGCAGCTCAGTCGGGTGGGATCACCCTGACGGAGAGTCCATCGAATGGGCTGGTCGTGCGGGCGAGCAGGTTGGTCGCAACCTGAGCGTAGCGCGCGGTCGATCCCAGGTCGGCATGTCCGAGCAGAACTTGAATGATGCGAATGTCGATCCCGCTTTCCAGGAGATGGGTCGCAAACGAGTGCCGGAGCGTATGGACAGTAATCGGCTTGGCAAGCCGAGCGCGGCGGCGGGCGGCGCGGCAGGCCGCCTGGACGCAGCGGACGCTGACATGTTCACTTGGGTCTTGGCCTGGAAATAGCCACAGCCCCGGTCGGGCTCGCATCCAGTACGTACGCAGAATCTCCAGCAGTCGCGGAGAAAGCATCGCGTAACGATCCCTGCCGCCCTTACCGTTCTCGATGTGGATCAACATTCGCTTGCTGTCGATCGAGCTCACCTTCAGGCGGACGACTTCACTAACCCGTAAGCCAGCCGCATAAGCCGTCGCCAGCACGACGCGATTGCGCACCCCTGTAACCGCGTCCAGGAAGCGCTCGATCTCTTCGGCACTAAGCACGAGCGGGAGCTTGTCGGGCTTCTGGCCACCAATGATCCGCTCGAATGCCTCCGTCTGCCCGAGTGTGACGCCGTAGAAGAACCGCAGCGCGCAGGCCACCTGATTGATGTGGGACCACGAGCGCTTTTGGCCGATGAGATGTAGTTGGTAGGCGCGGACCTGCTCGAAACTCAACCGGTCCGGGGCATAGCCGAAATGGCGGCTAAACTTTGCGATCGCATAGATATAGGATTGTTGAGTCGACGGCGACAGATTGCGGACCGTCATGTCCTCGATCATGCGCTGCCGAAGAGGGCTCATCGTAGCCATCTGGGTCTCCTGTCTTGAGAGGGGTGGTGCGAAGACCAACATCCTCTCAGACAGGACACCTCAGTTCAGCAGGTTTGCCCCCTACTGCCGCGTAGCGGGTTCGTTCAATCAGTGGCCGGCTTGCATCGGATTACGCATGCTGGGGCCGGCAGCCATGGCGACGGGCGACGTCTGTGACAACCGCCCCCAGCTCGAGGCTTTCCGCGGCAATCTGTGCCTTCAATTCATCCGGCCACCGCTTGCGACCTGCGCCAGCGAACACTTCAATACGCGGTGACAACGGTCGTCTTATGGTAAGCGCGAATTTCTCCGCACCTTTTGCTTTTGAGTGCCGTGATGCATGAGGTGTCCACCAAAATAGGTGGACACTGAACCTCCTCCGAATGAGTGGACACCTGTAGTAGGCTCGTTGAGCCCGGAGGTGTCGAATGGAACGTCAACGTCGGTCGTTTACCGAGGATTACAAGCGTCGGGCCGCCGAACTGGTCGCGTCGAGCGGTCGCTCGATCGGGTCGGTTGCTAAGGAGCTCGGTCTGCGGGATTCGGTGCTGCGACGGTGGGTAGATAAGCTCCGGCAGGAGCCGGGATCGGCGGCGTGGCGACCCACCACGCAGGCGACGCCGATGCCGGCGGACCAGGCTTCGGAGATCGCCCGCCTACGTCAGGAGAACGAACGGCTGCGCATGGAGCGCGACATTTTAAAAAACTGTCCAGCGTCGTGGCGCGCCTGCGCGGAATAGAAACAGCCTTGTGCTATCCTTTAGCTCGGAGGGTAGCGGCCGTCAGCTTATTGGAGGCGCTGTCCCCGTTAAAAAACGTGGTCCATGGGCGCATGCGGACTTGAGAGTGGTGACGCCGTTTCGACGGCGATCCCGATTAGGAAGATGACAAATTGGCATAGCCCTGACCCTCCAGCCCATCATCGGACGGAGGAGTTGCGATGCCTAACAGGACAACCGACCGCGGCCCGGACCTAAAGCTGGTCAACCTCGGCGCGGCCCTATCGATATCGGATCAAAGATGCACATGGCCGCGGTAAACCCGGCCTGCACCGACAAGCCAGTGCGTGCATTCGGCACATTCACGCAAGACCTGCATGAACTGGCGGACTGGTTCAAGATGTGCGGCGTGACCAGTGTCGCGATGGAATCCACTGGGGTCTATTGGATCCCAGTCTACGAGATCTTAGAACAGCGCGGGTTTGAGGTCATTCTGGTCAACGCGCGGTACGCCAAGAATGTACCTGGCCGTAAAACCGATCTCAGCGATGCCGCTTGGTTACGCCAGCTCCACTCCTATGGCCTGTTACGGGGCAGCTTCCGACCCGATGCCGAGATCGCAACGTTGCGAGCCTATCTACGCCAGCGCGAGCGGCTCGTGGAATATGCTGCCGCCCATATCCAACATATGCAAAAGGCTCTGATGGAGATGAACCTGCAGCTCCATCATGTTGTGTCGGATATCACCGGCGCGACCGGCATGCGGATTATCCGAGCCATTGTTGCAGGCGAACGCAATCCCGACGTCCCGGCAACCTATCGGGACGTGCGCTGCCACTCATCGATCGAGACGATCCGCGCAGCGCTCGTAGGCAATGACCGCCACGAACATGTTTTCGCGTTAGCTCAATCACTGGAGCTCTACGACGTTTATCAGGCAAAGATGCTCGACTGTGATCGCAAGCTCGAAGTCCTGATCAGTGCATTGAACACCAAAGGAGCAAGACCGGTCGGAAACCTAGCCAAGCCGCGCGTAAAGACCAAGCAGGTCAACACCCCCACCTTCGATGTCAGGACCGCACTGTACAGAGTGCGGGGCGTCGATTTGACTGAGATCCACGGGTTGGGTCCGTCGCTCGCATTGAAGCTCATTGGCGAGTGCGGTATCGATCTAACGGCATGGCCGAGCGCCAAACACTTCACTTCCTGGCTCTGCCTCGCACCCGGCAACAAGATCTCCGGCGGCAAGGTGCTGTCTTCGCGCACACGGAGATCTTCAAGTCGCGCAGCTGCGTTGTTGCGTTTGGCAGCCACAACCGTGGGGCGGAGCGAGACAGCGCTGGGAGCATTCTATCGCCGGTTGTCAGCACGTGCGGGTAAATCGAAGGCGGTGACGGCGACGGCTCGCAAGATTGCGGTTTTATTCTACAACACACTCCGGCACGGCATGAGCTACAAGGATCCTGGCGCCGACCAATATGAGCAGCAATATCGTAGCCGCGTCCTCGCCAACCTACAGCGCCGGGCGAAATCGCTAGGCTTCGTGTTGCAGGCCATCCCGGGCGACGCCAATCCGGCTGTTTCTTAGGAAGTCGATCGCGATCTTCGTCGGAACCCGGACATGAGCTTCCGCTTCATCGAAGACCATCGCGAGACCTATCCGGTCCGCCTGATGTGCGCCGTGCTCGAGGTCTCGCCGGCCGGCTATTACGCCCGGCGCGAGCGCCCGGTGAGCGAGCGGGCAAAATCAAATGCCACGCTCCGGGCAGCGATCCGGCTGGTCCATCAAGACAGCAGCGGACGCTACGGCAGCCCCCGCGTCCATGCCGCCCTGCGGGCGCAGGGCCGTGGTCCCAGTCGCGGTCGAATTGAACGGATGATGCGTCGGTACGGTATTCGCGCCATCATGGCACCGCCGCGCCGTGTGCGCACCACCGACAGCCGCCACGGTCTGCCGATCGCACCGAACCTGATCGCGCGGGACTTCACCGCGGAAGACCCGAACCGGGTCTGGCTCGCCGATATCACCTATATTCCGACCGCTGAAGGTTGGCTGTATCTGGCGGCCGTCATGGACCTGTTCAGCCGAAAGATCGTCGGCTGGGCCATGCGGGATCATATGCAGGTCGAACTTGCATCTGCCGCCCTGACGATGGCGATCCAGCAGCAACTCGCGCTCAAGTCCAGAGCGATATCTTCGCCTTCATCGAGGGCTTCTACAACCGAACCAGGCTCCATTCCGCCATCGGATATATCCCCCCGATCGAAATGGAGCTAAAAGCCGCTTAACCCGTCCACTTTTTCGAGGGAAGATCAGGATCGCTTATTATGGGCAATACACCCGCTCAGCGCTTTATCCGTTGGCGCGCTACATCAACCAGACGTTAGGTATTTGGTTGAAGCGAAAGTACAAGCGCTTCCATCACCGTTTAGGACGCGCGCGTCTCTTCCTGGAGAAGATCGTGCGTGAGAACCGCAGGCTCTTTGTGCATTGGCAACTCGGCGGTGGCGGCAAGCTTGCCTGATGGGAGCCGGGTGAGGCGAGAGTCTCACGCCCGGTTCTGCGAGAGGCTGGAGGTGAAATCCCTCCGGCCTACTCACCCCACCATCCGGATCCTGGCGAAGGGCAAATGCACGACCGGCCGGATCTGGACGTATGTGCGGGATGACCGGCCGTTCGCCGGGCCTGCGCCGCCGGCGGCGGTCTATTATGCCTCGGGCAACCGACGGGGCGAACATCCTCAGATGCATCTGGCCGCCTTCGCCGGCATTCTGCAGGCGGATTGCTATGGCGGCTTCGAGCCGTTGTTCGATCCAAAAAGGAAAGCAATGCCGATCACTCCGGCATTTTGCCTGGCCCATGCGCGGCGGGGATTCTTCGAGCTGGCTGACATCGAGAAAGCCGCCCGGGAAGGCAAGGGCAAACCGGTCTCCCCGATCGCGCTGGAGGCGGTCAGGCGTCTTGACGCCCTGTTCGAGATCGAGCGCGCCATCAACGGCCGTGGTGCCGACGAGCGGCGTGCTGTGCGCCAGGAGCGGAGCAAGCCGCTGCTCGACGACATGCACGCCTGGCTGCTCCGCGAGCGAGAAAGCCTCTCCCGCTCCGCCGAGGTCCTGAAGCCCATGAACTACATGCTCAAGCGCTGGGACGGCTTCGTCCGCTTCCTCGACGATGGCAGGATCTGCTTGATCAACAATTGCGCTGAGCGTGCATTGAGAGGCATTGCCTTGGGAAGGCGCAACTGGACCTTCGCTGGCAGCCAACGTGGCGCCGACCGTGCCGCTATCATGCTGACGATGATCACGACCTGTCGCCTCAACGACGTCGATCCCAAGGCTTGGCTCGCCGACGTCCTCGCCCGGATCGCCGATCTTCCCACCTCGCGTCTGCGCGAACTGCTGCCCTGGGAATGGAAGCTCCTTCACCAAGCCGGCAAGTCCGCCGATCAGCAAGCCGCCTGACCTTCACGCAACGCCATCGTAGAACTCGCCGTGCTCGCGCGCATGCGTCAATCAGGCGGCCTTCGTCGTATGCGTACGCTCCTCAAGCGGTGGAATTGGTGAAAGCTCCTGTCGCGGCTTAGCCCCGGCGGATACCGACAGGCTTGGCACCACGATCGATGATTTCGGCGCGAAAGCCGTCGCCGTCGTACCCTTTGTCACCAATGAGGGCAGACATCGGTGGCGCGAGTTCCAAAAGGGCCGGCGCTGCGGCTATATCTGCATCCTGGCCTGGAGTGAGATGAAATGCGCAAGGTCTGCAGTCAGGGTCGCTCAGCGCATGGATTTTCGTGGTCCGCCCACCGCGCGAGTGGCCGATCGCTTGTTCATGCTCCCCCCCTTTTCCGCCGCTCGCCGAGCGATGCGCTTGATCGAGGTGGAGTCGATGGATAAAGTCACGCCGTCCTTGCCACAGCGGGCGAGCGCTTCAAAGATCGCCTGCCAATGTCCACGCTTGGCCGAGCGATTGAACCGATTGTAGATCGTTGTGTAAGGACCGTAGTCGGGCGGACAATCGCGCCAGCGTGCGCCGCACTGAAGCATGTGAATGATACCGCTGATGATGCGCCGATCGTCATCGCGCGCCGGGCCGGTCTGGTTCATCGGCAGATGCGGCTCTATCTGAGCCCACTGCTTGTCGTTAAGCCAAAACAGCCCTTTGCGCATCGAAGTCCCCCGTGCCGAATCAACTCGGTGCGAGGGAATCAGAACCGGCTAATTAGGTACAGACCCTAAATCCAAAGATCAAATCGCTCAAGCGGCGCGCTGCACGGGGGTCCGTCAGTGGCGAACAAAACACGCTTGCTTAGATCCATAATGATGGCGGAAAGGGTACTATTCGGATACTGCGTATCCTGGTTCGGGTGACAGCAAATGGATGCCGGGTAAGAGAAATGGTCTTTGAGGCCCAACAAAATATGATCCACATCCACCTGCCCGAGCCTTGAGCGCAGATGTCGACCAAAGCGACGGGACCGAAACGGACTGTCGGGCACAAAGCGCTCCCATTCTGAAGGTATTCGTGTTCCCGGCTCAAAATGATTTGCGTGTGAAATTACCCCATCCTCAGGATAAATGTACCGTTTGTCATTGGGGGAGCTCTCAATGTTGATAATCTCGCCATCAGCATGGCCAATCAGGTAGTTCATAGAGATGTTTCGATCAGCGCGGATAATCGCGCTTATCGCGCGGTCGAATGTCGGCGCCTGAAGGATGGACCGGCACCTCAGCTTAAACGGGGCGGTCATGAGTGCCGAGCCATCAATAGGCGAAACCAAGCTGTTGCAGACTAGCCCGATCCCAGCTTCATTCAGTCCCGCTATGGGGCCGGCGCAGCCTGCTTCGAAGATGCCCAGCCATTGCGGGTTAGCGGGCGTCACTACTTTGCCTACAAAAAGGGTGCCCCGAACTGCCGCTTGCCCATCGATCGTTTGCGCCAGCATTGTTGTATTTTGCGCGGTTACCTCGGGCATTAATCCGGCAGACGTGCAGCCATCCAAAATCCCATACGATAGATCGGCGGCTCGACGTGCCATCAGGCGTAGCCAAATCTCATGCCGGACGTTAAGCATCACAACCGTATAGAGGGGCATAAAGGCAGCGTCGGCAATTCCCCTCAGCTCTTCAACGTAGTCGGGTCGTAGATCTTCAAGGAAGCGCAACCAACCAGTTGCTTCAGCTTGAATTTGCGCAAGATTAGTTCCGTTAGCGCAAAAGCGTTTTAAATAAAAGTCAGCATTGGCCGCGATTTCCGATCGCATCAGCTCTCCTTGCTGCTGTCCCCTTTCGCGGGGTATCGCAGTAAAGACGGTAAGCTTAAGACTCATTGAAAGATCTCCTTGCATTGGTATGTCCGCTTCTACGCGGTGGGCGGAGCGACGCGATAACTCGGATCGAAGTCGTGAGCCTTGTACGGTGACCCGGATGGTGTATAGAGATCCGATGGAGAGGCTGCTGGTAGCTGAAGTGCTTGGCACGCTCATTAACTCACAAGCGTATGGCATCTAGTCTAGAGAGCGGCAATCGGTGGGGCGTTAGCTCAAGACCTTCGTCGCCGGTATTGTTCCGGCCCGCAGCCCGCAAATGCAACGACGTTAGACGATCAGTTCAGGTCCGGCGTTACGTCTAACAATTGCTTAAGTTCATAGCCTGTCATCCAGAACAGCCAATCGTTAGCGACGATATTCTCTTGCACCAGGTGAATGTCTGCTCCGCCTGGTTCATTGTGAACCGGATCATAGACGTTCTTATCCAACGACCACCGCCCAGCTAGGCCACAGAGAAAGTCGGGAGCCCACATCGCAAGACTGACGCCACGCATAGTCCCCGTCATGATCTTGAGCAGGCCCGAGCCCCTGAAGTCGGGGCGGATCCAGATATCCCCGTGGTACACCACTTTACCTGTAATGCTGCGCGCCATCTGAGCAGTACAAACGCAGCGATCTTCAGGATGTGCATCTATCGTCGGATTCGCATAGAAGAACTTCAGCGTTTCGAGGTGTGCTGCAAGGGTGGTTTGCGACAGGTCATAGAAGCGCGCGGCCTCGACGAGCGCCACTTTGTTTTCCTTATCAAAACCCACAAGCCAATACCCTTCGCCCGTTCGAATCGGTGAGCGGTCTGGCCGAAAGATGGGATAAGTATTGGGTTTGTCTGCTAGCGAGGCTGTGATCGCGATGTACTCGTTGAAATCACACCCAATGGAAAGCCTGATGCCCATTTTCGCGGCCGCGTCATCGTAAACCTGGAGAAAGCGCAGCAAGGGATTCAAGGTGTATGTCATATTTGTTAGTCCTCTGTGTGAGGCTGGTTGTATCCTTTTATCGATCCTCACTGCTCGGCCGCAAGAGATTCCTGCCTATCTACTCTTGTAGGGTGAGTGATCTAGGCCGACCGCTCGTAGCTAGGAAACGTTCTCTTCCTGGATTGCCTAAGGAAAACCATGCTGTGAAAGCGACGGCCGTGCGGACGGCATGTCCTATCGTTAGGAGCAATAGGATTGAGGCGACGCCGATCCTATGCCAGGATCATGCGTAAACTCGGCGTGAGCCGCAACGAGCTGTTCGCACAGATCGACAAGCCGGCGCTCAACGCCCTGCCGCCGATGCCATATCAGTATGCCGAGTGGAAGAAGTGCCGAGTCGCGCCCGACTATCACGTCGAGATCGCCGGTCACTACTACTCGGTGCCCTCGCGTCTGATCCGCGAAGAGCTCGAGGCGCGCGTCACCGACAGGACGGTCGAGATCCTGCACAAGGGCAGCCGGGTTGCCAGCCACGCCCGCTCTGACGTACCCCAATGCCACACCACGATCCCGGAGCACATGCCGAGCGCGCACCGGCGTTATGCCGAATGGACCCCGGCGCGGATCAAGCGAGAAGCCGCCAAGATCGGCCCTGCCACGATCGCTCTCGTCGAAGCAATCATGAAAGCCAAACCACACCCCGAGCAGGGCTTCCGGGCTTGTCTCGGCATTTTGCGGCTCGCGCGCAGCTACGGCTCGGCCCGCATCGAGGCCGCCTGCCAGCGTGGCAACGACATCGGCGCGACCACCTACGGCTCGATCAAGTCGATCCTGCAGCACGGGCTCGATCGCGCCTACGCCAACGAGAGACCGCCAGACGGCCCACCGATCCGACACGGCAATATCCGCGGCACCGATTACTACCAGTGAAGAAAGGAGAGACGATGTTGACACATCCCACCCACGACCGCCTCGTCGCGCTCGGGCTTACCGGCATGGCGAAGGCCCTCGACGAACAGCAGCGACAACCCGACATTGCCGCGCTGGCCTTCGAGGAGCGCCTCGCACTGCTCGTCGACCGTGAAGCGACCGAGCGCGAGAACAAGCGGCTGGTTGCTCGGTTGCGGTTCGCAAGTCTCCGGCAGAACGCCGTCGTCGAGGATATCGACATGAAGGCGCCGCGCGGGCTCGACAAGCCGCTGTTCCAAAAGCTCGTCGCTGGCGAGTGGATCGACCGGCATCAGAACCTGCTCATCATCGACCCGACCGGCGTCGGCAAGAGCTGGATTGCTTGCGCCTTGGGCCACAAGGCCTGCCGGGACAACCGCTCCGTGCTTTATCAACGGCTGCCGCGGCTGTTCGAGGCGCTCACTCTCGCGCGGGGCGACGGCCGCCACGCTCGCCTGCTCAGGACCCTGGCGCGCGTCGAGCTTCTGGTCCTCGACGACTGGGGACTTGCCCCGATGACTGCCGAGCAGCAACGCGACCTGTTGGAGATGATGGAGGATCGCCATGGCCGCGGCTCGACCTTGGTGACAAGCCAGCTCCCGGTCGAGCATTGGCACGAGCTCATCGGCAACCCAACCATTGCCGACGCTATCCTCGATCGCCTCGTACACAACGCCCACAGGCTCAATCTCAAGGGCGAGAGCCTGCGCAAAGCCGCCGCCAAGCGTCAGACGCTTGACGACGAGCCCGCCAACTGACCTGATGACGACGTCGTCGCGAGACCCCGCCTCGGCAGGCGGCCGGGATCATCGGAATCCACGGCCGGCTTCAATCGGTACAGGCGGCCGGCTTCGCCCGGAATCCGCGGCCGACTTCGTCGGAATACGCACCCAGCAGGTGCACGACTGGCGACGCCGGGCACGTTTGGGCCAGTTGGTGCTGCCGACTTCGGAGACGCTGTCGTTCGTGCCGGTGGTATCGGAATCGGCGCTACCGGCGGCCGCAGAGCCGACCAGGTCGCCGGAAGCAGCCATTGTGACGGTTGAGCTCCAGGGAGCACGCGTGGAGGTGCGGGGGGCGCCTGGCCTTGCTGTGTTGAGCGACGTGTTCTTAGCGCTTCGACGGACACGTTCATGCTGACGCCGCCCGCGAGCCTCATGCTTTACGTGGCGACGCAACCTGTAGACTTCAGAAAAGGTGCGGAGGGCTTGGCGCTGTTGGCGAAGGAGACGCTGGGCCATGACCCGATGAAGGGTGTGCCGGTGGTGTTCCGTGCGATGCGCTCTAACCGGGTGAAGATCGTCGTCTGGGATGGCAGCGGCCTTGTGATGTACTGGAAGCGGCTCGATGGCAGCGGCTTCAAATGGCCTCACATTGTGGCCGGCGTGATGCGGATGAATGCCGCCCAGCTGTCGGTGCTTCTGGCTGGCATGGATTGGACGCGCATGCATGCGCCTCGCGACGCACCGCCGAAAGCACTTGCGTAAAGATACAAATCTTCGCTGCATCGGGGCGCGAAGCATGGCAGACTCGGGGCAATGAGTGATTTGCCTGATGAACTGCCGAGCGATCCGGCCGAGTTGCGGGTCTTTGCCGCGGCTCTGCTGGATCGCTGCGCCAGGCTCGAGCGGTTGCTCAAGCTTGCAAAAGATGCGCAGTTCGGTCGGTCCTCGGAAAAGCTGGACGCTGATCAGCTGCAGTTTGTTCTGGAGGATATCGATCAGGCCGTCGCCGCCCTCGAAGCAGCCGAAGATCGCCCCAATCCCAGAGTTTGCGAGAAGAGAGCTGCCGCGCGCAGAGCCAACAGGGTTTAACTTCCGTGGCATTTGCCGCGCATCGTCGAAATCCTGATGCCAGCGGAGACCAGTTGCCCGTGTTGTAACGGCGACCTCTTCGAGATCAGTCACGATGAGAGTCAGAGGCTCGATGTCGTTCCGGCGCAGTATCGCGTCATCGTAACCCGCCGGCCCAAGCTGGCCTGCCGCGCCTGTCACGGCGTCGTCCTCCAGCAGGCTGCGCCCGAGCGACTGATCAGGGGAGGATTGCCCACCGAGCGGCTGGTCGCGCATGTGATCGACGCCAAGTATCATTGGCATTTGCCGCTTTACCGCCAGGCGCAGATGTTGGCGACCCACGGAATAGCGCTGGATCGTTCCACGCTCGCCTTCTGGGTCGGCTATGCGGCCCAGGAATTGAAGGCATCGTCTGCGCCAGCTTCTGCTCGCCTCCTCGAAGCTCTGTGTCGATGAGACTCCCGCACCGGTGTTAGATCCGGGGCGCGGCAGGACGAAAACTGGCTACTTCTGGGCGCTGTCACGCGATGACAGGCCCTGGGCCGGACCTGACCCACCTGGGTGGTTTACGCTTATGCACCGGGCCGTGGAGCCGTCCGGCTTGAGGCTGCTCGAAGGCTATCGCGGCATCATCCACTGCGACGGAGCTTACAAGACGATGATCCGAGAGAGGCGTGCGGACGCCCTGTCCGGGACGCTCGCCTTCTGGTCGCATCTGCGGCGCCAGTTTGTGAAGATCGAGCGCGAGGCTTCGCCGGCGCCAGCTCCGGTTGCCCGCCAGGCTCTTGAACGCATCGCCCAGCTTTACGCAGTCGAGAAGGCCCTCCGCGGCCGATCGGATGCGGAGGGCTGTGCCGGCAGGCAGGCGCATGCTCGGCCTCTCGCTACAGCCTTGAAGCAGTGGGTTGAGGCCAAGCTTGATCACCTTGCACCGAAGAGCGACACGGCGAAGGCCTTGCGTTACGCGCTCCGTCATTGGAGCGGCCTGACACTCTACCTTGATGACGGGCGCATCGAGATGGACACGAATGCTGTCGAGCGTGCGATGCGGCCGATCAAGCTCAACGCCAAGAACTCTCTTTTTGCCGGGTGCGACGAGGGCGCCGAGGATTGGGCAGTCCTGGCTTCGTTCATTGAGACAGCCCTATGCCGCGCGCGGCATAGGGCTGTTTATGCCGCCCGCCGAACTATGCCGAGTCGGGTCGTTTTCCCCAGATTTCTGGCTGACCGGCGTTTGGTCGGTTCGGCATAGTTCGTTCTGTGCCTCCGCTTTCAACAGCGGAGAACAGGAAGATGGAAGTTGAAAAGTACTTGGGCAGAAGCCGGCTGTACCGGCGTCTCAGAAGCGGGCCGCACGGACAACTCGTCGAGCGCTACGCCGCTCGTCTCATCGAAGAGAGGCTCGTTCGGCACGGCACGTGGCGTTGCCTCAACGTGGTTGGCGGGCTCCTGAGTTGGATGGCGGGCCGTCGCTACAAGCTGGTCGATCTCGATGAGCAGGTCGTTGAGCGGTACCTCCGGCATCGAGGCGGAAGGCAGTCTATCCAACCCGGTGACCGGGCCGCGCTCAAGCGATGGCTGTCGGTGCTGCGCGAGGAAGGCGTGATCGCGCCGTCGGTGCTGCCGCCTCTCACCCCGCACGAACGGATCTTCAAGGAGTTCGATGCCTACCTGCGATCAGAGCGCGGCTTGGCCCCGAGGTCCATCGTCCGCCATCTCCCGGTCATCCGCAGGTTCCTGCACGAGGTGTGCTCCGGCGGCGCCGCCCTGGGCAAGATCAGCCAAGAGGACGTGATCCGCTACATTGAGCGCCACGCCCAGGATTGGAGCCCGGGAACAGGCAAGGCGATGTGCTGGTCGTTGCGCGCCTTTCTCCGTTACCTCCACCATCGGGGGCTGAACGCGCGCCCGTTGGCGGATTGCGTTCCATCGATGCGGCGATGGAAGCTCGCAACTCTGCCGACCTATCTGCCTGCGGCACAGGTGCGGAAGGCTCTCGACGGTTGCGACCGAGAGACAGTGATGGGACGGCGGGACTACGCCATTCTGTTGTTGCTAGCCAAGCTCGGCCTGCGGGCCGACGAGGTCGCGACGCTCACCCTTGATGATATCGACTGGCGCGCCAGCGAGATACTCGTTCGCGCCAAGGGCCGACAGCGTGCACGGATGCCGATACCGCCAGACGTTGGCGCGGCCATCGTTGCATATCTCCGCAATGGCCGCCCAAAGTCGTCGTGCCGACGATTGTTCGTCCGTACGCTCGCGCCACACGTCGGCTTTGCTTCCGGATGTGCGATCACCATGATCGCCAAGGCCGCTCTCGATCGCGTTGGAATCGAAGGTTGCGCACATCGCGGCGCCCATATCTTCCGACACAGTCTCGCTACCGAGCTTCTCCGATCTGGCGCCACCTTGTCGGAGATCGGACAGTTGCTGCGGCACGAGAACCACGACACTACCCGGATTTACTCGAAGGTCGACATCGATGCGCTGAGAACATTGAGCCTGCCCTGGCCGGGAGGCGTGCAATGACCAATCTGCGCGCCGCACTCGATAAGTACCTGAGCATGCGCAAGGGTTTGGATACAAGTACGAGCACCAGACCCGTCGGCTCGCCGACTTCGTCGCCTTCATGGAGAAGCGCAAGGCGAGGATCATCACGACGAAGCTGGCCATGGAATGGGCAACGCTGCCGCCCGATCGTCATGCATCCTGGGCGCTGCGATTGAGCGACGTGCGCGGGTTCGCGCGCCATGTCGCCAACTTCGACCCGAGAACGGAGGTGCCGCCCGTCGGCATGCTGCCCGGATGGAAGCGCGCCAAGCCCTATGTTTACAGCGACGCGGAGATCGATGCGTTGCTGACGGCAGCGCTGGCTCTGCCACCAGCGGACGGGCTGCGCCGATGGACCTACCATGCCTTGTTCGGGCTGATCGCGGTGACGGGCATGCGTATATCCGAGGCGATGGGCCTGGAGCGTGATGACGTCGACCTCGACGCCGGCGTGCTGACGGTCCGGCTGACCAAGTTCGGCAAGTCGCGGCTCGTGCCATTGCATCCGACGACGAGAACCGCGCTGCGCGACTACGCCCACCGGCGCGATGCGCTGCTCGGGTCACGCTGCGGCTCGACCTTCTTCGTTGCCGAACAGGGAGGCCGCTTGCTGCACCAGTACGTTCATCGCGTCTTCTGGCGATTGTCCAGAGAGATCGGGCTGCGGCGCCCAGGTGATCGTACCGGGCCACGCGTGCATGACTTCCGTCATCGCTTCGCCATCCGGACGCTGCTCAACTGGTATCGCGAAGGCAAGAACGTCGAGCAACAACTCCCAGTGCTCTCCACTTACCTCGGCCACGTCTGCGTGCGCGACACTTACTGGTATCTCTCGGCCTGCCCCGAGTTGATGGAGGAAGCCGCGCGGCGTCTCGATCGGCGATGGGAGGTGACGCCATGAAGCCCGCTTGCAATGTCGCCACGTTGATCGAGCGCTTCTTCACCGAGCGCCTCATGCGCCAGCGCAATGTTAGCGGCAACACGATCGCCTCCTACAGAGACACGTTCCGGCTGCTGTTCATGTTCGCTCGGGTGCAGCTGCGCAAGTCCCCATCGGCCCTGACGCTCGCCGATCTGGATGCAACGTTCATCGGCGCGTTCCTCACCGATCTCGAGGTAACGCGCGGCGCCAGTGCGAAGACGCGTAACCTGCGTCTGACGGCCATCCGATCCTTCTTCAGGTTCGTGTCCTTCGAGGAACCGGCACACAGTGCGCTGATCCAGCGCGTGCTCGCCATACCGAGCAAGCGTCACGACAAGCGAAAGGTGCACTTCCTGACGCGCCCCGAGATCGAGGCGGTTCTCGCAGCGCCCGATCGAACGACGTGGCTTGGCCGCCGCGATCACACCTTGCTGTTAGTCGCGGCCCAGACAGGCTTACGCCTCTCAGAGCTGACTGGCCTTGACCGGGATGCCGTCCACCTCGGGTCTGGCGCACACGTGCGATGCGTCGGTAAAGGGCGGAAGGAGCGGACCACTCCGCTGACCACACTCGCTCGGTGTGCGCTCCAGGCATGGCTCAAGGAACCGTTGCGGAAAGGAGCAACAGCGTTGTTCCCGAACGTGCACGGGGGCCGGCTCAGTGCCGACAGCGTCCAGTCCCTGCTGGGAAAGCATGTTCGTGTCGCTCACAAGAGTTGCCCGTCTTTGAAGGCCAAGAGCGTGTCGCCGCACGTGCTGAGGCACAGCGCTGCGATGGAACTGCTGCAAGCCGGCGTCGACTGTTCTGTGATCGCGCTGTGGCTCGGTCATGAATCGGTCGAGACGACGCAGACGTACCTGCACGCCCACCTCGCCCTCAAGGAAGCTGCCCTGGCGAAGCTCAAGCCGTACGAGCGCGGCAAGCTAACCCGCTTCCAGCCGAACGACCGCCTGCTCGCCTTTCTGGAGGCGCTCTGAACGACCAGACTATGCCGAATGGAATGGGGCTGCCCTGCACGCGATCGGCGGTGCCAGCGTGACAACGGCGTGCCATACCAACTCCGTTCGGCATAGTTCGGCGGGCGGCATAAACCTGTAAGCTCAATGGCGTCAGTGCCGAGCACTGGCTCGCTGATGTTCTCGCCAATCTCGTCAATGGTTGGCCTGCGGCGCGACTGGACGAACTGCTCCCTTGGGCATCGATCTACACGATGCTTCCATACGATCCGAGGCTGGCGGCATGAGCCTGAACACGACCGCGGTCCGGATCAAGGTGACCTCAAGGACGTGAAACCGGAGGTGATGCGTCGCCTCGTCGTACCCGTCACCCTGCGCTTGGATCGGCTGCATCTGTCGCTTCAGGCGGCATTTGGCTGGACGAACAGCCACCTCTTCGAGTTCTTCGCTGGTGAGGTCCGTTGGGGGATTCCAGATCCTCACAACGATTACGCCCACCAGCCCATGGATGCCAGCAAAGCGCGGCCTTGCGATGTCGTTCGCGAGACTGGCGCCAAGACGATCCATTATCTCTATGACTTCGGCGACAGCTGGGACCATGTGATCAAGCTCGAAAAATGGTTCGAGAACACCACGACGGAGGGACTTCCCTTCTTGCTCGAAGCCGCCGGTCGTTGTCCTCCGGAAGACGTCGGCGGTGCGCCGGGTTATGCCGAATACCTTGAAGCCATCAGAGACCCTGCCCATCCGGACCACGAACATATGCGCCTCTGGGGTCCGGCGCGGTTCGATCCCAACATCGTCGACCGGAAGGCGCTCGAAGCCGCCGTCAACGCGCTGTCCGACACATGGAAACCGCGGCGACGCGCGACGCGAACAAAATAGGCGTCAAGGGCCAGTCAAAAGCCGCAGAACTGCGCTTACGGTTAAGGCAACGCAGCCGCGGATAAAATGTCCTCCAAATTTCGTAGTCCGATTCGCGGCGCATTGATCAGAACAGCCATGTTTCCGGGCCTGTGCTGATTCTTCCACATCTTCGTATGCGCTCGCGCAACTTCCTCCCACGGCAGGACCTCGCTCATACTCGGGTCGATTCGGCGATCGAGCACAAAACGGTTCGCAGCATTTGCCTGTTTGAGATTCGCGAAATGAGAACCTTGAATTCGCTTCTGGCGCATCCAGATATAACGGGCATCGAAGGTAAGATTGAAACCTGTTGTGCTGCCGCAAACGACTACCATGCCACCGCGCTTTACGACGATCGTCGAGACGGGGAATGTTTGCTCACCTGGATGCTCGAACACAATATCGATATCGCGCTTTCCAGTAACATCCCAAATTGCCCTTCCAAACCGCCGCACCTCCTTGAGCCAAGGCCCGTATTGAGGTGAATTTACTGCCGGCATAGGGCCCCAGCAATTGAATTCAGTGCGGACTATAACACCCTTTGCACCAAGCGATCTTACATAATCGGCCTTAGTCCGATCGGAAACGACTCCGATTGCATTGGCGCCGCATGCTGTTGCAAGCTGCACTGCAGATACCCCGAGCCCGCCCGTAGCACCCCAAATCAGCACGTAGTCGCCAGCCTTTAGAATGTGCGGCGGGTGTCCGAACAACATCCGGTAAGCCGTTGCAAGCGTTAGCGTGTAGCAACAGGCCTGCTCCCAGCTGAGGTGAGCTGGCTTCGGCATCAATTGCCGTGGCTGCACGCGGCAGAACTGGGCGTAAGAACCATCAGGCGTCTCGTATCCCCAGATCCTCTGGGAAGGTGAGAGGAGCGGTTCGCCACCATTGCAATCCTCATCATCCCCGTCGTCCTGATTGCAGTGGATGACCACCTCGTCCCCAACCCTCCACCGGCGCACCCTTGCTCCTACCGCCCAAACCACTCCAGCCGCATCCGATCCGGCCACATGATAGGAGCATAGGTGCACATCAAAGGGGGACATCGGCGCCCCTAACGCCGCCCACACTCCGTTATAGTTGATGCCTGCAGCAGCGACCATGACCAATACTTCATCCTCGCCGATCGGCCAAGTCGGCACCACTTCTACCAGCATCGAACTCTCTGGCGGCCCGTGGCGCTCGCGCCGTATGGTCCACGCGTACATACGTTCGGGAACGTGTCCGAGGGGCGGCACTTCGCCGACCTTGTACAAATCCTTCTGGCGGGAGGCCTGTCGTGATGTATTGGGGTCCAACTTCAACTCCTCTGCGCTGTGATGTGGTGCGCGGGCAGAGTGCTCTCCGCCTTAGTACAGTCGTCGGCCTGCGCAGCCTCTCCAAGCAAGCAGCAATTAACGTGCCGCCACAGTGAGAGGAGTAGACGGAGGCAAACGCTTAACGTGGACACGATGCAAACGGGACAGCTTCACCTTGCACCAGGATCGTCGACCGCGCCTGTCGAGGCTGCACGAAACGCTTCCATTGGAGACTTCGACTTCTAAGTCTATCTGCCACCATCCTAGCACTACGACGTCGGTAAGTCGGAGTGGACACCTCATCGAACGGTAGACCCATCCAGCCGCTTCGTCGCGGCCACAGTCAGCGTAGAGAGGACCAATCAACCCTTCTGTCATCGCGCATCCCGAACTGACGACCTTGCGACAGAGGAGATCCATGACGGCAACCAATTGTAGCTAGCGACCCTCAAGCCGAGGGCCCACGGGCAGAACAGTGCCTTTTCAGATGCGGGGTTTTGTTCCGTCTCGAGTCCTCTCAAATCCTGCGTCCTGACTTCTCCCAATAAGGATCTTTCAGCAGCCTCTTGAATAACTTGCCAGACTCTTCACGCGGAAGGCTGGTCCGGATCTCGATTATTTTCGGAATCTTGTAGTCCGCCAACACCGTCTTCAACTTCTCGCGGATGTCATGGACTCTAAGCACCTCCCGTCGGCGCGGTTCGATCACCGCCATCAGTGCCTCGCCAAAGTCCGCGTCCGGAACGCCAAACACAGCACAGTCTTGAACGCCCGGTATCATATGGAGAGCCGCTTCGATCTCCGCGGGATAAATGTTGACACCGCCTGAGATTACAACCTCCCGTTTTCGGTCACAAAGAAATACATATCCATCAGCGTCGATATAACCGAGGTCACCGGAAGCAGTGAAACCGTCGTCATCGGCCTCGGCAGAGCTCCCAGGTCGATTGTGGTACTTGAACTGTGGGTACCATACGTTGCGTGAACAGATTTCTCCTATTTGTCCGGCCGACAATTCTCTTCCGTCTGCACCAATCACACGCAGCTGAACGTGCTCTAGCGGCTTGCCGACCGTTCCCGGCTTTGCAAGTGATTCTCGCGAACTCGCAAATGTTACCGCACCGGCCTCCGTCGAGCCGTAGAACTCGCATATAATGGGGCCCCACCAATTTATCATGGCATTCTTCACGATCGGGGGGCAGGGCGCAGCCCCGTGGACTACGTGTCGCAAGGACGCGAGATCATAGCTTCGTCGAATACTGTCGGGCAGCTGCAGAAGGCGAATAAACATAGTCGGCACCATCAAGATGGTGTCGATCCTCTCCGCCTCTATCAGCCGCAACAACTCTTCAGGCTCGAACCGCGGCATCAGCACAAGCGCACCACCGCGGCGGCTGAACCACATTCCAAATAAATTCGGCGCTGAATGATAAAGCGGGCCTGGGAGTAGCGCGCGAGTGCCAGATCCATAGACTATGGCTCGCATTTCCTCCAATCCGATCGCCTGCTCGCTGGTTGGTGGGCTACGACGCACGCCTTTAGGACAACCAGTCGTTCCTGAGGTGTAGATCATCGTCATCGGCTGCCGCGCGGGCGCTCCTGCAAAGAGCGGCTGATCCGCTATCCACTCTTCAAAATCCCGCGCGAAGTGCGGCACTTTGAGGCGCGTCCCTTCAATCTTGTACGCCTCTGCTACTTCGGGCGGCGTCGGAACGCTTAGAATTGGCAATCTGCTAGCGAGATCGGCATCCAACAAATGCAAGAGGTCCGCGTGGCCTATTAGCAAACGTGCTCCACAGTCGGCCAGAATGTACCCGATCTCCTGTCGCTTGAAATGCCAGTTTACAGGTACTGCAAGGGCTTCGGCTCTCATGATCCCATCGGTAACTTCGACGAATGCGATATCATTCCGCATTAAGATGCATACACTGTCCCCTTTCCCAATGCCGAAGCGCTTGAGCCCCCCAGCAACGCGAATTGCGCGATCTGAAACCTCAGAATGACGGCGGCGCCTCTTACCTGAGATAATACCCCGAAATCGTTTAGACGGCTGATACATCGCTCTTCCTTTAGTGGAGAAGGGCGACGTCGACGATCCGGCCGTTGGCTGGACATGCCCGAGACACGTGCCCTGCCTTGCCTCAGAGCAAAGCGCGTGCCGATTTCATACAAATTGGGACAGTGTAGAAACGCAAGAGACACCTCAGCTGCTCTGACAACTACTATGCTTTTTCTGACACTCGTGTTTGTCCGCCGCACGCGGGTACCTTTTCATCCGGCTTCACCACTCTGGAGCCCGCGTCGACATTATGGCAAGGCGCGTCGGCCCCCTTTTCCTGCAACACAAGCTCGCAATCGGAGAACTAAACTCAATCCCATTCGATGTGTTGGAATCGGCTTACTGACCGGCGACGACTTATCTGATGTCGGTCCACAGACTTGGTTGTCCCAATATCGCGATCATGATGATGATGGAGATCGACCTGAAGTCGCTGACGAGGGTCGAAATACAGTGCAGGCTAGCTGCGAACCCGGGTCGTGTTGGCTTTCTTGCAGAGGGCAGAACCAGAAGGAGACGACCACATGGACCTGAAGTCCGAAATGGGAGAAGTGGCGGCGCCCGATTCCCGCATCGAAGCCGGTGATCGCGCGAGGGAAACTGCCCCAAGACGACCAACCATCGGAGTTTTCGCGGCACGGTAAAGGCCAGCGGCGGCCGGTATCGACATGCACCGCATTCGCCGGCCTTCCGGCTCCCCGCGCCTCGGATCAGAGAGATTCAGGCTCGACCGATCCGTACGTCTTGATCGACATTCGCGATGCCGTCGGATTTTAGGGCTCCCCAAGGATCGTTTCGTGTGCGGACACACAGTAGTAGCCTCAAGTCATGCTTTGGGCCGCAGCGCGCCGATGTTGCCGATGCGTCCTGGCCACCCAGCCGCAAGGAGCCATGACTACAAGCTGCATGGCGCCAAATCGCTATTCACGTTTAACATTGCGAGGCAAACGCCGAACTGGCACTGCGAATAACCCGAAAGAAACACCTAGATACTACTCAGTAACTGGTTTCAAGTTATTATTACAGCCGCCTCAGGCTTTGAACCGCAGGAGGTCATGGCCCGAAGCTGACTTGAGGCTTTAATCGTTAGGTTGTTTGGACCACAAAGAGTTGACCGTGACACTCTGCGCGGCTGGTTGGATTGACCGCAAGTGCCAGCCCTGAGTGACCCAGCAGCCCCGCTCTTCCCAACGGGGACTGTCGCAGATGCGACAGCTGTCCGCCTCATGGCGCCTTCCCTTCGGCAAATTCACTCAGACTTTCATTGTGGCACAGGTTTTGAAAGGACTTGCTCATCTGCCGGGACGGTAGAAAACGCCCCAATGACAGAGCACTACCTTACGGCACTTCGGCGCATCCTACACTGCGCACTTAACCTCAAGACTAGCTGGACAGCGTTAGCGATACTTTCTTGGAGAGAGAGACGCACCAGCGCGCGGCGCTCACTATGGCGGCTTCCGTACGTTCATCATGTCTTCTTCCAAACCAACATGCACCTTAGCACGTTGATCGCGTTTTCGTTGTCAACGGACACAGGCTCGCTTGGGCCTACCAATGACGGCACTAGCATCGAACCGGGGCACCGTATCCTGAGGGCTGCGACGCACCTGGTTCTACCTTCTTTACAGAATCAACACCTTTTGCACTCGACGCCCAACATCGCGGGACCGTGGGCTCGAGGCGGGCAGGCGTCTTCACCGAGCACGAAATACACCAAATGAAGCAGCTTTCTGCCTTGCGTCGCAATCCAAGGACACGAACGGTTTTGAGTAGATTCGCTGTCGAGCTCCGTGCGACCGCGGTGTTGGCTTGGCCAATGGCACTGGCGCAGCTTGCTCAGGTCGCAATGATGGCGACGGATCTTGCCTTTGTTGGTCGTCTTGGGCCCCGGGAGCTCGCGGCCGCAGCATTGGCCACCACCCTGTATGTCATAAGCTTCACGTTCGGCGCCGGGTTACTGACGCCGATCGCACCTTTGACGGCACAATCTCTTGCCGGCAAGGGTGCGGCCGATGTGCCGCGTGCACTGCGCATGGGGCTTTGGCTGGCCCTGCTTTTCTCGTTGCCTATTATGGCTGTTTGTACGGCAGGCGAACAAGTTCTGCTCGCCCTCGGTCAGGAACATTGCGCAGCACGGCTATCTCAGCAGTACCTGCTTGGACTCGCGTGGGGCGTGACGCCAGCGCTGTGGTTTCAGGCCATTCGACATTTCATGGGCGCAGTGGGACGGCCGCAACCGATCTTCCGAATTACCCTGGCCGCTATCCCGGTCAACGCGGCCATTGTTTATCTTCTGGGCTTCGGAAAGCTCGGGCTGCCACCACTAGATCTTCTTGGCGTCGGCATTGCGACCGCCCTCGTAAATTGGGGCATGTTCGTAGCAGCTCTATGGCCCGCAATAGCTTGCCGCCCGTTCCGCGACTACCAGGTGCTTGCGCACCTGTGGCACTTCGACTGGCCGCTCCTACGAGCGATCATTTTGATCGGAGCGCCGATCTCGGTAGCAGTCATCATGCAATACGGCGTGTTCGCCGCCGCCGCACTCCTTGTAGGTAGGATCAGCCCGAGCGCGCTTGCCGCTCATCAGATTACGATGCAGATCGCCACAATCGCCTACACGGTGCCCTTCGGCATCAGCATGGCGGCCGCAGTGCGGGTCAGTCATGCGGTCGGGCACAATGACGCCTCCGGTATCAAGCGCGCAGGCCTGGCTGCGATCCTGCTCGGTGTTTTGGCCTCTGCGCTTGTGACGGTTGGGGTCATTGCGACGCGTTTTCGGATCGCCGCGTTTTTCTTAAACAAGTCACTGAACGACACGGACACGGCAATCGGACTGACGTCATCCCTCCTTATGGTTGCCTCAAGCTTTTTCGTAGCTGATGCAGCGCAGGTCATTGCGGGTGGCGGGCTCCGTGGGCTGAAAGACACGGCAAAACCGCTTCTGTTCGCAATCTTTGCGTACTGGCTAATCGGCTTCCCGGTCAGTTTCGCCTTGAGCTGGGTCTTTGGTGCAATTGGAGTCTGGATCGGGTTATCCGCCGGCGCAATTACCTATGCAGGTTTCCTCGTCACCCGTTTTCTGTTGCTGGCAAGTCGCTTTACTGTATAGGCCGCTCCTATGCCTCTTAAACCCAAGGAGAAGATTCCGTGCTCGCGCGTGCCTCCGGGGTGAACTTCATGTTCGGCCTTTAAGCAATGAAACGCTGACTGCAGCAGCATTTTTAGCGTTTCGACGGGAGATACTCTCATTACGAAGGCCGCCTTACGAATCGGAGGAGGCCGCCGGCCACGAAAACAGTCATACAAAAACGGGGTTGCACACCGTCCTCACCATGAGCTTACCATCGGGGCTCCCAGTGACTGAATACATCCGTCACAATCTGAGCCCCGATGGTAAGCTCACGGTGCGGGCGTCGAAACTAGCGGCCGGGATGACGCAGCCGGAACACCAGGACGAATTCCTGTGCGAAGTCCCGGAGGGTGCGAAGTTCGTATGGGATCAGTAAATCGAGGGTGTGAGTGACGCTCGATGTAGATGTGATCTGTACTGCGGCCATATTCCATAGCTCGTGTGGCAGCGAGCGAACGGGGCCTTCGTTCAGAACCGTCGCTCATATAAGAGCGCGTATTCCGCTTTTAAATGACAACGGGCAAATATCCCGGCCTCCTCGGTTGTTGATTTACTCAGCGCAGCGGCAGGGCGCTATTTTCGCGCCGTTGGCGCACGCGCAACAATAGTCCCCTTCCTACAAGGAAAGAGCGATCATGGCTAAAGTCCCTCCATTCCATTCGATCAAACCCTATTCAACGAATGTCTATCATGACAACGACAAGTGCACTGAAGGCAACAACATCGAATGGCAGTATCGCCTTCTGGCGCAGCCGGTCGGCCCCGTTGCGAGCCACTGCATCCGGCTTGCCTGACTTCAACGGTGGTCGTGGTGTACGGCGCAAGCAGTCCCACGCTTCGTGATTATCCAATGCGGCACCGAACAACCTTGTTGGGGAGCACGTCCGCTTCCATCACCATCGGAAGCAATATTCGCGCTTTGGCGGCCTTCTTTCCGGCGATAGTTAGCGCAAAACGCCGACAAGTCGCATCCGATATGGATTCTAGCCTGCCCGAGCCGCCCCTGTCTTCAAAGGCTCGGGTCCTGTCGCAAACGCAACACTATAGCGACCGTATCGCACCACGCTCCTCGGCGGCAGGTATTCTAATAAGTTGGGCAGTTCCGAGGTCTGTTTGGGCGAGCTACGAGATCGGTTTGCCCTTAGCAAGTCGGCACATGCAAGACAACTGTGGGTCCACGCTGCTTCAGGCCAGCCTTTGGCAAGGATTTCGCAGGAGATCCCAGCAGATATTGCCGGATTCGCCAAGAGAGCCGATGCCCATCAATGATGAATTGGCTGCCATGCGTAGTCATCGTAACCGCATTCACCGCTACAGCCAGCTCCTGGAACGCGAGCTGCCAGAGCACGATCGCAGCTATTTGGAAGGACGCTTGTCTGAAGAATGCCGCGCGCTTAGACGCCTGACAGACGCCGTTTTTCCCATCGCGCTTGGACTCCCGCGCAGAATTACTCTTTCCGTACGGTCAGCCGAGTAGAGTAGGCGGCTAGCACGTGGCTAAAATCCAGGTCACGCTGCCCGACTGTGCCATACCGTAAACCCAACGGCTCGCCACTCGTAAGCTAGTCCCCCGTGAAGTAACGCGAACAGCCTGAAGTTACGGGCTAGTTCGAGGAATGCCGGCGATTGATTTTGCCGGCAATCGCGATGGCGAGGCCGATTTCCTTGCAAGATCGAATGAGGTATTCCGTCGAATTCAATCGTGATCCTCTGCTCGTCGGAGTGCATGAGCGGAGGTTTTGATGCGGCCACGGGAGCGGCGCGAGACCGGCGAGCAGGATCTGTTTCGCTCCCTGCTCGATCAGATCATCGATAGAAAGCATTCGCTGGCGACGCTGGCGCGCACGGTGGATTGGGGCTTCCTGGAGCAGGCGTTCGGAATGGTCTACACGGACGGTCCTAGCCAGTCGCCGCTGCCGACGCGCTTGATCGCAGGGCTCGGGATCCTTAAGCACACCTATGACCTGTCCGACGAGGTCCTGTGCGAGCGCTGGGTGGAGAACCCCTATTACCAGTTCTTCTGCGGCGAGGAGTTCTTCCAGCACCGGCTACTGGTGTTCGATCACTCGTCGTTGAGGCGCTAGCGCAACCGTATGGGCGAGGAGCGGCTTCAGGCCCTGCTAAGAGAGCCTGTCGGTTGCCGTCAGGACCAAGGCGATCGAACCGTCGGAGTTCTCCCGGGTGATGGTCGACACGACGGTGCAGCCCAAGAATGTGATGTTTCGGACTGATGCCAAGCTTCTGAACCGAGCGCGCGAGAAGCTGGTGCGGCTGGCGCAGCTCACCCGGGTGCGTTTACTCCAGTCCTATGCGAGGGTGGGCAAGTTCGCCCAGATAAAACATTAGCGCTACGCCCATGCCAAGCGGTTCAAGCGTGCCAGGCGGGCGCTGAGACGATGCGTACCTATTTCGGCCGGGTAATGTGTCATTGTCAAGCTCACATTTTTGAACTCTCCAACGGCAAGGTGGTAGCGCTCGTGCCGTCGCAGCTGGTCAGGGTTGCGGAGACGGCACGGGCGCGGGTGATACATGGTTTGCCGGCCAGGCTTGGGATCGCTCGGACCGGTTGACGTCGTCGCTGGGGTCATGGTCCTTTCCGAGGTCGCGCAGCGCCTCATGATGATGTCCGGGTCGGGTGCCTCAACGTCTGCAGCGGAGTACGGTCAAGCCGCCACCAGCCGAATGAACGAGGTCGCCACAACACCGTCCCAGCTGGACATCGCCAGTCCGGCGGACCGGACCAGGAACTTCACAAATCGGATCAGGCTTCCTTCGCCTGGCCCCAGTCGAACGATGTGCCGTCTACCCAGATACAGTGAAGAACTAGGGCGATCTTCCGCGCGATAGCAACCTTTGCCTTTCTCATGCCAATCCGCTTGGCAAGCTTCATTCCCCAAGCCTTGAGAGAAGACCATTTCTTCGTCCGATAAAGCAGAACTGTCGCCGCTTCGAACAGGTAAGTTCGGAGAAGACGGTCGCCCCATCGGGATATCTTGCCATTGATATCCGTTTCGCCAGACTGACTGCGCCGCGGTGTAAGACCCAGATAGGCGCCGACGCTCGATGCTGATCGGAATCGCGATGGGTCATCGATCGTATGCCGGAACGTCAAGGCAGTCACCACACCAACACCAGGAACCGTCATTAAGCGACGCGTCGTCTCATCCGACCTCGCAAGCTGTCGGACTTCATCGTCGAACTTGCTTTGCTGCTTGCAGATCTGCTCATGGATCGACAGAAGCGGCGCGATCACACCGAGGAGCTGATGACCGTCAGCCAACAGGTCACGGACCAGATTGCGGAACTGCAGGCCTATCGCGCGTGGAAACAGCAGCCCGGATTCTTTGATCAGGCTGCGGACCTGGTTTTCGATATCTCGACGAATGGCCACGAGCCGGGATCTCGCGACGAGTATCGCGCGAATCTTCTGACTTTCCTCGCTCTTGACTTTGACTTCTCGATACCAGCCAACTCGCACCAGTTCGGCCAGACCTCGAGCATCATTCTGATCGCTCTTGTTCATGCGTACCGACAAGGCCGCGTGGGCATGCCGAGCGTCGATGCAAACCACCGGAAGATCGACCCTGCGAAGTTCATGCCACAGCCAACTCGCCATCGCGCCGGTCTCAAAGCCGATGCGCTCCGCCTGTGGCGCCCGCTTGCGAAGCAGTGCCGTGAGCGCCCCCGGGTCGGACTTGGCCTTCCCCTCGAACAAGACCTCGCCCTCTTCATTGACCACGCACATCGAAGTTTCTTTTTGCGATACATCGAGTCCGACATATTGCTTCATGACAGGTTCTCCGAATCGGTTGATTGCGAGAGCTCGATTCTAATGGAGCTTTTCGTGCCCACGAGCGCTGACCGCAATTACGTCATCGTTTGCAATATTGACCCCCCGTATTGCCTCACCTGAGGATGTTACTTTCGCTTGACGGATGTAGACCCCACTGTCAGCCGGTCCGAGGTTGCGTCATTGCTCGCAGGATCGGAGGGACTGGGGGACGTCGCGGAATGCCCATCACACGCAGCGGCGGCCCCAGTCCCGGGATCACCGGCCAGTGCCGCACCCTCAGCCGTGCGCGGGATGATCGTCTCGGCTGCTTTGCGTCTGAGCGATCGCAACAATCGCTGCACGATGGTGTGCTGCGGCGGACCGAATTGTTCGGGGCGTTGTTCAGCGAGGCGACCGAGAATTGCCAGCGCGGTTAGACGGGGCTCGGCCGCCAGCCAGCGCTCGATGTCGGCGAGGTGCGGATCGAGCATTGATGGCATTCTCATGCGCTTTTTGTATGGCTTGTGCAGACGCCGATGGATGATGCGCTGCTCCCCCAAATGCACATCATTGCCGAGCCTCTTCGCGAACGCTGCTGCGTTCGTTGTCGGTACCGGTGGGCTGGCTGCTGCCACGAGCTTGCCCGCTCGGGCGTCGACGCGCGTGCCGAGCTCCGCCTGGGCGTCTCTCATCTCGGCCAGCAGGGCCACAGGATCGAGCGTGCGATAAAGCTCTCGAAGACGCCGTTTGACGACCTTGCTCAACCTCGGATGCGCCAGTGCGCGTTCATAGGGCGTGGCTGGAACATGATAGCGCTTGATCACTTTGGCGCCCTCGCGTCGCTTGTCCTTCAGCTTGGGGAATGTCCGAAGTTTTGTGTAAGCGATCGACGACGGCAATCAGGATAGAAGGCAAAGGTAGCCGTTGCCCGGAAGATCGCCGTAATCCTGCACTGTATCTGGGTCGACGGCACATCGTTCGACTGGGCCAGGCGAAGGAGGCCTAACCCTATTTTTTAAGTTCCTGGTCCGGCCTGCCGGACTGGCGATGTCCGCTGGGACGGTGGTCGTGGCGACGGCTCCAGCATCTGCTGGTGGGCTTCGATCGGAATGCTGCTGTATGTTGGAGGGCTCTCGAAAAGATCCCCCTGACGACGCAGTTGCCCAGTGTCGCCCGATCAAGCCGCAGGCCCTGGCGCGCATAGATCTCGGACTGGCGGTAGAACGGCGTATGGTCGCCAAACTTGGAGACGATGTAGCGCGGCAATCTGGGTAGGAGGTGCGCGGCGATCAGGATGGCGAGGCAGTGTCGCGGCCTGATGATGATTGCCGCGATGATTGTCGCGCGCAAGAGTTTTGTTGAACTCTGATTGTCGCGCAGCGTCAATCAGCGACGGTTTTAGGTGTCGCGTGCGATGGCGGCCGTCCTGGACCGCGTTTTCGTTCGAGGGCGGTCCGTCTGCGATAGCTCTCGACGTTCATCTCGACGATGGTTGCGTGGTGAACGAGGCGATCGATAGGCGAGGGTCATGGCGGGATCCGGGAAGACCCTGTTCCATTCGCCGAATGGCTGATTGGCGGTGATCAGCATCGAGCGGCGCTCGTAGCGTGCACTGATGAGCTCGAACAGCACGCTGGTCTCGGCCTGATCCTTGGTGACGTAAGCGAGATCATCAAGGATCAGGAGATCGAAGCGATCGAGACGATTGATGGCCGCCTCGAGGGTGAGCTCGCGTCGCGCCAGCTGGAGCTTCTGCACGAGATCGGTGGTGCGGGTGAAGAGGACGCGCCATCCGTTCTCGATGAGGGCCAGGCCAATCGCTGCCGCCAAGTGGCTCTTTCCGCCGCCGGGCGGGCCGAACAACAGCAAATTGGCGCCCTTGCCCAGCCAGCTGTCACCGGCGGCGAGCGCCATCACTTGCGCCTTCGAGATCATCGGCACGGCTTCGAAGTCGAAGCTATCGAAGGTCTTTCCGGCGGGCAAACGTGCTTCGACAAGGTGTCGTTCGATCCGACGGCGTCCGCGTTCGGCGATCTCGTGCTCGGCGATGGTCGCGAGGAAGCGGCCGGCCGGCCAGCCTTCCTTGTCGGACTGTTCGGCAAATTGCGCCCACAGCACCTTGATGGCAGGCAGACGGAGCTCATTGAGCAACAGATTGAGGCGCGCGGCATCAACCGTGTTCGTTACGCTCATGCGGCACCTCCGGTCTCGGCGGTACCGATGAGGCATTTGTAGGTCGCAAGCGGCACGAGCTGCACCACGACGTTCGGCAGGTTGGCGGGATCGGGGGCGAAGTGAGCACCTAGCCGGTTGAGGTCGGGCAGTCGGCCGGCCTCGAGGTCGGCGGTGAGCTGACCGGCGAGTTCGGTCTCGCAGCCGCGTTCATGAGCGAGCGCGAGGAGATCGACCATGATCCGGCAGGCTTTTTTGTCCGGCAAGCGTTCGCGCAACCGATCGAAGGTCTTCCGATAGGCATCGCGCGGGAACAGCCGATCTCGGTAGACCAGATTGAGAAGCGCCATCGGCTTGCGCCGCAGGGAATGGATCACGTGCCGATAATCGACGACCTGGTCGTACTTGCCATTGGGATGCGGCCGCCCACGCGGCAGGGTGACGAGATGGGTGCCGCCGACGAACACGTCGAGACGATCATCGTAAAGGCGCACCCGCAGCCGGTGACCGATCAGGCGCGATGGCACCGTGTAGAACACCTTGCGCAGGGTGAAGCCGCCGGACGATGTCACGCGGACGATCACCTCTTCGTAGTCGGAGGTGCGGCGATCGGGCAGCTCCTGCAACACCATGCGCTCGCTATCGATCCGCTTGGCGTTGCGGGCATTGCGGCGGCTGACGATCTCGTCGATGAAGCCGCGATAGGTGGCAAGATCGTCGAAGTCGACAGTTCCGCGCAGCAGCAAGGCGTCCGCGATTGCTCGCTTGAGATGACCGTGGGGCCCTTCGATCGAGCCATTCTCGTGGGCGACGCCTCGATTGTTGCGGGAAGGCCTCATGCCGTAGTGGGCACAAAGGGCCTCGTATCGCTGCGTCAGATCGTCCCGTGCATCACGATCGAGATTGCAGAATGCGGCCGACAGACTGTCGGTCCGATGCTCCCGCGGCGCCCCACCGAGCGACCAGAGGGCATTCTGCAGGCCTTCGGCCAAGGCAACGAAGCTCTCACCGCCAAGCACGACGTGGGCGTGCTCGAACCCGCAATAGGCCAAACGGAAGTGACAGAGACGATGATCGAGCGGGACCCCCGCGATCGTCACACCCAACTCGCCCATGTCTGTGAAGTCGGAGAGCCCTAGTTGGCCAGGCTCGTGGGTTTGGCGGAAGATCACCTGCTGCTCCTCGCCGTGGATCGCCCGCCAGGCACGGATACGGCGTTCCAGGGTACGACGGATACCGCTGCCGAGATCCGGATGACGTCGGAGCATCTCCTTGAACACCGCCACCGGGCGTAAGCCAGGGGCCGCCTTCAGGATCGGGACGATCTCGGTCTCGAACACCTCGCTCAACGGGTCCGGTCGTCGCCGGCCGCGGGGCGCCTTCCTTTGCGATGGAAGTCGGGGGTCTCTCTCGATCCGATAGGCGGTCGACGTACTGAATGACGCCTTGGCCGCCGCCACTGGCGGGCTATCGGTCTGACGGTACTTCATGTAGAGCCTTCTGTGGTTGCCGCCCGCAATGCAAGAAGTTTCTGACCCTTTGGCGTGTGATCGAGTGCGGTCTTCTGTCAGGCCTTCCTTTACGGCATTTTCAGAAGCCGCTGGCCGGTATGGTGATCCGCGGACCAGGTCCAATTCTCATCTCCGAGCACGTCGGCTCTTTGGCTCTAGCTGGTTTCCTGATCCAGATCTGTTCGATCGTTGCGCCCATTCGGGTCGTCGCCTTCTCACACCCCCTTCGCCAACGTCAGGCTATTTCGTGCTGCATGCAGTCATGC
The DNA here is from genome assembly GCF_058314695.1 of Bradyrhizobium sp. T-12. Classification (NCBI taxonomy): domain Bacteria; kingdom Pseudomonadati; phylum Pseudomonadota; class Alphaproteobacteria; order Hyphomicrobiales; family Nitrobacteraceae; genus Bradyrhizobium; species Bradyrhizobium sp. T-12. Next base: position 829,467 of record NZ_JBZFQJ010000002.1, on the reverse strand, counting down.
CGTCACTGCCTGCGCTGGGTTCCGATAATCCTCCTTCCGGGTGAGCATGGCCCAAATCGTCCGAGCCATCTTGTTCGCCAAGGCGATCGCCACAAGCATGCGCGGCTTCCTCGCCAGCATCTGCGCCAGCCAGGATCCGCTAGGGATCGACTTGCGCCCGAGCCAGTTCAGCCGCGACATCGCCCCAACGATGAGCAACTGGCGAATGTCCGCCTGTCCTTCCTTCGAAACGCGTCCGAGCCTTTCCTTTCCCCCTGAGGAATGTTGCCGTGGGACCAAGCCGAGCCAAGCCGCGAAGTCTCGGCCACGTCGAAAGGCCGCCATGTCGGGCGCGAAAGCCTCGATCGCGAGTGCGGTCAGCGGGCCGACCCCCGGCATTGTCTGCAGCCGCTGCGCCGTGACCGTCCGCGTCGCCAACTTCTTGAGCTGCTCTGCCTTGGCATCGATCCGCTCCGTCTTGTAGGCGATCTGATCAATGAGACTCCGACATTCCTCGCGGACCAGTTCTGGTAGATCGCTGTTCGGATCTTCGAGGATTGCGTCAATGCGTTTAAGTTGTTCGATTCCTTGCGGGATGATATGGCCGAATTCGTAGAGAACAGAACGCAGCGCATTCACCAGATCGGTGCGCTGATGAACAAGGCGCTTCCGAGCCCGAAAGAGCACTGCCCTGGCCTGCTGTTCTTCCGATTTCGGCTCGACGAAGCGCATCTCGGGGCGCTGTGCCGCGATCACGATTGCTTCGGCATCAGCCGCGTCGTTCTTTTGGCGTTTCACAAAAGGCTTCACATATTGCGGAGCGATCAGTTTCACTTCATGGCCGAGCTTGACCATCTCCCGTGCCCAATAGTGGGCGCTGCCACAGGCTTCCATCACCACCACTGCCGATGGGTGGCCCGCCATGAACTTCCGAAACTGAAGCCGCGACAGTTTCTTTCGAAATTTCAAGTGTCCCGCCATTGACGCCCCGTGGAGCTGAAACACATTCTTGGCTAGATCCACTCCGATCACCGTATCCATCAATTTGCCGTCCTCTTCGCTTCGGGGTTCAAACACTGCGTTCTTGGCACATTACGATGCCGTCTGGGGAGGGCGGCAACCATCCCATCTCATCTGGTGATCTGTGATGTGTCGGCCGGGCACGCGAGTGATTCCTCTTGGCGGAAGAACCACTTGCATAATCCCGACCGGCCGCGATCACCAGTCGGCGCGGTCCTCCTAGGGATCGCGCCGACGCTGGGCTCGTAACTCCGGTCGGGCTACGCCCTCCCTACGTCACGAGCCCAGCGAAACTCTCTCACCTTGATTGACGCTGCCTTCCATCCTGATCGCCGCGCGACAAGACGATCACGTGCGCAATGGCCGCTTCGGTCGGCGGCCCGCTGAGTACGACGTGCTCCGGCGCATGCGCCTGCACGACAGTGCCGGAGTAGCGGCGGCAGATGTATTTCGGGCGGCGTGTGACCAGCACGCGCCATTGCGCCGGGATCACGTCAAGGCGCTTGCTGACGTCCTCGCCGATCTTCGTCATGGTCCGCAACCGCACGGGCAGAGCGTGCTCGCAGGCTCGATGATCCGTTCCACGCGCGGCAAATGGGCAGGCAAGCAGCCGCGATTGCGATGAGAACCTTGATCCGGTACGCTCCGCGATCGGCCCTTGATCACAGCCTCGGCTCTCTCCTGCGCCGCGTCCAGGATGCCTTGCGCGATCTCCACGTCTTCCAACGGTAAATGATACTGATCTGGCCGCAGCTTCTCGGATTTCGCGCCGAACCTGTCGCGCCGCAATTCGCCGAGGATGACCTCCAGCCGACGCTGCGCTTCCTCCGACGCCGCCAGCGCCCCCTGATGCTCGCTCAAGGCCGCCCGCGTTTGCGCCAAAAGGGCTTTCAGTTGTTCATTTTCGTCGCGCAGCGCCGCGATGCTCATGCGCTATTTCGAGCACATCGCCGCCGCGCGTGCCACGCTCAAAATAGCTGCCGAGTCATTCTGCCGCAGTTATCCCGCCGCCTGGGGGCGCCGTGCTTCTTCCGGGCGGACCAACCTCCAATCCAGCCCCTCGAACAGTGCCGCGAACATCGCCGGTGATATCCGCATCACGCCGTCTGCGATCGTTGGCCAAACGAACTTGCAACCTTCAAGACGCTTGTGCACCAACACCAGGCCCGTTCGATCCCAGACAAAAGTCTTGATCCGGTCCGCTCGTTTCGATCGGAACGCGAAGGCGCCTCCGCTGAATGGATCAAGACGAAGTATCTCCTGCACTTCGCCGTAAGCCCATCGTGGCGACAGTGGAAGTCGATCGGCCGGTTGCAATGTAACTCTTATCAGCAGCGGCCGCGATCATCGTGACGCTCGCACCTTGCGGATCACCCCGGACAGCTGCTCGCCATCTGTCGCCGTATCCGTCTGCAACACGACATCGTCGATTGCGGCGTCTCAAGCTTGATCGCGGAACTTGACACTCCTCCGACGCATCTCCCACGATCAGCGGCGCGAATGTCGGATGCGACTCGGATAAGTCGCCGAGAGTCTGTTATCCCGTGTCGCGGTGGCCGAGGGGCGCGCAAGCACGGAGCGACGCGCTAGCAGATCTACGATTGGCGACGGCAGTTTCGGGAGCGAGGCGTGTTGCCGCCGTGCGAGGCGGCTCTCAGCCTCCGAACGCACGCGGCGCCCCGAAGGTCCTCCAAGAACCTCCAGCCGGCTCACCGACCTCGCCGATGAGACGTCCAAATGGACATCCTTTTTGCCGTCTAATCCCATCTAAACCTCGATCCAAGCCGGACGCTTCTTCGCACAGCTATCCGCTCTCGCTAAGCGCTTACGCGCTCTCGTTCCGCATTCAACAAAAGCCTATAACGGCGTATACATCCGGGCCGCAGCCGGCACGCACTGTCAGCTATCATTTGCTACACGAGCCAACACGCAACATCGAGCGCCGCAGGCGCCTTCGTTCGCCTCGAATTCCGACGCCTGCGCGCCATGCTCGCACTATCTCTTCACAACCTGACACTACGTCAGGTTCGGCTCTGCTATCGTCGAGCTCTGTTGCACTTCAGGTACAGCAATTCGCGTAAGCGCTGATACAACGGCCACACTGGGGGCCATTAAAGAGAGTAACAACCGAAATGAAAAAGCAGTCACTCGTTTGCGCGAGCATTCTTGCGATGGCCGCTGCGACGTCCGCGTCTGCCGCAGATCTCGCCGCGCGTCCCGCATTTCCGAATACGCCGACGCCCAGCCCGGCTGTCATCGCGCTCTACGACTGGAGCGGCTTCTATGCCGGCGTCAATGGCGGCTGGGGCTCGAGCCATAACTCCTGGGATTTTCTCGGCTCTATCCCCGAGGGCTCTCACGACGCAACCGGCGGCACAGTAGGGGGCCAGATTGGATATCGTTGGCAATTCGGCAATACCGTGCTCGGACTCGAAGGGCTGGGCAACTGGGCCGATCTCAGCGGCTCAAACGTTAGCATTGCCAACCCGGGCACCACCAATCACACAAACATCGACGGTTTCGGCTTGCTGACCGGCCAGATTGGCTATTCGGCCGGCAACGTACTGCTCTACGCCAAAGCGGGCGCGGCTGTGGTAGGGAGCACTTATCGGATCACTAATTCGGCTGGCTTTCTGGGCGACGCGGATACCACACGTTGGGGAGGTACGGCCGGTGCCGGTCTTGAGATTAGCCTAACACCGAACTGGTCAGCTGGCATCGAGTACGACCACGTGTTCATGCCGGCTAGTGACGTTAGCTTCGCAACAGGACTAGGAAACGACCGCATTCGTCAGGACTTTGATCTCGTCACCGCCCGCCTCAACTACAAGTTTGGCTGGCCACTCGCGAGCAAATAAGGATCTCAGTTTCTCAATCAATGATCGAGGGCCCCGGCGCCTGCCGGGGCTCTTTGTCCAGGGTCATCGTCCTGTATCGCCGTCGGCCTTTCAATAGGTGTTATCAGCTCTCTTGATCCATGAGGGCTGCGTATAATTAGGCTCGCTTCGCCCGGCGATCACGGTCTGGCCTCCGACGAGTCCCTATATCGCCGCCTCAAGCTCGATGTTGGAAGCTTGATATTGCCACGGCGAGCCGTCCGGCATCGGCAACAGTGCGCATGCCAGCCGTATTCAAGCCGCGCTTAGTGAATGGCCTCCTGACCAAACCGCAACAGCGTCGCACCGGCTCGACGATTCTCCCTCGCTCGACGAGGGACTACCAACGCTGAGAGGTTTAATATTCCGCATGGTGGAGTATGTCACGTGCACCAGCCATATTCATGGACAAAGTGAAGGTGCGATCATGAATAACTCTGCCGACCCCTCACGTACTCTTCGAACGTTAGAAACGTTGGAATCCAACGTTCGCCTGTACTCGCGTCTCTTCCCAGCGTGCTTTAGTCATGCGCGCGGGCCCTTTCTGCTAAGCGAGACGGGCGAACGGTTCATCGACTTCTTTTCCGGGGCTGGAGCGCTCAATTACGGCCACAACAATCATCAGCTAAAGGCAGCTATTACAGAATATCTGGGATCTGATGCTGTCGTTCACGGCCTCGATATGGCCACTCCGGCCAAGGTCGACTTTATGGAGACTTTCAACTCAGTTATTCTTCGTGAGCGGGGCTTGGATTATCGATTTCAATTTACTGGACCTACAGGTGCCAATGGCGTTGAGGCGGCATTGAAGCTGGCGCGTAAAGTAACCGGGCGCCACAACATCATTTCATTCACACGTGGTTATCATGGCCTCAGTCTCGGCGCCGCGGCTGCGACCAGCAGTCGCTTTCTTCGCGAAGCCAGTGGAGTCCCCCTGTCCGGCGTCACGATAATGCCCTATGATGGTTATCTTGGAGATGAGATTGATACGGCGGAGCACCTGCGGAACATATTGCTGGACTCTAGCAGCGGCATCGATGCGCCAGCCGCCATTCTCCTTGAAACAGTACAGGGGGAGGGCGGCATCAACGTCGCTCAAAAGGAATGGCTACGATCCGTACAAGCCCTAGCGGCAGAGATTGGAGCCATATTTATCGTCGACGATATTCAGATGGGTTGCGGCCGTACTGGCGATTTCTTCAGCTTTGAGTTCGCCGAGTTGTCACCAGATGTCGTAATATTGTCGAAGTCCTTAAGTGGATATGGTCTGCCGTTATCCATGTTGTTGATCAAAGAGGCAATTGATATATGGGAACCGGGAGAGCACACGGGCACCTTTCGAGGAAATAACCTAGCGCTTGTCTCTGCAACTGCAGCTTTGAATATCTACTGGCGCACTGAGATCTTTTCGCAAAGCATTTATCGACTGGGAACGCTGATGCGTCACCGGCTTAATGCTATTGCGCGCGCGCATGGAGACCACTTCACTGTCCGCGGCCGCGGAATGGCGCTCGGCTTTGATTGCCGAAATACTCACCTCGCTGAGACTGCAGCACGCAAGGCGTACGATAGGGGCCTCATCATTGAACGATGCGGCCCGGCGGACGAGGTCATCAAATTCTTTCCTCCGCTAACGATCGACCCGGAGACGCTGACTAAGGGTTTGGACATCTTTGAAGATAGCTTAGCGGAAGCAGCCCCGCTCTGACATGACATCTGCATCGGGCCTCGCTGCCTCGGCGAGGCCTCACGCCAGACGCTTGATCACCGCGGCAGGCTAGCACCTGTTCCGCATCTCGCTGGTGCTACACTTCGAGTACCACGACCGTCTAACTCTTGTTTCTCCCTGAACATGTTCCAGCTTCAGTCGACTAGCTCCCTGGGGACGGGCCTAGTCGTCGGGCAGGTCGCCTACCCGCATCACACTGCGGCCCAGGTCAACCTGGACTCGGATACGGATACGCTAACCGCCCGCACTCACGGTGAGCCCGGCTACAGAACCAGTAGGCTAACGAAGGCCGTTTGCATGTTGGGCGCGCGGTAATTGGTTGCGCATCACTTGCCTGGCAGGCACCTGGCAGATCGTGCGTTCTGGCGTTGCGTAACTCAACTGCCCAGTAGCGGAATGCACTTATCGAAGGATCGGTCCGCTCGGCGATGGTCATCGTGACAAGCCATCTCAAGACTTCTACAAGGGAGGTGAAGTTGCCGCTGACGACTCATTTCCGCGGTGAGTAGCCGGCTCTCCCGACCTGCAGCGCGGTATATCGCCAATCAGGAGGTGATGGCTAGTGAGGTGCTTCCACCCCACTAGTGCGGAGCTCTGCATGGACCCTCTGAGCACAGTAAGAAGCGGCCTCAAGATCTCGCAATTCGTATGTCTTTGGCTTGGACCCGGTGAGCGCTAAAACAACAATCTTCTGCGCACTCCTCACGGGGTGGATGCCTTCCCGATGCAGAGCGGTAAGCGCGGCCTCCGCGTCATGCGTCAAATACCCCTCGGGGCTTTCATCCTGCTCGAGATCGATCCACATGATACCAAGCCTTCGTAAAACGTCTTCAGCATTACGTTTTTCGAAGACGCTTTGAAATGCAACCCGTGTTGCTGACGGGTTGATGACCACGCAAACCCCGCCTCCTGCGTCAGTCACCAAAGTACCGGCCATCTCATTCGGCAGTAACGATTTGCAGGAGATGGCTATTCTCCGGCCGGCAGCATAGTCGATTGCGCCATGGTGAAGCACTTTCGCCCCGCAGCGTGCTATCCGACTTGCGTTGGCATAGGAGACTGTCGGGAGCAGCCTTGCTTGCCTCACAATCCTCGGATCGGCGGAGTAGATGCCACAGACATCCGAGTAGACTTCGCAAACGCCACTTCCCACCATATCGGCGGCTATTACCGCAGTCAAATCCGAGCTATTGCGGCCGAGCATTGAGACCCGTCCACCTTCATCCAGACCCTGCGCTCCGGCAAGGATTACCACGCGGCCATAATCGAGCGCCTTTAGCAGCGGTTTGTTGTCGACCTCCTCGATGACCGTCCTACCTAGAACCAAGGATGTCTTGATTCCAATCGAATAGCCAAAGAGCGATGATGTCGGCACCGAGTGTCTTTGCAATGCTGCCTCAAGAAGTCCAGCGGAAATCATTTCTCCCGCTGTCAGGACGGTGTCCAAGGCAACGGTGCTGCAGATTTCATTCACAGAGAGCGCTAGAGACTTCAGTACGTCCGTCTGGCCGTGCATCGCGCTAACGACGACCACGACTTGCCGCGCGTCATTTGCAAGCCTATCTACTATATGTCTGGAGACAGCGCGGTACGCCTCCGCATCACGAAAGCTCGATCCCCCACACTTCATTACTTTGATTGACATGCGCCGTGGCCCAACGTGCGAGATCACTTGCTTTAACTCACCCGGCGCCGCATTAGATCAGACGACGAGCCGCTTCGCGCGCTCGACATCCGGCTGCTTCTTGAGAGCTGCTCCTCGCGCTAGGCTTGTCATCGTCGCAGCAATAGCTGTACCACGAGATAGCTCACGATTAGCGCCGCCCGGCATCTCGCTGGCGGCTTGGGCGTGTTGCGGCAGCACAGGACGATGCACCTAAACAATGGCGCGCTAGTTGCCTGAGACCTCCATCCCGCGTTGTTCGATGTCGCCCATCTTGATTGTTGCGGTTGCCACAAAGGTCGATCGGGCCGCTAGTTCACACACCGCAGCGAGCTCCGTCGTACTGCATCACTACCTGAGATCATCAACAAGGGACATGAGCGGCATCCGGCGTACTGGCTTGGCACACCTCTTGCTGATGCTTCCACTGAACAGATCTCGGGAGGCCTCTTGCTCAGTCCGTTGAATGATGTCCGGCACGCCGCGTTGTTGCTGCCCGGTCTCCGGCACTTGCCGCCCCAGACCTGCGATGGAGCGACGTGTTTCGCCCGGTTCACTCGAACGGGCGACCCACTGCGCCGAGCCAGAATTTGGCCAAATACGGCCTTGCACGGAAGAGCTCGCCTCTGGGAACGCGTTCCCAAGATGGTGCTGCGACCGCAGCGGCAAGCGGAGCGTTGCAAAAAGCGCTCCGGACCCTATGCCACCCTCGGCGGGGACAGCACCAAGCGATTATATGCGCTCTACCTCAGCCCGGGCCCCGCCGGGACACAAAGCCCTCGCTTTTTTTCAGCTGGAGCGACCACCGCCGGTAAGCAGTCCGGTCCTGCGCCTGTTAACAATCGAGGCGCGCCAATCGTGTCAGGCCAAGAACGTATTGTGTGGAAAGGCCGGACGATGACACACGCCTGCGGCGTAGGTCGCCGCGACAACTTCGATGCGAAACCCGGCAAAAACTATGGCCTCTGGCAATCAGAACGCAGATTCTATTTGCCAACTGGACAGTTCATTGTCGTGGCGCCCTCGTCTCGGTTCACCAGAACCAGACTATCAACAGCAGGCCGCATCCTTGGCCTCCCCACAGGCGGCCATCAAACATTCTATGAAGATAGAGCGAGAGGGGACTCTGCGCCTGTAGGGCGGGAGATCGCCTTGCGCTTCCATATCCACAACCGTCTGCGTGCCGAACATCAATTGGTAACTCGCATACAGACGCCGTACATCAGCCGGGGAGAGACCTTACAATGAGCCTGGGATATCAGCAGAATGTTCGGCAATCGCAATCAGCCGTACTATCGCCGCGCCTGGCGAAGGCGATAAAGCTGCTGAAATTGTCTAATCTCGATCTGGCTGATTTCGTGGAGGAGGAGCTCGAGTGCAATCCATTGCTGGAGCGCGACATAGACATGCTGACGCAAGAGGATGCCGGAACAACGACCGACCTCTTCAGCGAAGCCAGCGGTCCGGACGACGCTAGTGATCTTGACAGCGACGCGTTCGACAATAGCCAACAAGACGGCTTGAGCGTAGACCCTGGCACTCGCCCCGAGCTCGACGCGGCGCCCAGCCCGGAGCTTGACGATCTTCATTCCGAGCCATTTGATGAGGACATTCCTCAGAATTCGGACCAAGATCGGCTGGACGTCGGCACAGAGGCGTCCCGCAGCCGATCTTGTCAGGAAGACTATAATCTAGAGGCGTGCGTACCGAAAGAGATCACCCTCCGCGATCATTTGACCGAGCAGCTCGGACTCGCGCTGACGTCGCCCACAAAGCGACTCATCGGACGCTATCTAATCGACCTCGTCGATGACGCCGGATACTTGCCGCAAGACCTAGGAAATGCCGCCAAACGGCTGGGGGCCTCGCAAACAGATGTTGATCTCGTTCTGGCAACATTGCAGACGTTTGACCCTCCTGGCGTCTTCGCTCGTTCTTTGAAAGAATGTTTCGCGATCCAGCTGCGCGAGCGCAACCGCTATGACCCAGCGATGCAGGCACTGGTTGAGAACCTCGCTCTTGTACCTGAGGGGGTTCCTGCCCTGCGCAGCGTTTGCGGAGAGAGCGATGAGGACATCGCCGATATGATTGCGGAACTTCGGTCACTCGACTCGAAGCCGGGACATAAGTTTGGTTCGGTGCGCCTGGAACTTTTGATCCCAGATGTCTTTGTTCGCCGGGGTCATCACCACAATTGGGTAGTCGAGCTGAACAGTGAAGCGTTTCCCAGCATTTCGCTGAATCAGGTTTATTATCGCGATTTCAAGGGCAAAATGCGCAACCGTAATGACAAGGCCTACCTGGCCAATAAGTGGTCTGATGCACGCTGGCTGGTAAGTTCACTTGAGAGACGTGCGAACACAATCTTGAAAGTTGCGAGCGAAATTGTGCGTCAGCAACATGACTTTTTCTCCTACGGCGTAGAGCATCTACGACCCCTCAATCTGAAAGCAGTGGCCGACGCCGCGGGGGTGCATGAGTCCACCGTTTCACGCGTAACGAACAACAAGTACATGGCCTCCAATCGTGGACGGTTCGAGCTCAAATACTTCTTCAAACCATCCATTGCTTCAGCCGTCGGCGAGACGGCTCACTCGGCAGAGGCTGTTCGCCACCGCATTAAGAGGCTCATCGACTCCGAGGCCCAAGCATCAGTGCTCTCAGATGACGCAATCGTCGAGCTATTGCGTTCCTCTGGGATCGATATAGCGCGCCGGACGGTCGCAAAATACCGTGGCAAAATGGGCATCCCTCCGTCCGTGGAGCGACGGCGCCAGAAGCAAGCTGCTCTCGGCTATGTTTCCTCAACGACTCCGCTCAATTCCCCAGACCGTACGGAGGCGGCTTGATCCTATTGAAGGATTTCGTTCACAGCGGCGGAGAAACGCATAGTTGAGCTGTCAGGCAGGACCATCAAGCTTGCTAGGCGCCGGGGATTGCCCCCAACCGCCTAAAGCCCTTAGATTGAAGACGGCCAATTGGGGCGTTAAGTCGCCCCGACGGCCGTTCTGCTAGGCTCAGGGGCAACGGCTGCATCCTTTCGCAGCCCCGATGGCCCCGCGTGAGCGTGATCCTCTCTCAGGCTGCTACGCGATTTTCATAAGCAAGAAATGGGTTGACTGGTTTAAGCAGGGCATCCGAAGCATCGATTGGAGCTCTGCCGCTAAATTGCTTGGTCAACCCTGCACTGATGAACCATAAGATGCCATCGGCGAGCATCCTGTGGGACGCTTGAACACTTCGTCTCACAAGATCGCCGTGTTGATGCCTAGGCCGCTCCTCGACGGGTAGATACCGCGCCTCAAATGCTGAGAAACGAAGAGACGTTCGATCCAATTGACGCAAGCTCCGCTGCCAGCACCCTGCCGGGGCATGGTGTAGCTGACGGTAGGTTACCTGCGATTTTCCGGCAGGCGGGTCGGAAGGCATCAGCCTGCCACGTCGGGCAGACCGACGATGAATTCATCGCTTAATGGCGCGATGCTTTCCGGCGTCATGTAGCGGGCGCCTGGACCGCACATTCGTCGTTCTGCTCGACAGGGTCGCATCGATTAGGTCGGCGATTGCGTCTCCGTTAGGGAAGATGCCGACGACCTCGGATCGCCGCTTGATCTTGCCGTTGAGGCGCTCGATCGGATTGGTAACCGGTATTTGAGTTTCTCGGTGCCGATGTCCCGCTGCGATATTCAAGATAGTGGCGTATGGTGCAACCATCGGGAGAGAGGCACCGGGAGCACCAAGGTGCGGGCAGGCCGATGCATACGATCAGCCACGAGCTCGGGTTAGTAGCTGGCCGCCTCTGCGACCAGCCCGGTTGCGCTGAGAGCGCGCATCCGTAGTTGTCGTGTCGCCCGTAGCTCCCGTCATGTGGTCTGATTTGGCAGGAGGTGCAAGTGCGACGGGTGATTGACATCGACGTCCGAACCTCGGAGAGGTGGTGGTTTGGGAGGATGGCAGCCTCCGACATGCGGGCCGTATTGATATAGACGCGGACTGCGTTGGACGGTTTTGGCAAGACCCTGCTGGCCAGTGATGCGGTGGTGGTCGAAGCGACCGCGAACAGAGTGGCGGTGTCGCCGGTTCTGGCGTCGTTCGTGGCACGCGTGATTGTCGCCAATTCGCATCAGGTGAAGGCGATCGCCCAGGCTCAAGTCGAGACCGACAAGATCGATGCCGGCACACTCGCGTGTCTGCAGGCGCCCGCGGCACCTGCCGCAGATCCGGACGCCTGACGCAGAGACGGAACGCAAGCGTCGGCTAGCGGCGCGGCGCTACCAGGTCGTGCGGCATCGCGCGGCTCAAGAACGAGGTGCAATCGATCCTGCACGCGCACCTGATCCCGAAGTGCTCCAGGCCTGCTCGCGGTCCCCGAGATCGTCCGCGCCACTTGTCGGGCCAAGCGCGCGTCCGCCGGGTTTCAGCAACGGTGCGCTTGATCTAACACCAGGCAGTACGATTATTGTTAGTTTTGCGCCAGCTGCCCATGTTAGATGTCCAACGATGGCAGCATGGGCGCTGCAACTGCTGCCGCGCATACCGTCATGGACCGCCTACATGCGGCAAGAGCCTCTCCCTCATAGCGCCAGGACCTATCTCAGGAGATTGAGCGTCACTCTCAAGCTTCTGGGCAACGGCCCAAATGTTCTGCGGCCGAGGCAATGCTGCGAGCAGGAGCATAGTCTCTCCCACACTCCTACATCACCAGAACCAAAACGGCAGAGCAACCTAGTCGGCAGTTGGTCCCGTTGTCATAAGGCGCGGCACGCTACTTGCTTAACGGCCAATGAGAATAGATGCATTGGTCTCTCGCGAGAACAGGTGCTCGATGACTTTTGTCAGGATACTTCTGCCAACACTTTGGCGCCGAGGCGCTGCAATCGCAAGCGGCGGTGCATCTTATATCCGAAGTAGCGACATGAGCTCTCGCTTGGATTCCATGCGAGCGGCCACAGCTGCCCCCACTAGCGCCGTGTCCGCTTTCACCGCCGTAGATCTCATCCAAACCGACCGGCGCACTTGCTCGACCGCTTTGCGCCGAGCGGTGCGCCTGACGGCGAATGACGGTCACCACCACCTTTCACTCTTCTTCCAACCTGCGTCGCTCGGACATGCGATAATGACGCCTTGCGTTGAGCAACGGCAAGCTGACAGTGCACCAAAGTCCGCAATCTTGTCGCGCCGCGATCGCACTTTTCATGGAGCACAAGCGAGCGCATCAAGTGAGATACGCAATTGTATGGCATACCGACGGCTTTTTACCTTCTTTCGCAATCTTACATTGTTCTACAGCGCCCTTGCGTGCGGCATGAGCTTCGCTGGCTGAGTGCGTACTTTTTGTTAGCTTTTGAAGACGCCGGAGTTCGACACATGGCAACAGGTATCGTGAAATGGTTCAACGCAAGAAAGGGATATGGCTTCATCAGACCGGATGACGGAGGTCCGGACGTATTCGTACACGCCAGCGCGGTCGCAAAAGCCGGAAGAAGCGACTTAGCCGAAGGCATACGAATTTGCTACGAGCTCAGGACCAGTGCGGCAGGCCGAACCTTTGCAGAGGACCTCAGCATCCCCTAGACCCTTTGTCCGCCCTGTGAGGTGACGGGCGGCCCCGCGGCAAGCTCCTATCGAGGGTTGCGCCGGATGGTCCGGCGCCGAACCCCAAGCATGGGGAGCGGGCCTGATGAACCATAGCATTTTCGTAGGGCTGGATGTACACAAGGCAACGATTTCGGTTGCGATGGCCCAAGGAGTGCGCGGCGAGGAAGTTCGCAACTTAGGGATCATCCTAATCGCGCCGACCAATCAACAAGCGGGCAAAGAGCCCAGGTCAAGCTGTGCATCCTCTATCACCCCTTGTCGGCGGCCAGCAAAGCCGGGGTGATCGTCACCACCGCCATTGCACGCGAGATGGTCGGCTGCCTGTGGGCGACGCTCTTCAAGTAAGAACTCGGCCCGGCCGCGTGTGAAGAGCGCTGGTCGAGCGTATCGGTGCCAGGGCGGGAGGCAGGGCGCGGTGGGGACTCCTCGTATGAGCCGGCATTGTCGACGCTCGCTCGCAGATCTCGCCGCAAGTCCAGCACGGGACCTATTTGACGCTGGATCGAACGAAGCCACGTCTTGTGAGCGTGTAACTATGGGGGCTTGATCTAGGCTGTAGCGCGGCAATCTGGGTAGGAAGTGCGCGGCAATCAGGATGGCGAGGCGTGTCGCGGCCTGATGATGATTGCCGCGATGATTGTCGCGCGCAAGAGTTTTGTTGAACTCTGATTGTCGCGCAGCGTCAATCAGCGACGGTTTTGGGTGTCGCGTGCGATGGCGGCCGTCCGGGACCGCGTTTTCGTTCGAGGGCGGTCCGTCTGCGATAGCTCTCGACGTTCATCTCGACGATGGTGGCGTGATGAACGAGGCGATCGATAGCGGCCAGGGTCATGGCGGGGTCCGGGAAGACCCTGTTCCATTCGCCGAATGGCTGATTGGCGGTGATCAGCATCGAGCGGCGCTCGTAGCGTGCACTGATGAGCTCGAACAGCACGCTGGTCTCGGCCTGATCCTTGGTGACGTAAGCGAGATCATCAAGAATCAGGAGATCGAAGCGATCGAGACGATTGATGGCCGCCTCGAGGTTAAGCTCGCGTCGCGCTAGCTGGAGCTTCTGCACGAGATCGGTGGTCCGGGTGAAGAGGACGCGCCATCCGTTCTCGATGAGGGCCAGGCCGATCGCTGCCGCCAAGTGGCTCTTTCCGCCGCCGGGCGGGCCGAACAACAGCAAATTGGCGCCCTTGCCCAGCCAGCTGTCACCGGCGGCGAGCGCCATCACCTGCGCCTTTGAGATCATCGGCACGGCTTCGAAGTCGAAGCTGTCGAAGGTCTTTCCGGTGGGCAAACGTGCTTCGACAAGGTGTCGTTCGGTCCGACGGCGGCCGCGTTCGGCAATCTCGTGCTCGGCGATGGTCGCGAGGAAGCGGCCGGCCGGCCAGCCTTCCTTGTCGGACTGTTCGGCAAATTGCGCCCACAGCACCTTGATGGCAGGCAGACGGAGCTCATTGAGCAGCAGATTGAGGCGCGCGGCATCAACCGTGTTCGTTACGCTCATGCGGCACCTCCGGTCTCGGCGGCACCGATGAGGCATTCGTAGGTCGCAAGCGGCACGAGCTGCACCACGACGTTCGGCAGGTTGGCGGGATCGGGGGCGAAGTAAGCACGTAGCCGGTTGAGGTCGGGCAGTTGGCCGGCCTCGAGATCGGCGGTGAGCTGATCGGCGAGTTCGGCCTCGCAGCCGCGTTCATGAGCGAGCGCGAGGAGATCGACCATGATCCGGCTGGCTTTTTTGTCCGGCAAGCGTTCGCGCAAGCGATCGAAGGTCTTCCGATAGGCATCCCGCGGGAACAGCTGATCTCGGTAGACCAGATTGAGAAGTGCCATCGGCTTGCGCCGCAGGGAATGGATCACGTGCCGATAATCGACGACCTGGTCGTACTTGCCATTGGGATGCGGCCGCCCACGCGGCAAGGTGACGAGATGGGTGCCCCCGACGAACACGTCGAGACGATCGTCGTAAAGGCGCACCCGCAGTCGGTGACCGATCAGGCGCGATGGCACCGTGTAGAACACCTTGCGCAGGGTGAAGCCGCCGGACGAGGTCACGCGGACGATCACCTCTTCGTAGTCGGAGGTGCGCCGATCGGGCAGCTCCTGCAACACCACGCGCTCGCTATCGATCCGCTTGGCGTTGCGGGCATTGCGGCGGCTGACGATCTCGTCGATGAAGCCGCGATAGGTGGCAAGATCGTCGAAGTCGATAGTTCCGCGCAGCAGCAAGGCATCCGCGATTGCTCGCTTGAGATGACCGTGGGGCCCTTCGATCGAACCATTCTCGTGAGCAACGCCTCGATTGTTGCGGGAAGGCCGCATGCCGTAATGGGCACAAAGGGCCTCGTATCGCTGCGTCAGATCGTCCCGTGCATCACGATTGAGATTGCAGAATGCGGCCGACAGACTGTCGGTCCGATGCTCCCGCGGCGCCCCACCGAGCGACCAGAGGGCATTCTGCAGGCCTTCCGCCAGGGCGACGAAGCTCTCGCCGCCAAGCACGACGTGGGCGTGCTCGAACCCGCAATAGGCCAAACGGAAGTGATAGAGACGATGATCCAACGGAGCACCCGCGATCGTAACACCCAACTCGTCCATGTCTGTGAAGTCGGAGAGGCCGAGTTGGCCAGGCTCGTGGGTTTGGCGGAAGATCACCTCCTGCTCCTCGCCGTGGACCGCCCGCCATGCACGGATCCGACGTTCCAGGGTACGACGGATACCGATGCCGAGATCCGGATGACGCCGTAGCATCTCCTCGAACACCGCCACCGGGCGTAAGCCAGGTGCCGCCTTCAGGATCGGGACGATCTCGGTCTCGAACACCTCGCTCAACGGGTCCGGTCGTTGCCGGCCGCGGGGCGCCTTCCTTTGCGATGGAAATCGGGGATCTCTCTCGATCCGATAGGCGGTCGACGCACTGAATGACGCCTTGGCCGCCGCCACTGGCGGGCTATCGGTCTGACGGTACTTCATGTAGAGCCTTCTGTGGTTGCCGCCCGCAATGCAAGAAGTTTCTGACCCTTTGGCGTGTGATCGAGTGCGGTCTTCTGTCAGGCCTTCCTTTACGGCATTTTCAGAAGCCGCTGGCCGGTATGGTGATCCGCGGACCAGGTCCAATTCTCATCTCCGAGCACGTCGGCTCTTTGGCTCTAGCTGGTTTCCTGATCCAGATCTGTTCGATCGTTGCGCCCATTCGGGTCGTCGCCTTCTCACACCCCCTTCGCCAACGTCAGGCTATTTCGTGCTGCATGCAGTCATGCCGTCACTGCCTGCGCTGGGTTCCGATAATCCTCCTTCCGGGTGAGCATGGCCCAAATCGTCCGAGCCATCTTGTTCGCCAAGGCGATCGCCACAAGCATGCGCGGCTTCCTCGCCAGCATCTGCGCCAGCCAGGATCCGCTAGGGATCGACTTGCGCCCGAGCCAGTTCAGCCGCGACATCGCCCCAACGATGAGCAACTGGCGAATGTCCGCCTGTCCTTCCTTCGAAACGCGTCCGAGCCTTTCCTTTCCCCCTGAGGAATGTTGCCGTGGGACCAAGCCGAGCCAAGCCGCGAAGTCTCGGCCACGTCGAAAGGCCGCCATGTCGGGCGCGAAAGCCTCGATCGCGAGTGCGGTCAGCGGGCCGACCCCCGGCATTGTCTGCAGCCGCTGCGCCGTGACCGTCCGCGTCGCCAACTTCTTGAGCTGCTCTGCCTTGGCATCGATCCGCTCCGTCTTGTAGGCGATCTGATCAATGAGACTCCGACATTCCTCGCGGACCAGTTCTGGTAGATCGCTGTTCGGATCTTCGAGGATTGCGTCAATGCGTTTAAGTTGTTCGATTCCTTGCGGGATGATATGGCCGAATTCGTAGAGAACAGAACGCAGCGCATTCACCAGATCGGTGCGCTGATGAACAAGGCGCTTCCGAGCCCGAAAGAGCACTGCCCTGGCCTGCTGTTCTTCCGATTTCGGCTCGACGAAGCGCATCTCGGGGCGCTGTGCCGCGATCACGATTGCTTCGGCATCAGCCGCGTCGTTCTTTTGGCGTTTCACAAAAGGCTTCACATATTGCGGAGCGATCAGTTTCACTTCATGGCCGAGCTTGACCATCTCCCGTGCCCAATAGTGGGCGCTGCCACAGGCTTCCATCACCACCACTGCCGATGGGTGGCCCGCCATGAACTTCCGAAACTGAAGCCGCGACAGTTTCTTTCGAAATTTCAAGTGTCCCGCCATTGACGCCCCGTGGAGCTGAAACACATTCTTGGCTAGATCCACTCCGATCACCGTATCCATCAATTTGCCGTCCTCTTCGCTTCGGGGTTCAAACACTGCGTTCTTGGCACATTACGATGCCGTCTGGGGAGGGCGGCAACCATCCCATCTCATCTGGTGATCTGTGATGTGTCGGCCGGGCAAGCGAGTGATTCCTCTTGGCGGAAGAACCACTTGCATAACCCCGCCGGCCGCGATCACCAGTCGGCGCGGTCCTCCTCGGGATCGCGCCGACGCTGGGCTCGTAACTCCGGTCGGGCTACGCCCTCCCTCCGTCACGAGCCCAGCGAAACTCTCTCACCTTGATTGACGCTGCCTTCCATCCTGATCGTCGCGCGACACTAGGCGCCCGTCGGCGCGATTGACTCGATGTCCGCGAGCGAGTGTGGCCGCCGGTTGTCGCTGAACTGGCAGCAAAGAACGCTGCCTATACCGGGACGCGACTTGCACGAGCGGCTCAGGCGCCACAGTTTGCTCGTTTTGACCGATGGCGGCGACGGTGCGAGGAACGCGATGCTCCAGCTGAAGCGGCAGGCCTGCTGTAGAGTGAGGGCAGCTGTGCTACGTCTGATTATGGGATCAACACCAGAACGCAACTGACGTCCCCGTCTGTCAGACTCGGGACAGTTGTCGCACTAACATGGCGTCGCGACGCTCTCGCAATGGTGCTCAGAATCCCCTAACTCATTTATACGTGTCAGAACTGTCATGCTCCCGCCGATGGCATCGGACTTGCTGATCCTCTCCTTGAGAGGCTTGCCCGGAGCTACTCCGGGGAGGTTTATTTGGCCCTGGAGGGGAATTGTAAATGGCGGAGAAGGCGTGCTCGAGATGCGGTCGATATCAATAAGATCAGGCTACGCGCTGACCAATACGTCCATTATCCAAGATACTGTTCGACCGATCCCACCTTCGGGCGCTCACGACCGCCTAAAACGGTAAAGCATGGAGCGCGCGGTGATCTTGGCACTCTGCGTGGCCGCTCTCGCAGCCGGTGGAGTGCTGCTTTCGTTCGCCAAGCAAGCGCTATACGTCTTGGCATTGGGGTAGGAAAGTAGCGTAGCGATCATGTGGCTGTGGCACTTGATTGGCGGCAGCCAATATTTGGATCAGCAGCACTGGCTGCGCAGGCCGCCAGGCGGGAGCTTTTTGACGACATCTTGGAGCCGACTGTCGAAACGACCGTGATAAGGAGTCGAACGATGAGCAGCTGGAAGTCCCTATTGAGCTGTACGGTGGTGGGAGTCCTGATGGTTGTCCAGTTGGAGCTGGCGACGGCAGCGCCGATGCCGAGGAGTGTCGGAGTCGTGCAGGCCTTTCCTGGAGGCACGACCACGATGTCCCCTGTCTCTCACTGCAACTGCGAACGGAGGATCTCCAGTCTTGCAAGAGCCGAACTCTTCCGTGGCGCAAGTACGAGCGGCGGCTGTTATGGCCCTTATTGCGTATATGCGGAGCCGCCTTATGGATACCCTCCGGTCAGTTATGGCTGCAGTCCGTACCATACCGGCCCGCGGTCGTACCCGTTCCGCGCATATCCCTGCCACGGTTATAGGCACGGTTGTTACGGACGCCACTGTTGTTATCGCCAGTACGACTGCCCGGATTTGTGACCGACCGGCGAGACGAAACTGTCGGCTACTGGTGAAGCGGATCTATAGCAAGGAGCAATATAAATGACCCCGATGTATGGTCCGGCCGTGCGTTGCAAGTGGTTTCGCCGAGCTGGCGGTGAGCGGTCTTGCATCAATGTATCCGGCCTTTGATTGGAGCATTTGCTCCGGCCACCATGGATATCAGCGCGCGTGCGTTCTCGTTAGCGGACAGGCCTCGATTGGACCATTCGGGTCACCAGTGTTCGCATGCGCCGGGAAGACCGAACCTCCATCTCGTCTCATCCTCTCGCAGACCTCGGCTGGAAATTATTGATAGGGGCTTACGTCATCGCTTGCTCCTCATTTTGCTCAGTTCCTTTGTTCGAGCCAAGGGCCGTTCCTTCGTCCCGGCCCGCAGAACGTCGATCGCGTCGCGCGCAGGGGCGGTCAAGGCCAGCCGTCGCGCTTGGCTTGCGGCTGGCTCCGGCGTTGCCAGGCTGCGCCTTGACCGCGCCCAGCACGGCGCGAGGATCAAGCGGGTCGGACGCCTGCATCGTCAGTCCTCGTCAGCTCGAAGGCGCGTCCTTTGGCCAGCACCGCCCAGGCGATGCGGGCAAGCTTGTTGGCGAGCGCGATCGCGAGCACGTTGTGGTGCAACCGCCTTTTGGCGGCTTCGATCCAGGACTTGAGCCCATAACTTTCCCAGTTCTTTATCCTGACCAGCACAACGCACGCCGCCTGCACGAACAGAACGCGCAGGTAGCGATTGCCGCGCCTCGAGATTTTGCCGAGGATCGTGCGGTCTCCCGTCGAGATCTGCTTGGGCAAGCCAAGCGCCGAAGTCGCGGCCTTTGGAGAATACGTCTCCGGTGCCGATCGCGGCCACCATGGCGCTCGAAATGATCGGCCCGATGCCAGGCACCGTCATTAGGCGCGAGCATGCCTGATCTTGACGGGCCAATGCTTCAATCTCGCCGGAGAGGCCATCGATGCGCTGATCCAGCCGGTGCCAGTCGCCTGCCAGCTCCTCGATGACACGCAACATGCGTGGCGACAGGGCATCGGCGCGCGTCGCAAGGATGGTGGGCAGTTCGGTGCGCAAGAAGCCGATACCTTGGCGCACGGCGATCCCGCGCTCCAACATGAAGGCGCGAATCTGGTTGATGATGCCGGTGCGTTGCGATACCAGCCGCTCGCGCACCCGGTGCAGCGCCTGCAGATCCAGTTGCTCCGCGGTCTTGGTCGCCACGAACTTCATCGTCGGGCGCTGCACGGCTTCGGCAATCGCTTCGGCGTCATTGAAGTCGTTCTCCTGTCCCCTGCTATAGGGGCGGACATATTTGGCCGGCATCAACCTCGCATCGTGACCAAGCGATGCGAGTTTGCGGCTCAGGTGATGTGCGCCGACGCAGGCTTCCATACCGATCAGGCAACGCGGCAGATTTGCGAGCCGCGCCTCCACTTGCCCACGCGGTCACTTTTGACGCAGAACGATGGCGCCGCGCGCATCGTGGCCGACGACGTTGAACGAGTTCTTGCCGATATCGATGCCGATCACGGCGATCGCGGTATTGGGTGTCTGAGACATGGTGTGCTCCTTGTCTTTGCCGCCCCTTACCAGCTTCGCTTGCTGGCGGGGGCAGGAGGCCCATTAGCGGAGCTCGGAAGAGGAGGCGAACATGCCGTCGATATCGGGAGAATCAGGCTCCGCGATGACCAATATGTCCGTGAGTTTATTCGAACCTGATAACGACGTTCCAGGCGGCAAGCAATTGTAAAAGAGAACGCATGGAACACGTGGCGTCTAGGCACTCCGGGGCGTCGCTCTGTCGAGGAATGTCTTGGCCATCTCGCTGTCAGTCATGCAGGTATACGTCGGCATTCATCTCCAGTGCCGGATCGAGGTCTGCATCCAGGTGCATCTCCGGCGCCGACATGCTCCGGCAACACTATCCATGCCTGTTGCGAGTGACTGTCGAGTTACGAAGAACTCATGACCGCACATGGACGCATGGAGCACGCAGAGCATGCTTTGCTGATCGCCGTGCTGGCGCTATTCCGGTATCCTGGGCGATCTCGGACAAGCTCGGTAAGAGTGCACAAACCGAAGCGATCAGCAAACCTGTGGACGCCGTCATCGACTGGGCCTTGTTCATGGCCAAGACCAGCCGCCGCACAATGGTGGAGATGGTAGCTGAGCTGGAATCTCCTGCGGCGTCTATGTCACGCGTTCGCCGAGCTTCGACAAGCCAGGCCGATCGCCAGGACGGGCACTACGTTGGGGCCGGCAGCAATCACGCCCTCCCGCTCGATGCCGTCGGGAGCGCTGACCTAAGCGATGTCAGGTTGATACTTTGTGCCTCCGTTATGAAAAGGCTTGAATCGCACCTAGCGTCACATTGTACGATCCTGGAATGAAGTCGAGACCTCTGGTGAACCAACGCCGGCTACTCCTTAGCACCTGGGATGGCATACTTGGCTGTGGAGTTCTCGTATCTGTTCTAGTGGAAACCGGATGAAACGCGCGCTTTTGACTACGGCCGCACTGCTTTTGTTGGTAGGCACTGCTTCAGCCCGCACGCAAGAGGGCCCACCGGAAGGCGCGCAGGAGCCCCCCGCCCGGGAGACTCCCTGGGACCCTGATGACCCGGGTGCGGCGTGCCGCCGGGTGCCGGTTCCTTGTTCTGAGGAAGAGAGAATTAAACATCCAGGCCGGCTGATTTGCGGCCATCAACGGCGCGGCAACTGCCGCACCTGACAAAGAGAGCCCGCCGACGACCGTGCAACTTGATCGATCGGCCGCTATTTGGACTTGTGTTAGTTACCGCCGTCCACATCGAGCCTCGACGTCAGCACACCGAGGCCTACTCACCGCGCCGCAACCTAATCTCGGCAGAGGCTACACTTATCGATGCGGAGATTCCGTTCCGGACAGCAGGGACCATAAGAGCCCGTCGATGGGGATAGTGCTCTAGGGTTGGGTGATGGCTCCGCGACAGCTGCAATGTCGCGGTCGATCTCTTGCGCAAGCGAGGCCAGTTCGCTCCTCGCAGTATCCACGATCCATTGATCGAGACCGAAAGCATCTTTGCCCCCATAACAAAGCCGTGAGCCGTCGAGCGAGCTCGCCGGCGGTGACGAACTTGCATTCCAGATGACTACTGTCCTGACTCACAAGTTCGCAATCGTAAAATCGCATTGGATTCGCTTGGTTGTGCCAGAGCTGGGTGCTGGAATAGCGACGAAGGATTTGATGTCGGTCCAGCTACTTGCGCCCCTGATATTGAGCGATGATGAGCGTGCCGCACTGACGTCACTGACGAAGCGGCGGAACACGGCGCAGGCGCTGGCTCTGAAAGCCCGGATTGTGTTGACCTGCGCGGAGGGAGGACAGAACAAGAAAGTGGCGGCCAAGCTGCGCCTGGAGCGGCGGGACGGTAGGCAAGTCGCGCCACCGTTTTTGTAGAGCAGCGCGTGGCCGGGCTTCACGACGAGCCGCGTTCCGGGGCTCCGCGCACGGTTGATGATGTCCGAATCGAAGTCGTGACCGTGCGAACGCTGGAGAACTGCCCCGCCACGCATTGGAGCTCCCGCAGCATGGCAAAGGCGAGCGGTCTGTTGGTGTCGACGGTTCAACGCATCTGGCGGGCCTTCGGGCCAGCCGCATCGGATGGAGACGTTCAAGCTCTCGACAGACCCGTACCTACTGGCCAAGGTCCGCGACGTCGTCGGCTTTACGTCTCGCCGCCGCAGCACGCCATCGTCCCGTGTGTGAGCGACAAATCCCAAATCCAGGCTCTGGATCGCAGCCAGCCGATGTGGCCGATGCGACCTGGCCAGCCGGCCCGAAGGAGCCATGACTACAAAAGGCATGGCACCACCTCGCTGGTCGCGCCCTCGATATTGCGACCGGACGGGTCATCGGCAAGTGCTACCGACTTCACCGCGCCGCCGAATTTTGCAAGCTCCTCGACGAGACCCAGCCCGCGCCGGCTCGACGTCCATCTCGTCATGGACAACTACGCCACGCACACGACCCCGCTGATCCGGCGATGGCTAGTTAAAAGGCCGCGTTGGCATGTGCACCTGACCCCGACCAGCTCGTCATGGCTCAATCAGGAGCGCTTCTTCGAGCTCCTGACCGACAAGAACATCAGGCGCAGCGTCTATCGGAGCATTGCCGCCGTCAGGGCCGACATCGCTTCATTCATCGAACGGCACAACGCCGATCCAAAACCATTTCCATGGACCAATTCAATCGAGCGCTTCTGCCGATCCAATGCTCTGGTTCAGGACACTAGACTTGCAGCAGCACCCAGTGTGGGGCTCTGCGCATTTGGCCATAACGTTAATCATGGGCATGTACTCGAAGAGCGACCAAACACAGTTCGGCCCGCCGAACGGAATCGAGGCAAGAATGTGTCGACCCACGATCACGAGGATAAGTCTGGCCAGACCGCCCAACTGCTCGCAACGGCCAGGCCACTGAATGCCGAAGTGATACTTCATTGAAAACAAGAACGCCGCGGCATTGCTTGGTCGATTTCGGACAAGTCTGTCGAATTAGCCACACATCGGTGTCGCAACGGGTGAATACATAAGCCTTCCCTTCACCAGCCACGTGACTGCCGCCGGTCAGGATCGCGGTCGCTATACGGACCTCGTTTGCGATGGCACAACTATTGCTACCCCTTTACTCTGACACTCCATCTAACAATCGAGGAAGTACATGAAAGAGGCCTTCTCCGTAAACGAGAACAAGGACGAGTGCGTGGACGAGTGCGTCGACGAGTGCGTGGACCAGTACATGGATCACGAATTCCATCTTAATGCTGCGCTGTGGGCGCGGAGCGGCACGACCTTCCTCCCAGTCTCTGACGCTTCCTTGGAATTGCCAGCAGGTGCTTATCGCTGCCGCGAAAATAGTTGCACCGTTTTTTTCGAAAAGGTGCCGACTGTAACTGACACGCTCTTGAACTTGCCGGACACCGCCGCGGAGAGGCTTTTGGTCGAGTTCGACAAGTTCTGGGCTCTGCGCGAGGAGTACGTCGAGTACGGCTTCACGCACAAGCGCGGCATGCTCCTGTGGGGCCCTCCCGGTAGTGGCAAGACCTGCGCAATCGGACAAATGACACAGGTCGTTGTCCGAGATCATAATGGCGTAGTTGTCTTTATCGATCGCCCGCAACTGGCTAGCGCGTGTGTCGGTCTGCTGCGTCGCATTGAGCCCGAGCGGCCCGTGGTCATGGTTATGGAGGATCTGGACGAGCTCGTGGAAAGATGGGGCGCTGAGCACTTTCTTGCGTTGCTCGATGGCAACGCGCAAACTGCGAACGTGCTGCACGTTGCGACCACCAACCACCCTGACCGTCTGGACAGGCGCTTTGTCGATCGCCCTTCTCGCTTTGACACCATCATGGAAGTTGGTATGTCGTCCGCCCAGACCCGCCGCGCCTACTTCAAAGCCAAGGAGCCATCGCTTGACGATGCTACGCTCGACCGCTGGGTCGAGCAAACCAAACGCTACAATATAGCACATCTGCGAGAAGTCATCATTGGCATTAAGCTCTATGGCCAGAATGAGCGATCAGTGTTCGAAAGGTTGAATAGCATGCGTCAGAATCGCTTCGACTGCGAGAGCGAGGACAAAGAATGATGTCTTACTCCTAAGCTATGGCGACGCTGATCCTGTTTTAGGACCCGAATAGCTCGGCCGGAAGGTGGTGGCTCGGCACGCGTCATCCGGGTGTCAACTCGGGGGACGGACAATGGAGCCCTGCCGCCTGAGGCAAACGTACGCTACGCTCCATTGATCCTGACGAACCTCTGGCGGGGGTACGGTCACCCTGCGGCACGTTTCGTCGGGCCTTCCGCTGGCGCTACCGAAGCACGGACGCGTCGATCAAAACAGCGGTCTTCGAGCTTTGAATACCCGGGAAGGAGTACGTAGCTTGATCGTTCCCGTCATTAGTGTGACCGTCGCACTTCAAACATGATGCGGAGCCGAACCATGGCGGATGAGCAGCGAGCTTCTGTCCAAACTGCACGCAGGATACTCTATTTTACAAGGTCCTACTAACCCTTCAGCGTCGCCTTAACTCTTCGCGAAACGAGCAGGCGAACGCGCTGCTGCTTGCATCGGCCGTCAGCACAGCACGAACTGACGACGTCGCAAATGCCTAGTAACGAAAGGAGCCGGTCATTGCGCAACCCCGGCCAGCTCCACGGCCGGCCTTCTCCTCCGTTCCCCCCGGGGGCGAATTTGCACGGGGCAACCACCGCACGTTCGGGAGCCTCCACATACGCTCTCACCCTGACCGTCGCGCTAGGTCGTTCTCGATCCGATCATGAGAGACCGTGAGATATCGTATGGAAGAGTTCACTCCTGCGCGCCTTTTGCTTCGTGGTCTCAATCCAGGAGTGTATAACGATGCCTGCCCTGCGGGCCAGCCGAGAGGCCTCAATCAAAACCACGGCGCCAACTCGCCCTTCGCAAATGCGGCGAGCAGCTTCTCGAACCCGCGACGCGCGGTGCCACCACCAAAGCGACCGAGATCATGGTCGATCACGCTCACCTCGCTCCAGCCAAGCTGCCGCGCACCGTCACCTAAGCCTTACTGCCGGCGCGGTCCACTCGGTTGTTGATAACCTGGTCGTCCGCCGACTGACGAACGTGCACGATGGCCCGGCGAGGAGCGTGCTCAGGCGTGTTCTTGCTCACCGCTGTCCTCCTCATGTCGTTTGCGTCGGTCACCCCGTCGGTGAGCGATTCGGTAGGAAGCTCCTTCAACAGCTCCAGCGTTGCTGGCAAGTTTCAATCGGAATGCTGCTGCATCTTGGAGGGCTCTCGAACCGATCTCCCTGTGAGGTGACGCGCTCGCCACGACGACGTCCCCACAAATGGGACGAATAACCCTAAGAGGAGGATAAAACCGCGTCGACAAGAGCGCGCACCTCCAGCGACCGTCCACCGCAAGCCGCGGAGCAGGGATCAATCGGAAGGACGCGGTGGTGCACCGTCCATGCCGGCAGGAGCGTTAACATCCCATCAGGTTGCCTGATAACTAAATCGGTCTCACCCTCAAGCCGCTTGCAAGGTGACAACGACGACTAACGCTGCGCATTGCGGATGGAACGGGGAGGATCTCAATCGGGCTCCTAGACATCGGCCAACGCTGGTTGCCCCGGGGACTGGCAAGACTAACCTCGCGATCGCAATTGCCCGCAGCTGTGTCCGCGCTGGCGCCCGTGGCCGCTTCTACAAGGACGTCCACCTCCTCAACAGGCTAGGAGCCGAGGTCCGCGATGGCCGCCAAAGACGGCTCGCCGATCACCTGACCCGGTTGGACTTCGTTGTTCTCGACGAGCTCGGCAATCTGCCATTCGCCCAATCCGGTAATCAGCTCCCTGTTCCACCTCATCGGTCGCCTACGAGCGCACTCGTGCTGGTGACCACCAATCTGGTAGTCGGGAATGGCCGAGCGTCCTTGCGGACACACCAAGATGACCACCGCGCCGCTCGACCACCTGAACCTTCATTAGGATATTATCGAAAGCGGAATCGACAGTTGGCGCTTCAACAGTCGGGAAGAAGATCACGCCCGAACGCGCGCTCCCCGCGTCTCCGCAACCCCGAAATTGTGAACGTTAATCGACATTCCGACATTCCGAACTTGACGGCCACTTCTCGCCTTAGGGGGAAAACCATCGCATTCGCGTTCAAGACGCACCGCCCACCGAATCTCCCTTATTCGGCAATAGTCAGGAAGCGGACGCCGGAAGCGTACGACTCGCCCACGCTCAGCCTTTAGGGACCAGGGCCGAGAGTTAAACCCGCCGAAGATGTTCGGCGACCGCTTCATGATCAACGATGTGCGACTTCGCCCGAGCGCCTCAACTGGAAACAGCTTTCACTTGAAACTGCGCAGTAAGATGAGCGCGTCGGCAGGATTTGGCCGCCAAGATTAACTGCACTGAACATCAAGGAGCCTCCGTCAACGCACGCGTGCATCGCAATTGCAAGAGTTCCGATTAGGACGTAACGTGTACCGCGAGTGCAGGCGATTATCTCAGACTCACCAATTCCGTTGAGGTGCTTTCCGCAAAGAGTGGTCGCTTTCATTTCCTTGTGTCGTCAAGTCCTTCGAGCGCTGCAATGAGGCAGTTGATCAATGTCATTGTGGTAAATGGTTTAGCGAGAAGGCAAATACCGCCAGCTTCGATTGCGCGGGCGCGAACTGATCTCTCTGCATTGGCCGTAATGAAGATAAACGGCGTTTGACGACCGTCGTTTCGCATTTGCCGTAGCAGCTCAAGCCCGTTCATGAAAGGCATCTGGATGTCGGCGATTACACACGACGTGGCAGCCAGCACCTCCGAGCGTAGAAACTCTGGGGCGGATGCAAACACTTGAACGTCGTAGCCGCGAGAGGACAGAAGGTTGTTCGTGGCGGCACGAACGGACGGATCATCGTCAATGATCGAGATGAGATGAGGCATTATAAGCGGAAAGCCTTTAGCTGCAGCGCTATCCAACCGAGAGCCGCCGCTCGTACTCAGGTTTGCACGTTTCCATTTGAGCGGGACAGGCCCAGCAACTCAATCATTCTTATGAGATCGGCGAGCGACTTAGCGCCGACTTTGCGCATGGCTTGGCCACGGTGGACTTTGACGGTGATCTCGGCGAGGCCGAGCTCACCCGCTACTTGCTTGTTCAAGAGCCCTGACGCAACCAGCGTCAGAATATCACGCTCTCGCTGCGTCAGACCTTCAAAGCGTGAGCGCACGCCGGCTCGCATCTTCTCAAGCTCTCGCCTTTGTCGATCTCTTTCGATTGCAATCTGGACTGCGCGAAGCAAATCCCGATCGCGGAAAGGCTTTGTCAGGAAATCAACCGCCCCCCCTTTCATTGCCTGTACCGTCATTGGAACATCCGCATGACCCGTTATGAAAACAATTGGCGTATGCATATTCGCGCTAGCGAGACCGGATTGCAGCTCGAGACCGCTCAATCCAGGCAACCGAACATCGAGCACAAGGCAGCTCGGCCCCTCGGGGCGGTCCGCTTTTAATATCTCCGCGGCGGAGGCAAAGTCCTTCACTTTCAAACCCGCCGATTGGAAAAGGTTCGTAAGAGCCTTCCGTATCGAGGCATCGTCGTCGACAATCAGCACCACTGCTTCGTTGTGATCCGGCACCAATTGCGATGCTTGCAAGCGCTCGTTCACGTGCCATCCTTTCAAACAGAACCATGGCAAATCCAAAAAACCTAGATTCTCGGCCTTATAACGGCTCTGCTTGGTCCGGGATGAGGGCCGATTACTGCTCTCGCCCAAAACCTACGGACTTCCGATTATAGGCCCGCTCCGGTATACACAAGTATGACCCGGGCCCTCACTGCTTTCTTCTCGAGCTACCCCTCCGAATTCGGCAATTCAACCTGACGTAGAGAACAAAGCCGCAAACGAGCGCGACCAGCCCAGACTTCCCGCTCAGGACTTCGCCTGCCCGAAGATCACCGTGCTCCGATATTCCTGGCACACCTCGATCGACAGTACCACGTTCCAACATACCAGCAAAATCAACAACCTGAATCCTTGCCGCATGAGGTGGCAAGGTACCTTGCAGCCGCCACTTGGGTTGTACAGGTCGAGGCAACTTGTTTCAGCTGAAACGGCCTGATTGAGGCAGATAGGGCAAGCCGGCGCTCCTGCGACTACCCGCTGAGAGGCGAGCATTTACACCATCTTTGCTTGCATTGCGCATACGTCACACCTTTTGGCGTTGGATTCCGACGCGGTACTCGCAACTGGCTTACCTCCTTAATCTCGGAGTGACGAGAGTGGGGTCGTGTCCCAGGGAGTGGTGTAGCTCATTAGCAAAGCCGCTCGCGACGCGCGCTCCCCCATAGCGCTGTAGCGAGCGAGCGGCTTTGCGAGTGGTCACCGATGATTCGTCGGTAAGGTTTGGATTGCGACAGCCAACCTGACTCGAGGAACCACCGATGACCGACGACATGATGAACCTGCGCACGCTCGTAGAGAAGATCCCCGATGCTGATCTGTTGCGCGAGATGATCGGCTTTGCTGCCCACCGGCTGATGGAGCTGGAGGTCGAGGGCCTGACCGGAGCCGCGTACGGCGAGAAGAGCCAAGAGCGGCAGGTCCAGCGTAACGGCTACCGCGATCGGAGCTGGGAGACCCGCGCCGGCACCGTCGAGCTGCGCATTCCCAAGCTGCGCAAAGGCTCCTACTTCCCCGGCTTCCTGGAGCCGCGGCGGATGGCCGAGAAGGCGCTCACCGCGGTGGTGCAGGAGGCCTATGTCCACGGCGTCTCGACTCGCTCGGTCGACGACCAGATGCAGGCGAAGGGCATGAGCGGCATCTCCAAGAGCCAGGTGTCGCGGCTGTGCGGTGAGATCGACGACAAGGTGAAGGCCTTCCTCAACCGCCCGATCGAGGGCAATTGGCCCTATCTGTGGATCGACGCCACCTATGTGAAGGTGCGCCAGAACGGGCGCATCATCTCGGTCGCGGTGATCATCGCGGTCGGCGTCAACAGCGACGGAAGGCGCGAGGTGCTCGGCATGGACATCGGCCCGTCCGAGGCCGAGACGTTCTGGACCGCGTTCCTGCACAAGCTGGCGCGGCGGGGATTGCGCGGCGTCAAGCTGGTGGTCTCCGACGCCCACGAGGGGATCAAGGCGACCGTGGCCAAGGTGCTCAACGCCTCCTGGCAGCGCTGCCGCGTGGGGTCGTTGAAGAAGTGGCCCATAGATTCGCGCGATGCAGCGACCGGCCTATCATGGCCCTCGCGTCAAAGCCCGCGCTACGGCGCGATCTGAAGCCGCAAACGCATTTTGAGGGACAATCCAAGACAGAATAAGCGCAAGGAGAGCGGTTGCCAGCCGCTTGAGGTTGATGGCGGCGGCCGTCAGGTAGGCCTGGATCTTCATATTCGGTAGACCGCGCCGTACGGCGCGCGCCAGCCCATGCCAAGTTTTGGCTTCGCCGTGGAATCCCTCTGAGCGCCAGCGATGGCGTTGATAGAGATGTCGATCCTGCTTACTCCATCGCTCGCGACGGCGGCGGGCGCGCAGCAGTGCCGGATAATGGTCACCGACAACGACCGCTTTGTTAACCCGCCCTTTGGATAGGCAATCCCGCTTGAGCGGACACCGGGTGCAATCCTTCGCCTTCGCGTAAAAGAAACGGCCGTGCTTGATGGGCCGCGCGGGGCGCAAGATACGTCCTCGCGGGCACTTCAAGATGTCGTTCTTGGCATCGTACCGGAAGCGTCTGAGCGGTACGCGACTCTTGATTGGTTCGGCTTTAGCTGGGATGAGGGCATCAATGCCGCGCCGCTCGAGCGCGCCGTAGACTTTAGCGTAGGCATAGCCCGCATCGGCGGTGACGACCTTGATGTCGATGCCCGTAATCGCTTCGATCTCATCGACTTGCGGCTCGATCATCTCTCCTTCGTTCGTTTGTTCAGTCGTGACCGCGACATCCAGAATGACACCGACCTTGTCATCGACGGCAGTGTGCTGCTTGTAAGCGGGTTCCAGCCGCCGGTTTCGGGCATTCGTAGCCATTGTCGCATCGGGATCAGTCGTGCAGACCTTTTTGTACTTCCCGCTTTGCCGGCCCTTTCTCTCATCCTCGCTTTCATCTTCGCTTTGATTTTCGCTCAGCACATCCACCGCATGCTGCTCGGTGAGGCTATCCCAACTCACGTTGGCGCGGATTAGCGACGCATCGATGTGAACCACTTCGGCTGTTGCGATCTTGGCCTTCAGACAGGCCTGGACCGTGCGTTTAAAGATCCTACGGAATCGCTCTTCGCCCCAGCGCTGGCGGATGCGCGTCAGGCTGGAATGGTGCGGTAGCCGCTCATGCAGGCCATAACCAGCAAACCAGCGAATGGCGATGTTAACCTGAGCCTCTCGGATCAGCTTGCGATCGTGTACGATGCCGGTGAGCAGACCCGCGAGCATCAGGCGGACCGCGGCCTCCGGATCGACGCCCGGCCGACCGTCGTTCGCGCTATAGCGGTCGGAGACCTCTTCCCTTAGCCAAGATAGGTCGAGCACACGATCGACCCGTGCCAGCACGTGCTCATCTGGGACGAGCTGTCTGAGCGAGCCAGTGATGAAGAGCTCCAACTGATCCCGCTCCTTGCGCCCCAGCATCTCGTTTGCTCCGCCAATCGCGAATCGCCGACGAGAACGGAATCAGCCAATTGCAGCTTTTTCAACGACCCCCGCGTGCACTTCATGCGCAACGCGCTGGCGCATGCCGGCAAGAGCGGCCGGCGCGTCGTCTCCTCCTTCATCGCCACCGCCTTTGCCCAGGACCATGCCGAGGAGGCGCGGGCGCAATGGCGGCGCATCACCGACCAGCTCCGCCCCAAGCTCCCGAAGCTCGCCGCCTTCCTCGACGAGGCCGAAACCGACGTGCTCGCCTACATGAGCTTCCCAGCCGCGCATCGCGCCAAGCTGCACTCGACGGATGAGATGGACAAGCGATTTCTTCAGACCGAGACGACGACTGCGAAAATCGCTGTAAGTCCATTCTTTTGTTCGGTCGCGCGGGTCATTCTTCCGTCCCGGCCACCGATCACGCAGCCGCCGCGCGCAGGGGCGGTCAAGGCTGGCCGCATTTGCGGCTACCGCAAGGCTTGGCCATGATCCGCCCGAGCACGGCGGCTGCGTGGAACGGGACTGGCCCGGCTGGAAGTTGCCGTCAGCTGCGATTATGATTGTTGGGCGCGGGCGACCTCGTGGCGAAGCGTGACGCGTCGGCTGCAAGCGTCACCGGACTGCCCTATTTTGTCTTGCCGAACTGAGGCGCCCGCGCGCCGGTTTTTGGCCGCCGCGCTTTCCATTGCGACATGAACCGTTCGTAGCTTCGCTCCGCCTGGGCGGCAATCGACATCTCGCCATCGCGCAGCGCCTTGATGTTGCAGGTATAGGCTGGTCCACGCCGGTTGCCTTTCTGTTGCGGATGTCCGGCTTGAAGTTGCATCGCGCGGGTCTTATTGGCGACCATCGCTGGGCGGGCCCACAGGTAATCTTCGCCCCTTGTCAACAAATGCCAGCAGAGCACAGTGAGCTTCCGAGCCACGGCGACCGCGGCGATCTGGTGGCCACGCCGCGCACGGATGCGCACGAAAAACGCATGCAGTGGACCGGGCGCCTTGGCCGCTGCCCAGGCCGCCTCAACCAGTATGGCGCATGCGTGACTGCGGCCGATCTTGCTGATTCGACCGTGATGGGCGGCTCCCAGTCCCGACTGCCGCACCCTCGGGTTCAGCCCGAAATAGCTCACCAGCTTCTGCGGGCTGCTGAACCGGCTGATGTCGCCGATCGCCGCCACGATCCCGGTAGCGACTGTCACATTCACGCTGGTGATCGTCATCACTCTGTTGACCGCGGAATCGTCGATGGCGTCCTGCGCGATCTCGCGGTCGAGCAGGGCCAAGTCCTCCGCCAGCCGGTCGAGCTCACGAACGTGCCGATCGATCGCCGCGCGCTCATCGTCCGGAAACTGTTGAGCGGCCAGCCACGCCCGGCCGCGGGCATTGAAAAGATCGGCATGCGAGCACTTTGGGATCAGGTGCGCATTCAGGATCGAATGCACTTCGTTCTTGAGCCGCGTGCGATGCCGCACGACCTGGTAGCGCCGCGCCACCAGCCTGCGCTTGCGTTCGGTCTCCGCATCAGGCGTCCAGATCTGCGGCAGGGAGCCCGCCGCCTGCAGGCTGGCGAGTGTACCGGCGTCGATCTTGTCAGTCTTGACGTGCGCCTGAGCGATCGCCTTCACCTGCAACGGATTGGCGATAGTCACCCGCGCCACGAATGGCGTCAGCACCCGCGACACCGCCATGCTATTTCCAGTCGCCTCGATCACCACTTCGTCGGTCGACCGCAGACTCTTGCCCATCCTTCAAGGGCGGCCCGGGTCATGTCGACCCGGCCCGCATGTCGAAGGATGCCGTCTTTCCAGATTACCACCTCGCCGAAGGTTCGGTGAACATCGATACCAATCACGCGTCGCATCTGCGCGTCCTCCCTTCCGTTGATTATTGCGGGAGCGGCGGGCGACACGACAACTACGGACTCGCGCTCACGGCGCAACCGGGCAAGTCGCAGAGGC
Organism: Bradyrhizobium sp. T-12; assembly: GCF_058314695.1. Taxonomy (NCBI): domain Bacteria; kingdom Pseudomonadati; phylum Pseudomonadota; class Alphaproteobacteria; order Hyphomicrobiales; family Nitrobacteraceae; genus Bradyrhizobium; species Bradyrhizobium sp. T-12. The sequence continues at coordinate 796,601 of NZ_JBZFQJ010000002.1, read as the reverse complement.
GGCCAGCTACTAACACGAGCTCTCGGCTCATCGTGTGTATCGGCCTGCCCGCACCTTCGTGCTCCCGGTGCCTCTGTCCCGATGGTCGCACCATACGCCACGATGTCGAACACCGCAGCGGAACGTTGGCACCGAGAACTCTCATACCGGTTACCAATCCGCTCGAACGGGTCAATGGCGAGATCAAGCGCCGCACCGAAGTGGTCGGCATCTTCCCCAATGAAGACGCCATCGACGCCTCGTCGGTGCGATCCTGCTCGACCAGAACGACGAGTGGGCGGTCCAGCGCGGCCGCTACATGACACTGGAAACCATCGCCCCGTTGGGCGATGATCCCGCCGTCAGCTTCCCGGCAATCGCCAGCGACCGATCCGGCCCATGCCGGCGAACGCGGTGACCCGCACTCAGCTACACCACGCCACGGAACACGATCTCGAATTGGTCGCAAATCATAAGAGTTTGTCGCTGATCTCGTAGCTGCAGAACTCCAAGGCCGGCCCCAATTAGACTCGAGCCAGGCTGAGTGTCAGCGCTTTTGGGTTGAGGCGCAAGGGAGAGCATCAATTTTGCCCCACGCATCGTCGCGCGGCTCTGGGCTCTTACATCATCACGCGCCCAATCGAGACCGTAACTCCACGTCCCACTGATTGGGCCGCACGAACGAGTACGGTCCATCAGGAACTTGCTGCGAGGTCCTCGAAGCAGCACAGTTCTTCGAGTAACAGAACGTAACAGCTACTCGTTGCACTACAAGCTTCTACTCTGTTGAAGCGAACCAGCGGACACTTCGCTTCTGATCGAGGCAATCAAAGGCAGCCGCGAGGATGAGCGACGGCATGCCACAATACCCATGCTCCTACCTAACACAACGGCAGACAGCGCTTCGAGATCGCCGAGAGAACAAGTCGATTCGGCTCCATCAACGAGCCCTCGTTTGAGACCCGACAAGCGGTCCTTTGGCACCCCTGCAAAGCGAGCTCGCGAACCAGCCCCTTGCGCGCGGATTAACGGCTCGATCATCCACCGCTAAACGCGCCATCTTCTCGCAGATCACAAGACGTTCGGCGTCACGGAGCATGGAGCGAACTGCGACCATGCAGCAAGGACACAGCGCTTTGCACGGCACGTGCCGCGAATCACAAATAGGTTGGCCTAAGGCCCACTCTCATCTGTTATCGTCTACGATCGTCGGGGCGGTCCGGCAGCAGCTGGTCGTGCCGAACCCGCCCCTAACATCACCACAAGGGAGGCGGGATGGTGATGCTTCTTTGTAGGCAGCAAGAGCCGTGCCTCGACTAACCAAGAGAGAAGAGGGGGACACGCTGAGAGGCGACAAGATGAACTCACTGCCCTGCATGCCGTCGCATAGAAGTAAGTTGCCAAATGAGCGTCGAGTTCTGGCCAAGACTAGATAAATTCCATGCGATGGACAGGCAGCCCGACCACGGAACGCTCTTCTGGCATTTCCTTCGAAGCGAGCCCACCGGCCATGACCACCGTTCCGCAACCATCCTTGTATTTCCCGGGGAGCGAGGCCAGCCGAGGTACGGTTGCGATGGCATTCGCGCAAGCGGTAGTCACCGCTGAGATCAGGAGCGAAACGAGCGGCCGAGGACGGTGGGCCGGCCGAGCCGGGTCCCTTTTCGTACAGAGGCGTTGGATAGCGCGCATGCGACGTTTTTTTGGGGGCACACCTCTGTGCTCCTCGTCTGAAACGAAACACCTCACCGCGCCAGCCGTGCTCGGCTGACTTGAATGAGCTAAAGCGAGAGCCCCTTGGGTCCCAACAACTGTTTGTTTTAGATCGCTCCATAACTAGCGTTGATCTCTCACAATTTGTCTTGGCTCAGCAGAGTGACTGACAAGACGCTTACCTCCCAATATTCCGCTAAAGCAAGGCCTCGCTAGACGGCGTAAATCGCCGCATCTGAGCACCGTATACGCTGGTGTTATTAGCCGCTTGACGGTGCCTTCGATACCGCTGAGAGCGGGCACCACGCTTAGCCCGGGCATGCGGCGGCCAAGAGATCTCACGATAGAACATTGCAGCGCGCCCGACTGTCATGCCCGAAGATCGGCGATCGTCTTTTGAGAACGGAACCCAAATCAACACACCTGATTCAAACGTGCCGCTTAGGTCAGGGTCTCTCGGCCAGAGCCGCTCCTAAGCGATAACGGATTTCCTCAGGAAGTTAGCGAGCTCTGGGCAACTGCGCTCGCGTGGCATCCGATCGATACCCCTTGGGCCATTTCGGCTGACCCATAGTCCCTGTTTCATTGTGATCGCCTGCTCGCGATCACAAGCGAAGACTTCCATCTTCAAGAACAGAAGTCACCGCTCTCGCCCATCAGCTGTGCATTACCCGCTAGTTCTATTGTGCTCCTAAGCACGCGCATCACCACGGCATTCTTAACAACAATCGTAACATGGCGCCTGCATGCAGCTGGTCGACCCAGCGGCACGCAACTTGCTCACCGAGCATAAAAGCGTTGGAGATCCACATGAGCAATGGCTTCGTAGCTTGTCCCCACTCAGACACCGAACAGCGGCGCATACGCAATAGGAACACCGCAAGAAAGCGCGTCAAACCCGGTCATAGAGTTGTGAATGCTCACGACAACCGCGCGACGCTGACCTCGCGATTACCTAAAAAGTTACGTCTTTGCGTTCATCCGAGCCTATGTGGACGCCGCACGCGCCTTAAACAAAGCAGGGCCTTTAGGCAGCACGTCGTTAGTTTTGCTCGCCGGCTTCCGCAGCGCCGGTCCGCCGGATACATCCCGCTCGTCCTGCACGAGTCGGAACAAGCGGCGCATCACACCGTAGGAGCGACGCCACCGCCCGCACCCAGTCTTATGCCAAAGCGCCAAGAAAGGCAGTCGCTACTACCGTCTCGGAGTGAGGACCTACAACCAAGCCCGCTGGTCCTCATCTCGGCGGCCACCGGGAGACGGATGACAGTCGATATCAGTCGGACCGCTCGTCTACCCCGCAATCAACTCCCCAAGCATGAACCCATCGCGTGGCAGCTATGAACTACGACTTGATCAATTGCGCAGCCAACACGCAGTCGCTTTCACCTCTGTTCCAAATGCTGGTAAGCAAAGCAGGAAAGCTGGGCTTCGGTTCAGTAGCATATGCGGCAGTAACATACGCCCCGCCCAAACGCCTTCGTGAAAGTCCTGCCCCCATGATCGCCTCGAACTTTCCATCCCACTGGAGTAAGCCCTACGCAGAACACGAATACGGCAATATAGACCCCGCAATTCATCGATCACGGCGTTTTTCACGCCCAATATGCTGGGAGGAGCTGTCTGCACGATGTCGATTGCTGCCAGAAGAGCAACGCGCACTGGATTTCTACAAAATAGCGGGCTTTAAGCGCGGCATAAGCGTTCCCCTTTTCGCAGCGCAGGGCCATGTATCCGTGGCGCTGTTTGCCTCCGAAAGCGATCGGGCTGATCCGAAAGGCTCCTTACTTCACCTCGCCGCACTGGCCTCTCAATTCCACATCGGTTATGGCCTTATCGCGCCCCTACCAGATGAGAACCGATATCTGAATGTTACTTTCACTCCACGTGAAAAAGAGATCCTCTTGCACGCGGCGGAAGGCAGGTCTTCCTGGCATATCGGCCGGCTCCTCCACATCAGCGGGAATTCAGTCGACTTCCACATGAAGAACATTATGCGAAAGATGGGTACAAGTACGCGCACTGTGGCAATCAGAGAAGCCTACCGCGCCGGCCTTATTCACTACGCTTCCCCAACGAACGAGGAGTGCCGCTTCTCAAAGGGACATACAGTGAAATCGAAGAACCGTACTTTGGCAAGGCAATGAAGCATGGCCGCTGCCGGGTGCCCACAAGTTCAGACGATCCCCTGAGCTTTTCTGGTCCTGATCCGACGGATGCCCGGCGCGCGAACTGCTCAGAGAATAATTCCGGTGCTACCGATCCAACGCTGCGCTTGGTCACGTCCGGCTAAGTGAGAACAACCATAGCTTGCACCCGAAGTGATGGATAGTTCGCTTACAATGCTCGACACTGCGCCGCCTAACTTGCGTGGGAGATCAACACGTTCGCTGCGCCCCGATTTCTCAGGCTCATGCCGCGCGGCAATTAGGGTGGAAGCTCCCCACCCAGATTGTCGCGCTATACAGGCTCACTTGCTTTCAAGCGAGAGGAACGGTTGATGCGACTGCGAACAGATACTCCCGATCCATCATGCGCTCGCAAGTCCCGACTGTTCGCGGATCAATCCTTGCTGATGATGCAAATGCGACGCTGGCACATTCAGGCGCTTCCCCCGGGGTGGCGATAAAAGATGCCGCCGAAGACATGCCGCTCTTCACGAATGAGGCTGGCACGGCCGCCGACTAGCGAATGCATCCCAGAAGTGCTTGTAAGCCTTGGCAAGACCGGTGCCTTCCTGATATTGTTCGCGTAAATAGGACACCGGAGCAAGTATGGCAAAACAGGTAAAAAAGAAGATTGCGCGACGCGAGTACAGTAGAGCGGACGTGAAGGAACTCCGCGCCCATTCAAGGGCCAAAACACCGGTCATTCAAATTGCAAAGCTTACAAAGCGTACCGTTGGGTCGCTGCGTCAGAAGGCGCGAAAACTTGGCTTGCCTCTCGGTCACCGGCGCTAATCAGGGTCCTAACTCGATGGCTCTCTATTATTATCCCTCTCGTAACCACGCCATTGATGATGGCATTAGCTAGTGATCCGCCCTTCAGGGGGCCTGCGCCCGAAGCAGCAGTCGTGGGCAACGACAAACCTTCGCTATCGGGCCAGTGCAATTCTCTCGTGTTCCATGTGGATTGGAACGTGCGGGGTCGTTCCCGTATTCCACAACATCTCGGTAAATTCGTCGCCCCCCGGGCAGGATGCTGCATCTCGTTCACCCTTGAAGGGAAGGGCGCAAATAGAGCTTGAGCCCCCCTAACCCGATTTGGCGGTTTCGCGATCGCATTTGATGTCTGTATCTCGTCTGGCTTGCCCAATCACAAGCGTCACATTATGCAACTCTCAAAGCATGGTGCCCCGCGGACCACACGAGCTCTGCGCCTGCCGTCACGACATCGCGTTTTGACGAGTTGAGTCTGGATTAGTGCGCTGCATCGCTCGGCTCTCACGAGCTTATCGTGGTGCGGTGATCCATTCATGTGTGTCTACCTTACAGCGATCAGGCGCGAGCATCTCCTGCAAATGGGACGCTATTTAACTTGCTCAGCCGCGAATTCGTCTCTCTTATCTTTCTGATATCCCCTGGAGCTCGCGTACGGTTTTCGATTTAATCCACCAGGTGTGTGCGGCTACCAAGTGGGTTTCAGATAGGTCGGGTAAGAGTGGATGATCGCGCTAGCTCCTGTCACCATGCGCACGGCTCTGCGGGGCTGGTTGAGCGATCCACGAGCCGAATAGCCGGCACTAGCCGAGCCGCGGCAGCGAGGGAGAGCCCCGGCAACTAACCGGATCTAGTGACTTTTATCGCGGGAAAGGCCCCCCGTCCGCCAGCGGCGGGCTCGCCACAAAGCCGTGGGACCGTGCCACGACCCTTGTCGAGGCGTGGCCCAACGCGAGCCGTCGCTGGACTTTGTGCAAGACAGGTTCTCCAGTGGATCTCAGGATGGCGCGTCGCCCGCGAACTGACGGCGATCGTCGAGCGACGCGACAAGCCAGGAATGATCGTGTCCAACCACGGCACAAGTGTAAGCGGCAGGGTGAGGCCGTCAGATGGCGTGGTTCCATGGCATAAGGGCGTGGATTTCGCTGCTCAGCCAGCCGTTGGCGATACGCTGAAGCGTGAGAGCAAGCCAGCGAGCGGATCGACGTTGTTCTTCTTCGCTGTCTGCAACAGTGTCGCGATGGTCGCCCAGGTTCGTCTGCCGCCGTCGCTGCCGGCAAACAGACTATTCTTTCTCGTAATTGTTTGTGGCCTGATGGCGCGCTCGACGATGTTGGAGTCGAGCTCGATGCGACCATCGGTCAGGAAGCGTTCGAAGATGGCACATCTGGCGTCACGACGCTAAACGCTTCTGTCCCAAACGGAGGCCACACGGCCAATAGCGATCCGAGTAGCGCTCCGGCGACACTCCCAGATCCTTCGAAGGCCGCGCACAATCCACTGAATCGCTGCGGCGATGACAACAATTCCCGCCCCTAGCGCCGCAGCGATTGCGATTCTAACTGATAGCTCGAAAGGTCTTTCAAACGAAATAAAGTCCATCAAGCGGAACACGGCGCCCTGGATCAGATAAAGGACCAGCGTACGCTGCCCAAGACCTACCGCAACGAAGAGAACCACGCGACTAGAACAGCCAAAGCGCCAGACCTGCAGCAACACTTCCATTGCAATTGCCGAGGCAGATGCAGAGCCAAGAAACATAAGCAACACTTGCTTTGTATCGTGAACCAGTACTAGGTTGTTGTAGGCGTAGGTTGTTTTGTTCCAGTTGAAATAGCACGCACAAGCCATTCCACTAAGCAAGACCATCAAGAGCGATTTGTATCGTGAGATTATGGCCGTCCGCCATTCCTTCGAATGAGCGAACACGACTCCAAGGCAAAAGAATGGGTAAGTGTATCGCGCCAATGGCACTATCGAAACTGTCAACGGAGTGAGGGCAACAAAGATCGCTGACGTGCCAATCACCCAGGCCGATACCCGGCCGCACAACGCGAAAAGACTCCTCATGACGAGGAATGAGGCAAATGTGGTCCAAATGAACCAATATGAGCCTACTAGCTCCTTCGCAAGGTCAAACAGTACATCACGCAGGCTTGTTGGCACTGACCCCGTAGCTAGCTTGAACGCCCCCAACTTGATTGCTTCGAGAAGCGTGCCGCAAAATAGCGCCGGCAGCAACAATTGCTTCACACGATCAGCGACGCTGCGCGACAGCGACTTGTAAACTAGCGCTCCGTGGGACAAATAGCCGCTTATCGCCATGAAGAGCGGCATGTGAAACATGTAGATGAACTTGAAGTAAGGCGAATGCCAATATTCGTTATTTCTACAAATAACGTATTGTATCAAATGTCCGATGATCACCAAGATGATGAGCATGCCTTTAGCAAAATCAAGGCTTAGGTCTCGCGGCGCTCCTTTGAGCGCCTGCGAACTACACTCGGTTGATTGTGCTGAGCAATGAAACATGATGCCTCGGCATGCGATTTACGACCCGCGGAGCGCCAGTTGGGCTGACCCGATCGGGCTCGAAGGCTTCCCGACCGATTGGTGCACCCTCCGACGAAACTGACGTAATCATTGCAACGAATGCGACAATTCCGCCGTTCCGTTCCTCGTCTTTGCTCATCTTTCCAGATTGGTACAATCGGTTGTATTGATGCGACACATCCAGATGGTGAATGATGTGAGACGATCGCCGCCCGGCCACCGTTACCAGAGCTCTTGCACAATTAGTCGTCTTGCTACCCGCAATCAATCGGCTGCGTTTACGCACCCCATGGTCTCCGCAATAATAAGGCTCTCCTTGAACAGTAACACTCGTGGCACGCAGTTTGCTCTTTTAGGGCAAAGCTCACGAGAATAGGGGAGGTCCGCATGCACACTTCGTCTGCATGATCCAGATGCCCGGGAATAACCAGATTCCTCATCCCGTTACTATCATGCGCCACGCAGCCTGATCGATCTCGAAGAAGAACGCAGTCTTCTCTAGCGAGGCGCCCTTAGACATTGGATGCAGGAACGTGAAATAGTGAAGTACCTGCGCTTACGCCCACAGACCCTCTTGGCGGAACGCTGCGACTGGGAGATGAAGGTCGTGATTTTGGATCACCTAGACTGGGAGCGTGTAAGGCAGCTATTGCCCGCTGACCGGTGGCGACGAGGCTGCGCAAAAACAGCTCAATCGCTGGCTCTTTTTGGTTTGATCCACGACAGCCTAAAAATACTCGAATGAACTCGGGATCGGCCTGAGGCGAAACCGCTTAAGCCGCCTTCCTGAGCACGCCCACATGCCCCAATAACATGCCGGCCACTATGCCTCACTGGCGCTGCCAACGCCAAAGCTCGTTCTGCACACTGGGAGCCGATCGCCAGGAAGGATGGAGACATGACCAAACCCATTGGAGGCGTCGGGCGCGCCGAGCAGCCGCGTGCCGGAGCCCGCTCACATAAAATGCTATATGTCCAGGTTTTGGCGGCAATTGCTCTCGGCGGCATCGTCGGCTGGCGCTGGCCGCACCTGGCCACTAATGACTGGATCAAGGCGCTGGGCGAGGGCTTCATCAAGTTGATCAAGATGGTGATCGCTCCGATCGTCTTCTGCACCGTCGTCTCCGGCATCGCCCATATCCATGATGCCAAGAAGGTCGGACGCATCGGCGTGAAGGCGTTGGTCTATTTCGAGGTCGTCTCCACCTTCGCGCTCATCATCGGCCTCATCATCGGCAATGTCGTGAGGCCGGGCGCGGGCTTCGGCAGTGCGGCGGCCAACGCGCAGGCGGTCGCCAACTACGCCAAGCAGGCCGAAGGCCAGAAGTCGGTCGACTTCATCCTGCACATCATTCCCGACACCGTGGTCGGCGCCTTCGCGCAAGGCGAGATCCTGCAAGTGCTGCTGTTCTCCGTCCTGTTCGGCTTCGCTATCCTGGGGCTCGGCGAACGCGGCCATTTGATCCGCAGCTTCATCGATGATGCCGCGCATGCGGTGTTCGGCGTGATCTCGATCGTAATGCGCGCGGCGCCGGTCGGCGCCTTCGGCGCGATGGCCTACACGATCGGCAAGTTCGGGACCGGCGCGATCCTCAATTTGATGGGCCTGATCGCGACCTTCTACGTCACTGCGGCCCTATTCGTGCTCCTGGTGCTCGGCATTATCGCGCGCCTTGCCGGCTTCTCGATCTTCAAGTTCCTCGCCTACATCAAGGACGAGCTGCTGATCGTGCTCGGCACCTCGTCCTCGGAGAGCGCGCTGCCGTCCTTGATGGAGAAGCTGGAACGTCTCGGCTGCTCAAAATCGGTGGTCGGCCTCGTGGTGCCCACGGGTTATTCGTTCAATCTCGACGGCACCAACATCTACATGACGCTAGCGACGCTCTTTATCTCGCAGGCGCTCGGCTACGATCTGACGTTCAGCCAGCAACTCACGATCCTGCTCGTGGCGATGCTGACCTCGAAGGGGGCCTCTGGCATCGCCGGTGCAGGCTTCATCACGCTGGCGGCGACGCTCGCGGTCGTAGATCCACGGCTCGTGCCGGGCATGGCCATCGTGCTGGGCATAGACAAGTTCATGAGCGAATGCCGCGCGTTGACCAACCTCTGTGGCAACGGCGTGGCCTGCGTGATCGTTGCCTCGTCCGAGGGCGAGCTCGACCGAGAGACCTTTAATGCGGCTCTGAGCTATTAGTTGCAGCCGTTATGGCCGTCATCTCGCACCCTGTCATGGCGCGGCGGCCTGCACGGTGCACAAGTTGGTATGAACATAGGTCTTGAAACCGAGCACCGGAGCCGTTCACTCGGCAGTATGTCAACGGCCATTGATGCCATCTTTGTAAGTGACGTGCCATCGTGGTGTCGCACATCAACTTAGAGAGGGCAGGGCATCGGGTCCCCACCTAAGTTTGAATGACCATAATCATCGCGAGTGCGGGTGGCCCCGTACGCCCGGCAGCACGCGGCCAGACCCCAGGCGCCACCATCGGACGGTGATTGCGCGTGTGTTGTATTTAAATGACCTTTTCGCTGGCCTCTGGAGGCCAACTATCCATTAGCCAAATATAGCCCATCATTGAAATCGATTGTACAGCCGAGGGTGGGCCGCGCAATAGTAAGCAGCAGCTCGGTGCGAGCTCGCAAATAGAGATCCCTCAATGAATATTAGGGCGCAGAACGCTACCGGAAACACGATTGTTGATACGCTCCTATTTGCCTACTGCTTGGCCAGATCTCACCGATTGTGGACGCTCTATCCAACCATAGGGTTGCCTGTCTCGCCTCCGATCGCGTGCTCTCGGGTAGCCGCACCGTTTCCTCGACCTCGCAATTTCCACTTGTGAACGCGGCTCTGAGCCAAAGGCTACTTACCCCGGTCAATGATCCGCCAGAGCCTCGCAACAGAGCTGCCATTGCCCTCTCAACGTTGTTACTCGTTACTCGACGAGTGCCCTTATTGAGCAACCCGCCAGCACCTCCCAGGCTCCTGGTTCCACCGGTTAACACACATCGCAACGAAAAGGATAAGGACAGATGCTAGAGTCGTTACCTACACTGGAAATACACCAGAAGATCGTTTCTCATCTTCGGGTCACATGCCCGGTTATCTTGGACATTGGATGCAATGATGGTAGCGACACACAGCGATTTCTTGAGCTGTGTCCAGACGCCAGCGTATACTGCTTTGAACCTGACCCTCGCGCAATAGCTCGCTTCAAGGAGAATAAGCGTCTGGCTCGACCCAACGTGGCGCTCATGCAGCTCGCCATCAGTGATCGAAACGGTACCATCGAGTTTCATCCGAGCAATGGGGACGGAGATGCGAGGGGGTGGGACTTATCGGGCTCCATACGTAGACCCAAAAATCACCTTTCAGAATATGATTGGGTTCGCTTTGATGACTCGATTCTGGTCGAGACCCAGCGACTGGATGACTGGAGCGGCGAAGCTGGTCTCAGCGGCCCTGTTGATCTAATCTGGATGGATGTTCAAGGAGCTGAGTCGGACGTAATCGCTGGCGGTCAGAAAACCCTGGGCAGAACACGGTTCATCTACACCGAGTATAGTGACCGCGAACTGTACGAAGGCCAGCTTTCACTGCGCTCCATCCTTGACCTCCTTCCCGCGTTCGAAGTGGTTACTCTGTATCCGCGAGAGATTGAGGGCGACGTTCTGCTTAGAAACAAGGTGCTCCGGTCTGTTTGAGGAAAGCCACGCTCGGCAGAGTGGATGACCGACATGCGCGGTTCGCGGGCTTGTTTGTACCGCAGCACTCCTATCGCGGGGCCGACGATGAAGTGGCAAGTTGCCGAAGCTTTGTTTGCATACCGCCTAGGGTGGCTCGTTGGCTATCCAAAGCGCGCCAGGATACGGCTCAGACAATTCCCAGCCCGGAGGCATGCATGGGCAGATCGCAGGTGGCGCATAGATCGATGCGTTCCCGTGGGAGATGCTCCGCCAGTGGCCGGCGGGCTGGCTTGCGGCGCTCGAACGATGGCACCGCCATCTTGTCCGCAGCCACCTGAGACCGGTCTGGACTGCCCAGCTTTTTCCTCCAGGCCAGCGAGCTGCAGCTCGAGCCAGTCCAGCAATGCGCCTCGCTCCGGAGGACTGTCCGAACTGCTCGTGCTGGAGCTTCTTGAGCGTGAGCTTCTCGATCTCTCGATCAGCTAGGTCCCCGCTTGCCTTCCGCCCCGCCGGCGAACCGGACTTACGTCCGCCGCGCAGGCTGTCTGCAGCGTCCGAACCGCTGATCGCGCAACCGATTTAACTCCATTGAGCGCGGCAACTCCAAGATGGTGGTCAACGACAACAGCGAGGCCGACAGCAATGGCATCATGTCGTGGGCTGATCAGAGCCGCCTAGCCTGGCACTAAATGGGGCCCGGCAAGCCTATGCAGAATGCGCATCGAAGACTTCAATGGCCAGCTGCGGGGCGAGCCGCTGTTTACGTCCCTGCCCAGGCCCGTGTCGTGCCTGGGTGCCGGCGGGCCGATTACAACGACGCGCGACCACACTCCCAGCTCGGATGGAAGACCCCGTTCGGGTTCGTCTTCACCTGCCGGGATCTGGCACTGCGCTATGCGAAGGCTCCGCGTCAGCTTGTCGCGCGGCGATCAGGATGGAAGGCAGCGTCAATCAAGGTGAGAGAGTTTCGCTGGGCTCGTGACGTAGGGAGGGCGTAGCCCGACCGGAGTTACGAGCCCAGCGTCGGCGCGATCCCGAGGAGGACCGCGCCGACTGGTGATCGCGGCCGGCGGGGTTATGCAAGTGGTTCTTCCGCCAAGAGGAATCACTCGCGTGCCCGGCCGACACATCACAGATCACCAGATGAGATGGGATGGTTGCCGCCCTCCCCAGACGGCATCGTAATGTGCCAAGAACGCAGTGTTTGAACCCCGAAGCGAAGAGGACGGCAAATTGATGGATACGGTGATCGGAGTGGATCTAGCCAAGAATGTGTTTCAGCTCCACGGGGCGTCAATGGCGGGACACTTGAAATTTCGAAAGAAACTGTCGCGGCTTCAGTTTCGGAAGTTCATGGCGGGCCACCCATCGGCAGTGGTGGTGATGGAAGCCTGTGGCAGCGCCCACTATTGGGCACGGGAGATGGTCAAGCTCGGCCATGAAGTGAAACTGATCGCTCCGCAATATGTGAAGCCTTTTGTGAAACGCCAAAAGAACGACGCGGCTGATGCCGAAGCAATCGTGATCGCGGCACAGCGCCCCGAGATGCGCTTCGTCGAGCCGAAATCGGAAGAACAGCAGGCCAGGGCAGTGCTCTTTCGGGCTCGGAAGCGCCTTGTTCATCAGCGCACCGATCTGGTGAATGCGCTGCGTTCTGTTCTCTACGAATTCGGCCATATCATCCCGCAAGGAATCGAACAACTTAAACGCATTGACGCAATCCTCGAAGATCCGAACAGCGATCTACCAGAACTGGTCCGCGAGGAATGTCGGAGTCTCATTGATCAGATCGCCTACAAGACGGAGCGGATCGATGCCAAGGCAGAGCAGCTCAAGAAGTTGGCGACGCGGACGGTCACGGCGCAGCGGCTGCAGACAATGCCGGGGGTCGGCCCGCTGACCGCACTCGCGATCGAGGCTTTCGCGCCCGACATGGCGGCCTTTCGACGTGGCCGAGACTTCGCGGCTTGGCTCGGCTTGGTCCCACGGCAACATTCCTCAGGGGGAAAGGAAAGGCTCGGACGCGTTTCGAAGGAAGGACAGGCGGACATTCGCCAGTTGCTCATCGTTGGGGCGATGTCGCGGCTGAACTGGCTCGGGCGCAAGTCGATCCCTAGCGGATCCTGGCTGGCGCAGATGCTGGCGAGGAAGCCGCGCATGCTTGTGGCGATCGCCTTGGCGAACAAGATGGCTCGGACGATTTGGGCCATGCTCACCCGGAAGGAGGATTATCGGAACCCAGCGCAGGCAGTGACGGCATGACTGCATGCAGCACGAAATAGCCTGACGTTGGCGAAGGGGGTGTGAGAAGGCGACGACCCGAATGGGCGCAACGATCGAACAGATCTGGATCAGGAAACCAGCTAGAGCCAAAGAGCCGACGTGCTCGGAGATGAGAATTGGACCTGGTCCGCGGATCACCATACCGGCCAGCGGCTTCTGAAAATGCCGTAAAGGAAGGCCTGACAGAAGACCGCACTCGATCACACGCCAAAGGGTCAGAAACTTCTTGCATTGCGGGCGGCAACCACAGAAGGCTCTACATGAAGTACCGTCAGACCGATAGCCCGCCAGTGGCGGCGGCCAAGGCGTCATTCAGTGCGTCGACCGCCTATCGGATCGAGAGAGATCCCCGATTTCCATCGCAAAGGAAGGCGCCCCGCGGCCGGCGACGACCGGACCCGTTGAGCGAGGTGTTCGAGACCGAGATCGTCCCGATCCTGAAGGCGGCACCTGGCTTACGCCCGGTGGCGGTGTTCGAGGAGATGCTACGGCGTCATCCGGATCTCGGCATCGGTATCCGTCGTACCCTGGAACGTCGGATCCGTGCATAGCGGGCGGTCCACGGCGAGGAGCAGGAGGTGATCTTCCGCCAAACCCACGAGCCTGGCCAACTCGGCCTCTCCGACTTCACAGACATGGACGAGTTGGGTGTGACGATCGCGGGTGCTCCGTTGGATCATCGTCTCTATCACTTCCGTTTGGCCTATTGCGGGTTCGAGCACGCCCACGTCGTGCTTGGCGGCGAGAGCTTCGTCGCCCTGGCGGAAGGCCTGCAGAATGCCCTCTGGTCGCTCGGTGGGGCGCCGCGGGAGCATCGGACCGACAGTCTGTCGGCCGCATTCTGCAATCTCAATCGTGATGCACGGGACGATCTGACGCAGCGATACGAGGCCCTTTGTGCCCATTACGGCATGCGGCCTTCCCGCAACAATCGAGGCGTCGCCCACGAGAATGGCTCGATCGAAGGGCCTCACGGTCATCTCAAGCGAGCAATCGCGGACGCCTTGCTGCTGCGCGGAACTGTCGACTTCGACGATCTTGCCACCTATCGCGGCTTCATCGACGAGATCGTCAGCCGCCGCAATGCCCGCAACGCCAAGCGGATCGATAGCGAGCGCGTGGTGTTGCAGGAGCTGCCCGATCGGCGCACCTCCGACTACGAAGAGGTGATCGTCCGCGTGACCTCGTCCGGCGGCTTCACCCTGCGCAAGGTGTTCTACACGGTGCCATCGCGCCTGATCGGTCACCGGCTGCGGGTGCGCCTTTACGACGATCGTCTCGACGTGTTCGTCGGGGGCACCCATCTCGTCACCTTGCCGCGTGGGCGGCCGCATCCCAATGGCAAGTACGACCAGGTCGTCGATTATCGGCACGTGATCCATTCCCTGCGGCGCAAGCCGATGGCACTTCTCAATCTGGTCTACCGGGATCGGCTGTTCCCGCGCGATGCCTACCGGAAGACCTTCGATCGCTTGCGCGAACGCTTGCCGGACAAAAAAGCCTGCCGGATCATGGTCGATCTCCTCGCGCTCGCTCATGAACGCGGCTGCGAGACCGAACTCGCCGATCAGCTCACCGCCGACCTCGAGGCCGGCCAACTGCCCGACATCAACCGGCTACGTGCTTACTTCGCCCCCGATCCCGCCAACCTGCCGAACGTCGTGGTGCAGCTCGTGCCGCTTGCGACCTACGAATGCCTCATCGGTACCGCCGAGACCGGAGGTGCCGCATGAGCGTAACGAACACGGTTGATGCCGCGCGCCTCAATCTGTTGCTCAATGAGCTCCGTCTGCCTGCCATCAAGGTGCTGTGGGCGCAATTTGCCGAACAGTCCGACAAGGAAGGCTGGCCGGCCGGCCGCTTCCTCGCGACCATCGCCGAGCACGAGATTGCCGAACGCGGCCGCCGTCGGACCGAACGACACCTTGTCGAAGCACGTTTGCCCACCGGAAAGACCTTCGACAGCTTCGACTTCGAAGCTGTGCCGATGATCTCAAAGGCGCAGGTGATGGCGCTCGCCGGTGACAGCTGGCTGGGCAAGGGCGCCAATTTGCTGTTGTTCGGCCCGCCCGGCGGCGGAAAGAGCCACTTGGCGGCAGCGATCGGCCTGGCCCTCATCGAGAACGGATGGCGCGTCCTCTTCACCCGGACCACCGATCTCGTGCAGAAGCTCCAGCTAGCGCGACGCGAGCTTAACCTCGAGGCGGCCATCAATCGTCTCGATCGCTTCGATCTCCTGATTCTTGATGATCTCGCTTACGTCACCAAGGATCAGGCCGAGACCAGCGTGCTGTTCGAGCTCATCAGCGCACGCTACGAGCGCCGCTCGATGCTGATCACCGCCAATCAGCCATTCGGCGAATGGAACAGGGTCTTCCCGGACCCCGCCATGACCTGGCCGCTATCGATCGCCTCGTTCATCACGCCACCATCGTCGAGATGAACGTCGAGAGCTATCGCAGACGGACCGCCCTCGAACGAAAACGCGGTCCCGGACGGCCGCCATCGCACGCGACATCCAAAACCGTCGCTGATTGACGCTGCGCGACAATCAGAGTTCAACAAAACTCTTGCGCGCGACAATCATCGCGGCAATCATCATCAGGCCGCGACACGCCTCGCCATCCTGATTGCCGCGCACTTCCTACCCAGATTGCCGCGCTACATCAGCTCCCGTCGCTACGACCCCAATCGGGAATCCAACAGCCAGAGTGTACTCAGGGCTGGATAATCGTTGGGGGTCAGTCAAAGTCTACGGCTGCTGATGTAGTTCCAGAAGTTCCAAATGGGAGTCGCCAAGTTCCATGCCTTTGTCGGAACGAGCCGCCCGTCCAACAGTCAAGCACGGATGACGCCAGACTGGGGACAGACGCCGGCACTGTCGTCCCCGGAATGTCTACTGAAGGAGCAACAACGGCTCACATCTAGGGCCAAGTAATCTCACCCCACGCGCCAAATTGCTACCTCTCGGTAACATGGCATGATCCAATCCGTCGGGCAGGAATGACAAATTGGGGTTCGCTTGCTGGCTGTGGGCCCATCCGGTTTGGACCGTGCAAACCACAGCCACGGCAATCGAGGACGACGAACCGTCCGTGATGACGACTACCGCATCCTGCTCGCATCTCGACAAAAGCTCGACAAGTTCACAAACCTTCATCTTCCTAACCAACTTCTCGCCATCTAACCTCCTACTACAACAGCTTCTGTCTCTCTTTGACATTTCGCATTGCTCGGCTGACTGATCCGCCCTCAGTCGGTCGTCACTCTCCTGTTAAATACAGAGCCCACCTCGAGGTCATCGGACCTCGCCACCTTGCGAGGCACCACCACTCGCTCGTTCAGCGCCCGGAAAGCCCGCCGAATGAGCAGACCTGGAGTACTCACCCGCGCCGCCTGGGACAACCATGCTTCGAACACTTGATGTGCCCGCTCGACTGCACTAGGTGCAGCCGAGCGGGCATCCGCTTCACAGGCGCTCGACCTGGCGCCGCAGCGCCTGTCCAGAGAGGATCATGGGCTTCAGCCCACCGAAAGGTTTATCACTCTTATCCTAAGAGGTTCATGGGCCGCCTCCCGCCATAAGTTCGGACCGGAGAATAGTCGCCGTGTTCAAGGCCGCAACAAGCGGGAGATCGCCAAAGGCCACTTGGCAGAGAAGATAGTTAGCTCCCGCTTGCTCCAGGTGATCAATAAGGACACTTCGCACAGAAGCGGCGGTTCCGACAACGCACAATTCACTTTCAATTGCTGCTTCGAAGGTTGGCGGAAGGTTCGGAGGGGCAGGTACCCCGCTGAGATCATAAAGGACCCTAAAGCTCGTGAGCCATCTGTCGTAAGCCGCTGCAGCTAGCGAATACGCATGAGCTTCCGAAGTGTCTGCTACAATCATGCGAAGCAAACCGACAAGCGGAGCCCCTCCGCGCCAATTGCACGCGCGGTACGCGTCAGTCGATTTCCGAACCATAGAGGCCGGGCCAATGCTCGCGATATTGGCACCGATCTCAGCGGCCGCTCGCGCAGAGCCGGGCTGGCTCACGGGAATCCAGGTCGGTGGATGGGGACGCTGATAAGGCGTAATTGCTAACGGCACTTCGTGGAGGCGATAATGCTGACCTTCGTAGGACAAGGTCCCGCCTCGCATCGCTCTGGTCAAGATCTCCATTCCTTCGGAATACAGCTCGCGAGCGCTCTCTGCGCTAACCCCGAAGTACCCCAATTCAATCGGTAGAGAGCCCCACCCGATACCGAGCTCAAGACGACCGCCGCTCAAATGATCCAGCATGCATGCCTCTTCATAGGCCCGAAGGGGGTGCTGAAGGCTTAGCAGCATGACCATCGGCCCGATGCGGAGCTGCTTCGTACGCTGCGCAACGCTCGACAGAAATACGTTAGGCGAGGGCGATCGCCCGTGCGGTGTGCAATGGTGCTCGGCAAGATGGTACGCGTGGTATCCCAACCGGTCACACGCTTCGGCCAACACCAGTCGATCGTTATACTGCTGCGATAAGTCGAGACCGTCTTCGTCCAAGTGGTCAAAGATTCCAAGCCGTATTCGACGTGATACATTTGTCACGTTAGTCCTCCCGATTTGACGAAATCGTTCTCATTAATCAGATCAGCCCCCCAGCAATGCCACTGACCACAGATAAACAGGTGTCCATCTGCTCCGCCGCACCTATTGAGATTCTTATGAAGCCCCCAAGGTCCCCCTCGGGAAACACCGCAACGTTCACATTCTTCCTCTCTAAGGCTTGCTGCCACCATCTACCGTCGTACCCAAGCGGTACGCGAGCCAATACAAAGTTTGCATGTGATGGCAGGACATAGAATCCAAGCGCCGACAGCGCCACCATAGTTCTCTCCCTTTCCTGAACAATGCATTCAATGCACTGATCGTAGGCATTACGATGCTCGAGGATGCTGACGCCAACGGACTGGCTAATCACGCTCATGTTGAAAGGGTTCTGTATGCTACGCAGTCTTGCAATCACCCGCGGGTTACCGAGGCCAAAGCCGATGCGAAGGCCCGCTGCAGCGTAACTCTTCGAAAACGTCCTTAGCAGCAGAAGATTCTGATATCGGTCGATCAGACCCAGTGCATTGTCTGGAGCAAAGTCGACATACGCCTCATCGAGCACGATAAGCTGATCCGTTTCAGCGACCAGTCGCTCAATTTCCGCGATCTGAACGAATGTCCCTGTTGGGTTATTTGGGTTGGCGAGCACGATGAACTTTGCGTCTCCTGCCGCCTGCCGAACACTTTGGCTCGCCGGCAGAGCATTGTGATCGGCCCAATCAACTTCAAGCAAGCGCGCTCCGTTCACCGCCGCCAATTTATGATTGAACGAAAAGCCGGGCGACAACATTCCGACAGTATCGCCAGCGGCAAGAAACCCCCGGTAAATAAGTGCGAGAATCTCCGATGAGCCATTTCCTGCGATCACCTGCTCGACAGAGACCCCATAGGCTCGCGCGGCCGCTGATCGTAAGCCGCCGCTGTCCTCCTCCGGATACCTATTGTGGGTTCCAATCGCGGCAAACGCAGCCCGCATGACTACGTCAGGCATCGGGAACGGGTTTTCGTTCCTGTTGAGGTTCACGCATGGCAGCGAGTACGCAGCGATCCCGGCGGATCTGCCTTCCGCGAGACTCCTGTCTGCCATAGCATGTCGATGAAGGTATTCCTCGTCACCTGACATCCAGATCCTCCTCTATGCAGCCCGACATCCGCCTGCTGCCGCAGGTCGCGCTGCTTTCCCTATCTCTGTTGCGGACCAGCCGCACCTCACCTCTTGGTTTGTTCAAAGCCGGTCACAGTGCCCCACATTGGGCTCTATGGGTTCGGTTGAAGACACTCGAGGCTGTCACACAGCAAGGCGTCAAAATGCAGCCCTAACCGACAGCATCTAGCGCGATCGCCATAGCCATTGCTTACCAATCGAGCTCACTCGGCACGCCTGTGCGCTTCCACCTTTTCCGTGTACAACCTGACCCTGCGGTCGATTCAAGTGGTTTATCCCAAGGCCGCTCCTGCAGACCGACATTAATCAGCTGGAAGCACACACAATCCGAACCAATAATGCCGCCGTTCACAGATCACTCCTTTCGCCACAGGGCCGCCAAAAGCAAACCGCCTGCCCCCCGGCCTGTTCAAATGACCTGTTGAGCCTCTGCCGCTGAATGCCGCACCGATCAGAAACAGCCCGGTGCCACACCGCACATTGGCTCCGGATATTACCGATCTCCCTTGTTGCACCCGTGAACCTCCTCCGAATTGATGGACACCTGTAGTAGGCTCGAAGAGCCAGGAGGTGTCGGATGGAAGGACGTCAGCGTCGGTCGCTTACGGACGACTACAAGCGGCAAGCGGTTGATCTCGTAACATCGAGTTGGCGCTCGATCGGATCTGTTGCCAAGGAGCTTGGCTTGCGAGAGTCCGTGCTGCGGCGGTGGGTGGAGCAGCGAGGGGTTCGGCTGCAGCCGACGGCGGCGGCGCGGCGCCCCACGACGCGGGCGACGCTGCCGTCGGCGGACCACGCGGCAGAGATCGCGCGTTTGCAGCGAGAGAACGAGCGGCTGCGCATTATGCCTGGCGCTCGCGCCCGGGGAGCCGACGATCTGCTGCCAATCGTGACCTCGTCGACGACATCAGGCGGGTCCACCGCGACACCCGCGGGCGTTATGGCAGCCCGCGTATCCATGCCGAGTTGAAGGATCAGGGCCGCGGGGCGAGCCGTGGTCGCATCGAGCGGTTGATGCGGCGTCACGGCAGCAGGGCCATCATGGCGCGGCCACGTCGGGTGCGGACCACCGACAGCCGCCACGACCTGCCGATCGCCCCCAATCTGCTCGACCGCAACTTCATCGCCACTGCGCCGAACCGGATCTGGCTGGCCGATATCACCTACATCGAGACCGATCAGGGCTGGCTCTATCTGGCTGCCGTCATGGATCTGTACAGCCGCAGGATTGTCGGCTAGGCGATGGCGGATCATTTGCGCGCCGAGCTGGCCTTGGCGGCGTTGCGGATGGCGATCGCGGCGCGGCGGCCAAGTGCCGGCCTGATCCACCATTCCGATCGCGGCGTTCAAGGCGGATTCAAGCGGTCGTCGCAACACAGATTGTGTTCACTCACGATAGCAACTCGTCAAGGGCCTCTGCCGGCGTTTTCTAACCCAGGGTTTTTCTCGGTCGAGCATTGAGGGCCGCGGCCACAGCGGCGATCTCGTCGGCGCTGTGGCCGCTCAGGTCGGTGCCTTTCGGGAAGTACTGACGCAGCAGCCCATTTGTGTTCTCGTTGGTGCCACGCTGCCATGGGCTTTGCGGATCGCAGAAGTAGATTTGGACACCCGCGTCGATCTTAAGACGATCGTGCTGAGCCATTTCAGCTCCCTGATCCCAGGTCAGCGAACGACGCAGCTCTTCGGGCAAGCTGATGATGGTGCGCGTAATCGCGCCGCGCACCGCTTCAGCTCCGTGCCCTGCGAGAGCAGGCCCATTCTTCATGCGCGGAGCTTCGCCATGCCCCGCAACCCGGGGAAGATGCAGCAGCATCGTGAAGCGCGTCGTACGCTCAACCAGCGTGCCGATCACCGAGCTGCCAAGACCAAGGATGAGGTCTCCCTCCCAGTGACCGGCACCGCGCGATCGGCCGCTTCGGCGGGGCGTTGTCGCTTAAACTCGCTCCTCTAGGCGGGGGCACCTGAGAGCTTCTCCGTGCCCGGGCCGAGGAGCCTGCGTTTTTTCAAGTCTCCGGTCCTACGCGCCCCAGGTCCGTCTCCGTTCTGCCTCATAGCAGCCAAACCCCTTTGTAAGGAGCCGCGCCGACGTGACGGATTTGAATACAAGCTAAGGGACCACGTTGCATATGCCAGGCCGCATCTATACTCCCGAAGACCTCTTAATGCTCGGACGTCTTCTTGATGAGGCCGTCGTTGCGCTCCCCGATTGCATGCGAACTCCTGCGAATCGCACAGCACTCGCGACGCTCATTCTTGAACGCACGTCCGCCGCGGACGATCTGCGTTCATTTGTCAGGCTGATGCAGCTTGTAGCGCCCTCAACGTAGTTCAGGCCGGATGCGCTATTAGCGCAATATTGCGCTACATGGCCTGCCGCAACACCCGCGTATCGCAAGCTTCGTTCGATCTACGACACGCCGCCGCCCTGCCAGGCAAGCGGTCCGAAAGCGCTTGAACCTCCCCTGGCGTCAGGTTGTACAGGTCCGGCTATGAACAGGCCTTCATTCTATAAGCGTCGGTGGCGGCGCATTGGTGAACTTGCAGATGCCACCGGCGTCACGGTGCGGGCATTGCGTCACTATGAGCAGACAGGACTGCTCACTGCTTCTCAGCGTACGTGCGGCGGCCATCGCATGTACGACGCCGACAGTTTGACACGCGTTTACCACATAGTCGCACTTCGCCGGCTCGGCCTTTCGCTTCAGGAAATCCGGAGCGCTCTTGAAGGACGCTCGTCTCTTTCGCGTTTGTTGAGCGAGCAGCTGGAACGTGCAGAGCGCGAAGTGATGCGCGCAACCGCCGTCCGCGATCTGCTGCGCCGCCTCGCTCAGAATGTCGACGCAGATGTCCGGCTAGACGAGCTACCCAACCATCTGAACCGACCTCCGGGTAAAGTCGACATGTGAGTACCTCTGCTCGAACGGCGCGCTCGGCGGCAATCAGAGTGGGGCCGTCGCCTGTCTGGACGCCGCTGCGCGACACCGTTTCCGACGACCAACAAGGGCATGCGGGTCATTTGCTGCGGCCAACCCGTGTCACGTGGAGGCCAGTAATTGAAGGCTTAGCGCGACATGCTCCGCCGCGTCTGAACGGCCCCAATTGGGGGACGCGCTACTCAGGAGCCAGGCTTGGTTCCTCCTGTGACGAACCGAGGCGAGCGGCTTCCTCAAGCAAGACCTGGCGCATCCACTTGCTTGCAGGCTCATTGTTGTGCAGTGCAGGCCATTGCAGCGTCTCCGTAAAGCCAGGCAACGGCAGGGGAAGCTTTGCAACGCGCAAGGGTAGCGATTTTGCGAAATGCCGCACCAACGTTGCCGGCATGGTCGCTACCCGGTTCGTCCCGACGAGCATGTGGGGCATCATGCTGAAGCCCTGAACCACGACCTCCACGCGCCGCTTAACTCGATGCTCCTGCATGAACCATTCGTCGATTGACGGGACGCGAGAACGGCCGAACCGGACAGCAACGTGCCCCATGGACATGTAGCTTGAGAACGTCAGCGGTCGCGCCAATCGCTTGTTGGAACGGCAGCCCACGCAAACCAGCGTCTCATCAAATAGCGTGGCCTTCGGATGCTCATCCGTCGTGTACACGTCGGGAAGAATGATAAAGTCGACCGCACCCCGCTGAAGGGGGTGGTCGAATGGATCGGCCAGTGGCATCAGCTCGAATTTGATGCCGGGCGCCTCTCGCGCGACGCGCTCAATCACCTTGCGAATAAGCACGATAGCCGCGAAATCGGACATGCAAAGGCGAAAACGGCGATTTGATTCGTCCGGCCTAAAGGGCTCGCGAGACGTGATGGAAAGCTGAATGTGCAGTAACGCTTCGCGAGTAGGTGAGGCGAGAGCCTCTGCGCGTGGGGTCAGGACAAGTTCACGGCCGCTCATCGTGAACAACTCGTCCTTGAAATACGCACGCAGGCGGGCGACCGCCGCACTCATTGCGGGCTGGCTCAAGTTGATGCTGCGTGCTGCTGCCGTCAAGTTACGCTCTGCTATCAGGGCATCAAGAGCGACGAGCAGATTTAGATCTAGGCCACGAAACCGCATTGTTCATTCATCCGCAGTGTAGATGTAACTCATCTAAACAATCGATTTTACCCGCGCGCGCCACGATGGAATAAAAGTGACGTGTCCGACGCAACACGTTAGATTTTGGAGACCACGATCGTGGCGCTGCGCATTGAACATAGTGAACCGCGAATCATAGCGACACCGCCCCAGGCATTTCTTGAAGCTCACATATGGTCTCAGCCCTGCAGACCCCTTGGTCTCGCGACCCAGTTATCAAGCGGCAATGGGCTCTTTACAACGATCAATCGGACAGCGCGCCCCATCCAATCGACACCACCATGCGTGCCCCTTGCAAACAGCAACAGGCGCTATCCCAGTTCGAGCGCGCCATGTCTTACATTAGTAGCCCGTACCAGTTCACACATTCAAACCACCTCGATCACCCCATCAAACATCTTTAAGGCGAGTAATACATCAGAGGTGCTTTGTCTCGCAACTCGCAGGACGCCGATATGTCCGCGAAAGGACGCCGATATACCATCGTATATTGTACAACCTGACCGCACCCACCTTCTTTCTAGCAGGATTCCTGTAGGGCTCCCGCGGCCTGCTACGCATTGCGCCGCATTCCCAAGTCGTTCTTCGCCGAACCGCAGGAGAGCGCCTGCAGCAGCCCCGTGCGCTCGATTCCGTGCGCACCCTGCTGTAGCGCCTCACCTCATGCATACACGGCAATGAAGCCAAACGTAGGAGATGGGTCGATGCGCCCCCCAATACAGTGGCGGACGTGCTGGGAGAATGAGTTGGAGCTATCGGATCATATCCAGCTCTCGGCATTCTTACGAGCGGCTTACGGACCGACCGGAACGTTCAATGCACGTCCCTTTGAGGGCTATCGGAGCTGGGCGGGTGCGAGGCCCGAGCTCCGATGTGTCGGCTACGACAGCAGGGGCGTTGCGGCTCATCTTGGCGCGCTGCGACGGTTCATCAAGGTCGGCGATGCCGACGTGTTGGTGGCCGAACTCGGATTGTACGCGGTACGCCCCGACCTAGAGGGTCTGGGAGTGCCACACTCTGTACGCGCAATGTATCCTACACTACACCTGATGGGCGTTCCTTTCGGATTTGGCACAGTCCGTCATGCGCTCAAAACGCACATCACGAGGTTGCTCGATCGCCCAGGGCTGGCCTCGATCATTCCGGGTATACGCGTCCGTTCTACGCTGGCGGAGGTCTATCCTGCTTTGCCGCCCACGCGAACAGACGACGCTCTTCTCGTCGTTTTGCCTGTCGGAAAGCCGTTGAGCGAATGGCCGCCCGGAACGACAATTGAGCGAAACGGGCCCGAACTGTGACAGGCCTCTCTATGCACTTAACAAGCGTTGGCGATGGCAGGCAGTATGCTGACTCACCAAGCGTCCACTTGACGTTCGACGACGGGCCGCACTCTTTTTATACCCCGCACATCTTAGACATCCTCTCCCAACATAACGTGCCGGCGACGTTCTGCGTCATCGGCAGATATGCAGCAGAACATCCGCACATTACGCGCAGGATAGTTTCCGACGGACACGAACTCGCAAACCACACCATGAACCATCCCGATCTCTCGAAATGCGAGCCAACGAAAGTCGCGTCGGAGATTGCACACGCGAACTGTGCCATTAAGTCGGCTTGCCCGGAGGCTCGGCTCCGACATGTGCGTGCGCCATATGGGCTCTGGACCGAACATGTGCTCTCCTGCGCCGCGAGCGCTGGGCTCGGCGCACTTCACTGGTCTGTAGACCCTCGCGACTGGTCTCGGCCTGGTGCGGATGCGATCGTCAGCGCGGTACTGAGCTCCATCCAACCTGGAGCCATTGTTCTTTTGCACGATGGCTGCCCTCCCGATGAACGCAATTGGGGTCATGATCAAAGGCTGCGCGATCAGACAGTATGCGCCGTCAGCCAGCTAATTCCCGCATTGCACAGTCGCGGCTTTGCAATTCGTCCCATTCCTCACTTTCACTGAGACCAGAATGAGCCTGCTTGTGACCGCCAGCACTGCCGCGATTGGATCATACACAATCCTTTCAGCGTTTTATAAGAGCGCTCAAATGATCTATGCAATAAAGAGCCGGGCCTCATCGCCGCCACTCACGGACGTCGATCACGAAACGATGCCCAGTGTCGACGTTATCGTTCCTTGCTACAATGAAACGCCAGACACCCTGTCGGCGTGCTTAGGCTCGATTGCCGCCCAGGATTTTACTGGACGACTGCGCGTCTATGTCGTTGACGATGGCTCTCAAAACCTCGCTGCTGTCAAAGCTGTCCACGACGCTTACGCGCAAGATACACGATTTCGCTTTATCATTCTGCGAAAGAACGTAGGCAAGAGGAAGGCGCAGATTTGTGCCATCCGGCAGTCATCTGGAGACCTGGTTCTCAACGTCGACTCTGATACGACGCTCGCAGTCGATGTCGTCACAAAACTAGCAGCTAGCATGCACGAGCCGGAAGTTGGTGCCGCTATGGGCCATCTGGTCGCGACCAATCGGGATCGCACTTGGCTCACGCGGCTCATCGACATGGAGTACTGGCTTGCTTGTAACGAAGAACGCGCTGCACAAGCCAGCTTCGGTGCTGTTATGTGCTGCTGCGGACCCTGCGCCATGTATCGCCGTTCGGCTCTTACATCGCTGCTCGACAAGTATGAAACGCAATATTTCCGCGGGAAGCCCAGTGATTTCGGCGAGGATCGTCACCTCACAATACTTATGCTGCAGGCAGGGTTTCGAACTGAATACGTTCCAGATGCGATAGCCGCAACCGTCGTTCCCGACAGGCTCGGACCTTATTTGCGTCAACAACTACGCTGGGCACGCAGTACGTTCCGCGACACGCTGCTAGCACTGCGGCTGCTGCCTCATCTTAATGGCTATCTCACATTAGATGTTATCGGACAGAACCTTGGCCCTCTTCTTTTGGCTCTGTCCATAATGACCGGGCTCGCTCAGCTTGCGACCACGCACACCATACCATGGTTGACGATCGTTGCTATTTCATCGCTAACGCTGATGCGGTGCACCACAGCGGCGATTCGTGCTCGTGAGGTGCGATTTCTTGGCTTCGCGTTGCACACGCCAATCAATCTGTTCCTAGTGCTTCCCTTGAAAGCCTATGCATTGTGTACATTGGATAACAGTAACTGGCTCTCCCGTACGACGCCTCCGGCATCACTCTGCGGGGCTCCGGAAACGATCCACGAACGTGACGCCTGTCACCATGATGCCGCTCGGCGACAGCCGGCAGCGCTGGCGGTCACCGGGGAGGGGACCACCCGTTAAGGCGCTCCAACGCTCGGCCTGTGATCTAGGACCGCGCTCAAACGCGGCGAAAACAAGCGCACTAAAGTAAGGAAGGGTGAATGACATTCGATAAGGTACTGCGCTTGCTCGAGCGGGAGATGGAGGCGGACGACCCGTGGCGGCTCAACGCGAACCCATTCGAGCAAGAGCGCCACGCGCACTTGCTCCGTCTGTGCCTCGCGGAAGGCGCGGTCGGTAACGCGCTTGAGGTGGGTTGCGCAGCGGGCGTCTTCACGGCAAAGCTGGCGCCCCACTGCCAGCAACTCGTAGCAATCGACGTTCTGCCGCGTGCGATCACTCGAGCAAGGGAGCAAGCTCAATGGCCTCATATCGCCTGGCACATCTCTGACGTGCGGGACCTCAACGCAACTAATCCATTCGACCTGATCGTGGTGGCGGAAGTGCTTTATTATCTTGAAGATACCGGCCAGATGGGTGACGCCATCGAGAAGCTCACGCGAATGCTGGCGCCCAGCGGACGGCTCGTTTTCGGATCAGCGCGTGACGCCTCTTGTCAGCGTTGGGGGCATCCTGCGGGTGCCGAAACAATGCTTGATGTTTTGAATGAACATCTGGTCGAGACTGAGCGCGTACAATGCCGTGGCGCGAGCATCGACGAAGATTGTTTGATTGCGTCTTTTCGCACTAAGTCGAACTTGCCAGACTAGTGCATTCGCTGCGGCGAACACGGAGTGACTATGCGAATCTGTGGAATCAAGCTGACACATGACGGAGCGGTTGCCGTTGTGGAAGATGGGCGCTTGCTCTTCTGCATAGAGCAAGAAAAGAGAGCCAATAATCCACGCTATCAAGCCATCACCGACCTCTGCGCAGTCACTCTCGCGCTGGCCGAACACGGCTTAAGGCCCACGGATGTTGACCGATTTGTCATCGACGGCTGGGACGGGCTGACGCACTCGCAATTTGATGTCCTAAGTGAAGGGGTGCCGCTCACCATTAAGGGAGCGCCATATATCGAGTCCCACGAAAACACGCTCCTCACGCCCTATGCCGGGTCGGGCCTCGTCCTCGATCGGGTGCCTTTACGTTATCATAGCTATGCTCACGTAGCCGGCCACGTGGCCGGCGCTTACTGTACCAGTGCTTTCGCCAAAGCCCGAGCCCCTGCATTGTGCTTAGTGTGGGACGGCTGCATCTTTCCGCGCCTGTATCATGTAGATCCGACCGGAGCCCGCTTCCTCGACACTCTTTTCCCTTTCATCGGCCATGCCTATGCTATCGCTGGGCAGCACTTCGGGCCCTATCGTCAAGCCAGCAGGGCAGGCTGGGATCTTGGTGTCGCAGGTAAGCTTATGGCGTATATCGGGCTAGGCGCTCTCGATGAGGGCATTCTGGCAGTCTTTCAAGAGATGTATGAAGCGTGTCTAGCCGGTCCTTCCGAGCGTGCTCGCGCTTACCGTGCCAGCATAAACGATCCTGAAGCCTTACTTGCCGCCACTGACTGGTTTTTCGAGGCATGCGGTCGTCGGCTCACCGGTACGCCTTCCGAAGATGTACTCGCATCTTTTCACGTTTTTCTGGAGCGGCTGCTGGAGCAAGAAATAGGACTTGCTCTGCTACGGCACTCAGGTCTTCCGGGCTTACGGCACCTGTGCATCGCTGGAGGGTGTGGACTTAATATAAAGTGGAATAGTGCTCTGCGCGCGACGGGATTGTTTGATTCAGTTTGGGTACCCCCGTTTCCAAATGATAGCGGCTCAGCAATTGGCGCGGCTTGCGCCGCCATGGCCGAGCCAAACGCTTTGACTCCTTTGGAGTGGTCAGTTCACAGCGGACCGGCCTTGACCGGAAGCAACCCATCAGGCCAATGGGAGGCTTTGCCCTGTACCATCGTAGAGCTTGCGGCTCTCATCGCTACAGGCAAGCCCGTAGTGTTCCTCACCGGCCTCGCGGAGCTCGGACCCAGAGCACTCGGCGGCCGCAGTATTATTGCGGCTGCAACCTCCAAGGAGATGAAAGACCTTCTGAACGATATCAAGCTACGGGAACGATTTCGTCCCGTCGCTCCTATTTGCCTCGAGGACCGGGCTGCTGAAATTTTCGATCCCGGCAGCCCAGATCCTTACATGCTCTTCGACCATCAAACCCGTCGCGAATGGCGGACAAAAGTTCCCGCTATCGTGCACCTGGATGGTTCTGCCCGATTGCAAACAATCTCCCGAACGTCTCCGCAAAAGATCGCTGCTCTTCTGGTCGAGTATGAGAAACTTACAGGAATTCCGCTGCTCTGCAACACGAGCGCCAACCATCCTGGCCGGGGGTTTTTTCCTGATGTTGCTAGCGCTTGTGACTGGGGTCGCGTCGACCATGTTTGGTGCGACGGCTTTCTCTGGCAACGATCCGTCGAAGCTGGTCTGACATTATCCAATTCCGCTCTGGTCACTGACTAAGACAGCCTATGTCCAATCCAGCGATTCAACTGACTGACGTCCAAAAGACTTATCATGATCGAGGCGTCGTACGGGGTCTGACCTTTAGCGTCGCTAAGGGAGAGTGTTTCGGGCTACTCGGTCCAAATGGGGCGGGTAAAAGCACGATCGTTCGGATGATCCTCGGCCTCATATCGCCCGATGCCGGCCGGATCACTGTTTTGGGTGAGCAGGTGCCGGCACGCGCCCGTTTGGCGCGCGCGGGCATCGGCGTCGTCCCACAAGTTGATAATCTCGAGGATGCGTTCACTGTGCGCGAAAATCTCCTCATATTTGGACGGTACTTTGGACTGAATACGCGCGAAAGTGAGGAGGCTGTGCCTTCGCTGCTCGAATTTGCGCGACTTGAGGGTAGAGCAGAGTCACGGGTCGCGGATCTGTCCGGCGGCATGAAGCGACGTCTCGTGCTGGCCCGTGCCCTGATCAACGATCCACAACTGCTCATCATGGATGAACCCACGACCAGCCTCGATCCCCACGCCCGCCACTTGATTTGGGAACGCCTGCGTCTTCTGCTCGCTCGAGGAAAGACTATCCTGCTGACGACCCACTTCATGGAAGAGGCTGAACGACTTTGCGATCGCCTCTGCGTGCTAGAGAATGGACGTAAGATCGCCGAGGGTGCGCCCAATGCTCTGATCGACTCTCAGATTGGCTGTGATGTCCTCGAGGTCTACGGCGGAAACCCACTCGAGCTCCGTGCGATAATAGAGCCTCACGCTTCGCGCATCGAGGTGAGGGGAGAGACGCTGTTTTGCTACGCGCCGGATCAGGCGGCGGTGCGGCTTCGGCTTCGTGGATGCACCGGTCTGCGCCTTCTGGAGCGGCCGCCTAACCTGGAAGACGTCTTCCTGCGGTTGACGGGACACAGGATAGACGCATGAAGACGATATCCAAAGCAGCCTTGCCATCGGACGCACTCAGTTGGATCAGCGTGTGGCGCCGCAACTATCTGGCATGGAGGAAGGCCGCCGCTGCTTCGCTGCTTGGCAACTTGGCCGACCCGTTGACCAACCTCTTGGGTCTCGGCTTTGGGCTCGGCCTGATTGTCGGCAATGTAGACGGTCACTCATATGTCGATTTCTTGGTCGGCGGAATGGTGGCAACCAGCGCTATGACCGCGGCAAGCTTCGAAACTCTGTACGGAACGTTCGCTCGCATGCGCAGCCAACGAACCTGGGACGCAATGATGTGCACTCCGCTCACGCTGGGTGATATCCTCCTCGGTGAATTGGTTTGGGCAGCAAGCAAGGCCACTTTGGCGGGCACCGGAATCGCGCTTGTTGCTACGGGGCTTGGCTATGGCACCTTATTATCCACGTTCTATTGTTTCCCCGCTCTCGCCCTCACCGGCCTTGCGTTCGCGAGCGCGGCGCTCGTCGTTGTCGCGATTGCCCCAAGCTACGACTATTTTGTGTTCTACCAGACTCTCATCTCGACCCCTATGGTGTTCCTATCCGGGGCAGTCTTTCCCGTTGCGCACCTTCCGCCCGCTCTCCAGTTGGCTGCAGCCGCGTTACCTTTGGAACATTCGATTGCGCTAATACGGCCTGCAATGCTCGGGCTACCACTCGATAGCATCGGCGCGCATGTTGGTGTCCTTTTCGCTTACGCAGTACTGCTCTTCTTACTGTCGGCAAAGCTATTTCGGCGACGCTTATCACACTGACGATGCCCAGCCGCTTAATGAACGCACACCCTGTTTCTCGGCCTGCGCTTGCCGGCCTATTCGCGTTCAACGTCGCGGACGTTTCATTACCCGGCCGCCCTAAAGATCATGATTACTACCACACTTGCTGGAGGATAGAATGCTGTGTCTTGGATTGAGCGGCGGATTGGATAAGGTCCATGAATATCGACCTGCACTCTCGCACACATTCTTGCATGATGGCGCAGCTGTCATGGTGCGTGACGGGCGTGTGTTAGCCGCGGTTGAAGAAGAACGCCTAAACCGAATTAAGCATTCCAACAAATTTCCCGCCCAGGCCATCCGCTACTGCCTGGCTGCTGCGGGAGCGCAATTAAAGGACATCGATCGCATCGCATTCTATGCAACCGAGTCCTATTGCAACGCGATGCTTCGGCTTTTGTTTGGTTCGGAGACGCAGAGTGGCATCCCTCTCGACGCCAGAACCCTTCTACAGCTTATGCTATCGCAGGAGTTTGATACAGAGATCGAGCCATCGCGCTTGTCATTCGTCAGTCACCATCATGCGCATGCAACAAGTGCTTTTGCTGTGTCCGGCTATGACGAAGGTCTAGTCTTGGCAATCGACGGCGGCGGTGATTTCCTCTCCGGGATGGTGGCCATTGGATCGGGAAGTCGTCTTACTCAACTACATACCTTCCCAGAGGACGGTTCCCTCGGATTGTTTTACTTAGAGGCAATCAAGTGCCTCGGTTATGGCTTGTTCGACGAGTACAAGGTTATGGGCCTTGCTCCGTACGGGGACTCCTCGCGTTTCCGAGAACTATTTCAGCAATTCTACGAATTAAAGGAGAACGGTGGCTACAAGATACATTTGAACGACATCGCTCCGGCGTTAGAGCACGACATACACGTTCGCGGCAAGGGAATGCCGTTCACCCAAGAGCATAAAGATGTTAGTGCAGCCTTGCAGGAGGCCTTGGAACGTATTGTTTTTCATGTTCTCAGGCATTACCGTGAGGTGACCGGCATGAAGCGGCTATGCTTGGCTGGTGGTGTCGCCCACAACTGCACCATGACCGGTAAGTTGCTCTATACAGGACTATTTGATGATATCTTCGTGCAGCCCGCGGCGCACGATGCTGGATGCGCACTCGGCGCTGCTCTCATGGTTTCCGAAGAACAAGGACGTCCCGCACCCCGTGAGCGGCTTCAGCATGTCTATTGGGGCCCGGCACTTGGGGATGACCATGCTGTAGAGCGAGAGGTTGCTGCATGGCGCGGGCATATCGACGTGCAAAGAAGCGCGAACGTGGCGAGCGTGGTAGCTGAATGGATAGCCAACGGTTCGGTTGTTGGCTGGGTCCAAGGCCGCTCCGAATTTGGACCGCGCGCCCTCGGTAACCGCAGCATTGTTGCTGACCCCAGACCAGCAAAGAATAAGGACCGCATAAACGCCATCGTTAAAAAACGCGAGGGCTACCGGCCGTTTGCACCTTCCGTATTGGAGGAACATGCCGCTGAGTTTTTCGATCTTCCTAAGACCGCGGGAGCTTTTCCGTTCATGAACTTTGTCGTTCAAGTTCGTGATTGCAAGCGAAGTGTGCTTGGTGCGGTTACGCACGTCGATGGTACAGCACGGCTGCAGACGGTGTCACGTAGATCGAACCCGCGGTACTGGGAGCTGATTAATCAATTCCACAAGCGGACGGGCGTCCCTGTCCTCCTCAATACATCTTTCAACAACAATGTCGAACCGATCGTGCAGTCGGTTACCGACGCAATGGTCACGTTCCTTACGACAGATCTTGACGCCCTCGTGATCGGATCGCTTCTCATCACGAAGCGCGTCGCCACGCCGGAGGACTGGGCTGCGCTCCGCGTTTCCTTACCGGCCTACACTTCACTTCGCCGTACCCCGGATCACGTCACCGCAGAGTGTCGGGAGATCGTCTGCGAGACTTATACCACCTTCTCCGATGGCGGCGCTGTGCGCATCTCGCCCGATCTATTCGAGTTGCTGCATGGAATCAAAGGGGACGCCGCCCTCGGCGAGCTTCTCGCTCACGTAAAGGGCGAGCGGCGCGACGCAATCATCCTTGAACTTCGGCAGTTGTGGGAAAAGCGCCGCATCTGCTTGCGTCCCGCCGCCAACAATCTGGGAGATCTGCGCGATCAGGCGCATGCGACTTGATAGGTATCTCTTTGTCTAGCTAGCGAACGGCAATCCATAACCGACCTCTTGGTCGCGAAGCGGACAAGCTCTCGCAACCTAACATACGGCTCGCGACGGCCTGGCGGACGATAACACTGCCGGTACTTTCCTGCCGTCCAGGGTGAGCAACTTATTCAACTGCCGGAGCAATGGATTCAAGATGACTCATCAACAGCGCTTCGTCATTTCCAGGCGTCGCACCGGTTTCGGCGATTGCTTATGGTCGCTCGCGTCAGCCTGGCAATACTCCAAGCGAACAGGGCGCACTTTGGTCATTGACTGGCGCGGATCTTGCTATCTCTCTGACCCCTTTACAAACGCCTTCAGCGTGTTCTTTGAGCCGCTCGACAACATCTCGGGCGTACCCGTTATCTGCGACGATAAGATCAATCAACTCTGCTTTCCTGGGCCGTTTTTTCCACATTGGTGGAACAGGCCTGCAATTGACGGCGTTTACCGGTCGGATGACCAAATTTTCCACGAGCGTGATGAGCTGCGCAGGTTGTTGGTAACGTCAAGGGATATCCAGGCGAATACTATCGTTTGTGACGCTTGCTTAATGTGGGGCTGTGATCAGGAGGCCGAGCGCAACATATTCCAAAGCATCACACCACGCCAGGAGATCAGGCGTCGCATCGACGATGTTTACCATCGAGCGTTTGAGGGGCACGATGTAATCGGGATACACGTTCGGCACGGGAACGGTGAAGATACTATGGGTCATAGGCCTTATTGGACCGACCCACGAGTCGCTATGGAGCAGGTATGCGCTGCAGTTGAACGGGCAAAAGCATTGCATCATACACGACCGACAAGGCTCTTTTTGTGCACTGACAGTCCCAGCGTCGCTGATCACCTTTCGGCTGTCTATTCTGAGCTCTTCAGCATTCCCAAACGCTTCCGAGCGAACGATGCTGGCCCGCTGCACACTGCAGATCTTGGAGTCGAGGGCGGATTCGCTGCTCTCGTGGAAATGTACCTCCTGGCCTACTGCCATACCGTTATCCGATTTCCGTCGACAAGTGCTTTCTCGCGCTACGCAAGCCTAGTCGTCCCCCAAGTAATCGAATTTAGCTTGGACGATCCAAGCCACTTGATCTTAGCCGAAAGGTCATCCGCCGAGCACGCGCCAGATGCGCGCTCTCTCGCCGGTCCTCACGAGCGGCGGCCAGCGAAGCCGGCCTTTTGATGCTTGCCACAGGACGTCAAGCCCCACCAGCGCCAAGAAAGGCTTAAATGAGCCTAGCACTTACTTCAGCAGTCACCAGGTACAACGCCTCGGTGCCATATCTGGACATCGGTTCGAAGCCATCCAATGGACTCCGCGCGAAGCGAGGGTGCGACACTGCTGTCGTAATGTCTCACCGACCTATGCCGTTCTCCGACGGAGCCGGCTCGGTTCGTATCCCAAGCACCTTGTTTGGTGAAGGCGAGTGCTGCGGATGAAGGTGCGGCGGGAGTAGATTTCTCAAATGAGTTACCGATGCCCATACCTGGAGATAAGGTGGTCACACATTGTGCTGGACCTCTCTATGCACACGAGGGAAGGGCGCCGAGCTCACCTCGCGCGGGTTGATGCCGGATGCAGGCCTCCCAGGATCGTTAATTCAGGCCCCAACGTACTTGGTATTCCTTGCTGCTTTCACCACACAGCGCCTTGCCAACTTCTCCACGGCTGAGAGATGGTGGAGCCAGGGCGCGCCGCCACACTTCCCCGGAATATGAGCACTAGCGCCATAGTAGGTTGACCACGCCGGACGATATGTCAGAGGGACAGGCTTCGGCCGTTGCTGGAAGTCGGTAGGCCCCTGAGGCATTTGGGAGCATTTGTGAATATGGCTGAGCGCGTCGCTCTCATCACCGGCGTAACCGGGCAAGACGGGGCTTATCTCGCCGACTATCTACTGTCGCTCGGCTATGTTGTGCACGGCATCAAGCGCCGCTCGTCCTCGTTCAACACAGCGCGCGTCGATCACCTTTACCAGGATCCGCATGTCGGCAAGGTCCCGTTCCTGATGCATTACGGCGACATGACGGATTCGACCAATCTGATCCGCCTGATACAGCAAATCCGGCCGACTGAGATCTACAATCTCGCCGCCCAAAGCCATGTTGCCGTCAGCTTCGAGAGCCCGGAATATACCGCTAATGCGGACGCAATCGGGGTGCTGCGCCTCCTGGAAGCAGTCCGCATTCTTGGAATGGAGAGGCACACGCGGTTCTATCAGGCTTCGACCTCGGAGCTTTATGGCCTGGTGCAGGAGATTCCGCAGAAGGAGACGACCGCATTCTATCCACGCTCGCCTTATGGCGTCGCAAAGCTGTATGGCTACTGGATTACGGTAAACTACCGCGAAGCCTATGGCATGTTCGCCTCCAACGGTATTCTGTTCAACCATGAGAGCCCGATCCGTGGCGAGACCTTCGTGACCCGCAAGATCACGCGTGCCGTCGCGCGCATCGAGGTCGGCCTGGAAGATGCGCTCTATCTTGGCAATCTCGAAGCCAAGCGGGATTGGGGCCATGCCCGCGACTATGTGGCGGGCATGCATTTGATCCTGCAGGCCGATAAGCCAGACGACTTCGTGCTTGCCACCGGAGAGATGCATTCCGTGCGGGAGATGGTCGAGCTGGCCTTCGCGCAGGTCGGCCGCCGCATCGAATGGCGGGGCGTGGGCGTCGAGGAAACCGGCCTCGACGCTAGAAGCGGCAAGACCGTGGTCCGCATCGATCCGACCTATTTTCGCCCCACCGAGGTTGATCTTTTGGTCGGCGATGCCAGCAAGGCGCGCACCAAGCTCGGGTGGAAGCCAAAGCGGAGCTTTGTCCAACTGGTTCAGGAAATGATGGCGAGTGATCTGGCCGAAGCAAAACGGGACGCCGACAATGGCAGCCACTTCCTTTGAGCTGAAGGTCACACGCGTCTACGTCGCCGGTCATCGCGGCATGGTCGGCAGCGTGCTGGCGCGCCGGCTCGCGCAGGAGGAGGTTGAACTTGTGACTGTCGACCGGCACGGTCGACCTCTGCAACCAGGCCGCCGTATTCGACTGGTTCGCAAAGAAGACGCCGCAAGTCGTTTTTCCTTGCCGCGGCCAAAGTCAGCGGTATCCTCGCCAACAATACGCGGCGCGCTGAGTTCATCTACGATAATATTGCCATCGCGCCGAACGTGACCCATGGCGCGCATCTGAATAGCGCCGAGAAGCTGATGTTTCTTGGCTCCTCCTGCATCTATCCGAAGCTGGCGCCACAGCCGCTTCGCGAGGACTCACAGGCCAGCTGGAGCCGACCAATGAGCCCTACGCCATGCAAAGATCGCCGGGATCAAGATGGCCGAGGCCTATCGCAGCCAGTATGGCAGCGACTTCGTCAGTGTAATGCCGACTACTCTGTACGGCCTTGGCAACAATTGTCATCCAGAATACAGCCACGTCGTAGCCGCGCTGATCCGGCGCTTTCACGAAGCGACGCTTGCCGGCGCGAAAAACGTTGTGGTCAGGGACACCGGCTTGCCACGCGCAAATTCCTTTATGTCGACGACATGGCGAATGCCTGCCTCCGTTTGATGAAGCGCTATTCTGAGTCCGAGCTCGTCAATATCGGGAGCGGCGAGGACATCATCATCGCCGAGTTCTCCCGCCTCGTCGCCGAGGTCATCGGTTATCGAGGCGAGATCAGCTTCGACACCTCGCGTCCCGGCGGCATGCCACGCAAGCTGCTCGATCTCCGCCGCCTTGACAAGCTCGGCTAGCGGGCGACGACGTCGCTTCGCGACGGCTTGATGCGCGCCTATGAATCCTATCAGGCGTTCACTCGGCTCCCGCCGCAAACCTAGATACGATTACCACAAGCAGGAGTTAGCCGCAGGGAGCAGGAACGACATGCCACACGAGGCTGCCACGCGGTCGTGGCGATGATGCTCACGATCATCTAGGCGCTCATTCTATCGCGTGATGCCTGGGTCTCGGTGTCGTTCGACTCGTCCTGCTGTCCCATGACGCACCCCCTCAGGGTGGAACCGCGGACGAGCTCTATCCTGAGACGCCGCTCTGCGATTCGCTTCTTGGCAACGGTAGTAGCAATGAGAGGCGCTCCGTGGTTGCGGACCAACGCGCACCATCGCCTTACACTCCCTCGTTTGACCTTCTCGCCATTGCGACGTGCCGGTTCCAGACTCAACCGCCCTGACGGCCCTCGTCAGCGGACGTTTCGTAATCGGCCATGCTGACATACCGGGCGCCCTCCAGTGGAGACACGGGATCAGTCGCATCAAGCCGTTGAGCGAACACGCGGAGGACCGCGTCACCGGCCGCGCAAAGCGCCTTTGCCCGACCGCCTCACTCTGCCATTTTGCATGCAGCCTGTCAGTAAATCACTCTAGGTCGACGGCACCAATGCTTCGTCAATAGGCCTCCGACCGTGAAACCACCGCTTACGGGCGCGGTGTTGACGGCTCGAGGCGACCGAGTCAGCCGGCCATTGCGAATGCTTCGTCAGCGTCCTGCGAATCCGGCACAGCTTTAAGCGTCGGAGCGACGCGCTGCGGCCAAAGGAGGTCAAGGAGCACGACGACCTCGCAAACCAGTCTGGTGCCTGATTACGTGTCTCGAGCGAAACGTCCCGGCTCCTACAGCTGCCTCTACAGCTGTTACGGCCATTGTTCTCGCGTAAATCACAGTACCCGGACCTCGTCCGAACGCACTTTTGCCCGACTACGGCTGAGCTCGCATGCCGCGCCTCTCGCAGCCCTCCCAATGGGCAGCAGCGCGCTGAAAGCGATTTGCGGTGGCACCTTCATCGGTACACCAGTCCAGGACGAGCGGAGCGAGCTGCATGACCACGACTTTGAAAGAAGTCCGATTGTCACCAATCGGAAATGGCGGCCCTCGCAGCTTCGCCGAACCTGTTCACCTGAGCCTAGATGCTGCCCGCAGTAGGGACCGGCATGGACGACAGACGACCTGCTATCTCTGAAAGCACTCGAGGATCATTTGCATAAGATGCGCCAATATGGCGCACTCCTTGCGTTAAAGGACCTCACATATTCAAACTGGCGACGCTGCACCGGAGCAAATCTCTCGTCCAGGGCTGACTCTTTAATCATGGTTGGCCTTGTCGTCGCTGCACGAAACGTTGTTAGGTCCGCGACAGCGCAGGCGCCACGGCCGGCGTAACAACGATCGGCGGAAACCGGACAATATGACTAGCGACATTTTGTCTTCAACATCACAGTTCAAGTCACCGGGAGCGGAGGCCTCTCGCAGCGACGCTCAATGGGCACACCCGAAAGTGCCTGAGATCCTGCTGCGCATAGCGGAACAACTCGCCGCGCCCTTTCGGCTCGAGCTTCGGCTGGAGGCCGTCGTCGCGTTAATACAGTCTCAGCTTCAGATGCAACATTGTGTGGTCTGTCTGCATGCCGGTCACAACGCTCCGGCGATTGCCGTGGGCGCGGGCTGGACTGAAGGGAGCGATCAGCGTTTTCGACTCCGCCTGCCGCAAGGAGCTGTCGAGCGCGTGCTCAATACGGCCACACCCCTTATAATAACCCCTACGCAACCGAACAATTCCCAGACCACAAGCGATTCAGGTTCATCTGACGCCACGGCACATAGTCGATTGTCGTTCATCGCCGTTCCAATCGCTGTCGAGAGCACGACCGTCGGGGTGCTCTCGGCCGAGCTGTTCCGGGACGGGTCCCCATCGTTAGATCCCAATTCACACGTGACCCTTCTCCTCGCTATCGCGAACATGCTCGGCCACTTTCTGAGGTCATACCTCTCCACGGCCCACGATGACAGCGAGCCGCCTCTTGCGACCGATGGCAACCAGACAACGTTGCCGCAGGATGATCAAGCCGAAGCGGACCGCAACCTAACGCTACCTGGCGTAGTTGGTCGCAGCCCGGCCCTGCGCAAGCTCCTCCGCAAGATCAATGTGGTCGCTAAATCAAATGCAACGATACTCTTGCGAGGCGAGTCCGGTAGCGGAAAAGAGGTTGCTGCACAAGCGATCCACGACCTATCGCCCCGAGCCAACCGCCCATTCGTCAAACTAAACTGTGCGGCATTATCGGAGACTATTTTGGAATCTGAGCTGTTTGGACACGAGAAGGGCGCCTTTACCGGAGCCATCAATTCGCGCAAAGGGCGCTTCGAGCTGGCTGACAAAGGCACGCTGTTTCTCGACGAGATTGGTGAAATCTCACCTTCTTTTCAAGCGAAGCTGCTGCGAGTGCTACAACAGCAGGAATTTGAGAGAGTCGGCGGTACACACACGATAAGAGTTGACGTTCGACTCATAGCAGCGACTAACAAGGATCTAGAGGTCGCCGTTTCGCAGACACAATTTCGCGCGGATCTCTACTACCGTCTGAGCGTCATCCCTTTGCTTGTCCCACCATTGTGTGAGCGCCGCGACGATATTCCGTTGCTCGCTACTGAATTTCTTCGCACGTTCAACTCCGAAAACGAGCGCTCGTTGACTTTCGAACCAAGCGCGTTCGACGTATTGAAAAGTTGCGAATTTCCCGGCAATATTAGGGAGCTTCACAATTGCGTTCAGCGGACTGCCACCATGGCGGCCGGTCCAGCGATTAACAGTCGCGATTTCGCCTGCAAATCCGATGGTTGCTTCTCCGCTCGACTTTGGAAGAGTAAGCAGCCGCTATCGATGCCGTCACAACCGCTGCCGCATACGGGGCCATGCGATGCTTCATCCGAACCCGCTCACGGAACCACGCTCTCGCACCTGCAGGTTACGAGAGGTGAGCGAATAATTGATCGCGAGCACCTTATCGCGGCCATGGAAAGGGCGGGCTGGGTACAGGCGAAAGCAGCACGGCTACTCAAACTGACGTCGCGCCAAATAGGCTACGCACTCAAAAAACACGGAGTCGAGCTAAAGCACTTATAATCACCCTTGACTGCAACCGGGGGATCGTTTGAAAGCACAGGTTCACGCTTCAGCTTACCGGGCCACTAAGGCACGAGCAAATCACACGCAGACTCCGCCGGATGCTTCTCGTAAGATAGACCGCTTTCAAGGCAGAGGCGCAGTTCAACCGATCATCTACACCACGGTGCGCCAGCGACAGCTCACACCGTTGCTCATCTGATGCTTTCGTGTGGCGGCCCACCTTGACTAACCACTTAGCGACTCTGCTCATCTAGCACCCGACCACACTGGTTCAATGAATTCGCTCCGCCAGGCGCCTTTACTTCGACGATACATCAGGCCCCTTAGGCTGGATACTCGCTTGCAATCCGACGCCACGTACATCTCCTGGACACGCTGCTCACCGTGCGTCGAACGCCGGACGTAACCGACCGCGCTACTTAGTGTCAGCCAGCGCCAACACCGTACGACAATCTATATGATCGCCGGCTCACTTTGATACACCACTCGGCCGCTCGCGGGTTGACAGAACCAAGCGGCATTCCGCACTCACACCGGCCACGTTTGACTTCAGACACGAAGTGATTGCGTTCGCATCAGGTATGGCCGCGCTACAGAGCCGAAAGACGTCGGCGATACACGCCTGCTTTTCCTGTTCCGTGGGTAGAGGCCCGCCGGCTTTGGCGTACATGAATGACAACGAGTTTAGCGCGGCAACAATACTAACCGTTAGCATATAGTACTTGAATCTGTCGCTCCAGCAAGATGAGTTGAGCTGCCTTCGACGCATGATATCCTCTCAAGGTAGGTCGGCTTAGGTGGACACGGTGTGCTATAACGTTTGTAGGTCGCAAGTCGACGACTTCGAGTGCTACCGAGAGGGTATGGCTCGAACGGTTGCTTAGTGGGCCATCGTAACCTGATTGAATCCATCTGCACGGACGATGACCATCAATTCATTGATCCCGGTTTATCGACCGCACGGCCAATCCAAACCACGAGCAGCGCCCCTGTTTGTGGAGCCGCCCGATCTGGCTCACGATGCCCGGTACATCGCCCAAAGATAACACCATTGCGGCCTCGCGCGTCTCGTCTCGAACTGCTCATTTGCTTCACATCGTACAATCTCTCGCTGCGTCCGATTCAACCCCTCTCTTAACCAACTGAGCACATTTGTAAGCAGCCGTGCCCGCGCCCCACACTCGCCGCCCCGGTTCAACGAGCCGGCACCTCAGAGAGTTCTCAACGGCCACCATCATTGCCTCGGGAGCTGTATCTCGCA
This sequence comes from Bradyrhizobium sp. T-12, assembly GCF_058314695.1. Lineage (NCBI taxonomy): Bacteria > Pseudomonadati > Pseudomonadota > Alphaproteobacteria > Hyphomicrobiales > Nitrobacteraceae > Bradyrhizobium > Bradyrhizobium sp. T-12. The sequence continues at coordinate 755,843 of NZ_JBZFQJ010000002.1, read as the reverse complement.
ATCAACAGCCAGCACCGGCCACGTTGGCCTGACTATAGCGCCCGCTTTTCGCAATGCCCTTTCGCTCGGACCTACACTTAGATCGGCGCGGGTCGTGGACAGAGCGCACAGCTGATCCGTTGGATCTGCGCAGGATCTTCTTGATTCTCTCGTTACGTCACGTTGTACGCATCATTCGCCGAATTGCGAAAGGGACACTTCGATGCTTCAGCAGAAATTCACGTTCATCGGGAGCACGCGATCGCGTCAACTTCCATCGCCACTCTCCATTGATCGGCGTGCTTACAACTCAGGTGGGCACGAGCCACGTTCTGACAGTGTGCGCGAGGAGGCGCAGTACGTCTGGCAATTGTGCCTTTCCCCTCAAGAGCGGATAACGTACATTCGAAACAATCGCTCGTATTTTGCTTTTGACAGCTATCGAGAGATGATCGAGGTTGTCCGCGGCCGTCGCTTCAGCGGTTGCGCGCCGCAACTTGTGAATTGGCGCCGCCGATTCAGAGCGGGAGTATGGCGCTTCGCCGCACTGTACTGCCTTGCGACATGGATATTTATTTTTTTTGCTCTCCGCTTGCTTCTCTCCTGATGGCAATACTGCGAGGTTTCCGATCCATAGACCATGAGCGGGCGTACGGCCGTCCGCTCTGAAGCGATTCTCCAGAGAGCCAGGGAGGAGGCGGCGATCCAACATGCGCAGCACCGGAGCGCAGAAAGGTTGTCTGCCCGCTACGACACTATGCGATTGCAACCCGCCCTGCCCAGTCGACTAACAGAAAACGTCAAAGCCGAGCACATCGGCATCTCCTCACAACGCGAGCAATCGCGGCTGCGCTACTTCGGAAACGATGTTAGGTACAGTCACATCTCTTCGGCGGCGGCAGCAATCGCAGCGACGCACTTGATGAAACGATTAAACTCGACTTTGGTTTCAGATGTCCGGCCGAGGATAAGTTTAGCTATATCTGTTCTATGGCATTGCGTCCGCAAACTCGGAGTTAACGCCGATACCGCTTTGTCAAAAAGATGGCCCAATCTCAAGAGCCTTTCCGGCTCATAGATGTCGCTCATTTCTACCGGAGCACGGTTAGCGAAGCGATCCGTCGCCTCAGTAGTGACGCATTTGACTTTGGAAACAATCCCGAGCTGCGCGAGTATGAGTTGATTTGTCAACTCAGTGAGATGGCGGGTTGCTTCGCCTGGCGCTTCACCTCCGCCCACTAACCTGCCAATCTCCGCAACTTGCGCTTCGATATTTTGCCTGAGACGTTCCTGAGAATCGCTCGGGTCAGCCGCATCAGGCGGGTCAGCAAGCGATTCGAGGTGGGGCCGCCGGGAAGGTAAGGGGCTTGTAAACAGTCGCCACCACGACAGATAGTGCCTCAGTTTCGGCAACCACAACGTTAAGGCCTGATCTCCCATGCTGATTTGTTCCGCCGAGGTCGAGTTTCTGGTACTGTTCATCATCATCATCACGTCCACCCGTTATATGGTTCTGTACCAGGACGCGCGCCGTGAGTGAAACGGCTAGTCAGCGTATAACGCACGCCATGCGGCCCCTGCGACCTGAGTACCAGGCTTGATCGACATCAGTGAAATCGATTGTTCTGATAGAGCGCATTCATATTCTGAATTGGTCGGCCGCACTGACATCGAGGCCATGCAGCGAACGCCTCCTCCCACCCGCTCGCGTCTGCCTTTCCCCCAAGACACGCTTTTTGCAAATATGGCAGAACAAATGGTGGTGCAGCATTGCGAGCATGGCCAGCGCTATGCAGTGTTTGGTCCAAGGCGCTCTACGGACGCAGGGAGCGGCGCTGGCCGTAGCTCTGATCCGCCGCAATCGCATTCGAGCGATTAGGGCCGTAACCTCCTGTCCGCGCCAACGTAACTCGTCACGATCTCTCGATCGCTCCGAACCTGATCGCGCTCGACTTCACCACCACAGCTCCACACCGGCTCTGGCTGGCTGACATCACCTATATCCCGCCTGTCGAGTGCCGGCTGTATCGCGCCGCCATCACCGACCGGTTCGGCCGCAAGATGGTCGATCGGCCCATGTGCTATCACATGCGGGCTAACTCCCCTGTGCTGTGATAACGACGATCCGCCAGCAGCCTCTGACGGACTGATCCATGATTGAGGTCGGAGCGAGCAGTACGTTCCACATATCGCGTGCGGAGCCCTGCGGCTGCGGGCTGTACCCGATCGACGCGCCACAAGGGCGACTGCTTCTACAATGCTTTGATGGAGAGCTTGTCCACCACCCTGCCGAGCTCGTTCACGATCGTCAGGAGGAGACTCGTGCCGATGCACCGCGTGTATATCTCCGCGTTCGTTCGTGACTGCTACATTCCCGCCCGGCTCCATTCCACCATCGGATCGCCCCTCCGATCATCGCCTCAAAAGCCAAAGTGGCTACGATCCATCATTTAAATGGGCCCCATCCAAACACTCAATTTTACTAAGCTCGGACAAACGCGCATACGCGAGACGGGCATTCGACAAGCTGCGCGGGGCGCGACCCAGCTGTTTTCTGATCGGTCACTTGAGGGACTTCGATGCAAGCCAATTGCGTAAATAGGTCGTACCCTCCGGGTGACTGCGACGGGCAGACCGGAAGACAAAGGCAAATACGGTCATAGTATGCGGACGTAGCAGTACATTCGGATGGCTAAATGACCCGCCAGCGATTTCGTTCGACTCCGGGAATAGGGAGACGTCTGCGGTCGTCGCTTTCCACCAGCGCACTTCCGCCGGATGGCCATCCGTTTCACCACGCGGCAATTGCACCCGCATCTACAGGTTACGAGACTTGCACAGCCGTAGCGACCGCCCGCACTTGCCTGCCTATGAAACCAATGGAGTGGCAATGGCCGCCCGTTTCCGCTACCTAGCCGCAGTTTTCATACTTGCGGTCGGGCTGCTTTCCGCCGCGTCTCAGGCAAAGGATCGCCGCAATGTTCGCGAACCGGCCGCGCCTAAAGGGGTATGCGCGCGCCTAGACCCGTCAGGTGGAAATGACACTGCCAGATTGCAAGCCGCCATAGACCATTGCGTCCCAAGCGCCGCCGTATATCTAGGCCCAGGGCCGTTCCTTTCGGGTCCAATCGAAATGAAGTCCGGCACAACACTGTGGCTCGCTGGGGGCGCGATACTGACGGCTGTAGCCGACCCAAAAGCATACCAAAAGAGCTCGGGAAGCTGTGGCCACATCGATCGGAGCGGTGATGGCTGTCGGCCCCTCATCAGTTTCACGAAGACTAAAGGCGGCGGTCTCTATGGATACGGTACAATAGACGGCGGAGGCGGGACCTTGATGGCGGGCACGGCTGAGACTTGGTGGCAACTGGCCCGTCGTGCACAAAGTGAGGGCGCAAAACAAAACGCGCCTCGATTGATCCAAATGGACCGTGCTGAGGACGTCTCTGTTCATGGCATCACCTTGCGCAACGCAGCAAACTTTCACATTGCGATGAGCCACGTGGAACGTGCTACCATCTGGGCGGTCATCATTGATACACCCGCTGATGCCCGCAATACCGACGGAATAGACCCAGCCGCAAGCGAGGATGTGACGATAATCCACTCCTTTATCCGCACCGGAGACGACAATATCGCGATCAAGGCTGGCACAAGCGGCCCTGCACGCCACATTTCCATTTTAGACAACCAATTCGGCTGGGGGCACGGCATGTCGATTGGTAGCGAACTGAATTCCGGTGTCAGTGACGTGCTGGTTCGCAACCTGACCTTGGACGGCACGACATTTGGTCTGCGCATTAAAAGCGATCCCAGCCGAGGCGGCTTAGTTGAGCGGGTTAATTACGAGAATATATGTATGAGAAATAACAAATGGCCCATACACTTCGACACGCGCTACGGCCCCTTCGCTGGCAATAACTTGCCACTTTATCAACAGATCGTCCTAAGGCACGTCTATGGGACTGATGGTACGCTCGTAATGCGAGGCTTTGATCAACAGCATCCGCTCGATATTGCGATGGAAGATGTGCGCTTTTCTCCCCGCGCAACTTGGCAAGTGGAGAATGCAACAGTGACCGCGGTCAATGTATTTCCATCTCCGCCAGGTGCCGCCGCTACTCCACATTACGGCGCATCGAACCCGTGCGTAGTTGCCTTCCGCCCGTTCCCTGAAGCCACCAGTAGCAAAAACGGTGGCATTGAGCGCGACCCTCGGGCCGCAGCTCCAATCGATCGCTGACGATCACAAAGGATTGGCCGGTGTAAAAGCCGGATTGCATGGTTGCGGTCAGCTTCGTACCCGCCGTGCTTGGTACGCAACTCGCACCAGTGCTTCCTGATACTCACGCTCCCACACAGATGGTCCCAATTCGGGCCCGCCAAGACAGCCCGTCTGCAGGCCTGTCGCTAATCGGCACCGGCGCGCTGCTATTGCGGGCACTCCCGCTGCGTTCTATCGCGCTTGCGGGATCCAGCTCGTATCGTGCGAGAAGAATGTCTGGAGCGACCATTGCATTGCCTCCCGATCGCTTAGCTGGCGCGCATATCTTTCTCTTCCTCTAGGATCGGCACCAGTACCGGAGGATCTGTATTCAGCATAGTAGGCGTTCATTAAGCGGCGGCTCTTGCCCGGGTCCCATTCCACCCACCCCTCAGCCATGACCGGCGCATTAATCTGCGACGATAAGAAGATCACCGCAGCATAGGGACGCCATGGACGCCCAAGAGCAATGTCGCGCGCGCCCTTGTCGGCTGTCAGCGTGCAATGATCAAACACAAAGGCGCTGTCTTCGTCCGGGAAGGCTCTGCTTTGTGCGGTATAGACGACTGCGTGGTTTGCAACACCGTGTAGCTCACATTGCCTAAAGTAGGCCTTGGCGTTACCAAATATAAAATCGATATGGCCTTCGACGTAGCAGTTTACGAAGAACTGACGACTGGCGTTCCTGTTCGGCCCCTTGTTGACAAACAATGTGTCTTGCGCACCAAGTATTCTGACGTTTGCAAAAACATCCTTGTCGCCGGTGACAGAAAGTGCCACTGCCTGAGATGCTGGATTGCCCGAATTGGCAGAATAGTCGTTCCAAACAGTCAGATTTTCGAGCCGGAAGTTATCGCCCGACGCATCTAAGGTCGCGGAACGGACAGTCCCACCCGCAGTGACGGCGCTATCACCGTAGACAATCACCGCTTCATCCGGCCCACCACCGGCGCCCTTGATATTGACATTGGGTTTCGTCACTCTAACCTTTCCGCGATAGGTACCCGGCGCGACTACTATACTTCCACCAGCCTGAGGTAGCGCGTCTACCGCGTCTTGTATTGACCTATACGCGCCCTTTTCAGATAACGATACCTTCAGTTGCTCGGCATCGCCTGAGCGAACACTCGCAATCGTTGCCATTAATGCGACGACGCACAACACCATCTTCAACTCGATCTCCTCCTGTTTTGGCTTGCGGTGGGGCTTGATTATCCGCTTGCCTGGAATAGCGCAATGACACTGCTCGCGACCACTCTCCCAACCGGCTGAGCTACTCGTCGAACATGGCCGCGCGTATGTGGCGCACTTTAGATTCACGTGACTAGCTAGTCATCTGGAACGCAAGTTCGTCACATTAGTTGATAGCTGAACTTCCTCCCGAATGAGTGGACACCTGTAGTAGGCTCGTTGAGCCTGGAGGTGTTGAATGGAACGTGCACGACGGTCGTTTACTGAAGAGTACAAGCGCGAGGCGGCAGGATTGGTGGTGTCGAGCGGCCGCTCGATCGGGTCGGTCGCCAAGGAGCTCGGTCTGCGCGACTCAGTGCTGCGGCGCTGGGTCGATAAGCTCCGGCGCGAGCCGGCATCGGCGGCGTGGCGCCCCACCACGCAGGCGACGCCGATGTCGGCGGACCAGGCTTCGGAACTCGCCTTGCTGCGCCAGGAGAACGAGCGGCTGCGGATGGAACGCGACATTTTAAAAAACTGTCCAGCGTCGTGGCGCGCCTGCGCGGGATAGAAACAGCCTTGTGCTATCATTTAGCTCGGAGGGTAGCGGCCGGAGAGTGGTGACGCCGTTTCGACGGCGATCCCGATTAGGAAGATGACAAATTGGCATAGCCCAGACCCTCCAGCCCATCATCGGACGGAGGAGTTGCGATGCCTAACAGGACAACCGACCGCGGCCCGGACCTAAAGCTGGTCAACCTCGGCGCGGCCGCTATCGATATCGGATCAAAGATGCACATGGCCGCGGTAAACCCGGCCTGCACCGACAAGCCAGTGCGTGCATTCGGCACATTCACGCAAGACCTGCATGAACTGGCGGACTGGTTCAAGATGTGCGGCGTGACCAGTGTCGCGATGGAATCCACTGGGGTCTATTGGATCCCAGTCTACGAGATCCTAGAACAGCGCGGGTTTGAGGTCATTCTGGTCAACGCGCGGTACGCCAAGATTGTACCTGGCCGTAAAACCGATCTCAGCGATGCCGCTTGGTTACGCCAGCTCCACTCCTATGGCCTGTTACGGGGCAGCTTCCGACCCGATGCCGAGATCGCAACGTTGCGAGCCTATCTACGCCAGCGCGAGCGGCTCGTGGAATATGCTGCCGCCCATATCCAACATATGCAAAAGGCTCTGATGGAGATGAACCTGCAGCTCCATCATGTTGTGTCGGATATCACCGGCGCGACCGGCATGCGGATTATCCGAGCCATTGTTGCAGGCGAACGCAATCCCGACCTCCTGGCAACCTATCGGGACGTGCGCTGCCACTCATCGATCGAGACGATCCGCGCAGCGCTCGTAGGCAATGACCGCCACGAACATGTTTTCGCGTTAGCTCAATCACTGGAGCTCTACGACGTTTATCAGGCAAAGATGCTCGACTGTGATCGCAAGCTCGAAGTCCTGATCAGTGCATTGAACACCAAAGGAGCAAGACCGGTCGGAAACCTAGCCAAGCCGCGCGTAAAGACCAAGCAGGTCAACATCCCCACCTTCGATGTCAGGACCGCACTGTACGGAGTGCTGGGCGTCGATTGAGGCGGTGACGGCGACGGCTCGCAAGATTGCGGTTTTATTCTACAACACACTCCGGCACGGCATGAGCTACAAGGATCCTGGCGCCGACCAATATGAGCAGCAATATCGTAGCCGCGTCCTCGCCAACCTACAGCGCCGGGCGAAATCGCTAGGCTTCGTGTTGCAGGCCCTCCCGGGCGACGCCAATCCGGCTGTTTCTTAGGAAGTCGATCGCGATCTTTGCCGGAACCCGGACATGAGCTTTCGCTTCATCGAGGACCATCGCGACACCTATCCGGTGCGGCTGATGTGCGCCGTGCTCGAGGTCTCGCCGGCCGGCTACTACGCTTGGCGCGACCGCCCCGTGAGTGAGCGGACAAAATCCCATGCCGCGCTGCTGGCCGAGATACGGCAGGTCCATCAGGACAGCAGCGGCCGCTACGGCAGTCCGCGCGTCCATGCCGCCCTGCGCAGGCAGGGACGCAGCGCCAGCCGCGGCCGGATCGAGCGGACGATGCGCCGGCATGGCATCCGCGCCATCACCGCAAAGCCACGCCGTGTGCGCACCACCGACAGCCATCACGACCTGCCGGTCGCACCGAACCTGATCGCGCGCGACTTCACGGCGGAAGCCCCGAACCGGGTCTGGCTCGGCGACATCACCTACATCCCGACCGCCGAGGGATGGCTTTATCTGGCCGCCGTCATGGATCTGTTCAGCCGAAAGATCGTCCGCTGGGCCATGCGCGATCACATGCACGTCGAGCTCGCCTCCGCAGCCCTGACGATGGCAATCCGGGAGCGGCGGCCGCAGGCCGGATTGATCTGCCACACCGACCGGGGTGTGCAGTACGCTTCGCACGCTTATCGCAGCACCCTTATGGAGGCCGGCATGACGGCATCAATGAGCCGCAGGGCCGATTGCTACGACAACGCCCCGATGGAAAGCTTCTTCCATACCCTGAAGACCGAGCTCGTCCATCATCGCAACTACAAGACCCGCGCCGAAGCTCAACGCGATATCTTCGCCTTCATCGAGGGATTCTATAACCGGACAAGGCTCCATTCCGCACTCGGATATATCCCCCCGATCGAGATGGAGCTAAAAGCCGCTTAACCCGTCCACTTTATCGGGGGAAGATCAGATCCAGGTCAATGTGTTGGGCGCCGAACGTCGGCGGGATAGAGTTACTTCGAGTAGGTCTGCCCGGTCGAGGAAATCTTGCAGGCCGGGGAGAGGGTCTGCGGCATCATGCGGCTGGGATGGCTCATAGGTTCTGTTCACATGGTGTCGGATAACGCCCTATCGATCAGGACGGCGCAAATGACTTACATGCTAGCAGGCATCGGCTGGCGGAGTTCCACATTGAGTTAGCAGCCGCAGAGCGCAGGCTGAGCGCGGACTCTGTCGCTTCTTGCATTTTGGTGAATCCCACCGCGTCCAATTGCTTATTCACTGCGTCGCACAAATGTAGATCGCGACGCTGTTCGGGATCCCGTTCCCACCCCGAAAGCGGCGCTGGCAGCCGAGCGTGCGAAGGTTTGGCGATCGGCGCTGAGCCGTTCGCTGTGGCCTACGCCCAACAGCTACCTTACGGAAGAATGTCGGAACCAAAAGAACTCGAGCCATTTTCTGCGGCCACCACAATGTCTGAAGATCCTCGGCATTCATTCAGTTCCCGAGAACTGCCGGGCGCCGGGCCGGCCTTAGCGAGGCACCTATGTTGTATGCCGCATGAGAGCTCAAGCCCGCCGAACTCCCTGGGAAGCAGCGATCATCACTGCAGGATCGATGCGCCTTTGAAGACTGCTCAGAGACGTTCGGCGGATTTTGCCGGCGCGACGATCACGATGTTCGCGCGCCGGGGACCTTCAGATTGCCGATTGCAAGACACAATCGGTGGCTTGATCGGCGCAATAGCAAAATGGCAGCTCCTGGCTCGACGAACCCACGGCTTGACATCTGTACTACTAGCGCCACTCTTTCCGCTCGCTGGCCTCCGGCCCAAAGCAGCTTTTTTAATAGACAACTGTGAGACCTTCTCACTTATGATCAAAACGCCGATTGGCCATTCCACGCCCACGCGTCGAGCCTATCTAGCCGTCACTTGCACATGAACTTCGCCTCCAGCCGAGCTCTCAATGATTGCGCTTCAAAAGCACAAGGCCATAGCGGTCGGCCGGCTTGTCCGCAAGTCAGCGGCAACAACATCTTTGTGCAGCAGGAGACGGCCGTGATGCCAAGACATACACAACTACCAGGAACGAAGGCGGACACCCGATGGCATCGATGACGGTGCGTCGGGACGCTGCGGAGAAACTCTCTCGCTCGTGTCCTCGGGCGTCCTGTAGCGACCGCTGCGGCGCCGGGTACGCCAGCGTGACCCGAATCGGCGCTTACCAGTAAGCTGACAGGATCATACCCAATGAGCGCCGGTTTTCAGTTTCATGTAGCGGCCGTGCCGTGCCGTCTAGACGCCGTTCTGTTCAAGCGGGATCTGTCGACGAGCCTCGCTTGTTGGAGTGTGATGACGCGGCACGCCACGCTCCGAATCAAAGCGGCCCGCCTCGTCCTACACTCTACATGTCGCGTAAGCGACATCGAGCCGCGCACATCGCGACTACCGGCCAGGAGACGCGTGGCCCGGGTCCTGCAGGGCCACCTGCTAGCATCATTAGAGTGCGCCCGCCGAGGCGCTATCAGGAGCTTCGCGTGACCCTCAATCTGCTGGACCGCCAAAATGTAACAGATGGCGCGCCAGCGCCCGCCGCGTGCCCATCTAGCAATAAGCGGCGCACTCAAAATGCCGAGGGGAAGACGCTCGTATTGACTGGTGCTTCCCGCGGTATAGGCCACGCGACCGGCAAATTGTTTTCGGCAGCTGGATGGCGGATCATCACGTGTTCTCGGCAGCCATTCGAGGGTAGCCGTTGTCCTTGGGAAGCAGGATTGGACAACCATATTCAAGCCGAACTTAGCGACTCTCGAGCGTTGCAGCACGCGATCGCGGAGATCAAGGAGCGGCTCAATGGCGGCCCTCTGCATGCGCTTATCAACAATGCGGGCATTTCCCCGAAGGCCGCTGACGGCACCCGATTAAATTCGCTGAACACTCCGGTCGACACCTGGAAGAGCGTGTTCCATGTCAATTTGCTCGCACCCATCATGTTCTCGCAGGGGCTCTTCCATCAGCTAACGCTCGCTTCTGGTGCAATCGTGAACGTCACCTCGATCGCCGGATCGAGAGTGCATCCGTATGCCGGTACTGCCTATGCGACATCAAAGGCGGCACTTTCGTGCTTGACCCGCGAGATGGCGCATGACTATGCGCCTTACGGGATTCGCGTCAATGCTATTGCACCAGGCGAGATCAAGACAGACATTCTGTCGCCGGAGACAGAAACCAATTTGATCCCAACTATCCCGATGCACCGGGTCGGAACACCGGACGAGGTCGCGAAGGTTATCTTCTTCCTTTGCTCGGAGGCTGCCAGCTATGTCACAGGTGCCGAAGTGCCTGCAAATGGAGGGCAGCATGTGTGATCAGACACCAAGAAGAGTTACTCACGCGCGATCGATTAATTGGCAGCTCCCGCATGGAGCGTTGAGCGCTCGCGTTACTCCCGACTAGCAATTCCTGATTCCGCAGTTTCGATCCAACGGCCACGCCGTACGAGCCAGGATAGCGCCGTTGCTCGCACGCCGCGGCGCGACCGCGATGGCACGCCTCTCGCCTGAGAGATACCACGTTTTGGCCCACGTTCCATTCCGGCCGCAGGAACATTTTTTATGAGCTGCCACATAGACGCTAGCCCCGATGCCCAAGGGGCGGCGGCCAGAAGGTGAAATTTATTAAGCGCGGCCTTTATAAAACAAGTCCCGCTAATATGGCTCGACGGGGCATGTCACATTTCGAACAATGCTACGAGTAAGAACATATCAGCACGCGGCTACGTCCACTTTGCGACAATCGGGTGCATCGACGCTGTCTGCCTCCGACCTTTTTCCTTCCTATCCGTCGGCACACTTGTTGCAAACGCCTTCTAATGCAGCCTCGCGTTAATAGATCGCCAGAAGCGCGCGCCGCGCAAGGCGCCCGATCGTTCAAGCACCGCATCCGAGGAATTCGTATGAGCATAGTCACTACCCAGAGCGCCGCGGAGATGAAGGCCCGCAACAAGCAACTGATCGATGAGGCCTTAAAAATCTACCCGGAAAAGACCGCCAAGCGCCGCGCCAAACACCTGAACGTACACGAGGCGGGTAAGCACGATTGCGGGGTTAAGTCGAACCTGAAGTCGATCCCCGGAGTAATGACGACTCGCGGCTGTGCATACGCTGGCTCCAAGGGGGTCGTGTGGGGCCCGATCAAGGACATGATTAACATCAGCCACGGTCCGGTCGGCTGCGGCCAATATTCCTGGGCTGCACGCCGCAATTACTACATAGGCAAGACCGGAATCGACAGCTTCGTCACCATGCAGTTCACCTCCGACTTCCAGGAGAAAGACATCGTGTTTGGCGGCGACAAGAAGCTCGGTAAGGTCATTGACGAACTTCAGGAGCTCTTTCCGCTCAACCACGGCATTACGATTCAGTCCGAGTGCCCGATCGGCCTTATCGGCGACGACATCGAGGCTGTGTCGAAGGCGAAGTCAAAGGAACACAATGGCAAGACCATTGTACCGGTTCGCTGCGAAGGGTTTCGCGGCGTCTCGCAGTCGCTTGGCCACCACATCGCCAACGATGCGCTGCGGGACTGGATCCTGGACAGAGTGTCGCCGGAAGCGACACCCGCGTTCGAGTCAACGCCCTACGATGTCACGATCATCGGCGACTACAATATCGGTGGGGACGCTTGGTCATCGCGTATCCTGCTCGAAGAGATGGGCCTGCGTGTGATTGCGCAATGGTCCGGCGACGGCAGCCTCGCCGAACTGGAAGCAACGCCCAGGGCGAAGCTCAACCTATTGCACTGCTACCGTTCGATGAACTACATCTCCCGACACATGGAGGAAAAGTTCGGCATTCCATGGTGCGAGTACAACTTCTTTGGCCCTTCCAAGATCGCCGATTCGCTGCGCAAAATTGCCAGCTTCTTCGACGAACGCATCAAGGAAGGTGCCGAGCGTGTGATCGCCAAGTACCAGCCGCTGATGGCCTCGGTAATTGAGAAGTACCGCCCCCGCCTCCAGGGCAAGACAGTGATGCTGTTCGTCGGCGGCTTGCGTCCCCGCCACGTAATCGGCGCCTATGAGGACCTTGGTATGGAGGTCGTAGGAACGGGCTACGAATTCGGCCATCATGACGACTACCAGCGCACTGCTCAGCACTACTTAAAGGACGGCACACTGATCTATGACGACGTCACGGGCTACGAGTTTGAGCGTTTCGTCGAGACCATTCAGCCAGATCTCGTCGGCTCCGGCATAAAGGAGAAGTACGTCTTCCAGAAAATGGGCATTCCATTCCGTCAAATGCACTCCTGGGACTATTCCGGTCCTTATCACGGCTATGACGGCTTCGCGATCTTCGCTCGTGACATGGACATGGCAATAAACTCGCCCGTCTGGAAGAAACTCAAGGCACCTTGGAAGGATACTCCAGCGCCAGGCCTAATGGCCGCGGAATAAAGGAATGCACAGATCTGGCTCCGCCTATGCGAGAAGGCGGGCCAACCTAGTCGATAAACCAATCGCCGAAAAGGAGAGTGCCGCGTTGACACAGAATGCCGAACACGTCCTCGATCACTTGGATCTATTCCGAGGTCCGGAATATCAGCAAATGCTCGCCAAAAAGAAGGCGCTGTTCGAGAACCCGCATGACCAAAGGGAAGTCGAGCGGATCAGCGAATGGTCAAAGACGCGAGAATACCGCGAGAAGAACTTCGCGCGTGAAGCATTGACTGTGAACCCCGCCAAGGCCTGCCAGCCACTCGGTGCGGTGTTCGCTGCCTCCGGTTTTGAGGGCACGCTGCCCTTCGTTCACGGCTCACAGGGTTGCGTCGCATACTACCGAAGTCATCTTTCGAGACACTTTAAGGAGCCAAGCTCCTGCGTCTCTTCCTCGATGACTGAGGACGCCGGGGTGTTCGGTGGTCTAAACAACATGATTGACGGGCTCGCTAACGCTTACAACATATACAAGCCCAAGATGATCGCGGTTTCCACCACGTGCATGGCCGAAGTGATCGGGGATGACCTGAACGCCTTCATCAAGACAGCGAAGGAGAAGGGGTCAGTCCCGGCACAATATGATGTTCCCTTCGCTCATACACCTGCCTTTGTCGGCAGCCACGTGACCGGGTATGACAATGCGCTGAAGAGCATCCTTGAGCACTTCTGGGATGGCAAGGCAGGCACCGCCTCCAAACTAGAGCGCAAGGTGAACGGCAAGATTAATTTCATCGGTGGGTTCGACGGGTACACGGTCGGGAACATCCGGGAAATTAAGCGCGTCTTCGAGTTGATGGGAATCGAATATACTATACTCGCCGACAACAGCGATGTCTTCGATACTCCGACCGACGGCGAGTTCCGCATGTATGATGGCGGCACCACGCTGGAGGACGCGGCTAACGCGATCCATGCCAAAGCCACGATCTCCATGCAGCAACACTGCACCGAGAAGACACTGTCCTTCGTCGAGGGGCACGGTCATGAGGTTGCCGCCTTCAACTACCCCATCGGTGTCAGCGCGACGGACGAATTCCTAATGACTGTGTCCCGCATGACCGGCAAGCCGATCGCGAAGGCATTGGAGCGGGAGCGCGGCCGTCTCGTGGACGCCATGGCAGACTCCAGTGCGTATCTGCACGGCAAGAAGTTCGCGATCTACGGCGATCCGGATCTCTGCTACGGGCTCTCTTCATTCCTCCTGGAGCTCGGTGCAGAGCCGGCTCATGTGCTGTCTACGAATGGTGGCAAGGCTTGGGCAGAGAAAATGGAGGAACTGTTTGTTAGTTCACTGTTTGGCAAGAACTGCTCTGCATATCCCGGCAAAGATCTCTGGCACATGCGCTCCCTATTATGCACTGAGCCGGTCGATTACCTGATTGGCAACACCTACGGGAAGTACCTCGAGCGCGATACCGGGACGCCACTGATCCGCATCGGTTTCCCTGTGTTCGATCGGCACCATCAACATCGGTATCCCGTCTGGGGTTATCAGGGCGGCATAAACGTTCTTGTCAAGATACTGGACAAGGTCCTGGACCAGATGGACAGGACTGGAGCGGACTATAGCTTTGATATCATCCGCTGACGTAAATGATTTGGTCTAGCGCCGGCCAGAGCAGGGTCGACGGCCGGTGTCTAGCCAGAAAGATCCACGTCGCGGCACAAGGCTCGCGCGGCGGGTCGAAGAAAATAGGAGATACGTATGAGCGTCGACACGTCCGCCATCGAGGACGTCTTCAACGAGCCGGGTTGTGGCAGAAACGACAACAAGACGGCGGCCGAACGTACTATGGGGTGCACTAGGCAGTTGAAGCCAGGAGAGGCGGGCGGCGGATGCGCATTCGACGGCGCCAAAATCGCGCTACAGCCGTTCACCGACGTTGCGCATCTGGTCCACGGCCCAATCGCCTGCGAGGGCAATTCCTGGGACAACCGAGGCAGCGCCTCCTCAGGCTCCGATCTCTGGCGCCGAAGCTTCACGACCGACATGAACGAAACCGATGTAATCTTTGGCGGCGAAAAGCGCCTTTATCAAGCGATCGGGGAGGTGATCGGCAAGTTCGATCCGCCGGCTGTCTTTGTTTACCAAACCTGCGTGCCAGCCGCGATTGGCGACGACATCAAGGCCGTGTGCAAGGCTGCCGTGGCCAAGTTCGGTAAGCCTATCATTCCTGTAAATTCGCCGGGGTTCGTCGGGTCCAAGAACCTCGGAAACAAGCTTGCCGGCGAGGCGCTGCTTGAGCATGTGATCGGCACTGAGGAACCGGACTATACCACTCCCTACGACATCAATATCATCGGCGAATACAACTTGTCCGGCGAGTTCTGGCAGATCAAACCGCTGCTCGATGAACTTGGCATCCGCATCCTTTCTTGTATCTCCGGCGATGGGAAATATCACGAGCTGGCCTGTTCGCATCGCGCAAAGGCTGCGATGCTAGTGTGTTCCAAGGCGATGATAAACGTCGCCCGTAAGATGGAGGAACGCTACGGCATTCCCTACTTCGAGGGCTCGTTCTACGGCGTGCAGGATTCCAGCAACTCCTTGCGGACGATCGCGCGCATGCTGATCGAGCGCGGCGCGCCGCTGGAGCTTGGAGGGCGTACCGAGGCTGTCATCATGCGTGAGGAAGCAAGGGTACGCGCGGCGATCGAGCGCTTCAAACCACGATTCAAGGGTAAGAAGGTTCTGTTGATCACCGGCGGTGTTAAGTCGTGGTCGGTGGTCGCGGCGCTGCAGGAGGCCGGTCTAGAGATCGCCGGCACCTCCGTGAAGAAGTCCACCAAAGAGGACAAAGACCGCATCAAGGAGCTGATGGGCCGGCACGCCCTTATGATCGAGGAAGCGGCGCCGCGCGACATCTACAAAATGTTGATGAACTCCCGGGCTGATATGATGCTCTCCGGCGGCAAGTCGCAGTTCGTCGCGCTGAAGGCGATGATACCTTGGCTTGACATCAACCAGGAGCGTTCTCAGGCGTACATGGGGTATATTGGCATGGTCAAGCTGATGGAGGAGATTGATAAGGCGCTCTACAATCCAATATGGACCCAACTACGCCGTCCCGCGCCTTGGGACGAAGCGGAGGTCAATCGGCAGACCAACATCCCGCACACGGATTCGCACGCCGCAGAGAATTCCACCGCCGTGCGAGGTCATTCCAGCGCCGCCGGATTCAAGGAACGCGCCAATGCCTCGGGCAGGTGGGTCGTTGGGCACATTTCCGCTGCGCAGGCAACATGCGCCGTCCAGGCGTCGGAATAGGGCGTCTGCCAATGGCCATCGTCTCCACCTCCGAGAAATCCTGCACGGTCAATCCGCTCAAGATGAGCCAGCCGATCGGCGGCTCTTTCGCCTTTATGGGCCTTCGCGGCGCGATGCCGCTGCTACACGGCTCCCAGGGCTGCACCTCGTTCGGCCTGACCCTGTTCGTGCGGCACTTCAGGGAGGCAGTGCCGATGCAGACCACCGCAATGAGTGAAGTCGAGGCCGTGTTCGGCGGTCAGGAAAATGTCGAACAGGCGATACTTAACATCTACAATGGTGCGAAACCGGAAATCATCGGGATCAATTCGACCGGCCTGACCGAGATAAAGGGAGAGGACGTCGAACGATTCATTTACCTGATTCAGCAAAAGCACCCACAGCTCGAAAGGCTTCCGCTGGTTTACGTCTCGACCCCGGATTTCAAGGGCGCGTTCCAGGACGGCTGGGACAAGACGGTCGCACGAATGGTGGAAGTCCTGGTCCATCCCGTCGAGACGGGTCGGGCGCGGGATCCCGCTCGCATCAATGTTCTGCCGGGCTGCCACCTCACGCCAGGCGATCTCAATGAGCTGCGGACGATCCTGGAGGATTTCGGACTGAAACCATCCTTCCTGCCGGACCTGGCCGGTTCGCTCGACGGTCAAATTCCCGATGAGTTCACGCCCACCACGATCGGCGGCATCGGGGTCGACGAGATTGCGACAATGGGGCAGGCGGCATGGACGATCGCGATCGGCGCGCAGATGCAACGTGCGGCGGAGGCCATGTATGCGAAAACAGGCGTACGATTTCGCTTGTTCGAACGCCTCTGCGGCCTCGTTCCCAACGACGAGTTCATCGCGTTTCTGAGCAAGATCAGTGACCGGCCAGTTCCGCTAAAGTACCGCCGGCAGCGCGGCCAACTCGCGGATGCTATGTTGGATGCGCATTTCTACATCGGGGGCCGTAAGCTGGCGATCGGCGCCGAGCCGGACTTGCTCTTCGATCTCTCCAGCATGCTGTACGACATGGGTGCCAATATCGCAGTCGCCGTGACCACAACAGCCTCCCCCGTGTTGCAGCGTATCAGGACGGAGGAGGTCCTGATCGGAGATCTCGAAGATCTCGAGGAACTTGCCAAGACCCACGGCTGCAATCTCCTCATCACCCATTCGCACGGCCGCCAGGCGGCCTCGCGCCTTAACATCCCGTTTTTTCGCGCTGGCTTCCCGATGTTCGATCGTCTTGGCGCCGGCCACCAGCTCTCAGTCGGCTACCGCGGCACGCGCGATCTCATCTTCGGCCTCGCCAATCTTGTCATTGCCGATCGCGAGGCGAAGCACCAGCCGACGCCCGATACTTGGCGAAGCGTTGACCGCGACTTCAAGACCGTCCCGTCCTACCCGCAATAACCCAATAAGGAGAATAGATCTTGAAAGTCGCTTTTGCCACCCAGGATCTGAAGTGCGTGGATGCGCATTTCGGTTGGGCCAAGAACATCGCTATCTACGACGTCACTCCGGACGCTCACCGCATCCTTCAGGTCATCGAGTTCGGTGACGATCTCACGGAAGATGGCCGCAAGGATAAGCTGACGCGGAAAATCGACGCCATCAAGGACTGCACGATCCTTTATGTCGCTGCGATCGGCGGCTCGGCCGCGGCACGCGTCGTTGCCAACAAAATCCATCCGTTAACGGTGATCAAGCGCGAGGCGATCGAGACCCTCTGCATCAAGCTCGAAGATGCGCTGAAGGGCTCCCCACCACCCTGGTTGCGCAAGGCGCTCGGAGGTACGAGCAAAGCCCCCCTCCATTTTGACGACTGCAGGACGCTTCCATGACAGACGCTGCTTAACCCGCTTTCTCCCGCACTGCGACTCGAGTCGGCCGCGCTCGCAATCGAGAAAGCGACTGGCGTCATGATCTTGACGATACTTAGAGATGCACCTCGAAGAATTTGAGCGCATGGACCTGCTCGGCGGCCGGTTCATCGTCATCAACAAACAACCGCGCGACGTGAACCGCTTAGACTTCGACGATTTCGGCACGCTCGCAGCCACGGTTAATATGTCTGTCGGCCGAGCGGCGTAGGCCAATCGGACCTGCACGATCTATCGACGGCGCTTACGCCGAACTTGGCCTCGATCCTGAGCGTCGCGCAGAAGGCTCATGATGCCTTCACCAAGCTTGATCGCAAGCGCAAACAGAAGAGACAGAAAACAGCGCAAAATGATCGCAATCATGTCCTACGTAACCCGCGACGGACGCGCCTGGATACCGGACTATCTGGTATCAATCGATACCCAGAAGTGCATCGGCTGCGGCCGCTGCTATAAGGTTTGCGGCCGGCAAGTCATGACGCTGAAGGGCATCAACGAGGATGGCGAGGTCATCGGCCTCGATGATGATGATGGTGACTTAGAGAGGAAGGCCATGGTGATGCAAGACGCCGGTGCATGCATCGGCTGCGGCGCCTGTTCGCGGATCTGTCCTGCGAACTGCCAGACTCACACCCGGCCGCTTGAACTCGGGCCGGAGTGGACGAACCCGCAAGTCGATCCGCCGCCGTTTTAGGCAGCGTTCTTGGCCTCCGCAAGCCATCTGTCGGCCCGTGGGCGGCTCGGCGCCGGACATCACTGCGACGAACCCGATCGCACCCGTTCCCCCGCGTAACTTTTCTACTTGGAACTGTGAACACACCGAGCCCGGTGAACCTGACGACGGTCTGCTCTCTCGTGCGACCGTGCTCTGAGCCTCGAGGGCTTGTCCTTGAACAGACCGAACCCGCTAGCCGGCGTTGTGCGCCTGTACCACCATGCTCCGGTGCAAGTTGTTTTGCCGCAACCAGTGGGCAGCTCCTGAGCACGTTGTTCTTAGTGCTATGGAGCTTAGGTTAGCGCGGATGTGCTTAATGCCTAAGGCTCGGCAAACGCATCGCCGACAGCGAACTATTCGTCACCACGCCGATCATCGCTTACGACGCCCTGACCGTGACGCCCTAGCTTTGGGGTACGCCACGGCAGCGTTGAGACAACGAAAAAGAGCCGTTCGTGTCTGGTCCGATCGACCTCCAAGAAGGCGACGCGGGATGGGATGATAGTACACATCTATGGACGAGTCCGCCGACAGCGCCAGAGTTAGCGCCGCCGACCTGTCACAGGCGCGATGGTTTTCGGCCGCCTTAGTCCGCCGGCGTCGACGAACGTTTCCATACATGGGATTCCGGACTGCTGTGTGCGGTACGCCCGGTACAGCTGTGCCATTCCGCTTCTCGTGCGCCACCGAGGCCGGTTGTCGCAGATCCGACACGCGAGGCGGAGCAACGGGCGGTGGCGGCGAAATGCCAGTGATTTCCGTCTTCTGTGTGCTCTGGCACGAGAGTTGCGATCTGTTGAACGATCCATAACAGCGGGACGTGCGATGATTGATTTGACGGAGAGCGCGGTGAATGCGGTGAAGGCAGCGATCTCGATGGCGCCGCAACAAACGAGCGGTTTGCGCATCATAGTCGAAACCGGCGGCTGCGCCGGGTTCAAGTACGTGATGGCCCTCGCCGTGGAAGCCAATCCGGACGATACTGTTATCGAGCGTCACGGCGTCAAGCTGTTCGTCGATCGCAAGAGCCTGACGCACCTCAACGGCACCACCATGGACTTCGTCGTGGGTCTAGATGGCTCCGGTTTCACGTTTGATAACCCCAATGTGAACTCACACAACGACTAACGAAGTAGCGATGTGATGCACGCACTGCCCGAGTCCCTATGGAATCAGAGAGCATCGCATCCGCCGTGCGAAGAGCGCACGAGCAGCGGCTCCCGCAACCAGAAGTTCAGATCATGAAAGTCACGATCCGCCGCTCAACGGAGACCGGTCTGTCGATTTACGTGCCGAAGAAGGATCTCGAGGAGCCAATCGTCGAAGCCGAGCACGAGACGCTGTGGGGCGGGTGGATCAAGATCGCCAATGGCTGGGTGCTCGACCTGCCGCACATGGCCTCCGACACCCAGTTGCCCATCACGATCAGCGCCAGGAAGCGGGGCGGAGAGGGATAGGAGTGATGAATGCGCTCGCCCCATACACGAATTCGCCGGCCCCACCCCGGCGCTGAAGCACATCAGAAGACCTCACCAAGTCCGCCCATGCCCCGTGAGAAGGCACCCCTGCAAGCGCCTTCGCCAAGCCACATTCGTTTTCGCCGCTTAAGTTGCCGCCAATCAGAAGAGGCTAGTAAAATTGCGCAACGGGAAGCCCTCTTCGCCGGGCGCTGCCATTTGACCCCGCCCACCTGGCGTAGCCCGCACCGATCTCGGCGATGATCGCTGGTACGGTTTTTTTTATGGCAAGCCGCGAAAGAAGGATGGACCACAGTCATAAGGCGTGCTGCATCGGCTACGGTCTTCACGTTTTTCGCCTGCAGCAGAAAACGGGCAACTCCTGCGCACCTACCGGGCTGTTGAAGAACTCAGCCGCGTCTACAGCGAACGCAAAGTCGTCGCCAATGTGGATCTAGAAGTGGCTCATCGCCGACACATGACAACTCGGTGCGGGGCGATCCGTGGCGGGTGACTTGGCAGCCATCAAGGAAGCCCTTCAGGGCAGCGAAGGCACATTTGTTGTCGGGCTTGTCCTCGAAGGTGAGATGCGCCTCTTCGACAAGATCGAGAAACTCTCTGTCCCGGTTGTCCATCTTGACAATGTTCGTCAGCGACCGGCCAAGCCCCAGCCGAAGCCGTGCACCTTAGCCTTCAGCCCGGTCCCGCGATAAGATTCGGCAATCGCACCAGCTTGTAGGCGGTGGCAACGAAGATAGAGGCCCATTTGGCGCGCTCACCACCATGAAACCTGTCTCTTGCCCGGCAACCGTATTGATCCCGCCGAATGCCTCCCGACCCGCTTGCAGATGCGCTGGCTTACGGCTAGTGACCGACCCAAACTCAGAGCTACGGCCGCTGGTATTCTGTGAAACATGCGCGTCACGTTCATCGAGCGCGGCTCATTGACGAACTCTTCCGCATCGTGGGCCGGCCATTCAGCACGCGGCTCCATCATGTGCAGCGCTGCGATGCATTCGGCATGCCCGCCAGCATGAGGCAGGCGTCGGCCAGCCGGTCGTGGCGGTTCTGCATCAGCCCGTGTCCACAGTGGCGTCCTCTTGCCTTTGCCCTTCCTGCAGCGCGGTAGCGCCTAGCATCGGGACTGGTGGTCGACGCATGGAGGTCCTTCCAGCGTGTTTTGGCTATGGAAGTCGGGCCGGCGGCTCGCCAGAGTCGTCCTTCGGACTGCCGATTGAGCACCCGGCCGCCGTTTTTCGAGAACATCGAACATCCCGGACCACGTCGTCACCCCCGATTGCGACAAACCAGCGGACAGCGGGCGGGTATTCCAGCCGCTCTTCACAAGCCGTTCCGCGCGGATCAAATAAAACGCCTGCAACAGCGTCGCCCGCAGCAGCTTCACTCTGCGAGATCGCAGCCCGTCCAATCGTCGAATAGAGCGCAGCGCAGTCCCGCTCCAACGCCGACAGCGCCTCGTTCACAATCGTTAGAATCGCGGCGGATGATCACGCCGCACCCGCGTCTCCAGATCAAGCTAGCTATACAGCTCGCCCATTCGATTATCGCCGCGACCCAGGCACCATCTCCGAAGTTTGTCGGAGCCGCCAATGGATCACGGTACCACCATCAGCGGCGAGCGACTTTTTTTCAACGGCCTGCTAGAACGCGACGGACGCCCCTACGCTTGGCGGGCGTCCCCCTTCGGCGCGCGACCAAACGCTGTCTTTAGAGCGAACTCCTCTTTGCGCCCTGGGCTTCAATTCGATTCATTTTAATTTGCGCGCGCGGCCAGGTTCGGGCTGACGCTCTGGCTCATGATAGCCAGATACGATCGGTCGAACCGGGGATGCGCAGACCATTTTCGTAAAAGCGCTCTCTGGTAACGCCAAATTCGTCCATTTTCCAACGTGCGTCGGCTACCCGACATACTCGACTTCTGTAACGACCAATCTTGCAGGCGCAAACCAGCGCATGGACCCAACGCTGGCATAGAGGTTGCTGAAGGCCGTTCTAGAACGACGCATCAGACGCTTGGCAAGATCCGAGCTTCCAATCTATTCGGTCTCCAGGGAGAATGACCAAATGTACGCTTCAGCTCAACACGGCGCTAGCAGGAGCGATATCCTCACCGCTCTCGGCGATACCAAGCAGGTCGGGCGCAAGAGCTGCAGCACCTCAGGTTGTTGCGGTCAAGGAAAGTGCGGATCGCAAAAAGGGCAGGGAGATCTGCCGTCCGGACTCTGGGACAAAGTGAAGACCCATCCATGCTATAGCGAGGAGGCGCATCATCACTACGCGCGCATGCATGTCGCGGTGGCACCCGCTTGCAATATTCAGTGTAACTACTGTAATCGCAAATACGACTGCGCAAACGAGTCGCGCCCTGGCGTGGTCAGCGAGAGGCTGTCGCCCGAACAAGCTGTCAAGAAAGTACTGGCGGTCGCCTCGGCCGTCCCGCAGATGACGGTGCTCGGCATTGCTGGCCCGGGCGATCCGCTGGCGAACCCCAAAAGGACGTTCAAAACCTTCGAGCTAGTCAAGACCGCGGCCCCCGACATAAAGCTGTGCCTGTCCACAAATGGGCTTATGCTGCCGGATTACATCGACGCCATTTCCAATTTCAACGTCGACCATGTCACGATCACCATCAACACGGTCGATCCTGAGATCGGCACTCGGATCTATCCTTGGATCTTCTATAAGCACAAGCGTTACACCGGCCATGAAGCGGCTAAGATTTTGACTGAACGCCAGCTTCAGGGGCTTCAGATGCTCACCGAGCGCGGTGTCCTCACCAAAGTCAACTCTGTAATGATACCGGGGATTAACGACCATCACCTTGCGGAGGTCAACAAGGTAGTGAAATCGCGCGGCGGTTTTTTGCACAACATCATGCCGCTTATCTCCTCACCGGAGCACGGCACTGCTTTCGGCGCCAGCGGTCAGCGTGGCCCGAGCCCTCAGGAGTTGAAAGCCGTTCAAGACTCCTGCGAAGGCGAGATGATTATGATGCGGCACTGCCGTCAGTGCCGCGCTGACGCTGTCGGTCTGCTTGGCGAGAGCCGCACCGCCGAGTTCACCATCGAGAGGATCATGTCAATGGAGCTGAACTACGATATGGACACCCGTAAGGCTTACCGAGCCAAGGTCGAGAAGGAGCGCGCCGCTATGATTGTGGCAGGGCATGACGCGCTTGTCGGACTGGCGGATGTGTCAAGCGACATCAAGGTGCTGGCTGCGGTCGCGACTAAGGGCTCTGGTCTGATCAATGAGCACTTTGGCCACGCTGCGGAGTTCCAGGTTTACGAGCTCTCGAAGGCAGGGGCGAAATTCGTAGGCCACCGCCGCGTCGATGTCTATTGCCAGGGCGGCTACGGCGAGGAGGGCAGCTTGGCTTCGATTATCAGCGCAATCAATGATTGCCACGCAGTGTTCGTGGCTAAGATCGGCGCCTGCCCGAGGGAGGCCCTGATCAAGGCAGGCATCACGCCAGTCGATCAATTCGCCCATGACTTCATCGTCAAGTCGGCGATCGTGTGGTTCACAGCCTATCTGAAGAAAGTCAACAGCGGCGAGATTGCACACGTGCAGCGCATTCAGGCCGGCAGTCGCAACGCCACGGTTATTTCTGCAGCTTGAGGAGACATCAATGCCATTCAAGATCGTTTCTTCGCAATGTACGGGCTGCTCCGCCTGCGAGCTGGAATGTCCGAATGCAGCAATCTTTGAGAGGGATGGCTCTTTCGTAATCGATTCAAAGAAGTGCACTGAGTGCATCGGGCACTTCGACGAGCCGCAATGTGTGGCCGTTTGTCCTGTGGACAGAACCTGCGTCATCGATACCTCGCTACCGCGCTACCAAGCGCCTGCTAGAGGGGAAACAGCATGACCTTCATGGTCATACCGACAACGCGCCAATCGACGTCAAGAATGCCCCGCAGCGACCGCGGCATTGGAGGCAGCTTTCTGCTCGGGCGACTGCTCCCAGCCTGGCAGCCGCCCGAGCGTAACCGCTGAGCCCCGACCGGCGGGCCGGGTCGCCGAGCGGCGGCTCGAGATCCAGGAGCTACTGGAGCTCGACCCCAGCGATACAATCGACGCCAAGGTTTTGCTGAACGTGTTCGAGAGGACAGACACTATGATGAGTTATGGCGGCGTCGAGGCTCTCGACCGGAACGCCAGGTCGACGCAATCGTTGTCTGAATTGGCGGTCCATGGCGCGGGCGCCTACCAGATCAGTCGCGCTTAGGTGTACCATTGCTAGCACCGCACCGCCTTTTCCTCGCCCAGCGCCTCGACGAGGCCCACCCGCCATATTCGCGTATCGTCGCTGCGCAATCGCAGTAGGGCTCTCATTCTGGTCTTGCGTCACCTCTGCTGGGCGATCTCGTCAACAGATCCGCGGGCATCCCCTCAACGCCTGGCCGAGCAATTTGGTGTGCCGTCGCGAAACGCTCCGCATCGCGCGACGAAGATGCGAGTTCGAAAGCCGATCGAGAATGGCAGCCTGCAGCCGATCGTTGCCGGCGAGGCCGGCGAAAACTCAGATGCTAGCATGTACCGGCTAACACCGGAGCTCCCTGGAGGGATAATCAAGACGAGGCCAATGTCCACCCGGTCGTGGCCCAAGGCATTTTACGCATGGCTACCCGGCATGCTTACCTAACGCCACGCTGCAGTGCACTTGACGGCCCGCCATCCGACATCCATTTCAGCGTTACGGCTCGTGCCGTGGCTGGCGAGCTCATGGTGCGGGGCGAAAGCCATGATAGCCTCGTGCAAAACGCGCGCGGCCGCCGGCCACCCCTCCGCTGGAGCGAGGAAATGCGAGTATGAGCGACCACGTGAACGACGACGACTTTATCGAGCTAACGGCCCAGCCGTTTTTCAGCTATGGAGAGAAAGTGCGGGCAACGCGCACCATTCGAAATGATGGGACGTATGCTGGCAAGGAGATCGGCGAGGTTCTCGCTGTGAAGGGCGAGATCGGCTATGTCGTCTCGATTGGCACCTTCCTCCAGCGATTCTACATTTATGGCGTCGATTTCATCGAAAGCGGTCGCCGCGTCGGGATGAAGCGCAAGGAGCTTGATCGCGTTGCGCCGCGCGACGGCATCAGGCACGTCCAGTTACCGGACGAGTGCTGATAGTCGCGCTGGATTGACAATTGTTAGTCGCCGGCACGTAAGGGGCAGTCGATCGGCACCACGACCGCGTCTTTTCCAAGAATCGACCGACGATGTCTAGGCGCGCGCCGACCAACTAGGCGCATTATGTTGCTGACCGACACTATGCAGACCTGTCGATCCAAATCGTTGATTCCGCGGGTGGCGGTCGGTCGCCTCCCAGGCGAGAAAGCGGGCGGTACGCATGCGCTTGCGGCACGAAGGCATCACCGGATGCACATCGAAACATGAGAGGGCACACGAGCGACGCATCTACGTACGATTATTCCAGTGAGAACGTGCTTTTATGGAAGATCGCACACACGGCGGTGCTTCTGCACGGCAGGACAACGGCGGCCGGTGCACACTTCCGGCTCTTCGCTGGCCAATGGCCGGCCTGAGGCCTCGCGATCGACGCTCGCTTCAGCGCTCGTCAGCCAGGGGTAAGACCAGAATATCCCAGAGCATTGGCGTAACTAGGCGCCGCCGCATCCGACCCGGCTCGCTCTATCTCGGCTCTCGGGTTTCCCTGCCGCGGCCAGTCCAGCCATAACGTGACAGGCGTCTTCCTAAGGAAGCCGCACCATCGCTGTGCGGTCCATTGCTCGCGCCAGAAGCTCCTTCTTATCGCGCTTTGGCGAGGCGCCTGCAGTTCAGGTTGCCCGAACGTCTTCAAGCACCTGCATGATTGCAACAGCCGTTAGCGCCAGTATTCATCGCTTATCCGTGGCTTCGTCGCACTTGTCGACGACAGCGAGATGTTCGCGCCGGGAGCGCGCTTCCTGCCTTAGGCGATCGGTTTAACGCTGCGCTCCATCAAGAAGGCGCCGAACAGCAGCCGAGCAGGGTTCAGCCAGCCCACGCCCCTTTCGGGAGAGTCGGCCTCCGCCCGAGGCGAGGCTGTCGCTCTCGATTCCCGCATGCGACAGGCTCTGGGCGGCATAGCTGATCCACTTTCGTCCGTCACAGACATTGGACAATGGCTCCTTAACTGTCGCAATACCGATCTGCACCGACGCGTCTAAACGCTAGCGCCCAACCTGAAGCAACCTTTCCCCCGCCTATGGCGGCGCAGATACGCTGTGATCTTACCATGGCGGCGCTCCTTTGTCTGGATCCTCACACTGGCCTGACTTTCGTAGAGGCGACATCCCTTCCAACTTCGGCTCCGGGCGAACCACTTTGCGAGCGTACTCAGCGCCTTAGTCCGCGCGGAGCCAACGGCACACCAGTTGCACTTCGCATACAGCAACACGGTGGGAGCTGAGAGCTCGGCTGGCGGCTCCAAACTCTCCCTACCGAATCCTCGGGTCGCCGCTTCTGACGGTGGCTCAATGCGACGCGAGACTGCGCGGTGCTTTTGGCACCCGCTTAATGGAGATGAACATGTCGTCACTGAGGCAAATCGCATTTTACGGCAAAGGTGGTATCGGAAAGTCGACTACGTCCCAGAACACGCTCGCAGCGCTTGCTGAGATGGGCCACAGAATCCTTATCGTGGGATGCGATCCTAAGGCGGACTCTACGCGCTTGATCCTGCACGCTAAGGCGCAAGACACCATTCTCAGCCTCGCCGCCAGTGTCGGCAGCGTCGAAGACCTTGAGATCGAGGACGTCATGAAAATCGGATATAAGGACATCCGCTGCGTGGAGTCCGGTGGTCCAGAGCCTGGCGTCGGTTGTGCTGGGCGGGGGGTCATCACCTCCATCAATTTTCTAGAACACAACGGTGCCTATGAGGACATCGACTACGTATCCTACGACGTGCTCGGCGACGTCGTCTGCGGCGGCTTCGCAATGCCGATCCGCGAGAACAAGGCGCAGGAAATCTACATTGTGATGTCCGGCGAGATGATGGCCATGTACGCCGCCAATAACATCTCCAAAGGCATTCTGAAATACGCCCATTCAGGCGGCGTCCGTCTTGGGGGGCTTGTCTGCAACGAGCGTCAGACCGACAAGGAGCTGGAGCTAGCGGACGCGCTGGCGAAGAAGCTGGGAACTCAGCTCATCTACTTCGTGCCGCGAGACAACATCGTGCAGCATGCTGAGCTGCGCCGCATGACGGTGCTGGAGTATGCGCCGGACTCCAAGCAGGCGGATCATTATCGCAACCTTGCATCCAAGATACACAACAACGGCGGGAAGGGCGTTGTTCCGACCCCGATCAGCATGGACGAGCTGGAGGATATGCTGATGGAACACGGGATCATGAAGGCGGTAGACGAGAGCCAGATCGGCAAAACCGCGGCCCAGCCCGCGACGCCATAAGGATCCTGCCGGTCTCCTCGTCTCATGGGGCCGGCTATCCAGCGGTCTTTCCAATAGCGGCGGGGCATTTCTTGGCTGAGGTGCAAGCGAGTAACATGGAAGTGTCGAACTCTCGATCGGCTGAGCCGAGCGCCGTTGTGCAACAGGTCGGAATCGCGCTCTATCGACTGCTCACGGGCAGCAACCCAGCGGAAGCCGAAATCAGCGCCGACGATGATTTCGATCGTCATGCACTGGCCTCAATCCTGGTCGCTGCCGCGTTGGATGGCGGCTCGATCGTAGAACGCGTTGGAATTCCAGAGCATGCCCTGAGAAAACTGCTCGCCGGCTTTTTCCCGGCGGCCGCGGCCCGCGCCTTCACATGGATACCAAACTCATCCTCCGACGTCCATGACGAAACCGCTGTCCTGCGCGAGCTCCTGCTCGCGCAGCGTTCGACTGCCGGCGACGTCGGCCATTGGCTCGCGGCAATGGTAGCGCGACGTGCAATGGAGCCTCACCACCTCTGGCAGGATCTCGGGCTGCGCGGGCGTACGGAGCTGTCCCGTCTCCTGACGCGCCATTTCGCGCCACTGGCCCGCCGGAACACCGGGAATATGCGTTGGAAGCGCTTCTTCTATCGCGTGCTCTGCGAACGCGATAGTTTAGGTATGTGCAGGGCGCCAGTCTGCACCCAATGCGCCGATTTTGGTCGTTGCTTTGGCGAAGAGAGCGGTGAGAGCCGCCTGGTCGAACGCAAGCTGTAGCTGAGGTGGCACGTGCATTGCTCACTTCGATGATTGGAATGAATATGGAAAGACCCAGATGACGGCACCCCGCCCGACACCATCAGACCTTGATCAGTCCCGATCTCTCGTCGACCAACAACATCATCTCGACCGATGGCACACCAAGCGCCAACCTCCAGAAAGCAAGACGGTGCCGATCGCATCAGCGCTAATTTCCGCAAGCATCAACAACGCCACAGCTTCATGGGGAAGTGACGGCCTTGCGCGAACACCGGTCCGTCGTGCCAGCCAACTCGTCCGACGACGGTCGGCTCCGGACTACCAGCATCGGCCACTGTTGCCGACGCCCGGAGTGAGCGCGCCGATGCGGACTCGCGGCGTGCAGATCGCCACCAATTAGATCGCACCGGGCCGGACGTTGAGGCGCAACGCTCGCTCGGCATATCAGCGCACCCGCGAAGCAGACCCGGCCGGTAGAGACCGCAGAGTATGAAGGAACTTGAATGTCTGATGGAATTATCGCGCGCCTCAGCAAAGCCGCTTCTGCCGAAGAGTTCTTCGCTCTGTTAGGCGTCGACTACGATCCTAAAGTGGTCAACGTTGCGCGGCTGCACATTCTCAGGCGCATGGGCGAATATCTTGCTAAGGAGAGCCTTAGCGATCTGGCGGACGACAGCGTTGCTAAACGGTGCAAACTCGTGCTTGAGCGCGCATATTCAGATTTCGTCACGTCACCGCCGATTGAACAGCGCGTGTTCAAGGTCTTAAAGGACGCCGCGCCCGACACCAAGCCTGTACCCGTACTAGTGCAGATTGGTAACGAAATTGAACTGCCCTCTGTCGGACTGGCTACGCCTAGTCGCAGCGGCGTACTGCCCTCCGGGCGCCTAGCGGTTACACCCGAAACCTCCGCCGACTGAAACGTTCTCGTTCTCGTTGGTGTGATTGCCATTCCACTCTGAACTGTTTTGGGGAGATTAGTCTTGGAGAAGATCATGCACTTGCTCGTTTGCATCAAGCAGGTTCCAGACTCCGGACAGATCCGCGTGCATCCCGTGACAAATACCATCATGCGTCAGGGCGTGCCGACCATCATCAACCCGTACGATCTCTTTGCATTGGAAGCTGCCCTTGAGCTACGCGATCAGTTCGGCGGCGAAGTCACGGTGTTGACTATGGGCCCCCCTTCTGCCGAGGACAGTCTTCGCAAGGCGCTCACCTTCGGCGCGGATCGTGCGGTGCTCCTGACCGATCGCTTTTTCGCGGGCGCGGACACCCTAGCCACAACCTACGCTTTGGCGACAGCGATCCGTAGGATCTCGAGCGAGTTCGGCGCCCCTGACATTGTCTTCACAGGAAAGCAGACCATCGATGGAGACACCGCACAGGTCGGCCCTGGCATCGCAAAACGGCTTGGCCTGTTTCAGCTCACCTATGTTGGCAAGATCAGCGCACTGGACTTGCATGCCCGCACCATCGACGTCGAGCGACGCTCTGAGGGTGGCGTCCAGTTGCTTCGGACACGGCTCCCCTGCCTGGTCACGATGCTCGAAGCGACGAACCAGATCCGCCGCGGTGCGATGGCTGATGCGCTGCGCGCTGCCCGCGCGACGATCCTGAAATGGAGCGCGCAACAGGCGGGGGTTGATGACATTTCACAATGCGGCTTGCGGGGCTCGCCCACCGTCGTCAAGCGCGTTTTCGCACCAGCCGCCCGCAACGAGAAGGCCACGATGATAGAGCCTGACGAGCAGCCCGCGGAGGCATTGATCAACGCTATTTTCAGGTGCCGGCCGGCCCTCGAGATCGAGCTCGCGGCACTGGCGCGCGGCTATTGAGCTAAAGAAAGGCGCAACATGAATACCGCATCTGAAATCGGCGCTTCCCCTTCGAGTCGCGCCGCGGCTAAGAAGCAGCTGTCTGACCGCTTCAAGACCTACAAACATGTGTGGGTCTTCATCGAGCAAGAACGCGGCCAGGTCCACTCTGTATCCTGGGAGCTAATGGGCGTTGGCCGCAAGCTTGCTGACAAGCTCAAAGTTGATCTCGCCGCAGTGGTGATCGGGCAAGAGGGCGAGGCATCGCAGGCCGCCGCTACCGAGTCGTTCTGCTACGGAGCCGACCTTGTCTATATGGTCGCCGATGATCTGCTCAAGGACTATCGCAACGAATCCTATATCAAGGCGCTCACCAAGCTCGTCAATAGCTACAAGCCCGAGATCTTGCTCCTAGGCGCGACCACTCTAGGCCGCGACCTAGCAGGTTCAGTCGCAACGACATTGCGCACTGGTCTGACTGCCGATTGCACAGAGCTCGACGTCGATGCCGACGGTTCCCTCGCCGCGACGCGTCCGACCTTTGGCGGCTCGCTGCTATGCACGATCTATACGCTGAACTACCGTCCGCAGATGGCTACAGTCCGGCCGCGCGTGATGCCTGTGCCAGAACGCTGCGCGCGCCCGATCGGCCGCATCATCACCCTCCCGCTTGGACTTGTCGAGGACGATATCGTAACGAAGGTGCTGTCGTTCCTACCGGATCGCGATTCCGCACGATCCAATCTCGCTTATGCCGATGTTGTCGTTGCCGGAGGCCTCGGCCTTGGTTCGTCTGAAAACTTCCGGCTCGTGCGCCGGCTCGCCGACGTGCTAGGTGCCGAGTTTGGCTGCTCGCGCCCCCTGGTGCAAAAGGGTTGGGTCACATCCGACCGGCAAATTGGCCAAACCGGCAAAACCATCAGGCCAAAGCTCTACATCGCCGCCGGAATCTCCGGAGCCATTCAGCACCGCGTCGGTGTCGACGGCGCCGACCTTATCGTCGCCATCAACACCGAAAGGAACGCGCCTATCTTCGAGTTCTCGCATTTAGGCATTGTCGAGGACGCGATCCGGTTGCTGCCAATCCTGACCGAGGCGTTTCGCGCCCGGCTGTCGCCGCATTCGCGCGACCGGATCGCAGGATAGGACAAGGAGAGACCTCGTGACCGCGGAAACATTTGACATCATCGTCGTCGGGGCAGGTATGGCCGGCAATGCAGCGGCGCTCACGCTTGCCAAGCACGGCCTGAAGGTTCTTCAGCTCGAGCGTGGCGAATATCCCGGGTCGAAGAACGTGCAGGGTGCGATCCTCTATGCCGATATGCTGGAGGCGCTTGTCGCTAACTTTCGACAAGACGCGCCGCTTGAGCGGCATCTGGTCGAACAGCGCTTCTGGATGATGGATGACCGCTCTCACACCGGCCTGCACTACCGCTCCGACGACTTCAACGAAGAAAGGCCGAACCGCTATACTATCATCCGCGCTCAGTTCGATAGGTGGTTCTCGCAGAAAGTTCGCGAAGCTGGCGCCACGGTGCTATGCGAGACAACGGCAACCGAACTAATGCAAGATGCTAACGGCAAGGTGGTGGGTGTGCGGACTGACCGCGCCGATGGCGAGATCCATGCTGGCGCGGTGGTCCTCGCGGAAGGCGTCAACGGCCTTCTTGGCACGCGGGCCGGCGTACGCAAGCGGCCTACGCCGGACACGGTCGCACTCGCCGTGAAGGAGATGCACTTCCTACCGCGCGAAGTTATCGAGGCCCGCTTCAATCTTAAGGGCGATGAAGGGCTCGTCATTGAGGCTGCGGGCACCATCTCCCGCGGCATGACAGGCATGGGCTTCATCTACACCAATAAGGAATGCATCTCCCTTGGCATCGGATGCCTGGTCGCGCACTTCACAAGCACCGGGGAAACACCGTATGGTCTGCTCGATCGCTTCAAGCGGCATCCTTCGGTCGCTCCGCTGATCGAGGGATCGGAAGTCAAGGAATATGCCGCTCACCTCATTCCCGAGGGTGGCTTCAAGGCCATTCCGCAGCTATATGGCGAGGGCTGGGTCGTCGTAGGCGACGCCGCTCAACTCAACAACGCTATGCATCGCGAGGGCTCAAACCTCGCAATGACATCGGGGCGACTCGCGGCCGAAGCGATCATCCAAGTCAAGTCGCGCGGCGCCCCAATGACAGCGACGAATCTGTCAATTTACAAGACGATGTTGGACCATTCGTTTGTCATTAGGGACCTAAGGAAGTACAAAGACATGCCCGCGCTGATGCACACCTACTCCCGGAACTTTTTTCTGACATATCCGGAGCTCGTCTCGGAATCGATGCAGAATTTCTTGCGGGTCGACGGGACACCAAAGGCCGAAAAGGAAAAGCAATCACTAAACTCCTTCGTCAAGAGCCGTTCGTGGAGCGGCCTGCTCGGTGATGCCGTTCGCCTCGCGCGCGCTTGGCGGTAACGCTTCTCTCACACCCCCATGAGGGCTAACCATGTCGACCGACCGATCCGCGCGCGTCGAGGACAGGCTATTCTACAACCGCTACCTGCTTGATCCTGGGCACCCTCACATCAAGGTGCGGCCACACACGATGCCATCCTCGGAGCTCGTGAGCATGCTGACAACCTGCCCGGCTCACTGCTATGTAGCTAACGACAAGCACCAGATAGAAGTCGCCGTGGACGGCTGCATCGAGTGCGGCACTTGCCGCGTGATCTGCGAGGAGAGAGGTGACATCGAGTGGAGCTATCCGCGAGGTGGTTACGGCGTACTGTTCAAGTTTGGCTAATAATTCGGCTCAACGTAGCTGTGATCTTTCAGGAAGTGCCCATCCGTTCTGAACCGAGAAAGCTGAGTTTCCGAAGCTGCAGTGTTCTGGGAGAGACCGGATGAACACCCACAAGAATGCGCCGTTGATGCCCAAAGGTCGATAGGCGATGCTGCGGAGGAGTAGGCTGCCGCAAGCCGATGGCTGACCTGTGAAACATCTTGCCGAAGACGATTGAAAATAGGTCAAGCGGTTCCGCGCGGAAGGTGTTGCTTGGTTGCGCAATCGCTCCTCCAGACCCTTTCGTCGCCAAGTCCCGCCAGCCACATGTGCAGGCTTCGACGCATTGCGCCGACATCTACACCGGCACGCAGATCGCCGACCAGGTCGAAGTGTCGACGGCCGCCGTCAGCCATCCTCGTCGCTTAGAATTGAACCGGATCGCGAGGAGCTGACTGAGCGGGGAAGGCCGATATGAGCGTGAAAGCCCAGGCGAGATCATTCACATCGACATCATAACGCTGTGGCGTTTTTGGAGGGATCGGAGACGGCATTACCCGGCGCTCCCAGCCCGTCTACATTGACGACCACTCCCGTGTCGCCTTTTCCGAGATCAAGCCATTGGCGCCCAAGGGACGCTGCTGCCTTTCGGACGTCCCTAAGACCCGCGCGGCATTTTTGGTTCGGCGTGCAATAGACGTGTTTCTGTTGCCTAACCTCGTCTGCAATGTCCCCGGCCGCGCGCCGCAAGCCGTCCATCACCGGAACAGTTGCGCCCCTCCACGTGCTCAACGCCGCGGGATTTGGTTACGCGAAGAAGTACTCACACCATGAT
Source organism: Bradyrhizobium sp. T-12 (assembly GCF_058314695.1). NCBI lineage: Bacteria > Pseudomonadati > Pseudomonadota > Alphaproteobacteria > Hyphomicrobiales > Nitrobacteraceae > Bradyrhizobium > Bradyrhizobium sp. T-12. Next base: position 722,276 of record NZ_JBZFQJ010000002.1, on the reverse strand, counting down.
CGCGCAATCATCAAAACCTCCGGCCTGCTGATGTTGCCATTCAGAGAGACATTTTCTCTTTCTTAAATTGACCATTGACCCATTTCTGTCGTCTCCCCTAAGAAGCGCAGCTGCAACGAATGCGGATTGAACACAACCGGGGATCGCAGATGAGCCACATATCTCAAGCGCCCAGTGCGCGAGTGACGATTCCGCTCCTTCAACAATGGAAGGAGGAACGGCGGCGCATAACGATGACCACCGCCTATGACGCCGTGACAGCGCGGATTGCCGATTCCATCGTCGATATCCTCCTCGTGGGCGACAGCGTCGGCAATGTCTGTCTCGGCTACGACAATACCCTTCCGGTCAGCATGCCGATGATGAACTATCATCTGGAGGCTGTCGCGCGCACAAGACCTCGTGCGCTGCTCGTGGCTGATATGCCGTTTCTCAGCTTCCATGTCAGCCCGCAGGAAACTATCCGCAACGCAGGTGGCTTCCTGCAACGGGGAGCAGATGCCGTCAAGCTGGAAGGGGGCGCCAAGCGCATCGACATGATACGCGCGCTGGTCCAATGCGAAATCCCGGTGATGGGACACCTCGGCCTCACCCCGCAAAGCGTCAACGTCATGGGCGGCTTCAGGGTGCAGGGTCGCACGAGCGAGGCTGCATTGCAACTGCTCGAGGACGCGCACCGGTTAGAGCAAGCGGGATGCTTTGCGCTCGTGCTCGAGGGCATTCCGGCCGAGCTTGCAGCGCGTGTGACCGAGATCCTGAAGATTCCGACCATTGGGATCGGCGCGGGAGCGAAATGTTCGGGCCAGGTACTCGTGTTCCACGACGTGGTCGGATTGACGGAGGGGCACCGGCCGAAATTCGTGCGCCCCTATTCGAACGGATTTCAGGTCTTGCAGGATGCCCTCGCAAGCTGGGCGACCGATGTCCGGGAGGGCACATTTCCGGACGCTCAGGAGTCCTACCGTTTGCCGGAATCCCTGGCGGAGGTCGTCGCAAACTGGACGCCAGGCGAGCGGGACGGAATTTAGCGTCGTGCGCACCATAAAAACCGTCCGCGAGCTGCGCCGCGCCCTCGCTGGTCACAAACCGAATGGTCGCGTCGGATTTGTGCCCACAATGGGATACCTGCACGATGGTCATCTCGCGCTTGTTAAAGCGAGCCGGGCACGCTGCAACACCACGGTCGTCAGCATCTTCGTCAACCCGGCCCAGTTTGGCCCGAAGGAAGATCTCAGCGTGTATCCACGGGACTTCCCCCGAGACGAACGACTGTGCCGCGAGGCTGACGTCGATATTATCTTTGCTCCCGGGGCGGAGGAAGTGTATCGGTCGGGGTTCGACACCTTTGTCGAACCGGGTGCACCGGCACAGCCCCTCTGTGGCCCGTTCAGGCCCGGCCACTTTCGGGGTGTTACGACCGTCGTCTGCAAGCTGTTCAACATGGTGCAGCCTGATCTGGCGTTCTTCGGACAAAAGGACTTTCAGCAATGTGCCGTAGTGCGGCGGATGGTCACCGATCTCAATCTCCCGATCGAAATCGTCACCGTCCCGACGGTTCGCGATCCGGACGGGCTCGCCATGAGCAGCCGGAACCGCTATCTCAGCGCTCCTGAACGCAGCAGCGCCCTTTCCATCAGCCGCGGCCTTTTCGCAGCAAAGGCTGTCTTTCAGGCAGGCGAGCGCGATTCCATCCGGCTGTTGTCACTCGCCAGGCAGACTATAGAGATCGACGAGCTGCAATACCTGGAAATCGTCGATGCCGAAACGCTCACGCCAGCTACAAGCGAGCTGACGCGTCCTGCTGCGATTTGTGTCGCAGGTTATGTTGGCTCAACCCGGCTGATCGACAACATCCTGCTCGATACCACGGAGGCTCGCAGGCTGACCGCGCGGTGATAAGCGAGCACGATCTCCGTCGCGCCAGGAGGCAGGGCGGTGCTCCAGCGCGCGTGCTGATCCCAGCCGCGCTCACTGCGATGATGTTGCAGCTCGTTCGACCTTTTGCACCTTGAGTGCACGACGCTTCATTGTCGCCGTCAGCTTTTTTGCTTTTGCCGGGCGAGGTTTCTTTGGAAAAACGATGCCGGCTTGAGATAGCTCCTTCGGTCCGCGCTTCGTCATCATCATTCTCCGAACATATCTGGTTGATTTCGGGACGGCGCCGCAGCAGCTAACGCCGCACACCTGGCCGCTCGCCAGCTCGCGGCGGTGAAGCTGGATGTCGCGCGCCGCCTGGCGCGCTGAGCAGCAAAAACAAAGCCCTGTTAGCCTCATACCGGGCGGCCAGCCGGCTACGTTTTGAACCTGCCATGACCAGCATCCCTTCATCCGTCGAGAGCGACCAGAACCAGCCGCGGCCACGGCGAGTGAGCAAAATCTCATAATAGGGAAAACGGTCGGACATCGAATCCATTGTTCGTCTGCGCGCGGCGAGTTCCGGACCACCCGCTCGGCCGCGCCTGCCTAGCGGATGGGTTCACATCCAACCGTTGGGGGGCGTGCTGAACAGCTGGATCGGCCTGTTGCAATCCCGCTGCGGTGAAAATCATCAACAAATCCCAGTTCAACGCCGAATTCCGCCAGGACAGCCGGGTCCGTTCTTGCCCCTAGTTGCGCAATGTCGTCCGTGTTCGTTGACACCCGGCCTGGGTGCGTCATCCGGGCTAACAGTTTATATTGTCCTACTTTCAGACGAAAGATCAAATTTGCAACGTGCCTGCTCGTGCCCTTATTTTCCTTCACGTTTTCGGAGTCGCCCGTGTTGGACCCAGCGACGAGTGTCCTTCTCCGCGCCGTGCTTGATGAGGTCTGCCAGGAGATCTCCCGCAGTGAAACTGGCCTTCGTGCCCATGTCGCCTCCAAGTTGATCGAAGCCGCAACCAAGGGTGAGACAACAGCGGAGCGCCTAAGGCAGGTCGCGCTTGAGGCACTTCGCTCGACGCCGACGATGTGGCGCTAGGGAAGGGCGTGGCTGTGACTTTCAAGGTTCGTGTTGAACATCCTGGCCACCGGCAAAGACGGCCTCGCACAGATGCCGGATCTCAAGCAAATATACCAGGTTTAGCTACGGTGGATCCGATTAGGCCAAGCGCTCGAGAAGAATGATCGCATACTTGAGCTAGCCTTTTCTCAGAAGTTGATCGAGCGCATCGATCGAGATAGCGCGTCACCGAACAGAGCCCCGTGCCCTGGAGGCGATGGAAGTAAAGTCGCCTGCTGTCAGCGAGGGCACCAATATCAACAGCGCTTTTCTCGATGCGATTGTAGCTGGCGAGCCGCAGCGCATGACAACAAGCAAGCCGGTGTTCTAGCGACGCCTTTGGCTGCACGCGGATGGAGCCGGTCGCCAAGGCGGCCGGCAGCGGCCCGCACGTCTGCATCTAAACGCATCATACGCTCGTGAAGGTAAGATCGTGCTGAGGGGAAATTTAGCTAGGCCTTCCGGCCTTCTGAGGTTGGAGCGCGCTAATTTTGCTCGGGCGCATCTCATGCCTCGCCCTGGTTATTGGAACATGCTGGCTTCTGGGCGGTTCAATGAAAGGGCCCTTGTGCCCCCACGGTCCTGCCGCATACCCCCAAAGCCCCCCAAAGGCGGGACCGTGCCCCCGCGGAGTCCGCCATGGCATTCCCGACCGAAGAGCAGATCAAAAACAAGGCCCACGAGCTCTGGGAGAAAGCAGGCAGGCCGGAAGGGCGCGAACTCGAATTCTGGCATCAAGCCGAACGCGAGCTGCAGGAGCAGGCAGAGCGCGGCGCTCCGGAAAATGGCTCGCCTGACGCGATTTAGCCGCCGCCGTTTGGCACTCTCTACACGGGATCATGTTGTGCGTGCCCGCAAGACCGCCCGAGCGGAGTGAGCGACGAGCAGACGGGTGGAAACGGTTCGGCCGGGTTATTCGTCAACGTCAACTCTCATCTCGCGTGAGCTCTGCACGTCTGATTGGACGGGCCTCAAACCGCTGGCCATTCAGATCCACGTCCGTCTTCCTCTTCTTCAATGCCGGTCGTTGTCGATGGCGTCGTTCGTTCCGCGCTCGCTCGGCATGTTTTCTGGCTTGGAGCGCGGATCAATCGCTCACGCGCACATTAAAGCGCGATGAGAATGAGATGAATCCTCGTCGCGCTTTAGGTTATTGTTTGAGCCTCCGAAAACCGCTGCACACTTCTCGGGATCATGCTCTAGAAGTTTTCAGTGTTTTGGCAGTGGTGAGGATAACCCGAGCAGCCCCAGAATTTGAAATGGGTTGTGTGATTCTCCCGGATTTTCATAGAGCGACCGCAGGCGGGGCAGGTCTTGCGAGCAAATACCCGCTGGTCCTTCGCCAGCGTCATGATCCTGACTTCGCCGGCGCCGCTGGCGGCGAGTGTCCGGACACATTCCCCGGTGGTCTCCCCGGTCGTGTAGACATCGTCGATCAGCAAGATCTTGTTATTGTTCCATCTGAAATTAGAATGGAAAGCGCCTTTGATTGCTTCGGCGCGCTCCAGCGAATTCATCTGCTTGTAGCCCTCGATTTCCTTGACGACACGCAGGCCCTTCAGCTCCAGTTCGATGTCCTCATCGAAATGATCTGCTGCCTCATTGAGCAGCAATTCAAAGCGATTGCGCTGTTGAGAAGGCTTCATCGGAACCGGCACAACATAGTCCGGTGCCCAGTCGAGGGTTGCGATGGCTCGACCTACGGCCTCACCGAGAATCTTGGCGTGGGTATCATCACTCTTCAGCGACAACACGGCTGCGCTCACGCTTCGCCAATATAGCCGCGGCCAGGAATGTTCGCGTCTCAGCAAGGTGGATGCCTTCGACATGAAGACGTCCGGTGCACTGGAGGAAAGCTCGAAGATTGACGTAGGCCCCCATCGGACCGCAACAGAAGTCACCCCGGCATGGTAACTGGCTTCGATGTCACCGACATCATCACCGATGTAGAGCGTTTCCGTCGTCGCAGCCACGCCGACACGACGTAGCGCTTCCAGGATCGGCTCGGGGTCGGGTTTGTGGTTCTGGGTATTGCCGTAGCTGACCAGCACGTCGTAAGGGATGCGGAATTGCTGGAGGACTGAAGTCGCGTACCATTCAGGCGAAGAGGTGACGATGCCGATCCTCTGTCCGTCCGCCCTGAGAAGGGCGGGAAGCTCATGAGGCGCCGCGCGGCCTTGCGCGGGGAACGGCCGGATCAGATGCATATTCTGCCGGACATTGTCCCACATCTGAAAGCGACGTTGCTGCGCAATGGCCGAGCTATCGAAAAGCGTCATGTCGAGGTCAAACAGGAACATCCCAGCCGTTAGAGCATCGACATCTGCGTGGGTGACGACGGCGGAGCGACTGTTTGGGTTTCGCCACCAGCCAAGCGGCTTTCCAATAAGCCAAGCATGGAGGCGTAGTCTTCCTTGCTGGCTAGCGGCACAGCCACCGGGCGGTTGCCATACCTCTCGGCGAGTATGCGTCGGTAGTCACCTTCAGCCCGCACAGCTTCGGCGAAGCGGCTCGCGGGCAACTGCGTCATGGCCAAGATGCCCTGGCTCTTAGGCTCTGTGGCATGACGGCCCTGCGGCACTGGCGCAAACAGCACGCGGTCCTGTTGGATCGTGAAGCGCACCGTGTGCATCGAGCCGCCCTTGATGTCTGTCTGCATGACAAAGGTTGCTATCGAAAGCCCGCTTTGCAGGCGATCGCGCTGCACAAGATTGCGCGGGGATGGCGGCACGCCGAAAGGCTGCTCGCTGATCAGCGCGCCATCCTTTTCCAGAATCTCTTCGGCGAGCTTGCTATTCTGCTTCGGGTAAATGCCCTCAAGACCACCCGCCATCACAGCGACGGTCCGCCCGCCGTGATGCAATGCGCTTTGGTGGCTCAACGTATCGACGCCGATCGCAAGGCCACTCACGATCGCCCAATTGGCGCCGACCAGTGTCTCCACGATCCTATCGCTGACGATTTCGCCGAATTCGGACGGCTCGCGCGTGCCGATGCAAGCGACGCTGCGGCGCGGCGGAAGCTGGCCCTTCACAAACAGGATGGGCGGGCGATCGGCAAGAGAGCGCAGAGCCACTGGATAATCCGTATCGAAGATCGACAGAACACGCACCCCACGCCGATCCGCCTCGTCGAGCACTCGCTGTGCCTTCTCGCTGGCTTTAACAATGGCGGCGGGCTCCTGAAGGCATTCAGCCACCGCGGCCGAAACGACCGATCGAAGCTTCGCAGGCTCGGCGCCCAAAATCGCTTCAAGAAGCGAGAATCGTTCAGCGAGACGCTCGGCCGTAGCAGGGCCGATACCGCGCAAAGCGGTGAGTGTGAGAATGCCGGCTGCAGTTCGTGTCTCGGTGCCAATCATCGCATTCAACGCCTTTCAAATTGCCCTACTTCGGCGTTCTAGAACGACAGTCTCTCTTAAGGACGAGGATGAACGAGTCCGAGGTTAACGCAGTAAATGGCGAGCACCCTAGGAGATCGGCGGCGGCGAAGGATCAAGATTGCCGTGAACACGAACTTGCGCTTGGCATCCGCACATCGATGGACATCTGCACAATAGGTCATCACAGCGTAAGCAGGCAAGCCGGCCTACTCGATCAGCAGGTTGATAGAGCCGATCACCCGTGTTGAGGAAGCCTCAGCAACGAGAGTTCTTGTCTCGACGAATTAACGACGTCGATGTTGCGGTTAAGTTGCGTTGAGAGGATCTTCTCAAATGCTTCTTCCTCCTCATCCTTCCCGTTCCGCCATCAGCTGTGTGTGTCAACGAGCGAGTAGCTGGTGCTTCTGCCCCCGGCGGCATCTTTCTTAAGGATGCCATGTTCGATCAATTCCTCAATGTCCCTTGCCGCCGTCGCCTGGGAGACCTTCGTTAGCTTTGCCCACTTTGAGGACGTTAGCTTGCCCTCAAATCCATCGAACAGGCAATTAAGCACAGTTCGTTGACGTTCATTGAGCTGGCGAGCCGCATGACGATCCCAGAAGTCCGCTTTCTGGAGAATTCTCCCGAGAATGGCATCCGCGTTGTCAAAGGCGCGATCTAAGCAATCCAGGAACCACGCCATCCAATCGGTGATGTCGAGGTTTCCTTTCTGGATCCGCTCGAGAATTGAGTAGTAGTCGTTCCGCTCGCGCCGAATCTGCGCGGACATACTGTAAAACCTTTGCGGGCTCCGCTCTGATCTTGCCAGCGCAAGGTCAGCGATCGCACGCGCAATACGACCGTTGCCGTCTTCAAATGGATGGATGGTCACGAACCAAAGATGAGCGAGAGCGGCCTTCAACACGGGATCGATGCTAACGATATTACGGTTAAACCACTCCAAGAAGGTCTGCATCTGCGCATCGAGACGCTCGGCCGATGGAGCTTCATAGTGTACGCGCTCGCGACCCATCGGGCCCGAGACAACTTGCATGGGTCCAGTCTCGACCGTCCGCCACGCGCCGACGACTATCTTGGTCATACCGCTGCGCCCAGTGGGGAAGAGCGCGGCATGCCAGCCGAAGAGGCGTTCGGCAGTTAGCTCCTCGGCATAGTGTTCGGTGGCGTCGAGGATCATCTCGACCACGCCTTCGACGTACCGGTCGGCAGGGATAAGGCCCCCAATGTCCATACCAAGATGACGAGCGATGGAGGACCGAACCTGCGCATGATCGAGGATCTCACCCTCGATCTCACTCGACTTCACCACTTCTTCAGTGAGGGTCTGAAGAGTAGCCTCAGTTTTGAGGGGGAATCCGAGCCGCTCCATCCGGCCGAGCAGGCGGCCCTGCTTATGACGGACCGCCGCCAATCGGTCTGCAATCCGCTGCATATCCCAAGTGAATGTGGGCCAAGCAGGCAGTTCATGAATGTAGGCCATAATCTCATCATCTCTTGCAGAGATTATGCAAGCTAATCATTGCGCTGACAAGCTATTCTCTGCAACAAATGATGAGAAAATTGCCATAATCTCAGCAAGAGAATTCGGGGACCTGCGTAATGAGAGTCCGGAGAAGATAACCGTCTCGGGCGGGCGGTAATCGCTTCGAAGGGTTGGATCACACTTCGCCAGCGCCGGAGAAGAGCACCGTCGGCGGCGTTGCGCGGGGCGGCGGGAGGGACCGAACGCCTGGCGATCCCGGTCTGCTCTTCAGATCGTAACGCTGGGCGAGGTCGAGAAGCCGCCGCTTGGTGAATGGGTCGGCTTTCTCTGCTAGATCGCGCGCCCGCTGCGCAAAGCCACTATAGAACTCTTCCACGACGCCCCCCCGCAACATCACTGATAACCCGAATATCATTGCCGGATGCGCGTTCCGTCAAGGGCCTGCTGATGCGTCGGACGGATTTAAAGGATCTGCTTGAGCTCACGGCGCCAGAGAAACTAAGCTCACAGCGGAGGTGTAGCGCGGCAATCTGGGTAGGAAGCGCCTTCCATCCTGATCGCCGCGCGACACGGGGGGAAATCCGATCACAAGGCTCTACGCAAGCCGAAACCCTGTGCCCGACCTGCGGCAAGCCGATGACGGCCGTGCCTGACGACGAGGCGCCCGGCCGGCCGGGCTACGTCTGCCTCGCCTGCGGAGGCGATCCCCTGCACGATCCAGCTGCGCGGAAGTGGGCGGATAGCCCGCTGTGGCCGCCGTCCAAATAGCGCAACAACGAAACCGTCCCCGAGAGCTGGAGCCGACGGTCCTCTCATCTCGTCCAAATGCTTCGTCGTCGACTGCATTTCCAGCCTTGGTTTCATCAAACGAGCTGGCGGTGCTGTAGCAGCCGACGCCACCTCTAGGACGCAAATAAGGGCGCAGAAATATCAAATCAACGGCGGCGTTTCGCGTTGCCTTCGAGAGATGAACAAAGTTGTGATCGGACGCGTCTGTTGGTCAACGCTCGCCTCACATCACGAATCTCCAAGTGCATCCTCAAGGATGGCTTTCAATCGCGCAGCTCCCTTTGCCAGCTCGCCATCAAGATCTGATTTGACGGCAGCGGCATACTCCGCTCCGAGCTCAATGGGATGACCAGCGTCGTTCTGCTCCGGCGCACCTTGAGGCAGAAGCTGATAGGCCCTTATCCCGAGCGCATGGGTGTCATTGGCCCAAGCAGCGATGCGTGCCTCATCATAGGGAGCGGGCTCAACCGCCGGCAACGATGCACCGTCGATTGCGTCCGCATAGCTTCCCCACGAATAGGCCTGAAGGTCGATCAGAGAATCATCCCACATGCTGTGAAACGTCGATGCGCGCGTGTATGACGTTCCATCCGAGCGTTTGGCACGCAATATGACGTGCAACTTGTTACCACCCTGGTCGCCATCCCGTTCACTTGCGTGAAGCGGTTGCTCAAGATCACCCGCAAGATGAACCACCAGCTTGAGCGCACGCAGCCTGTCGTCCTTACTGCGCGAAGTGTCCTTTAACACCGCAATCGCCTCAGGCAGGCCCCGCACGATGCAAGTGCCCTGATTGTTTGCCTCATTGCAGTCCAGCGCGGAATCATAAGTGGCGCGGGCGACATCGATGTCGACGAAGTGCCAGCGATACGTGTTCTTCCCTTCTGCCGTGAACTTGTAGTCGTCAGCCCAGTTCGAGATCGACGCCAACGAGGTCTCTCCGATCAGGTCCTTGAGCTTGGTCGTGGCAGCCGGGGTGAGATGTCGCTGCGCGAGCTCAGCAATCACGGAATGCCCGAGCTGTCCCCACGCGAGCGCAGTCGACGTGCTGCCCGCCAGGATGGTAATGCAGGCGGGAAGTAGAACTCTAAGCTTTGTCACGGCAACCTCCAAAAAACGCATCGCATGTCAAACAGATGGTTGTGTCGGCTCTCGCCGCATCTCGCGGGCACGGCGGAACGTTTCCGCGGATTGGGCTGTCTCAACGCTTCCGATAGCGCTGCTCACCGCGCTCTGCCCTCGACCGGCGCCGGCGGATAGTTCTTCGAATCTGACTGACGAGATAAACGCCCCAAATGATCAGCATCTTGCCAACGCATTCCTTGCTCCCGCCAAGCCTTAAGGTACGTTGACAGGCGGCATGGCTTCCGTCGGACGCAACGCGACACTCTCACGCTGGTGTCCGCGCACGGCCAAGATAATTGCAAAGATGGCAAGGACAATCAGAGACCCACGCATGTCGAAAGGATACTCCCGAACTCTTATCGCAATTATGAAGCCGCTCACATCTACCTGGACGGAGGTTCTGGACCATCTTGTACGGCCAACGTCCAAGCAGCTTAAGTCGTATGCCAAGCCTTAAACGAGGCCTGCTGCTGCAACACGCCTCAGTCGTCTCGAGCAGTGTCCAAAAAATGCATTTTCAACGCGCAATAGCCGAAAAAGTGCGAGCAAGCGGGCTAACAACAGCCGCTCCAAACCTGCTCTGATTCGAAGCTGGCAGAGACAGCTGAGGCACTCATGCGCGAACATGATCTCATCTCAGGAAGCTTCCTGGGCCTGACTGGAGCGGGATTTGTCCTCCTGTGCGCAAGCCTGTTTGCATTCACCTTTTTATAGAGAACCGCTAGATCGGAGCCGGCGCGGATCAAGCCACAGTTACTTTGATGTTTCGGTCTGGGCAGAGACGTGCGCTGGCCTTCTGCTCTTCGACTTCTAATTGCAATGATTTTGTTTGAAGGCGCCGTCAGGCGGAGTCTTGATGCTCCCGACCAAGAGAGGAACCCGATTCGTCCGTTTTGAACATGAACATCGGATGACCCTCCTGGCAGCGGACGGGCGATGGTGGCGCAACTGTATACTAATCGAGGCGTCCGAAACTGGCGCCCGCGTTCTTATCGACGGATCGCCAGACGTGCTGCGATCACGGCATTTTTTCTTGCTGCTTTCAACGACTGGCTTGGCGTTTCGGCGCTGCGAATTGGTCAGGCTGGACGGTTCTGAGGCGGACATTCTGTTCAAAACCGGCAACGCACCTTGCTGAAGAGACGACGTGCGCACGGCCCGACTGGTTTTCCACCCTCACGCAATGGCCCGCACGGCGCCCGAGAACAGGCTGGCCGGGCGGCTCAAACCGTAGTGATCGCGCAGACTGCTGCCCGCATAATCACGGCGGAAGAGGCCGCGCTTGCGCAAGATCGGCACGACCTGTTCGGCGAACAGGTCGAACCCGCCCGGCAGCCACGGAGGCATGACGTTGAAACCGTCGGCTGCGCCGTTCTCGAACCAGGTCTGGATGTTGTCGGCGATCTTTTCCGGGGGGCCGGCGATGACCCAATGCCCGCGCGCACCGGCGAGGCGCTGCACCAGCTGGCGGATCGTGGGCTTTTCGCGATCGATGATGTCGACGATCAGCTTGAAGCGGCTGGCAACGCCATGCGCACCGTCGGTATCGATCAGGTGACGTGGGAAGGGGCCATCGAGATCAAAGCCGGCGAGGTCGAGCCCGGTCATCTGGCGGAGCTGGGCGAGCGAGAACTCCGGCTGGATCAGCGCGTTGAACTCGTCCTGAAGCCGGTCGGCCTCCGCTTGTGTGCTGGCGATGAACGGCGAGATGCCGGGCAGGATCTTGATCTGGTCAGGGCTGCGATCGAACGCACGCGCCTGCCGTTTGATGTCGGCATAGAACTCCTGCGCGCTCGCCAACGTCTGGTGCGCCGTGAAGATGGCCTCGGCAAAGCGCGCTGCGAAGGCGCGTCCGTCCTCGGAAGAGCCGGCCTGGACATAGACGGGCCGGCCCTGCGGCGTCCGTGAGACGTTGAGCGGGCCGCGCACGCGGAAGTATTTCCCTATATGGTCGATCGCGTGGATCTTGCTGGTATCAGCGAAAATGCCGGAGACGGGGTCATTGACGAGCGCATCGTCCTCCCAGCTGTCCCATAGCGCGGTGACGACATCGAGATATTCGCGCGCCCGCTCGTACCGCTCGTGATGCGGAGGATGCTCAGGCAGGCCGAAGTTCTGCGCTGCCTGTGGCGAGCTTGTCGTCACGATGTTCCATCCTGCACGCCCGCGGCTGAGGTGATCGAGCGACGCGAACAGCCGAGCGAGATTGTAGGGTTCGGTGTAGGTGGTTGAAGCGGTCGCGATCAGGCCGATGTGCGTGGTAGCCGACGCGATCGCGGCGAGAAGCGTGATCGGCTCGAGCCGGAAGCGCTGCGCGTAGCGGACGTTATCCGAGAGCACCGGCCCGTCGGCGAAGAAGACCGCGTCGAACTTGTGCGCTTCGGCGCGTTGCGCCAGTTCCTGATAGTAGGTGACGTCGAGAATGCGGTCCGTCGTCGAGGCCTTGTGCCGCCACGCGGCCTCGTGATGACCGTCCGGATAGATGAAGAAGTTGAGGGAAAGCTGGCGTTTGCTCATCATCTGGCTCGCAATGGTTGGTTATCTCCGGATCGCGGCGTCACCGCGCGCGTTGCAGTTGACTCTATGTCGATGCTCGCAAAGCTGTCGATGTAATGAATTTGCGTTGTTGTCGGCGAAGCGAGCATGAACGATACGAGCGCGTCGCTAGCGGGAGATGAGTGCGTTCGTGCTGGTGATCAAGGCAAATGAACCGCGTCGTTTCGTGCGTCCGTTGGCTCGATTTTGCTCGTCTTCGCGCATGTGAGGCGCTCGCATGGGCCGTCATGATCGCAAATCTTTCCGTGCTCGCCGTCCCAACGAAGCGATCATTGCGCGGCGCCGAAAACAACGCTGGTTTCGTTTCATTGACTGGAGCGCCATCGCTTTTACCATCGGCAACGTCCAAGCGAGGTCGTTCACCATGCGGCAATCCGATCCAAACATCGTTCGCAATGTGGCCCGGCTAATGGTGCTGTGCGCATCGCTTCGCACTGCGGCGATGGCGGAGAGCTGTACCGCCGGGATCCGCCTGCTGCCGACTGTCTAGCCGCCGACGTGATCCCCTAGGGCCAACCAGGAAACCACCCGTCACTGTCCGCCGCCGCCGGCATGACCGGCGTATGGCGGAGCTTTGTCCACGAATTCAATGAGAGATACGATCATGAGCAACCCGATCACCATCGACAACGTCATTCCGCGCGCCGATATCGTCAAACGTGCGGCCCGGCTCGGTGCCGAAATCCGGAACGTCAAATTATCAGGCGATTTGTCCGACGACGTCATTCGCGCCATCAATCATGTGCTGCTGGAGCACAAGGTCACCTTCTTCCGCAACCAGGGGCATCTCGACGATGCCGAGCAGGAGCGCTTTGCTATCAGGCTCGGTAAGCTCGTGCCGCATCCGACGGTCGGTGCGACCAAGGGCACTTCATCGATCCTGGAGCTCGATTCAGGTCGTGGCGGCGGTCGTGCAGACCAGTGGCACACGGACGTCACCTTCGTCGATGCCTATCCGAAAATCTCGGTGCTGCGTGGCGTTGTGATCCCGCCATACGGCGGCGATACCGTGTGGTCGAACACGGCGGCGGCCTATCTCGACCTGCCGGCGCCGCTGCGCAAGCTTGCCGACGAGCTCTGGGCGGTCCACAGCAACGCTTACGACTACGCGGTGAAGACGCCCGCGAGCGAAGCGGATCGCAAGCATTTCGACGAGGTTTTTACCGGCACGATCTATGAGACGGAGCATCCGGTCGTGCGGGTTCATCCCGAAACCGGCGAACGCACCCTGGTGCTCGGCAACTTCGTGCAGCGCTTCGTCGGCTTGCCGAAATATGATGGCCAGAAGCTGTTCGAGCTTTTCCAGTCCCACATCACCGCGCCCGAGAACACCGTACGCTGGACCTGGCAGGCCGGTGACCTCGCGATCTGGGACAACCGGGCAACCCAGCACTACGCCGTCAACGATTATGGCGATCAGCACCGCGTCGTCCGCCGCGCCACCATCGATGGGGAAGTGCCTGTCAGCGTCGACGGTCGTCACAGCGTGACGCGCGTCAAGGCGCCGAAGGCGCAGGCGCCCAAGGCCGCTTGATCTCCAACACTTGACCGGGTTTGACACATGAACTCTCTGTTTCAATTTTTTCAAGCGCGGCATCGTGCTGCACGGAGCGCCGCACGGCGGCTGCTTGTCAGCGCGCTGGCATTGGGCCTTGCCGCTCCCGCCTTCGCCGAGCCGCCGCTCGACAAGAGCGAGATCCGGTATCAGGGCTGGGCGGGGCAGGTGACCTTCATCGAGCTCGCCGACGACCTCGGCTATCTGGCGCCCCTGAAGCTGAAATGGGTCGGCAACACCATCAGCGGCCCACAGGACATCCAGACCGTGGTGACCGGGGATATCGACATCGGCGGGGCTTTCTACGGCGCGATCCTCAAGCTGATCGCGGCAAAGGCGCCCATCAAGGCCGTGGTCGGCTATTACGGCTCGGACGCCAACACCTATAACGGCTACTTCGTCAGGGACGACAGCCCAATCAAGACCGCGCGCGACCTGATCGGCAAGAAGGTCGCCGTCAATACGCTCGGTGCCCATCTGGAATTTGTGCTCCGCGAATATCTCGCCCGCAACGGCTTGACATCAGCGGAAGCCAAGCAGGTGACGCTGGTCGCGATCCCGCCGGTCAGCGGTGAACAGGCCTTACGCCAGGGCCAGGTCGAAGTGAGCACCCTTAGCGGCGTGCTGCGCGACAAGGCACTGGAGCGTGGCGGCATCCACTCGCTGTTCAACGACACCGGTCTGTTCGGCAATTTCACCGGCGGCTCCTACGTCCTGCGCGACAAGTTCATCAAGGACAATCCGGAGGCCTCACGCAAGCTGATCGAGGGCATTTCGCGCGCCATCGCTTGGGCGCAGTCGACGCCGCCCGAGGAGGTGCGCGCGCGCTTCGGGCGCATCATCGCGGAGCGCAAACGTAATGAGGACGCGACGCCGATCAAATACTGGAAGAGCACGGGCGTCGCGAGCAAAGGCGGGGTGATCTCGGATGCCGAGATCCAGGTGTGGATCGACTGGCTGGAGAAGGACGGTCTGTTCAAGCCGGGCCAGGTCAAGGCCTCCGAGACCTACACCAACGCCTTCAACTATTTCCGTCCCGGCAAGACGGCGGAGGCCCAGTGACCCAAGCGAGCCCGATCAAAATCAGCTTCGAACACGTCCGCAAGGAATTCGTGACGCGCGGCGAGGGAGGCGGCCCGTTGGGCCGTTTCACCGCCCTCGAGGACATCACGCTCGATGTTCGCACTGGTGAGTTCCTGGCCCTGGTCGGTCCCAGCGGCTGCGGGAAATCGACCCTGCTCGATCTGTTGGGTGGGCTGACGACGCCGACCAGCGGCCGCATCCTGCTCGACGGGCGGCAGATCAAAGGGCCCGGCCGCGACCGCGGCATCGTGTTCCAGCAATACGCGCTGTTTCCCTGGCGCACCGCCCTGGAGAATGTCGAGTTCGGGCTCGACATCGCCGGGCTGAAGGCCGCGCAGCGACGCGAGATCGCGCGGCATTTCCTCGACCTCGTTGGCCTGTCCGGATTTGCCAGCCGCTATCCGCACGAGCTCTCCGGCGGCATGAAGCAGCGCGTCGCGATTGCCCGCAGTCTTGCTTACGATCCCGAGGTGCTGCTGATGGACGAGCCGTTTGCCGCGTTGGATGCCCAGACGCGCGAGACGCTCCAGACCGAGCTGCTGCGGATCTGGCGCGCCACCGGCAAGACCATCGTCTTTATCACCCATGGCATAGACGAGGCCGTAGCGCTTGGCCAACGCGTGGCCGTGATGACCTCGCGCCCGGGCCGGATCAAGCAAATCTTCGACATTCCGGCCTCGCTGCGCAGCGAAGATGAGGACGTGCGTTCGCTGCCGGAGTTCGGTCAGGTCAGGCACGAGATATGGAGCCTGCTCCGGGAAGAGGTGCAGAAGGCGCAGCAGGGACAATCGAGCCGCCCCGCCGATGTCCGTCGCGGCAACAGTGACGTGAAGGAGATCGCGCATGTCTAGCCTTGAAACGCTGACGCTGCTGGAGCTCGCGCATGGGCGTCCGAACGCGTTGTCAGGCGGAGATCGCGCATCCCCACGGATCGCCGGCCGGCTTCATGCTGCCCTGCGCGCGCTCGGCGCATTGGGGCATCGCTCGCTGCTGCTCATCGTGCTGCTGTCGGTGTGGGAGGTTGCCCCGCGACTTGGGGTGGTCGATCCGGTATTCCTGCCGCCGTTCTCCGAGGTGATTGCCGCCGGCTGGCAGCTCGCACAGAGCGGCGAGCTCTATGACGACGTGTCAGCAAGCCTGCTGCGTGCCTTGAGCGGGTTTCTGATCTCGGTTGCCTTGATCGTTCCGCTTGGCCTTCTCGTCGGCTGGTACGCGCGGCTCGGCAATCTCCTGAACCAGTTCATCGAAATCTGCCGTAACACCGCGCCGCTGGCGCTGCTGCCGGTCTTCATCCTGCTGCTCGGCATCGGCGAGATGTCGAAGATCACGATGGTAATCTACAGTTGCGCCTGGCCGCTGCTGCTCAACACGATCGCCGCCGTCAAGCAGGTCGATCCGCTCCTGATCAAGTCGGCGCGCACCATGGGCGCGAGCCCGCAGCAATTGTTCCGCAAGGTCATTCTTCCGGCAGCGCTTCCGACCATCTTCGTCGGCATTCGCCTCGCCAGCGCCTCTGCCATGCTGGTGCTGGTCGCCTCCGAGATGGTCGGGGCGAAGGCGGGGCTCGGCTATCTCATCATCAACAGCCAGTACAGCTTCCTGATCCCGCAGATGTATTTCGGCATCCTGGGCATCACTGTGATCGGGCTGGCGTTCAACGCTGTGCTCGAGGTGATCGAGCGGCGCTTCATGCGCTGGAAGGCGCCGGTTTCGGCGTGAGCGCGCCAATTGTAATGGTTCGAACTTGGGGACGTGTTCAATGACCAACCAAATCCATCGCGCCGAGCGTAGGTCCGCACCTTCAGGATCGGTCGAATATGATGCAGACGTGCTGGTGCTGGGTGGCGGGCCCGCGGGCACCTGGGCAGCGGTAAGCGCGGCCGAACGCGGCGCGCGTGTTGTTCTCGCCGATAAGGGCTTTTGCGGCACCTCGGGCTCGACCGCGGCGGCGGGAACCGGCGTCTGGTACGTCGATCCCACGCCGACTGACCGCGAGGCGTCGATGGCGAGCCGCGAGAAGCTCGGCGGATATCTTCAGGACCGCCGCTGGATGGTCCGCACGCTCGATCTCACTTTTCAGCAGAGCAATCGCCTCGCCGAATGGGGCTATCCCTATCCCGTGGATGACCACGGCAAGTCGCAGCGCAACTCGCTGCAAGGCCCCGAATATATGCGCTTGATGCGCAAGCGGACCAAGCAGGCCGGCGTCACCGTCCTCGATCACAGCCCGGCGCTGGAATTATTGCTCGACGAGGCCGGGGCGGTTGCGGGCGCGAGCGGCCTGCGTCGCCAGAAGCAGGATCGCTGGACCGTGCGCGCCAAAGCGGTGGTGATTGCGACCGGCGGCTGTGCGTTTCTGAGCAAGACGCTAGGTTCGAACGTGCTCACCGGTGACGGCTATCTCATGGCCGCCGAAGCCGGCGCCGAATTCAGCAGCATGGAGTTTTCCAATCCCTACGCGATCTCGCCGGCGTTCGGCTCGGTCACCAAGACGCTGTTCTATGGCTGGGCCAACTTCACCTATGAAGACGGCAGCTGGTGCTGCATCCAAAGGCGGTCGTTCCGCGATTGCCCGAGCCCTGCTTCGGGGGGCCGGTCTATGCGCGGCTCGACAAGGCCGACGCGGACGTCCAGCTGCACATGCGGGCCTCGCAACCGAATTTCTTCCTGCCCTTCGACCGCACCGGAATCGATCCGTTCAAGGATCGTTTTCCGGTTACGCTGCGACTGGAAGGCACCGTGCGTGGCACCGGCGGCCTTCGCATCGTCGACGAGACCTGCGCAACCACCGTCCCCGGGCTCTATGCCGCCGGAGATGCGGCGACGCGCGAATTGATCTGCGGTGGCTTCACCGGCGGCGGCAGCCACAACGCCGCCTGGGCGATGACGTCGGGGACGCTGGCCGGGCAGGGCGCCGCGGACTACGCGCGGCAAGCCGCTGACGGTCGAGAGCTGTCCTCGGCTGGAACGGTCGGCCTCCGGAGCCGGTCGCGGCGCGCATTCGAGCCGGCCGCGCTGGCGCGAGCCGTCCAGGACGAGGTCTTCCCCTATGAGCTGAATTATTTCCGCGAGGCCTCACGGCTCGGTGGTGCGCTGGCGCGCCTCGATGCCGCCTGGCGCGATGTCTCGGAAGCAGGCGCTGCCGGCGCGGCCGAATTGCTCCGCACGCGTGAAAGCGCGGCGATGCTGGCCACAGCGCGATGGATGTACCGCAGCGCACTGGCGCGTCAGGAAAGCCGCGGCATGCATCGTCGTGACGATTTCCCCGAGCAGGACCATCGGCAGCGCCACTACCTGACATCGGGCGGCCTTGACGAAGTCTGGACCGCCGTCCGGCCCCATGCCGAGGCGGCTTACGCGGAGGCTGCGGAATGATCGAGGTCATCGATAGCGAGCGCTGCACCTCTTGCGACATTTGTGTCGCGGTATGTCCGACCAACGTATTCGACAAAACGGACGGGCTTCCGGTGATCGCGCGGCAGAGCGATTGCCAGACCTGCTTCCTCTGCGAGCTCTATTGTCCTGAGGACGCGCTCTACGTCTCCCCTTTTGCCGATGAGACAGAGCGGGTCGATCTTGTCACCGTCAAGGAGGCCGGGGTGATGGGCAGCTATCGCCGTGCCGTCGGCTGGACCGACGAGACGAGCAATCGGCGCAACGCTGATCGCAGCTACCTCCTCTTTGTGCATTGAGGACAGTGCATGCATTCGCTCCCGCTCCGCCATCAATGCGACTAACGTTGCGGCGTAGGTGCGTAACGCGATGGAGGCAACTTCGCTGGGATCGACGCATAGATCTGATAGAAACCGTCAATGACGGTCTACTCGCAACTCAAGAATTTCATATCCAGCGCCGGGCGAGGCTCGCCTGACCCCACAGTCCGCGCGCAGGGACTTCATCGAATTCAAATAACCAGTGGGAAGGAAGCGTCTCTCACTCTATTCTGTCAGAAACCCCGGCTATTCAAGCCTTAGAGCTCCTTGTAGATCGGGATCGTCTCGGTATGTGCATCGATGACTTCGATGACTTGTCGTTGCAGCGGGAGTTCTGTCTTGCGCTCCTTCCAAAGTTTCTTGAAGCGCTGCACCGTTTCCGCAGCCGTTTCGAGCGCAAGCGTCTCCGACATCTTCGCCTTGGCAGCCAGATGCGCCAGCTCGTCCTTTGAGAATTCGGCCATCTTCTTCGTGCGCGAATAGTTCAACGCCATCTTGTCGTCCGGGATGTACGCAATAGTCGAGAGCAGATCGTAGGCGGGCGACAGGACGGGTGTCCGCCCATCAGGGTAGATCAATGACCAGTTCTTCAGGTGCATGTCGGCGTTGCCGATCAGTGTGCTGAATACGAGTCGTCGGACGAACTCGGCGAGGTCGGCCTCACCAGTCTCAATGCCGAGGACACGCGCGATGCTTCGGTAATTCGCCTTGTCGTATTTTTCATCCGGAAAGACGCCGAATACCTGAGCGAAATCCTCCATGTGGACCGGAGCATCAGCCGTGCGGTCGAACCGCTTCACGGCAAACGCCCGCCCCTCGAGTTCGCCGATTCCGTCCGGAAGACCTTTGATTGCCTCGACGTCGATCAGTTGAAGCTCGGGCACATCCATGCCGATGTCCTTCGCCAGGGTCATCATGGAGTATTCGTTCTCAGGCACGCCGATATACTGATGTGACGGTAGCTTGACGATCCATGAACCGCCGACACCTTCGACCGGAATAGTGAGTCCGCCCTTCTTGGGATCATTCTTGAGCGCGGAGAACTTCAGCTGCACGCCCGCAAGCGAGAAGCGCATCATGTTCTGCCGTTTATCGGGCGTAAGATTCTCCTCGACCTGGGGGGGCAGCGCGTCTCCATCGGCCGGGTGGACCGACAGGGCACCCGGAAGGTCTCGGCCCAGCATCCACAGGAGGAAGAACTCGCGCCGTTCCTTCACGCCCGCCCGTTCCGCAAGATAGCGACGAAGCGGCCCTTCCGGCAGAAGATTGGAGAAGAATGGCGCGAGAACTTGTTGATACGGTTTGAACGAGGTGAGCAGATTCCCGAACGAGTCCTTGAAAGACAGGCTCAAGGTGGAACGGTGGGCGTCATCGATGTAGGTCTGATTGAAGGCGAGCAGCGAACGATCGCCCTGCACGAGTGTGAGAGTCGCGATCGGGGTATCGTGCAGGTGGACATTTAGAACGGATACGTCAGGCATCGTCGTCCTCATCGTCGAGAGCGTAGGCGGGGCGAGGGGCTTCTTCGGGATGAGCGACCCTGTTGCGTACACCCTGTAACGCGCCTGCAGAATCTTCCAGCAGAGCCCTGGGTATAGGTTCGACGCTATAGGGACGCAGGCTCTCGACGATATCTGAGACAAGTGCCAGGTCGGTTTTTGAAAGATGGACCTGTTTCAGAAAGCGAAAATATTCGGCGATGCGGTCGAGGGTGGCTGAACTGCCATAGCGTTTCCTTTGACCAGAGACGATGCGTTCGGCCTTGCTGAAGACATCCGACGATCCTTGTTCGGACGAGAATTCGGCAGCGTTTGATCGCAGTAAGCCCTCTATCGCGGGAAGAAGTTTCTTCGGCACAAGGACGAGCTCCAGGTCGAGCGCCCGCGCCATCTGCATGAAGCTCGACAGGCCCGGTTCGAGGCGACTGGTCTCGATTTGCGAGATGTGCGCCTGGGTCATACCCGCGCGGGCCGCCAGCGCGCGTTGGCTCATGCCCGCCTTTGCGCGCTGAGCGGAGGCGGCTTTGATGAGCTCTTCACTTTGGTAAGTCACAATATATTATCCTGATCAAATAAGTCATTCGATCTGTATTATATATCGAAACGCCGACATGTCTCAAGCTGACCGATCAGTATTGTTATCAAGCAGCCATCATGATAAGTAAAATTATCGATGAAGCGCGGACGAATTTCGCTTGCGCGCGGCCTTCGCCGGGCCGGCTCTTGACTAGGCCGCCCGGCCCAGGCCCTGCGGCGTTCCCGCCCGCGCAAGAAACTGCGAAAAACCTAGCTGCCTAGACGATCATCGCTGCCATAGCCGAGAGGCGAACGGATCCATCGTGGACCGATAACGAAAGAGACTTTGAGAGCCTCAGATCCATCAACCCGCTTTGCAAAGGCCGGAACTCATAAACACGAGGGAATTGCTTCCTTGCGAACCAAAATAAAGCCTCAGCGATCGCGGTGTGTTATGGTTTTTTGCAACAACCCAAAATATAACTAGCAAAATTAGCCTCTTAGTTTGGGTTCCATGAAGCGTAGCGATCTCAGCCGCACCATCCGGGAAACCCTAAAACGGCTTCCGCCACCCTACGATTCCCACTACGGGATCGTTCCACCGGCACCTCCAGAGGACGGCGTATTCGCCCCCGGTGCAGCGAAAGCCCTGGAAGCGGCACAAGCGGCATTCGGGACGGTCAACGCCATCCTTACCAGGCGCGAGGCGGTCAGTTCCTCGTCGATCGAAGGCACCCAGAGCACTCTCGACGAACTGCTTTCCGTCGAAGAGACGGGCGATGACGGCGCCCGCAACGAGGCACGCCAGGTCTGCAGCTACGCCGTCGCCCTCGATAGGTTTGTCCCGCGGGCCACCGAGCTTGGCTACGGCGTCTTCACTATTGATCGATCAAGGATCTCCATCGCGCGTGATGAAGGACGACCCGGATTATCAGGACGATCCCGGCGACTTCCGAACGCGCGTAGTCTGGATCGGCGGGAACAAAGACATCGCATATTCAAGTATAAATCCTCCACCCCCACCCGACGTGCCAGATTGCCTCGCTCAGGCGGTCGACTACCTCCGGAACGAGGGCATGCAGCAGATGACTCAAGGGTTCATCACGCGCATGGCCATTGCGCACGCCCATTTCGAAGCGGTACACCCCTTTCGCGCCGGCAACGGTCGCGTGGGTCGTCTCCTCCTCCCGCTCATGATGGCGGCGGAGAAGCGTGTACCGCTGTACCTTTCTCCCTACATCGAAAGCAAGAAGGGCACGTACTACGCATCCCTCAAGAACGCCCAGCAGCGGCTCGACTGGGAGCCGATCATCACGTTCATGGCCGACGCCGTGACCGCCACCGTTGAAGAGCTCATCCGCACCCGGCAGGCGCTGTCGGAGTTGTCCGAACGCTGGAGGGGTCGCCGGAAATTCCGTAAGGGTTTCTGCGGCTCTTCGGGCGCTGGACGAGCTTCACAACTATCCGGTCGTGACGGCGAAACGGCTCCGCGAACTTCTCGACATCTCTACCGCCCAGATCAACCAGGGCATCGCGCAGCTGGAAGAGGTGGGCATCCTACGGGAGCGGACCGGCTACGCGCGCAACCGCGTACGCCGCCTCGGAGGCGCTTGCCATCATCAACCGCCCGTTCGGCGAAGAGCCGGTTCTCGCAAACGTCAGTCCCGAGGTCGGTCCTGACAAGATCTCGGTCGGCCCCAAGGGGCCATAGAGCGAATTCCGGAAGATGGCTGCGGCTCAGAATCGAAGAGGCGCTCCGGCTGCTTCATCGAAATAAATCCGTTCTCTTATGCCGGTATTGGCGGATGAAAAATTTAGAACTGGCAAATTTGGAACTATGGGCAGGCAAACTATGCCGCGAGAGCTAAGCGGATCGTCCAGGTGGTCCACGGCCATGGATGCTCGCGTCATGTTCAACCGCGGCCTTCTTCGCATCCGTCGCAACTGGCCGACCACTGTCCACGCCGCCGGCCTTTATTCGGTATTGGCTATCCGTTGAGCCTACGGCTGGCCGTCTGACAACGAAATCGGCCCCCGCAACCGAATTGCTGCCGGAGCCGGAATTCACCTCGTCCAAATGCTTTCGCCATCAAACTGCAATCCCACGCCTCGTTCCATCGAACGTGGCTCACGGTGCTGTCGACGCAGATCAAGGCGCGCAGGCTCGGAGTGCCGAGGAGTCCGGGGGTGCAACGTAACAGTGCCGGGGACCACGCTCGTGCCGATCGGCAGAATTCAACCTGCGTCTCGGCATGTCGCTTTGAACAGCGTCAACATCGCATCGGCCCACATAGCGGTGCCCATTCCGCAATGCGTCCGTCTGATCGTATTGCGGTCTTTTTCGAATGAACTCAGAGCCTTGATTTAGGCTGCTTCTCCTATGAGTCTCTTCGCGGCCTGAGTTAGGAGGCCCGATCTCGTAAAGCCGTGCGCTTCAGCATATTTGTCGATCTGATTCAGAACGTCCTCAGGAAGGGTGACATTCACACGTATAGCCTTTGGTTGTTCGGGTTTGACCGACACCAAAATAGCTACCCCAGTTCGATGATCAGGATCTGCCATAACATCCTCTAGAGTAGAGGGCTCCGGAATGGCTTCTCCATCTTCAGCAAGACCCTCGATATGAAGGGTGAGGGCTTCCTCTGCCATAGCACGAGCGTCATCAAGGCTTTTGCCTGCCGTGATCACTCCGGGGAAGTCTGGAAATGAGACGCCGAAATCGCTGTCGGCATCCTTATGGATAAGACCAATATAGTTACGCATGGCGCTTACCTCAGTTTGAGACCTGACTGCTTTTCAATACTCTTCAGTGTCCCGAGTGGGACATCCCGTTCGGGGTGCGGAACAATTACGCGACCCTTCTTGAATGGATGTTTGAACTGCACATGGCTGCCTTTCCGGCCCACCTCAAACCATCCATCCCCTTGAAGGATCGAGATAATTTCCCGGCTTTTCATAGTGTGTATTTATACACACTATGTGTAGACTGTCAACCCAATGGTAACCGGTATGAGCTCCCACGTCTGCAGTGATCAGCCTGTGCGAGCGTAGCGGGTCGGCATCCAGTACTGACGCATGGCCTCGACGACGTCCGGAATGTCGGCATGGGCGTTGCGCAGGAATTCCTCGGTCTCGCGGCCTTTCCTTGGTGGTCCAAGCAGTGGACGCCCTTGATCGTCGACGCAATGCAGCAGGATGGGCAGGAGCAAGCCGTGGTGTATGTTGCTGACGTCGAGCAGTGGGCCCCAGGCTGATAGTCGCAACCGCATGGCGGCATGGAATCCCTGACACCACGGCCGCGCATCAACGTCGCCATTCGGCTTGCGGCCATGGACCGGTGCGAACCGATGTGGTGCGGTGGAAAGAACATTACTGATGTCGTTGTGGCGCAGCGCGACGGCCGAAATCGCGGCGAACTCCGGCGTGCCGCCATGGTTGAATGCGTCGGCGTCGATGGCGAGCAGCGGACAGATCCAGTCGAGCGGACTCATCGACACCGGCCCGGCCACGATCGCGGCGACATAGCCGTCGAGCATGGGAAGACTGGTGGCGACGGGATGCTGCTCGGCACGAGCCTGTAGCCAAGGCTCAAGTTCGTCGAGCGGCATCGCGGCTGCCGCCATCGATGATGAAGATGATGAACGGCGGCGGCGGGTCATGCGGCCACCCGTGCGCTGAGCTCGCGGGTCGCCTTCCAGTTCCAGGGGAGAAGTTCGTGCAGCTGGTGGCTCTTGGTCTGACCGGAGACGATGCGCTCCAGCACATCGGCCAGATAGGCCTGCGGATCGAGTTCGTGGAGCTTTGCCGTATTGACCAGCGACGCAAGGATTGCCCAGCTCTCGGCGCCGCCCTCGCTGCCGCTGAACAATGAGTTACGGCGCCCCATCGCAATCGGGCGCATTGAACGCTCGACGGTGTTGCTGTCGACCTCGACGCGGCCATCGCGGAGAAATAGCGTCAGTCCGTCCCAGTGATTGAGCGTATAGTTGATGGCCTCCACTAGCTTCGATTGGGAGAACAGGTGGTCGAGCATCGAGGTCAGTCGCGCCTTCAGCACCTCCATCAGCGGTGCGGACCTGGTGCGGCGGGCGGCAAGCCGCTGTTCGGCGCTCAAGCCACGGATCTCGGCCTCGATGGCGTAGACCGCTTGCAGGCGCTCGATCACTTCGTGAGCGAACGGCGACTGCATCGTCTTGTACACCTCGACGAATTTGCGTCGGGCATGCGCGAGACAAAAAGCCAGCTGGATCGCCCCGCCTTGACCGCGGGCAAGCGCTTTGTAGGCGGCATAGCCATCCACCTGCAGAATGCCGGAGAAGCCGGCCAATTGCCCGGCGATCTCCTCGGTGCCGCGGCCATCCGCAAACACATAGGCGACCGCCGGCGGCGATGGGCCACCCCATGGGCGATCATCCATCGCATGCGCCCAGAACTGGCAGATACGAGTGCGATGTCGTCCGGGATCGAGCACCGGCATCGGCGTCTCGTCGCAGAACAGCCGCGGCGAAGCCTGGATCGTCCGCAGCTGAAGCTCATAAAGACTCTTAAGCCACCATGCCGCACGCTTCACCCAGCCGGCGAGCGTCGCGCGGTCGAGATGAAGGCCCTGACCGGCCAGGATCTGCACCTGGCGGTACAGCGGCAGATACCAGGCGAACTTCGAGATCACCACGTGAGCCACGAGTGCCGTCGATGCCATGCCGCTGTCGATCAGACGCGGCAGCACCTTCGCCTGCACCACGCCGTCGGTGCAGCCGCGGCAGGCGTATTTGGGACGAATCGTGCGCAGTACCCGCAGGATCGCCGGGATCACGTCCAGTACCTCGCTCACATCCTCGCCGATCCGGTGCAGAAGGCCCTGGCAGCACGGGCACGCTGTCGTGTCTGGCTCGAGCACCTGCTCGCAGCGAGGCAAATGCTTGGGTAGCGCGCCGATGTTGCGCCTCGCCTTCTTGCGCGGCTTCCCAGCCGGCTTCGTCGCAGGCAAATCGTCGTTGGCTGGCGCAGGTGATGTGACGCCAGTCGCGAGATCGTCCAGTTCGAGCGCGAGCTGCTCGGCCACGATCGCCGCCAGCCGCTCTGAGCGCTTGCCGAAGATCATCTCCTTCAGCGTCTGCATCGCCACACGTAGCTTCTCGTTCTCGGCGTCAAGCGCGAGCACCATCTCGGCCAGAGCCGCTGCATCGGTCGGAAGAGCTTCGGGACGAATCGCCATGATCGAACGATATATCCGCCCATCACAGGCTCCAGCAAAATCTTCGCCTCTCAGCCGACAACGGCCGGCTGCTTCACAGGCTTGTGTGAAACACGCGTCCACTCAAGTCCGTCGAGCAGCATCGCGAGTTGTGTCGCACTCAGATGCACCACGCCGTCGCGGACCGGCGGCCAGGTGAAGTGTCCCTGGTGCAGCCACTTCGTCACCAGCACCATGCCGCTACCATCCCATGCCAGAAGCTTCACTCTGTCCGCGCGCTTGCTGCGGAACACGAAGATGTCGCCGCAATACGAGGTTCGCGTGCAACGCTTCGCTCACCAGCGCCGACAGCGTGTGCACCGACTTGCGAAAGTCGACTGGCTGTGCCGCCAGCACCACCTTGAGGTCAGACCGTAATGCAATCAACGGATGCCCCGAAGCGCCGATAGCACTGTCGAAAGCGTCGCCAGCTCCACTCCGGGCTCGACCCGGATGCGTGCCCCGCCCAGCTCGATCTCGATCATTCCGCCAAGCTTGCCTGGAGCCGATGCCATCTGCGGCGGCACCTTATGCGCGCACGCTAACCGGTCCGACTCGTCTGCCGTCGCCGGACCGCTCTCGGAAGCGATCCGGACCGGCACGAAGCCTGGCGCCTGAAAGCTCACTGCCGTCGCGAACTTGCGCCGCCACACCGTCAGCAACCCACGGACAACGCCATGGCGCCGAGCGACCTCGGAAATATTGGCCCCTTCCTCGAAGCTCTCGGCCACGATCCGAGCCTTCTCTTCAGCCGTCCAGCGCCGTCGTCGACGCTGCCCTGTGATCACCTCGATCCGACGATAGGAGCCGCTTTCCTGCCTGGCATCAAGCCTGGCTTCATGCATGGCATCTGCCATAGCCCACCTCCAAAAAACAGTTCATGCCAGGCTGTATCGCAGCTCATTCGCGCGATGCCCAGGTGGGGGGCTCATGCCGGTTACACCCAATGTTGACCCCAGGGTTCCGCCTTCGATACCGGAATTTCTGAGGCGGCGGTAACAGGACCGAATCTGCAGCGGGCTGGCGTGTGGCTCTAAGCGGTTGGCTGATACAGTGTTGGAAACCAACGATCGACAACCGCAGTTGGGAAGCCGAGCTTCACCGGCGAGCGTGTTGTGGACGAGACGAGGTAACCCTTTTCAATAAGGGAGTTGAGCACCGCCCGCGCCTGGCGCTCTTTGTAGCCGGTGAGGCCGCGCGCAGGGCCCCGAGCATATTCGCCCGCCATGACCGCTTCGCGCAGCAAAGGCCATGAACCCTTTGGAAGGCGCTTTGCACGCGTCTCCTCCTCGGTCCAAATCTCCATCCGCCTCAGTAATTCTTCCGGCTCCAAAAGCCCGGCCATGAAGTTGACCTGGTCAACACAGGTGGCCAGGAAGAATTTGCAGAAATCAAGAAGCCCTGCCATCGTAAGATTGCCTCGGCTATCGAGGTCGCCGCGACGCGGCTCGTCAGCAGCCTGCAGATAGGCGTGGTATTCCTCGTGAAGCCAAGTCAGTCGATTACCTCCACGCTTTCCTATTCGATCGCATCAAAGTCGATCGCCCCTTCGTCGCGGAGCTTGGAACCAACCAGCGCTCCGACGCGATCATGCGTGCCATCGTGAGCAGGACCAGGAGTCTTGGAATACCGCTGCTGGCCGAGGGTATCGAAACGGAGCAGCAATGGTCGTGGTTGCCCAAACTCGGCTGCAACGCAGCACAAGGCTATTTGATCGGTAGGCTAAAACTGCCACACGCCGTTTTGTCCCACATGATGAGTGGCAGGTCACGTCGACGAAAGATGGGGCTTGGGCACTCCGTGTAATGCACATTGTAGCATACCGTTCGGGACCGTGAAGATCATGAAGTCTGCTTGATTTGCCGATGACAGCAGATCTTTCTGGTCGCTTTCCGTGACGCGCCTTTTCTTATCATTTTTCGAAATAATTTCGATCGGGAAGTGGGCATTGCGACGACGGCGCCGGAAGGCGCGCGACCAAAAAATTCGACGGTTGCGGGCGAGGGGGCCAGACGGCTTGGCCGGCAGGTCACTACACCCCGAAACACGCCAGTTGGCTCATCATGGTCGAGTGCGAGATCAGCGTGTTTCAGCGCCAGTGTCTTGGCCGCCGCATCGACGACCCCAAAAGGTCCCGAAACGAGATCGCAGCATGGCAAAGCCGGCGAAGCAAAACTCGAGCTCGCATCAAGTGGATGTTCGCAACCTGACAAAGCACGCGCCAAACTCGGCCGCGCCTATCCAGCCACCGCAAAGAGTCAAAATCACTGAGCTGAACCACTAGGTGCTCGCGCATTTTAGTCGTTCCAAAAAACGTTAGGGTGATCCCGCTCAAATTTCGGAGTTTCAGTCGTTTCCGACACCGATAAGCCGGGCTAGTAAGAGCAATAACCAGAAGGCACCGTTCATTCGAACACTCCCTTCTTCTCTACGCCGAAACGACGCACTCCATCCTGCTTCGATCCGTCGCGGAACGAGGAGCGGAGCTCCTCGCCGGGGGCGCTCGGGAACGGCATGCATGCCTATCTGTAGGTTCAATCCTAATTCGGACTCCGTAACGATGAATTAGGACACCGCGGTTAGGCGGAGATCGTCGGGTGCTTCCTCAGTCCCACCCGACACAGCTTAAATGCGTATATCGGAAAAGGGAGGTCCCGGCGGCAAACCGGGGCTTTTTCGTTTGGCTCAAGGCGGTAAACACAAAAAGGCAAAAACGCCGCCCGCTTGAAAAACCGATGCGAGCGGCGTTTAGCCAGCCAAGGGAAGGTGATGCAAAATCCCAGCGAGCACTAGTATGCACAGACTGTAACACGATTTTGTGTCGGGGAAAGGGACACCCGCCAGACGAGTACCTGCTATCTCGCAGCAGGGTATTGTGTGTGAGCAGACTTGGTGGAGACGCACGCATTGCTAAGCGCTCATGTCACGGCATGCACAACGTCATATTCTGGCCGCCGCCAAAGCTCCCGCGTAAATACCCGCTCGATCACCTCGATTGCTCTCATCACTTCGGCCTTGCCGATATAAAGCGGGGTGATACCGAACCGCATGATGTCGGGCGCCCGAAAGTCGCCGATCACGCCATGGGCAATCAGGGCTTGCATCGCTGCGTAGCCCCTTTCAAATGCGAACGAAACCTGTGAGCCTCGCTCTTCATGCGAGCGCGGCGTCACCAGCCTGAGCTGCGGGCAGAGACGCTCGACTTCGCCAATCAGCAGATCGGCGAGCTCGAGCGAGCGAGCGCGGACTTCATGCATGTCGATGCGGTCCCAGATATCGAGCGAGGCTTCCAGCGCTGCCATAGCGAGCACGGGCGGAGTGCCGATCCTCATGCGCTCAATGCCAACTGCTGGTGCATAGCCGAGATCGAAGGCGAAGGGCTTGGCGTGGCCCATCCAGCCCGACAGAGCAGGCCGCGCGTGATCAGCATGGCGCGGCGCAATGTAGAGAAACGCCGGCGCCCCAGGGCCGCCGTTGAGATACTTGTAGGTGCATCCGGCCGCGAAGTCGGCGCCAACGCGTGCGAGATCGACGGGCAACGCGCCGGTAGAATGTGCGAGGTCCCAGACAGTGACGATGCCCAGTGCGTGGGCTCTTGCGGTGAGCTCGGCCATGTTATGACGCCGCCCCGTGCGATAGTCCACCTCCGTGATATAGAGCACCGCGATTTCCTCGGACAGCGATTCCTCTATCTCCTCAGGCCGAACGAGCCGCAATTGGTGCCCGCGTCCCAAGGTCGCGATCAAGCCTTCGGCCATATAAAGATCGGTCGGGAAATTGCCGGTATCCGACAACACGATTTTGCGATCACGATTCATCTCGAGCGCGGCGGAGAGCGCCTGATAGACCTTCAACGACAGCGTATCGCCAACGGTGACAGACCCAGTTTCAGCGCCAATAAGCCGTGCAATCCGATCACCCAGCTTGCGCGGCTGCACATACCAGCCGGCAGTATTCCAGGCGCGGATCAGCTCGACGCCCCACTGCTGCTGGATGACGCGGCCCATTCGATCAGCCGTGCTAAGCGGCAGCGGACCAAGCGAATTGCCATCCAGATATGTCACACCGTCCGGAATGTTGAACAGCGGCTTTGTCTGTTCGTAAACGCGCAATCTGTTTTCTGTAGTGCTCATAGGACCGTTCGGACGCGCCAGAGTTCCGGGAATAGTTCGACCTCCAGCATTCGCTTGAGATAGCTGACGCCGCCGGTGCCTCCCGTACCTCGTTTGAAGCCGATGATGCGCTCCACGGTGGTCACATGGTTAAAGCGCCAACGGCGGAAATAGTCCTCGAAGTCGACGAGCTTCTCAGCAAGCTCGTAGAGCAGCCAATGCGTTTCCGGCGCCTCATAGACACAGCGCCAGGCCTCGACCACTGCATCGTTGAGGCGATGCGTTTCACGGACATCACGTTCCAGTACGGAGCGCGGAATCGCAAGCCCCTTGCGGTTGCCGAGGCGCAGCACCTCGTCGTACAGGCTTGGGATTGTGAGCTCCCTCTCAAGAAGCCGTGTCGCCTCCGCATCATGCGCGTGCGGCTTCAGCATGGCTGGATTGCGATTGCCCAAAACATATTCGATGAGGCGGTACTGACGGGATTGGAAGCCGGACGACTGTCCGAGCTTCGCCCGGAAATGCGTATACTCGCTTGGCGTCATCGTGCGCAGCACGTCCCATGCGCTGTTCAACTGTTCGAAGATACGTGAGACGCGCGCCAGCATTTTCATTGCCGGCGCGACGGCGTCGCGTGCAATCGCGTCGCGGGCCGCACCCAATTCATGAATGGCAAGTCGCATCCAGAGCTCCGAGGCCTGATGCTGCACAATGAACAGCATCTCATCGTGCGCATCCGACAGCGGATGCTGCGCGCTGAGAATGGTCTCCAATCGCAGATAATCGCTATAGGACATCCGCGCAGCGAAATTCGTTTCTGCGCCTTCTGCTGTTGGATCGTAGTCATTGTTGGCCATCGCGGGCGTCCTTAGTCAGACCGATCAGACAAGGGGTGAGCTCTGACCAGGGATCTCTTAGTGGGACGACTGCGCCTGCAGGGGTTGCGATTTGGCTCGACGACGAGACGACTCGGAACCTCCCGCCTGATCCGGACATCCCCCATCAGCTCGGCTTGGCAACTTAAGCTGAGACGTTCACCGCCGCCCACCCGCGCTGCGAGCGTGCCAAATTGCGCATTCATCGTCGCTGTTCCATCATCTGCCGGTCGACGATTTATGCAGATCTTTCGAACTGCGGCTGCCAACGCAAGAGGTATGATTGCAAATATTGTACAAGCAGCGCCAGCATGGTTCCGACGATCATCATTATAAAGATCGCGACCATCATTTCGCTGGCATTGGCGCGTGCCTCTGCCTCAATGATGAGCTTGCCGAGGCCACGTTCAGCGCCGATAAACTCTCCGACGATCACGCCGACAAGTGCAAACGACACTGCAGGGAGCAGAGACGCGAACACCCAGGCCAGCGCAGACGGAATGACAACGGTACGCAAGATGGTCAGCTCGCTCGCGCCCAATAGGCGGGCGGCGGCAATTTGATCTCTGTCGACCGCCCGCGTGCCTTCGAACGTATTAAAGAACACGATGAAGAACACGACGAGTGCGGCGGTCACCACCTTCGACACATCGCCAAGGCCAAACATGAGAATGATCAGTGGCACGAGCGCGATGCGTGGGATCGAATTGAACGCCAGAATGAACGGTCCAAATATGCGCGCAAGAACGTCCGAGCGTCCGAGGAGGAGGCCAACGACGATGCCGGCGGCCGAGCCGAACAGAAATCCCCACCAAGTATTCTTCAGCGTGACAAGCGTCGCTATCCAAAGATTGTTATCGGCATTCCTGAAGCAGACCAGAAAATCCGATGGGTCGTTGAGGCAGCTAAGCCGCAAGAAGCTCTGCCAGATCAATGACGGCTTCGCCACGAAATACGGGTCGAGAATCTTGGGAACATAGGCTCTTGGCAGAACTGCTTTGCTCCATTCAAAGCCCCATTGCCAAATCACAAGCAGAAAAGCGAAAATTGCGATCTGCCAGAGCACGATCACCTGACGACGGGTAGCCATGATCAATCGGCCTTGGTACGGCGAAACTCTTCGCCAAGCGAATGCCAGATGTGAGAATACAGGCGGCCGAATTCGGCCGTTTCGCGCAACCCGACTGGATCTCGCGGACGAGGAAAGGGCACCTGGAAGTCATCCTTCAGCCGTCCGGGCCTTGCGGACAGGACGATGATGCGGCTGGCCAGTGTAAGCGCCTCGCCGAGGTCGTGAGTTACGAACAGCACAGTCTGCCGTTCGCGCTCCCAGATATCGAGCAATGTCTTGTGCATTTCCAGCTTGGTATGAGTATCAAGCGCGCCGAAAGGCTCATCCATCAGGAGAATTTCAGGTTCGAGGATGAGGGTGCGCATTAAGGCCACCCGCTGACGCATCCCGCCCGAAAGCATCCGAGGAAAGCTCTGGCCGAAGCCAGTCAACCCGGCCTTTCCAATCGCATCGGCAACCCGCGCGGAACGCTCCGTCTTCGTGATACCGGAGATTTCGAGCCCGTAGCCGATATTCTGCTCGACCGTTCGCCAAGGAAATAGTGTGTCGCGCTGAAACACGTAACCGACGTTGGAATTTACCTTGCCGGTATCAACTAAGTCGCCGTCGACGAGAATTCGGCCGCCTGAATGTGGCAAGAGCCCGGCCACCATGTTGAGGATCGTGCTCTTTCCGCAGCCGGAGGGGCCGAGCAAGGCAACGAATTCGCCTTGGCGAACCTCGAATGATACATTGTCGACGGCAGCAAAATCGCCTCGACCGGCGCTGAAGCGCTTAACTAGTCCTTGCACAGCAATCCGAGTGCGACCAGCGTCCGCATTCGTCGTTTCTCGGGCAACGGCGAGGCTGGGGCCAGGCGCGGACATCACTTGTATTTTGCCTTCGCTACATTGAGAAAGCTCATATCGACAACGTCCTCGTATGCAGTCTCCGGAATTTCTGTACCCTTGCGGGACCGAATTCTGCTGCCCCGATCATAGGCGGCTTTGTCGATGTTTCCGTCATATGCCCAAGTCAATTTGTCAAAGCCAAGCTCTGCGCTAACGGCGGTGGGATCGATTCCAGAAAACCACTTGGGCGCAACCAGTGCCTGGACTTCGGCGAGCGGCGTCGTTTTGACCCACTTCATCGCCCGATAAATCGCGTTCACGAAGGCCTGTACCGTCGGCTTGTCCTGCTCGATCGTGTCCGCCAGCGTGTAGACGACCAGCACCGGAACCGTGCCCCCGAAATCTTTCTCAAACATCCCCGGTTGGGAGGTATCGTAGATCAGAGTGCCAAAGCCCTTTTTCTTGATTTCGATGATCCAACTTGGCGGTGCCATGATGGCATCAAACTGCTTGGTTTCGAGAGACGGAAACATGATCTCCTGCCCGCCGCCAGCGACCCAATTCACTTTTCCGCCAAGCCCTCGTGCTTCAAACAGATAAGTGCCATAGACCCAACTGCCCGATCCGATGGCCGTGGCCGCGATGATCGGCTTGGCCCCGTCTGGGCGCTTGTAGGCCGCTAGCTTCTCGAGCGACGTGATGCCGCTTTCATAGAGGTCTTGCCGCACAACAACATTGGCGTACGAGCACGCCATTTCAGTTGCGAGCAGAATTTTGCATGCCTTGCCGCGCGCCGTGAGTTGAAGGGGGTGACTGGCGTCACCGTGGGCGAACATCGCTTGGTCCGAAGCGAGCATCTGGCGACCGAAACTGCCCGAGTTGCCTGTAATCAGTTTCGAATTGAGTCCTTCATCCCTGAAATAGTTCTTGAGCTCGGCGATCATGCCGATGGCATAGATTGGCGTTGTGGGGCCGAAGGCGAGGGTGACCGGCTTGCCTTGAGCGCGCGACTGGCTCGGCAGCAACGAGGTGCCCGCAAATGCGGAGCCCGAAACAAGGACTCGGCGCCGTGTGATGGTCATGCATTACTCCCCTGCTGCTTGTTGCGAACCAGGCGCTTAAGATCCGTCATACGGCCGACGAGGCGATTGTCCCCGCTTTTTCTAACGCAGCGATTTCGTTTGTCGAAAACCCGATATCGCCGAGGATGTCGTGTGTATGTTCGCCGACCTGAGGCGGGTCATTGCCATTTGCGAGGCGGCGGCCGTCGAGCGATATCGGCAGCAAGGGGGTTTTGGTGTTACGGCCATCGGGCAAGCGGATCTCGGTCAAACCACCCGATTTATTGAGGTGGGGATCGCTGAACAAATCACCCGGTTTGTTCACGGGCGCATAGGGCAGCTCAAGTTCTTCCAGCTTCGCGGCAAGTTCGGCCTTGTTCCAGCCGCCAAATATCTTGGCGACTTCCGGGATCAGCCAGTCGCGATGATCAACTCGACCTTGAGCCGTGATGAAACGCGGATCGCTCAGCCAGGCAGCCCGATCAAACGCGAGGCAGAACGCCTGCCATTGCTCCTCCCCAACGACAGTGACGAAAAGCTTTGATCCGTCCTTTGTATCGAACAGGTCATAGATCGGCCAAGGACTGTCCTTCACCGAGTACGGAATTGAAGGGCGTCCGGTGACGACCTCGCACATCATCGCCTGTGCCATTAGAAAGACGTTGTTCTCGAAGAGGGCGCTTTGGATGTAACGACCGCGGCCGGTGCGCTGTCGTTCGGCGAGCGCGGCTTGGATCGCGATCACCCCAAACATGCCACCCATGACGTCATTCACTGAGGCGCCCGCGCGCATTGGCTGGCCCGGCAGGCCGGTCATGTAGGCGAGCCCGCCCATCATCTGAACGACTTCATCGAGCGCAAGACGGTTCTCGTAGGGTCCGGGGAGATATCCCTTGAGTGAGCAATAAATCAGCCGCGGCGCGAATGCGGCCACTGAATTGTAGTCGAGACCGACCCTCTTCATCAAACCCGGTCGGAAGTTTTCGATCAAAACATCGCTGCGCTCAGTGAGCCGGCGCGCCACCTGTTTGCCTCCCGGGCTCGACGTGTCGAGCGCGATGCTGCGTTTGTTCCTGCTGTATGTCGCAAAAAAACCCGCGGCAGGCCCCTTGAAATAGCGAGTGCGATCGCCCTTGAGCGGCTCGACTTTGACCACATCGGCGCCCAGGTCGGCGAGGATGAGCCCACAGGTAGGGCCCATGACCATCTGACTGAATTCAACGACGCGCACGCCTTCGAGGGGGCGGGGAATTGTCGGCCCTGATGTGGGATTGCCGCCCATCATGCCACCCTCCGCAACACCCTTGGAATTCCAGCCTCGTGCAGATGACCTGTCAGGTGCTTCTGCTCAACGTGCCGGGCGAGAATTTCGCGTGTCGCCATCAACCGATCCAGATCGATCCCAGTGGAGAGGCCCATCCGTTCGAGCATGAACACGAGATCCTCAGTCACAATATTGCCCCGTGCGCCCGGTGCGAAGGGACAGCCGCCAAGCCCCGAAACAGCAGCATCGAAGCGCCGGACATCCGCTTCGAGCCCCGCGACGACGTTGGCAAGACCGGCGCCAAGCGTGTCATGCAGATGTAGCCTGAGCATCATTTTTGGGCCGGTCTCGTTGCGAACCGCGCGTACGATCCGCTTAACCTGCGTTGGGGTGCCGTAGCCGACGGTATCTGCTAGTCCGATCTCGTCCGCACCCGCCTCGGCGAAACCCTGCACAAGGCGACACACCGCGGCCTCACTGACGTCGCCTTCCATTGAGCAGCCAAAAGCTGTCGCTACAGCGCCCACAAGATGCGGCCGCTCAGGAGCTTTTTGCGCGTTGATCCTCGCACGAACTACACGGAATGCTTCGAGCTGTTCCTCAATCGTGCGGCGCACATTCGCCCGGTTGTGCGTTTCGCTCGCCGAGATCACGAAATACATGCTGTTGACTCCGGCCGCGAGCGCGCGCTCAGCACCTTTAACGTTCGGTACGACCGCGCCGATGGTCGTAGACTTATGGGTCAACGCGTGCGCAACAACTGCTCCAACGTCGCCGAATTGCGGCACGACCGTAGCCGGTACAAATGAGCCCGCATCGACCTCGCTCACCCCCGCGGCGACGATCGCACTGATCAGCTCGCATTTTGCGCCTGTTGGCACAATGACATCCAAGTTTTGAAGGCCATCGCGCGGTGCAACTTCGCAGATGTGCACATCCGGTGAATTGTCCATTGGCGCCCTATTGTATATTCTTGCATTAAAGAACAATATGTGACATCATCTGTCAATGAAGATTCCGAACCGCTTCGGGGGCCCCGGAACGAGGCTCTGCCGGTGGGCGGCCAGGACATGATCCGCTCGCATTCCGCGGAATTCTATTTTCGGGTGAGGTTTGCATGGATTATCCTGTTGGCTGAACTGCCTGGCGCTGCCTGTTCGCGCGCCGCGCGGCGATATTCATCGGGCGTCCGCTTCAGGGGTGCATCCCGACGGAATCCTTTCGCCCTGCGGTTCTGGCGTAAGCCAAATAGCGTTCTTGGTGAAACGGAAGCGCCGCACCAAGAATGCCTTTCGTCCACGAAGCCACGCCCGTGCCCGATTGAAGAGGCGCGCCAACTCCAGCCCTCATTGCATAGAGCCAATGAGCCGCACAAACGATCGTTCAGTAAGGAGAAGCTATGTTTCAAGCCCTGCCTGATCTGCCGGCCGACGCCGTGTTGGCGTTAGCCGAGGCATGCCGCAACGATCCTCGGCGGGACAAGATCGACCTGAGTGTGGGGGTCTATCGAAACGATAACGGCGTTACGCCCGTCCTGTCCGCGGTGAAGGCCGCCGAACATCTCTTGGTCGAGGGACAGGACACCAAATCATACGTAAGCCCACTCGGTGACACAAAGTTCGTCAGCCTTATCCGCGAGCTCGCGATCGGAAACATCGAGGTGGATCGACTAGGTGGCGTTCAGACACCTGGCGGCGGCGGTGCGGTCCGGTTAGCTTGCGAGGTCATAAAGCTGGCGGCACCCTTTAGCCGGATATTTGTGGGCCTGCCGACATGGGGCAACCACATTCCAATCTTTGAGGCCGTGGGATTGGAAATAGGTACGTACACCTATTACGACGTCATTTCTCAAACGCTTCGCTTCGACGAAATGCTCTCATCGCTCAAGAGCGCAAGGAGAGGGGATATCGTGCTGCTTCACGCGACTTGCCACAATCCATCGGGCACGGATCTTAGCCTTGATCAATGGCGGGCGATCGCGCAACTTGTGGAGGAGAGAGGCCTCATTCCTCTCATCGACTTTGCCTATCAGGGATTCGGTGATGGTTTAGAGCAGGATAGAGAAGGACTAGAAATAGTGCTGTCCAGCGTGAGCGAAGCGTTCGTCGCTTATTCTTGTAGCAAAAACTTCGGACTGTATCGGGAGCGGACCGGAGCGCTCTTCGTCTATGGCACGAACCCGGTCTCAGTAGGGCGGACTGTTCAAGCCATGGCTGCCCTAGCGAGAGTTAACTGGTCCATGCCGCCCGACCATGGTGCTGCGGTCGTCGGCACTATCCTGTCGAACACCGCCCTTCGTCAGGATTGGCTTCGCGAGCTCACGACGATGCGGGAAAGAATTTTAAAAATTCGTGCGGCCGTCGGACGGGGTATGCCCGAATTTTCTCAGCTCGGGGCGCAAAAGGGAATGTTCTCCACCTTACCCTTGCATTCTGCCACGATCGACCGTCTCCGCAAGGATGATGCGATCTATATCGTTGGAAACGGCAGGATCAATCTGGCCGGCCTTACAACTGACGACGTGCCACGCTTTGTCGACAGTGTCCGGCGAGCAGTTTAAGCTGTCGAAATGCAACTCGGAAACGGATCCGCCTGTGGCACCTATCTGAAGACGTACACCTTAAGCGGGCGTCGAATATGACGCATCATCAGAGCCGATGCATCAGCATACCGGCGGGCCTCCAGGACGTCGAGCAGCCTCAGGTGTTCCTTCACGTGCCGGCGCATGCCGTCGCGATCAGCGAAGCTTCGGTATGCAAACAAGCGACGAATCGAATTTACGCGCTTAAGTGACTCGACGAAGAAGGGATTCTTGGCACCGCGCGCGATCTCCTCATGGAAATCACATCCCCATTGAAACACTTCACCTATCGTGAATTTTTCCAGCTCGCCATCAAAAATGCGCAGCTGGCGCTCGCGAAGTCGCTCGATGACCTCTGGCGCCAGAGCGTAACCAGGTTGAGCAATTGCTGCTGGTTCGATCACCGCGCGGAACGCCATAACTTGTGTCTGCGCTTCGGGACTTGATACAGTTTCAGCAAAACGCCACCCGTAGCCCGGTGAGCGCGCGATCCACCCTTCCGCTGCGATCCGATCCAGCAGTCGTTGTAATTCGGTGCGTGTTAGATCGTAACGGCGCAGCAATTCGGCTTCCGTGACATCGGCGGGAAGGCGCTTTGCGACCACGTCCGTTGCAATCGTCGCGTAGGCCTCTTCCGCGCGGCTTACCGCCGCCAGTGTGGATTGTGCGGCTACGCTCGTAGGGTCTCTTGTCAAGACAAAGCCGCGGTGCAATTCACCGCGCGCGAACCCCGCCTCTTCTAGAGCCTTTAAGCCTAGGCGAATTGGCGCGCGCGACAGGCCAAGCGCATCGGCAAGCTTTTGCTCGATGAGGCGATCGCCGGTCTTCATCCCATCGCGACGGACAACGGACAAAATGAGCCCAGCCAAGTGCTCGGCACGACCGAGCGGGCTCTTTTTCTTGGGCCGTCGTGAGATGGGCGACAACGGCCGAGCATCTCGATTCAAAGGTCTTTCTTTCCCGTTTGCCAGCATGTGGATGTAACTCGTGGCCAAGAGCGAAGTCAACTTGGAGCTATTGTACTAAGGATGCGAACATTGCCGCTGTGGCAAGGCTCCAAGTCCGCCGCCTTCCAACTTAAGGAGGCGCAACGCGAAGTTTGGCGAAGCCAGTTGCGGCTTTCGGATGGACGCGTCTGATTTCGCGCTCAATCTCGTCGAGGCGCACTTCGATCCGGCGTACTCCTGGTTCGCGTCCTCCTTTCTACGTAGATGCATCGACAAACTCGGTAACAATCTTATGCGCGAGATGCTGGCATAGCCCTCCTAATCTTGAACGCCTCAAGCCCATCGAGGTAGATTGCGCGACCGTCAACACAAGCCTTCGTCCATGGATCGAGATGAAGCGTCGGCAGATAGAACAGCCGGCGTTCCAGTTCGATGTCCTCTGATGCGGTACTTCCGGCTGCGCTCATGGCACCCCTCAACGTAACCTAATTTTTTGCGAGCAGCGTCAGCTATTTCCCGGAAGGGTATTGCTGCGGCAAGATCGCCAAGAAAGTGCCAGATCCCGAGCTGTCGTTCCAGGAAAGCGGACTTGAGGATGTCAACCATCTGGTTCGGCTGCACCCGTCCTCGGAGCTTGGGTTGCGTCTATGGACTTCTGGCCTGGGCTGCCATTCTTAATGCCGCCCGACCCGCGGGCGCGTCTCACCGCGCCCCAAATACAACCCTCCGCGGACGCACACGCCTGAAGGGGCGGTCGGCTCGGCGAGCCACGGTGAGGAGCAGCCGAATAGTCGCCACTGGTCTGCTGATCTTTCACCGGGAAAATACGGGACC
Source organism: Bradyrhizobium sp. T-12 (assembly GCF_058314695.1). NCBI lineage: Bacteria > Pseudomonadati > Pseudomonadota > Alphaproteobacteria > Hyphomicrobiales > Nitrobacteraceae > Bradyrhizobium > Bradyrhizobium sp. T-12. Next base: position 682,786 of record NZ_JBZFQJ010000002.1, on the reverse strand, counting down.
GACGGCATTCATCTCCTGCTGAAATGGCCAAGATTCTGGAGAGGGTAAGATCAAACCGGAAATCAAACGGAATATTTACGCTTCGCCGAAGTGGTCCGGTAACGCATAGAAACTATACTGCCGCTTGTCCGAGTGGCAGGTTGGAATGAACGAGATCGCAGTAACATTAGCTTCCGTCGACGCCTGCGTGAACGGGCGACGGACGCGATCGATCAGATTCCCCCCGGACATCGAACGGCAATTTGAAGCCGACATGCACGACAAGCGGTGTAAGCGCTTGACGATCGGACTGCTCGTTTCGGCTCCCCTCTATAACCTTTTTCTGCTCGGAGATTGGCTGCTGGTCCCGGACGTCGTGCGGCTGGCCATGTGGGTACATTTCTCAATAGTGACTCCGTGGATGCTATTGGTCGCCTGGCTCGTATCGCGCAAACCGAGGCCCTTCGTACGGGAGCTCCTAGCAGCCAGTGTTCCGCTACTCATCATCTTGCAGATCGACCTCGGTTTTGCCCTGACGGCGAGCGAGAGCGCTGCGCACTACCAGTACGTGGTGATTCCAACTTTGCTCTACACCAATGTCTCACTGCACAGACTCGAATTCCGCTTCGCTCGTGTCGTGACTGCCGCGATCCTGTTGCTTCACACCGCGTTCGTCATATCCGCAAGCTACATCTCCGCCCCGATAGCGGTGACCATCATCGTTCAGCTCCTCATCTGCGGTTACATCACTCTGATCGCAAACTATACAATGGAGCGCGATCTCCGTAGAGCCTACCTCTATTCGCTGAGAGATCGGCTCAGGCACGCCGATGCGGACGCCGCTTCACGCCGCGATCCATTGACGGGGTTAGCAAACCGGCTGCATCTTGATGATGAACTGTCGCGAGTTTGGTCTCGCCCCGAGTGCCGAGCATCGCCCGTTTCAGCTGTCATGATCGATATCGACCATTTCAAGCACTTGAACGATCGCTACGGACATGCTGCAGGCGACCTCTGCCTGAAACGAGTCGCCGCCATACTTCAGGCAGAGATACGAAGGACGGGTGACCTCGTCGCCCGATATGGAGGCGAAGAATTCCTGATAATCCTGCCGGATATGGCGATGATGGATGCCGTGCGGCTGGCCGAACGCATTCGCCGATCGATCGAAATTGCTGCGATCCCCAATGAAGGCCGGAGCCTCTTAGGCATCGTCACCGCCAGTTTTGGCGTCGCAGCTTGTTCGCCGTCGGATTTGTCTCCTCTGGAATTAATTGCTGCGGCCGATCACGCCCTGTATGCCGCCAAAGGCAAAGGACGTAATCAGGTCTGGCCTCCACTTGTGGCCGACGCCACCGTTCGCTCGTTGACTGAACCATTGACGTTTATGGCGTCGTCCTCAGAAGCAGCACGAGGGGTTTGATTTTCCTGCTTGGGCAAACCCGTGGGAAGCTGCGTAAGCCAGGGACATACGCTAAGCTCTCGATTGCTTCCGTGCCTCCCCCGATCCGGGCTGGGGTAGCCGATCTCGCGTCGAGTCTGATCCACTTGAGCAGTCATATTCAGATTCCAGGATCTGAAAAAGCGATACTCGCTCGCTGCACGGCAGAGACTTGGCTACGGCTCTGCTTTGCCAAATGAACCTGCGTATAACTGTTCAATCCTCTCGACTTCCTCTTGGGTCAGCGCCGCGAACTCATTGGCTCGTGCGCGGTTTGATAGCTTACCTTGATTTTGCCGAAGAAAGCCGAAGAGGTTATTCAGCGTCCTCTCGGGCATATCGACTAAACGCTCGACGCCGGCGCAGAACGTGTCGAACCCTTGAAGAACTCTGGCTTCATTCGGAAGATCTTTCTCAGTTCAGCTCTCGACCGAGCAGCCACTCATACAGGAACCAGATGCGACGCCTGTAAAGACCGGTCAGCTTCTGTTTGACCAGCTCGACGATTTCGCCTTCGGCCACAGCAAGAAAAAGCCGCTTCAGGACGGCAAGATCCACGCCCTCGTATTTCAGCGCAATGTTAGATGCGCCTCAAGGGAAGCTTCTGGGGCGTGCCGAGGTGTGTAAAGGCGCCAGCCATCCTGCTCTAGGATACGATGCTTGGTCCCGATCGCCGAGAGCGTCCGTGGAATTGGAGCGGAGAGGTGATAAGCGTCGATGAGGGCGGCATAGCCGGCCGGAGCACCGGCTTCGGGCAAACGCCGGTCATGAAAAATCGTCCCTGCTCCTGAAAACTGTGCGCTCAACGACATATTCCCGAAAGTTCAGCGGCATTAGAGGAGGCGGACGTCGCCGATCTTACGAGATGAGATTCTTCAAGGCCGGATAGCTCGCGCCGAACACGAAACCGTCCACGCTGCGGGAATCGAAGGCGAGCAACCAGAGACCTTGGGCTTCATTGCCTGAGAACCTGAGAATTTCAAAGGTGCAAAAGCTGCGCCGTTTGGCCCGGGATTTCAACCTCTTGGATTGATGCGGCACCTCCGGGCACCTTAGGCAGGCCCATCGCTGGTGAGATCCGTCTTTCAAAGGTCGAGCACAATCGAGCTAGCGGACCGGAACGGCAATGGGCGGCGCAATCCGCGCTCGAGCCTCATTGTAGACCTCAATGATGCCTGGCATGGCTACGGTTACAGCAACGCCGAACGGAACTTGCTCGTCTATCTTGCTGCCTCTGTCAGGCTCGCGTTGAATGATCAGCTCGATTTCAGAATCGACTGTCAGAGCCGGCGCCTTGTCGCCCAGCCAGCGCCGAGAGAAAACGGTCCCCTTGCTTGCCTGATTGACATCAGGCTGCGTCTTGGATGGCTGCACGCGGAACTGATCGATCTCATCTGAACTCGCCAAAAGCGAAAGCTTCACTGAGCGATACGATTGTCGACCGGGATGCACGGGCGTGAACCATGCAAGCGTTGCGGTCACCGAGTGGGGGAGAGATTGGCCGCTCATGCAAGCCGGTAACGGAACAACAACCGAACGTCTTGTCTCCTGCGCCAGCGTTCCGACGGCCCAAAACGTCGCCCTGTCGGAAGCGCAATAAATTGCATCGTCCGGACTAACAACGCCGTAGCCTAAGAAGCGCCGGATATTATCCTTCTGCCTGACGAATTGCTTTGCATCAGCTGGACCTAGCACGCTCTTGATGAGCTCGGCGCTATCTTGCGGCCACGAGGCTGTATGCACTAACAGCGCCTTGAGAAGCGCGGCGCGCTGATGGTGGGGCAGGGACAGAAAGTCCTGCCCGTACGTGTCTTCCAAAGCGTCATGAATTCTGTGAGCCGTCCTGGAGGCCAGAGCTGCCGCAGCACTTGTGCCGGAAGTGTAATGCTCCCAATTGCTGCTGCCCTCGCGCGGCGGAGCTGCAACCTTGAGCCCATGCGGTCGAGCAGGTCCACTTGGCCTTACAGCAAGCGCCGTTCCACTGGCCACCATGGTTAAATGCTCACGAGAGCCAGGCATCAAAATATCCGGTTTGACGCCGTTTGCAAATCCTGGACCCAATCCGCTGGATGGATTGGTGATGATCATCGGATGATACGGATCGACCCTGCCTCTAGCGCTACGGCGATCGGCTGCGCTAACGGCGTCGATATTGGCGGAGCCTACCGTGATCCCGTTCACTGTTTCCGACGGTGAAAGCAGCCGGCGAGAAGTGATCAATCGCGACAGCGCGGACAACGTATGTCTGGCCCGATCGGGCTGGTCCGTCGCTTCATAAGCAGCCATGGTGGGGATGGATGCTATCTCGAATGAGCCGGCGTGATTGCCGGCACTCACGCAGAACAGAATTCCATATCGATGGGCCAATCTGTCGACCAACCTCGCCCAGGGCGACAGCCGCCCATGAAATGGCTTTCGGACATTGCCGAGCGAAAGATTGACGATCACAACTGACGGAGCGCTCGGATCGTCGTTGCGCCGCATCGAGACCACAGCTTGATAAACCAGGTCGACAATCAGCCGGTCCTCAGGAAATTGATCAGCAGCCCCCAAGAGCGGTATGCAATGGATGCGGCGCGCCAGCGGCGGCTCATTGGTGTTTCGGTCGCCATGCACGATCAGAGAAGCCATAGCTGTGCCGTGAGCCCTTTCAGCCACGACGGCTGCGCCCTCTAAATCGAATTGATCGTCGACATTCATTCGATCACGAAGCAGAGGGTGCTGGGAAACGGGCACGCCATCCAATAAGGCCAAAATTGGTTGGCCTTCAGAAGGAAGCGGTCCCAGTCCGCCTTGGAGCTGACTGGCGTCTTCGACTTGCACCGGCGCAACAATACTCTGTGGCCGAATGTGCATGACCGGGTCCATGCCGCTCAACCCGGTCGCGGAGCGCTCGGTAATTTGCCGGATCGCGGCAACTGGCAGGTTAGCCAAAAGGGCATGATAGGCGATGTCCGGGATCCGGCACTGCGTCACAAGAGTGCCACCGACCGCCCTAATCTCGCTGATGACTCCTTGTTGGTTCGAAGCCGCCATGTCCTCCGACGATCGAAACACAAGCTCGATCTCAACGGGGAGAATTTCCTCATCTCCCATGAGCTCGATCTCGTGCGCAAGGATCTCTCGATCACCATCTTGAACACGATCTCCCGGCCCCCATACTCTGATGTCACGGAGCGTCGCAAAGACATCCCGCCAGGGTGCGAACCCCTCCCCAATTGCTTGCCCGGATACCCATCTCTTCCAGAGCGACAGGATGTTCTGCAAAGCCGTGACATCTGGCACAAGAAGATAGGCCTCAGGCGACTTGTCCTTCTCATCGCCCTCCAGCTCCTCTTCATCGATGAGCTCCAGACCAGGCACTCTTCGGATCGCATTCGCAAAATTCGCAACTGCCCCCCGAACCTCAAAAACCAGCAGCCGCTCTGGCGCCAGCGCGGACGGGTCTGATCGCAAAGTTAAGCCGCTTGGGTCTCGACCCAAGACTTGTTCGAGGCGACGGAAGCGGGGGCCAAATGCTGCATTCTGTGCAGCAGCCGTGAATTTAGCCGGCCTGGGGATCGGTTGCGGCCTGCCTTTTGGTCTTGCCGCCTGATTGCCTGGCGTCAGTCGCAGCAGAGGCTTCGTTGGATCGGCCGCCATGCAGGTTCTCTGGCTTTACTCTCGATGACCAAAATTCGAGTTCAGTCTTGACCGCAGAATCGATCGAGATCTCACCAAGACCAAGAATTTGTCGCCGTCGAACGTTCTGACAGAAATCAAGCACTTCAGCATAGGAGGTTGCGTCAATCTTTTGCGCGAGTTCAAAAGCCGACAGCGAAGGGCGCTCGGGCCAGCCCATATAAATTCGTTCTATGAAATGTGCGATTTCCGCAACTTGCGGAGCGGGAAATGCAATCTTTATCTGAAAACGTCTCCATACGGCTCGATCAAGCAATTCAGCATGATTCGTAGCCGCTATTGTTACCACGTAACTGGGAAGTTTATCGATCTGCATCAAGAGAAACGAAACAACGCGCTTGATTTCGCCCGTTTCGTGATCATCTCCACGCTCTTTTCCAATCGCATCGAACTCGTCGAAAAACAAAACGCAAGGTTGGGTTCGCGCATAGTCGAATAGCGCGCGAAGACGCGCGTTTGTTTCGCCTAGATAGCTTCCTACGAGCGCGTCGTACCGCACCACGAAAAACGGCAGAGAAAGGCCCTCTGCAATCGCTTCTGCAAAGGAAGTTTTGCCGTTGCCTGGAGGACCAGACAGGAGAACCCGATGCCGCGGCTCATATCCGCTTGCCCGCAGCACGTCTGCCCGCACATGCTCCTCGATCAGCTGCATCCCTTCGGCGCGCGCAGGCAAGGGTAAAACCAGCTCATCGAGAGATATGCGTGGCGTAACTTCTAAAATCGTGTCGCGCCCAGCAGCTTGCGGAGACCGCTGAGAGGCAACCAGACTTGGCGGCGTCACAGCTATCGTCTGCAGCGCTCGCTCAAGCCGATCGGCCAGCGCGTGATGACTCTTTGCGCGCTCATCAGCCACAATCGCTTCGACCGCCGAGCGCATCATTGGCCGATCGCCGGTCACACCGGCGCGCACGAGAGATATGAGTAAGTCGCTCTTGGCCATGACAGACAGCCTATTACAGGATTGCGCGCCCACGCTGCTAGAAATGGTCCCAGCTTGTGAACAACTCGCCGATAACCAAGGTTCCTTGCCGGGGTCGCTCGGCGAGCCTATCCGGCGGGGATTAACATATTGAAAAGCTGCAACAAATAAGACTTCTCGTCCGCCGTCATGACTGGTCGAGTCTGTTCTGCCTGCTCAAGCATTCCCCGTCATCCTGTTGACTGCCTGCCTCTGACAAAACTAGCCAGCCTTCATAGCTAGCGCCGACCGAAAGTCCGGCAGAGCCTTCGAGCACTCGCCTCGCGCGCTTTGGCGCTTTATGCCCATCCGAGAGGGGTCGTCAGGGGATTGTTCACTTTTTGTTCAATGCCGTCAAGTCGCAGTCCAATACCGGCGTTCGACCTGTTCCGGAGCGAGAATCGTGAGCAAATGGATCAAGCCCACCGGGGGCGCCGATGCTCGTATCCGTGCATAGTCGAGCTGCTGCAAGCAATGGATGACCCTAATCCCTAAAAGGCGTTGGAATCGCATGCGCTGAACTTTCTCGCGTCGATGCAAATATTCACGGCCGCCGAGCAAAGTAGCCCCCTATCGAAAGTCATGGTCCCGATTGACCTAAGCCGCAACACTTCCGCTCGCGGAGATCAGCAAATCCGCTGGAATATGGAAACGTTCGCGCAGACGCTTCACCATCGTCATGCTCAATTCGCGCTTGCCGGACATGACCTCACTGACGCGACTAGCAGTGCCCAGAAGCGGCACAAGATCAGCGCGCGTCAAACCATGTTGTTCCACCAGATAGGTTAGCAAATCGGGCAACGGCGGCGCTTTGCGCGGCCAGCGTGCGCGTTCATAAGCCTCGATAAGGCGAGCCTGAGCTACCATACGCGCTCGATCGGCAGCCTCGTTAGATTGCATCAGCTTGCCGACAAGCGCCTTGGCCGCCTCATGATCGGCCTGGTTCTGGATAATTATCAATGTTGCCTTCATCACACCGTCTCCGCGTCCACCTTGTCACAGTCTTCATGACTGCCGAAAAAGCGGATCATCAACACGCCATCACGATATTGAACCATGGCGATCAGGCGGTAGTCATTGGCCTTGATGTTGAACACCACGCGTCCGCCTTTCAGGATGCTTGCCTTGGGATGCGATCGCTTCACCTGTTGCGGCGTCCGCCAGTCCGAAGCCTCAGCAATTGCCAGCCATGCCCTGTATTGAGCGCGCGCTGCATCGATGCCCCGATGACCAGAGCGTTCGGCAAAATAGCGCTCACCAAGGTCCGTGCCGACCACCAGCATGAAGGGATACTACCGTCGATTTCCCAAAAATGGAAGAGGGGAATTTCCATTTTTGGGAAACGCATGCCGCCCGCCGACAGTAAGATAGTCTTGCCACTCGGGGCTAATTCACGATCCGATCGGCTCGCACTTTCGCGGCGAAGCCGAAGCCCGCCGCGAACGCTTCTAGGCACGCCCCGCGGTTGATAAATCAAAATCGCATTTCGAACTCAGAATGACGCGGTCAATTGCGACTGGACAATTTTGTGCGTTAGAAGCAAAAGAATCGTCTCGCCGCAGATGCTCTCAAGACTTCCGCTAGGGAAGATTGGGCGGCTGACCAATTCGCTCCAGATCGGCGAGACACTTGTCCAGGTTGCTTTTGGCGTCCTGCAGGAACCTGCTCGTTTCGGCAAGCCGCCTGAGATCAGGCTTGACCGGTCCCTCGCTCACAGCGCTCAGCTGGTGGCAAACAGTTGCAAGATCACCCGAGATGTCTTCGAGGACGAAGGCGAGGTTTTCCAGCGGCACGAGCTCCGAAAAGAAAGACTTCAAGGCGCTTTCGTCCTGGCCAGAGGGACCTTCGAATCTGACTTCGACCAGTGGCACCAACACCTCGCGGTTGTCGCGCCCGACCCTTCCCATGCTCATGATGAGCGAGCTGAACGTCGTCGAAACAAAGGTCAACCGATCGAGCAGGGTGTTTCCATACAATACTAGCGATTCCGATTCGCCTTGCGCCTGCTCCGTTGTCGAAGCCCCGAGATCCTCATTCGACATGCTCGGAGTCCTCTCCTGCGCTCAAGTGCAGCATACCCGAAGGGAACGAGACGGGCTTTGGACTGTTCACCGCCTCAATCGATGTGGAGGCGCCGTGACCTTCGGCTTTCTTCACCTGCACGACCGTCACCGACGAGCCATGATACGAGCTCTTCGTTCGCGCCTTCATATAGCCGGGAGCTGTCGGTGCCGGCGGATGAAGCAGGTAGTCCTCCATCACCTGACGGACGCCAAGCGGGTCACGCATCACTAGTCCCGCCGCATGCAACGTAGGATGCATCGGGCTCGGCAAATCAAACAGGCTGCGAAGAACGACATTTTCTTCAGCCGTGAGGGCAGGGTGGGTTCTGAGACCCATTTTCCTGCGCATAAGCTGCGCCAATTGGCCAGCGCCCCTTGCTGTGGGCCCTTCGTGCCTTTCAAGCGCCATAAGGCCATCGCGCGTCAGCGCGAAATGAGCAAACTTTCCAGCCGCCGTTCGTTCCACAAAACGCGCATTGGTCATCAGGCGAAGAATGCGGCTGAGATTGGCATCCTTCAGATCCAGTTTCTTAGCAATGACCGTCTTCTCCAGCTGACGCGACGGTGCATCCCGCAACAACCGAAGTATCTCGACGACATGCTGACGGTGCATGACCTCGCTTGGACGAGCAACCTTGGCGGTGTTGATCGACATCTGCAGAAGATCGTAAAACGCTCTGAAGCGCTCGGCATAGGCGGCATTCTTCGGCGCGAGCGAGGCGCTCACCCGACGCAGAATATCAAACCATTCCCGCAGCTCCGGATCGCGGCGCCGGCTCTCCAGAGAATTCCAGAGCCAAGCCCCAAGTGTTGCGTAAATACGCTCCAGGCTGCTTTCGGATCCCTCTTTAAGGAATTCCGAAATGACGCTCCGCGCCTCAGTCGCGGTGGCCTCGCCGCTCTCTATCTTTTCCAATGCTACGTCCGACATGGCCATACCCTACGTCACAACCCTTAAGATCATTTTACAACGCTTTACTCTGATTTTAGTCTCTGAATCTAGGGTGTCACCGGCCCCATTTGTAGGCAGTCCAAACGGTCTTTTGACCGAGTTCCCGGGCGGAAACAGCGTTCGGCTCTTTGAGGAGGGGTAATATAGTACCAAGCCGGCCATCCCCGTAGCGGTTGTGGGTGGGATGTTGCACGACAAAACTTCGCGTGCCGAACTTCACTTCCACCTGGCTCGCAGTCGTCTGGTGGCCCTGCATGGTGCGGTCGTTCCCCATCGAGGGGACCAGCATCACATCGACATCCAGGTCCCTGAAGGGCGTGTCGCAGACGTCACAGAAGTCGAGGCAAATTGCGACGCCAATCAGGGCGCCTTCAGTCGCAAGCACGCACATCCGCTCGCCAGCAGTTATGTTTTCGATCCCCCAGTCGTCATCGGCGTAAGGGGCGATCTTGTCGTAGACGAGCCGCTCCTCGCCATAACCGTCATAAATCCGGGCCCGATTCACAATCTCCTTGCCTGCCACCTCGTGCCACGTTCCCGGAATGACGATCTCCGGAGGCTCCAGCGGGTCGGCCACATCTCGCTCGCGGATGAACTTGACGATCTTTTCTCGCAGTCCTGGTGGTACCGTGAGCTCGGGCCAGACGATTGCGATGCAGTTCTCCTGCAACGCGTTCGCCATCTGAAGCAAGACCGCGTTCCCCGCCGCCGGCGCATCGACGCCGCTGACGATGAAACGCTTGTCCCCGTCTACCGTTGCGAACTCCGCCTCAAGCTTGAGCGCCTCGAAAAGGCAGGCGCCCATTTTCCAATTCGTGGGGTCTTGAGCGGCACTATGCAAGGTACGGCTATCGACCACCTCGACGGCATAGCCGTCAATGAAGGTGGGCAGGATCCGATGAAATAGCAGGCCTCGCTTTGAATAGGCTTGGCTCCGCCGGGCAGGGCGGCCGGCGCTCACGCCCTGTCGCGGAATGAACCAGCATCCGAGCGCCTCCAGGCGCCACTCGCCCGATGCAATCGGCCATTGCGACCGCCGCTCGAGCAGCACGCGGTCGATGGCCCGGATGAGACCTCCAAGCGACACAGCAACCTGCTCGGGGGTCTCCTCGGAAACGGACCAAAGGAGGCGGCCTTCTCCGACGCTGTCACCGAAACTCCGGGCAGATTCTTCAAGACGCCGCTCCGAAAGATTGCGGTAAGCCTTGTACACGCTCGGCGGCGCCTTGCGGAACAACTTGTCGAGCTCGATCAGAGCCTTCCTCAGTTCGTCCCTTCTGGCATGCGTCATCGAGGCCTGTGATTGAGCAAGCTCACCAGCTGCCTTCTTCCACTTGCCGAACTCCGTTGTCTTCAGGCGGCTGTCCGCAGGCCCAGGCAAACGACTCGTCCAAACGACTTCGCCAATATGTGCCATTGATAGGCGTACGGTTCGCTATTTGCAATCGGCCCGACTGTGACTTACGCGCGTCTCATCATCTAGCTGCGGGCGCAGTTGCTCTGAATGTCAGAACGCGCAGAAACTCTGCATCGAATTATACGATGGCAACGAAAAGCTGCATATGGCTTCCGATACTCTTGACGAAGCACGAGCAAAGCATTTCAATCTGGGCGGGAGATCCGCGCGCGAGCGACGCGAAGCGGACAGGGGGCACAATCGATGTGGAAGATCAGCCGGGCCGCGGCTTGCCTTGGCGCCTGCTTTGCGATGGGCGGATGCACCAGCCTGTACTATGTGCACGATCCGCAGACTGGCGTGATCACAGCCGGCGAACTGCCATATTTTCTCAAATCGATCCGGTGCGAGGTCGTCACCTTTTATCAGATCGAGCGCGAAAGGCGGAAGCACTACCTCAAGATCTACAAGACCAGGCCGGAAGAGGCGTTCGACCGCTTCGCCCATTTCGACATCGACCCGTTCCTATACGGCACCTTCTTCCTGGAACTGAAAGTAACCGATACCGGCGGTGTCGGGTCCGGCACCGCCTTCGACTATAAGCGCGTTCTAAGTGCCACCACCGCCGAAGTGACCCATGTCGGCCCCACGGCTTCGGCGCAGGACACCTACGACCTGATCTGGTCATTTCTCTTGAAACAGAATGCCGAGCTTGCGTCTGATACCTTGCCGCTGGCATCTAGCCCGGCAACATATGAGCGCGGCTGCTACCGGGGAACGCCGACCGAGCTCCTCGAGCTCGAAGCTCTCGCCGAAAACAAATATCCGGAACGGGCCGCTTTCAAGCGCATCACCGTCGATGCCTCCAAGCCATTGGCGGCCTGGCTGCGCGACAATGCAATTTTGATCGCCGCCAACAACCTGACGCCGGCTATGCCATCGGAAATAGCTGAGCCAGCGCAGATGACCTATACTTTTTCGATCCAAGTGACCGGAGGCATCGAGGCCAAATACTCCCTTACATCGGCGCGCTGGACACCGGCCGCCATCCAAGCCTCCGCATCTGCGCAGCAATTCAGCAATCTCGGTATCTACATCAATGGGCCGAATGCCGTCTTGGCCAACGGAGCAAAGTCTGGCTCGGCCAGCTATGCAGCCAAACAGCCGGCGCTCGGATCAAAGGACAATCCGATTTACACGACACCAATCCCGGGAGGGGAAAAGTCGCAGGAGTTGCCGGAGAGCGGGGGGGCCGCAGCCCGCCGGCCAAGGGCTGGTGGTGGCCCGCGGACGAACGGCTTTATCTTCGCGCCGGTGCCAGTCTTCCCGCCATCTCCAACGCCTACTCAATAAAACATGACTCGTTACTGCCTGCTCGGATTGCTGGTTCTTCTCGTGCTCCTCCCCTGCAGCAGCGCGAAGGCTCAGCCTGCGCTTCCCTCAGGGGTGTCGGAGATGGAGCTCTTCGGAACTGTGATCCGCAGCTCCAAATGGGACGTGAAGGAAATCCCGGTCTGCTGGGAAAACCTCAATCCTCATGACCAGAAATATGCAGAACTCGTCCGAAAAGCCGTGGCCGAGACCTGGGAAAGCGCAGCACAAGGAGGCGTTTGGTTCGCCAAGACCTGGCCTGCCTGTAAAGAGGGCGCAGCCGGCGTCCATGTGCGCATCGCCGACGAGGGCGCGCACACCGACGTCGTCGGCAAGTATCTCGATGGCAAGTCTTCGGGCATGACCTTGAATTTCAGCTTCAATCATTGGAGTAAAGGATGCATCAATAAGCGCGAATTCTGCATTCGTGCGGTCGCTGTCCACGAATTCGGGCACGCGCTCGGCTTTACTCACGAGCAGAACCGCGACGATGCTCCGGAACAGTGCCGCAACGAGAAATTTTCAGGATCGGTCGGCGACTACAAAGTCACTAAATACGACCCCAATTCCATCATGAACTATTGTAATCCAGCATGGAACGGAAGCGGACAACTCAGCCCACTCGATATCGCAGCCGTCAGAACGTTTTATCCGTCCTGACCCTCGCCTTGCTCTTTGTCATCTCCGGGCAGGCGCTAGCCGATCGCGCCGCGGTGCAGATCGCCGCGCGCTATAACGTCAGGACTGTTCATGTCCAGTTTGTCGGCGTTATGTACAACGGCAAGCAGGAAGTCGGAGGCGGCTCCGGCCTTCTGATCGGCGACAACCTCGTGCTCACCAACAGCCATGTGGTCGGACGCGAGGAAAACTACAAGAGCTTTGAGGTCGATGCTCGCCTTGGCTCGCGCAACGCAAACCCAATCAAAGTCAGCGCGATTCACCGCGACGACGCCAACGATCTTGCCCTTCTCGAGTTGGCCCAGCCGGCCAGCAACAGCGGCGGAGCATCGCGCTGCCCAATGCCGGTCATCAATGAAAGCCAGCAGGCCCCAATGGGAACCCAACTCTATCTGCTCGGCTATCCCCTCGACCTGGATCTGAGCATATCGAGCGGCCTGATCAGCAATCAAACCAGCCCAAATGGGCGCTGGCAAACCGATACTGTCATGAACGTCGGCAACAGCGGAGGTCCCGCGTTCAACGAGTTCGGCGCGCTCCTCGGTATCGCTGTCGGCGGCATCGTCAAATGGAACGATGCCCAGGTCAACGGAGTGAATTTCATCATTCCTGCCACGGTCATAGCCGCGAGTCCGCTCTACAAGCTGATTGCGGCTATCCCCCAACCATCCGTCTGCTGGACCAAATGGGTCGACACTACAATCTCATTCGAGAACTGGAGCAAGCTCAACTCGACCCATGTGCAGACGCAAGCCAATCAGGGCGTGAAAATTCCCGAGATCCTGGCCGGCGCGCTTCACACGTTGCTTCCAGAAGACCGGCGGCTCATCGTCAATGTTCCGCTATCGCAACTCGTCGAGCTCAAGCAGATCGAGCGCTCATACACCGTCGACAAGACCAAGGATGATCATCCCGTCGTGTTTGCCGAGCATTCGGCCGACTACGCCGAGACGTTCCCAGCCGAGCCGGGCTACCGTATCACCGGCTGCTCCTGGCATGTCGAGACGGCAAACGGAGCCGGCAACATTGCTTGCGCCATCAACGATGGCGGTGCAGAGGCGCGCTTCACCTACAAGCTGACCAGTGGACCCGCCGTCGATCGGTACCGTGGATGGCTCGGTGCTACCGTCAATCTATCTCAAGTTCTTGCGAAGTAAGGAGGAGGGGCCATGGTCGTCTCGACATTGCGAGCCGATTCTTCAAATGCGCTGCACTGGCTCTCGTCGTTCCGGCAGCTCCGCGCGGCTTTAATTGCTCTGGTCTGCATGTTTGTCGTCGGCTGCGCTCATCAAGCACCTATCTCGAGACCGTCAAAGCCCCAAGCCCAAAACACGCATCAGCACCACGGGCGTGCATTGACAGGATATCACCATCATGCCGCAAGGTATTACGGCCCGAGGTATTATGGTCCGAGACGCCATGATTATGGCTATCATCGCCCCACAACGGGTGAGGCAAGTGAGGAAGCACCTCCCGAGAAACCGACGCCAACTGGCGCCGAGGCTCCCAACAAGCCCGCCATCAAGGGCTTGGTGCCCGTTTATTTTGCGACCAACCGCGAGGTGATGGGAGGCCCGAATCTGCAGCTGAAACAGATCACCTATGATCGTTCGGCCACGAATACCTATGGCTGCGTGACTGTGAGCATACCGATCGTTCACAAGATGGGCGAAGTCGAAACGCCAAAGACATATCTGTACGGCATTTGGACAGAGGCCGAGCAGGACGGAAAGCACTTTCGAATCCAGACTCTATCGAAGCTCTCACGAGAGGAGTTTGCCTCCGCGATCGCCAATCCTGCCGACAGCCTGATGCTGTTCGTCCATGGCTACAATGTTCCTTTCTCGGATGCAGCGTTCAAGGCCGCTCAGATTGCCTTCGATGCAAATTACAAGGGCCGCGTCATGATTTATTCCTGGCCCTCGAAAGGCGGGTTGGCGGATTACGATTACGACCGCGAAAGTGCTTTGCATGCCACCGATGGATTGTTCGATCTTCTCAAGCTCATCAAGACGGAGGGGAACGTTTCGCGGATCATCCTGATCGCACACAGCCTTGGCAGCGAAGTGGTATTGGGCGCCTTGCAGCAGGCAGCGCTGAGCCAAACAGCGCTTGGCATTACCGAGCTGATTTTCGCAGCACCCGACGTCGACCGTGACCTCTATCTGGAGCGGGCTAACCAGATCAAAGCGGCCGCGGGTGCGGTGACCGTGTACGCCTCGTCAACTGATCTGGCTCTGCTCGCCTCGATGAAGAAGGCGCAGTCGAAATCGCGAATGGGCTATGTGACTAAGAGCGGTCCAACTCTCGTCTCGGGCATCGAGACGATCGATGTCTCTGCGGTCGGAAGCGAAATGTTCGCGCTCAATCATAGTACCTATTCAACGAGCCGGGCGGTCCTCGACGATATCGGCCGGATCATCTCCTCATCTAGCCACCTCAAGCCACCGCAGCGGACCCCAACTTTGCGCTCGATGCCTAACGAGCTCAACGCGACCTATTGGATGTATCCTTACTAGTCATCTGGAACGCAAGTTCATCACATTAGTTGATGGCTCGAATCTTTGTAGAGGAGAGCGCTTGTGGGGAATGCAGGTGTGAGAGGCCGGCCGATCGCGCCGTTAGTGCTCAGTCCGCAGGAGCGCACGTACCTAGAGAGGCAAGTTCGTCGTCATCGTGTCGCGCGGTGCTATCTGAGCGATGCCGCGCGATCCTGCGATGTGCGGATGGCCTGCCAAGCAAGTCTGTGGCTGCTGAACTCGGCATCCATGAACACACCGTTGGCAAGTGGCGCCGTCGGTTTTTTTAGAAGGATCGCTGTGATGGCCTGCTTGATGAAGCCCGCCCGAGCCGCCCTCGCACCATCGACGACGATCAGGTTGCTGAGGTAATCGAGCGGACATTGCGTACGACGCCGGCCGACGCGACGCACTGGTTGATCCGCTCGATGGCTGCGGAAACTGGCTTTTCCCACACCACGATCCGCCGAATGTGGTCGGCGTTCAGCTTGCAACCGCACCGTAGCCAGACATTCAAGTTGTCGAGCGATCCACTGTTCGTCGACAAGGTACATTGTCGGCCTTTATCTATCCCCACCGAACCGAGCCGTTGTCCTCAGCGTTGATGAGAAAGCCAGATCCTGGCACTCGATCGCGAGCAGCCGGTCTTGCCGATGATGCCTGGGATGCCAGAACGTCGCACGCACAGTTATGTGCGACATGGCACGACCACACTGTTTGCCGCGCTCGATGTCGCTTCCGGCTTTGTCATTGGCAAATGCTACAAGCGTCATCGGGCGGTCGAGTTCTTGAAGTTCCTCAAGGAAATCGACGCTCAAATCCCCGAGGGGCTTGCGGTCCACATCGTCATGGACAACTACGCCACCCACAAGACACCTAAGATCAAGGCGTGGCTCGCTCGCCGGCCGCACAACCATGTCCACTTTACGCCGACTTCCGCGTCATGGATCAATCAGAACGAGCGCTGGTTCGCTGAACTCACCAGAAAGCAGATCCAGCGAGGTGTTCACACCTCCGTCAGACAGCTCGAGGCCGACATCCGTACCTTCATCGAACTGCACAACAATAACCCGAGGCCCTTCAAATGGACCAAGTCTGCAGACCAGATCTTGGCTTCCGTCAAACGCTTCTGCCACAAAGCCCAGCAGACTTTATGCGGCGAACTTTAGATTCACGTGACTAGGGGGGCGTGCGCATTAATCCTCGTTGATGTGCGGCTCGTTCCTATTTCGAAGCCTTTATGTAACGGCAGCAAATGTCGCGCAGCTTTCGCGGAATCGAGCAGTCTTGCACGATAGTGAGAAGCGGGCCGTGGTGAGATCGGGGACCGTACATGCATGCGCCCGGGAAGACCACAGTTTGGATCGGGATAGCGCGCATCTCGTCGTACGAGTGCCGCTTACTCAGTTGATGGTAAAAGTCCGTTCGGGCTTTTGATGTTTGAGCGTGCGACGCTCCATCATAACAGCCAGCCTTTGCGCTTTTTAGGTCTTGCCGAAGGAGGCGCCCTCTGGGTCCTCTGGCCGGGTCCGCTCTTCAGCATGAAGCCCATCAGAATGAGAGCTGAATACAGGGCTGCGCCGTCACCGCACTTGATCGCGGGGCGAGCATCTCTGAGGGGCCGCTCAGTCCGTGGTGGCGGCGCAAAGATCCGGCAGGCCAAAAGCATGATGGGCAACGACTGCAGTGTCCGAACGGATCCTCCGCTATTAATACTTCCATTATAATGGGTTGATTCTTGAGCTCACCTGCCATATACATCCCTAAAGGGATTTGTAAATGGACCTGACTGTAGAAACTTTCATAGAAGGCACGTGGCACGAGGCGGCCATTGTCAACTTGGAAGCCCCCGAAAAGGGCTACACGACGCCTTCCAGAACTAGCTACGAAATGGGCTATTTTGCCAAGTTCGGCGCCATTCCATTTGCGGAAGACCGTCCCCTTAAAGGCGTACATGCTTACTCGATCAACGCCCCAGTCGATCTGGTGGATCGCGCAGCAAGCACCTGGCCAGCTTTTCTACTGGACCTAATTCCTCAAGGTCACCACGCCGAGAGGATCGCGCGATTTCTGAACCTTCCGGTCGAGGCGCCTTCTACCCAAGTCCATCTTCTCATGAGAGCTGCGAGTTCTCCCGTCGGCAATATTCGCATCAAAGAAGCATATGATCAGGAGGTCGAACGTCTTCAGGACATATCGGTCGCGGGAATCACTATGGAAGAAATTCTCGATCGGAGCGATGCGTTTCTCGAAGTTGCTGATCGCTTTTCCTTGCTTGCCTCGGGTTCGAGTGGGCTGCAAGGTGACTGGCCCAAGGTGTCACTGACTCGCTCCCGAGACGGACTTTGGTATCCGAATTCGATGGTCCCGGACGCGGACGCCCTCGAATTTATCATCGTAAAGCTTCTGCGTAGTGATGAGCCGGTGGATCAGCGGATCCTGGAGTCTGAATCGGGCTATTCGGTGGTCGCAAAAGAGTTTGGCGTCAACGTCGAACGCACGAGCACCTACGGCAATGGTGTGCTTGTCATTCCACGGTTTGACCGCAGGGTGACGTCGGGTGGTCTAATCCGCTACGGACAAGAGAGTCTGGTCTCTGCGATTGGCGTTGCGGAGTTTGCATTTCAGAGCAGGCACGAAACTTATCTGAAAACAATCCAACAGGTCTCGTCGTGTCCGCTGGAGGACACGACGGAGTATCTGCTGCGAGATGTCTTGAACCTGGCTATGGGCAATCCCGATAATCATGGTCGAAACGCCGCGCTTAGAAAATTCCCGGATGGAAGCATACGTCTCGCCCCCTTGTTCGATTTCGCACCAATGAAGATCGCGACAGCGGGCATCGTCCGTTCCACAAGGTGGGGGTGCATGCTCGATGGTGGAGGACAGGACACCAATCCTGATTGGAGGCTCGTCTGTGAGACAGTTTCTAGCCCCAAGGTGCCCGCCCACAAATTGATGTCCGCTTTGGCAGCTAAGGAAGATCTTCTCCGGGCCCTTCCAGAGATTGCAAGAAAGTGCGGCGTGCCGGTCTCCGTCGTGACGAATGCAATCATTCGCAACGAAGATATGGCGAACGGTGTTGCCAAACTGCGCAATGTGACAGATTAGGCGAGCCTCATGGCCAGATGGCGTAAACCTACGAAAGAGGAGATCCGAGATCGTCGCGCCGCAATTGCAGCCAAAGCGCGCGCGGGTACTCTCCGCTTGCCGGAGGCTGTCGCCGAGATGCGTCAAGCCCTCGGGCTCACCCAGATTGAGTTCGCCCGACTGTTTAAGCTGACACCGCGCCAAGTCGCCGACATTGAAAGAGGAGCGGCCAATCCTACTGCGCAAACGCTAGACAAAATAGGTCGCGCATTCGGTTTCCAAATCGGCTTTATTCCGATCGCTGCTGGGGCGACAACGGCCTCTCGCGAAGATGAGAAATCTGCCGGGCCACATTGATGATGAGCGCGTCTCGAACCGAATAGATTCTTCCGAATGGCCATTCGTGAGGAATCTCTTTGGCGTGTTCGCAAACGGTCCGTAATGCTCTGGAGTTTTGAGGAGGCGCAAATCCGGTACGCTGGTCTATTTCAAGATGACACTGCCGGTGTGCCGGGCGAGCCCTTGGCCGACCAAAGGAGCGACGCTGATCGCAAAAAACAGCGGCAAGAGGTTGCGTCGAAGTGCAATTCTGCGAGATCTTGGCCTCTTTTCATCCACCTTGGTCGCCTTCGAACATCTTCGGCCGGTCGGCTTCCCCGTGGCGTTGCTGCAAGATCTTCGTTCAAACTTGACTGGAGGACGAATGTCTTGAACTGAAGAACTGACCTCGTACCCAGGAGGACAATGTCATAATCTTGAGCCGTGGGGTTCACAAACAAAGACAGCGCTCCATATCCCCAGCGAAAGTCGCGAGGCTTTTCGCATAGGAGAGAAGCCGAGCCCGGGCTGGATGCGCGTTAAACCCAAGCTCGCTCCAAGAGATTCGTATCATCAAATGTCGTGGAATGCGTAACCATTTGCGTCTTTTCGTTTCCGCTAGCGTTCACCGGACGACAGAGCCTTGAATTGCCAAGGCTCCCACCACGAAACTGACGTCATCAGCTCTACGGCGATCGGCCAAAAGATGACGTGGGGCGACGCATCCATGGCCGCGCGACCCCGTCGAAGGCCTCGAATGCGTCGATATCGCTGACATAACGCAGCGTCAGCTGGATATCGTCGAGCCCTTCAAGCAATGCTGTCCGACGCGAAGGCGACACGACAAACGGTATCGATAGCGAACACGACATCCTGATCTCACATCGCTCAAGATCGACCTTAATTTCACGCCCGGGGTCTTTCGCAAGCGCGCCTAGGATTTGCTCATAGTCGGCTTTGGGCAATGTGATCGGAAGAACGCCATTCTTGAAGCAGTTCTCGAAGAATATTTCCCCGAAGCTCTCGCGATAACGCAGCGAATACCAAATTGCTTCAGCGCCCAGACTGCTGCTTCTCGCGAGCTGCCGCAGCCAAAGTTATCGCCTGCCACGAGGATCGAGCTGCTCCGAAATGGCGGAATATTCAGCACAAAGTCGGCGCGTTCGGATCCGTCGTCCTGAAATCGGCTGTTGGCGAACAGGGCCTTACCCAAATTAGCGTTCGCAGAACGCATGAAGCGGGCAGGGATAATTGCATCTGTATCAATATTCGGGTCCGCCAGCACTGCGGCGACACCTTCCAACGTCACAAACTTTTCCATTTGCCGCCTCTATGCGTGCGCGAGCTTGCGAACGTCGGTGATGACACCCGTCACGGCGGCCGCCGCCACCGATGCCGGACTTGCAAGATGCGTGCGGCTATTTGGTCCTTGGCGATGCTCGAAGTTGCGATTAGAGGTCGCCATGCAGCGCTCACCTGGCGCGACTTGGTCGTCGTTGATCCCCAGACACATTGAACACCCGGCCTCTCTCCAGTCGAAGCCTGCATCGAGAAATACTTTGTTTAGACCGAGGGCCTCAGCCGCGCGCTTGACCGACGTCGATCCAGGCACAACCAGCGCCCGCACGCCTTTGGCGACCTTGCGCCCCTTGACGATGGCCGCTGCCGCCTGAAGGTCCGATAGGCGGCTGTTGGTGCAGGATCCAATGAAGGCGACGTTGATCGGAATGCCTTCAAGAGGCTGATTAGGTTTGAGGCCGATATAGTGCAGCGCCTGCTCCGCCATGGCGCGACGGACAGGATCGCCAATCAACACGGGATCTGGGATGTTTTCGTCGATACCTACGACATCGCCAGGTGTTGTCCCCCACGTCACCTGGGGGGCAATCTCGCTACAGTTAACCCTGATTTCCTTGTCGAAGAGAGCTTGCTCGTCTGTGTTAAGAGTGCGCCACTGATCTAATGCGGCCTGCCAATGCGCACCTTTGGGAGCATAGTCGCGGCCAGCGATATATTCATACGTGGTATCGTCCGGCCCGATCATGCCAGCACGTCCACCAAATTCAATGGACATGTTGCAGATCGTCATCCTGCCTTCCATGGACATCGCACGAATGACGGGTCCGCAATATTCGATGGCATATCCGCGCGCCGCCTGTGTTCCCTCTTTGCCGATCAAGTAAAGTATGAGGTCCTTGGCACAGACATCCTTTCCCAGACGTCCGGCGAACGTCACCCGTAGCGCCTTTGGCTTGCGCTGAAGTACGGTTTGGGTTGCTAGAACGTGCTCGACATCGCTTGTGCCAAAACCCCACGCATAGGCACCGAGCGCGCCATTTGTTGGTGTATGGCTGTCTGCGCAAACAACAGTCATCCCTGGCGTGATAAGCCCGAGCTCCGGCGCCACGACGTGTTCGATACCCTGCCTGGCATCAGCCAAGTCAAACAGCTCAATTCCGTGTTCGCTGCAGTTCCGTTCCATCAAGGTGATTAGCTCGCGCCCCTCGGGGTTCGAATCGACCGTGCGCCCAGGACGTGTCGAAACGATGTGATCCGTGACACCGAAAGTGAGATCAGGTCGACGCACAGATCGCGAGGCGCGCCGTAGCCCATCAAATGCTTGTCCGCTCGCCGATTCCTGGATGATGTGGCGATCGACATAGAGCAAGAAGACGCCGTCACCCATTTCCCGGATGACATGACTGTTCCAGATCTTTTCAAAGATAGACCGCGGTTGGATCATGTTACACCATGGCCGAGTTGCTCCCACGCTAAGAGCGGGTAGGCTTCACGCCAATTGCGTGATCGGCGACACCGGTCTTGATGCAGGAGGAGCTCGTCGACTAGTAAGAAATTGCAATTTCGAGCGGATGAGGGCTTATGGTCCGGTCGCCCACTTTTTGATATTTAGTCCTTACCCCTTCAGGCCCGATGCACCGGTAACACGGGACGGCTCTCGACTGAGCAGTCGAAACTTCTCAACCCAAGACTTGGCCTGGAACGCCAATGCGCGAGCGTCAGTGGAAAGCGTGACGAATCGAAAGCCACGCGTGACCATGCGCCACGCTTGTTCGGGACCAGGTGCGAAAATGCCTGCAATCAGACCCTTCTTAATGCACCCCTTCAAAACGCGATCGATGGCAGCGTCCACCTCGGTATCAAACTCCTCCAGCTGCGGCTTCCTGTTCAGGGACAGCGAGAGATCGCCTGGTCCGATATAGACACCATCCAGACCTGGCACATCAAGAATACTCTCGATGTTGGCGACGGCTTCAGCGGTTTCAATCATAGCGATGACGCTGAGCTCCCGGTTCGCATGCGCAGCATAGTCCTCGCCATAGGCCGTCGCCGCACGGACGGGGCCTAAGCTGCGCTGGCCCATCGGTGGATATTTGCAATATTGGACGAGGCGCTCAGCGTCCGCTGCCGTGTTGACCATAGGGCATGTCACACCAAGAGCACCTGCATCAAGCGCTTTCATGATGATTGCCGGGTCGAGCCAGGGGATGCGTACCAACGGGAGCACGTCCACGGCCGTAATGGCTTGTAGCATCGCGACGGCGGCATCGTACCCGATGAGACCATGCTGCAGGTCAAGCGTGATTACGTCGAAGCCTTGTCGAGCATAAAGTTCTGCCGAAAACGCATCGGGGATCGCGCAATAGCCGTTCAGTAAATGGCCATTTTCGGCCATGCGGCGATTTAGTCCTCGAAAGGGGGCCATAAGGAAGCTTTCTTTGCTGTGAATATGACGACTGGCCTCGATATCCTGTTGACGGCTGCTGGCATCGGAATGTCGTCGACGCCGCGCGCAACAAGTACACCACTGACCGCGTGATCACTTGACTGCTCCGATTGCGCCGGCAACCGCGCCTTGTTGTGCGCCGGAGCGGATTAGACCCTCAAGAACTCTAGACAAGCTTTTGCAAAAGGTCTGTCGCCAGTGGCGAACTTCTCATGCGCTCGATTTGCCAGCTAGCTGGTGGCTACCGCAACATAGCGCTTTGGCGTCACGCCGTGGACACGCTTGAAGTGCTTCGTGAAGTGACTTTGGTCAACGAAACCGACCTCGTAAGCTACTTGTGCCGCTGGCTCTCCCTGAAGAAGAAGATCAGCGCCGCGCGCGACGCGCCGTTTTATCAGATAGGCATGGGGCGTTACTCCCAAATCTCTTCGGAATGCCCTAATCAGTTGAAAGATACTTGCGCCCGTCTGACGCTCAAGATCGCGAAGCGTAATCCTGATCTCAGGGCTCTTCTTAATAAACGCGAGCGCAACTTCTGTAATGCTTCCGTCAGGGTCGCCGGGCGGAGCAGAGAATGCGTCTGCCGATACGACTGCCGTTTCCATCCCACAAGTCATGTCCAACTCTTGCTGCAGTGGACGAGTTTCATCGCGGGGCTGAGGATGAAGGCGATCAGCATGCCGCGCAAAGCAAGTTAACTGATGACTTGCATGAGTTTTTGCGATATAAGCGAAAACCTAGGGAGAATAATGGGTTATGGGCCAATACTTGCCCATGAATGCGCTACGAGCCTTCGATGCTGCGGCGCGTCATGGCAATTTCAGTCGAGCGGCGGAAGAGCTTTGCATTACCCAAGGGGCCGTCAGCAGGCATATCGCGGTACTTGAGACCCACCTCGGAATAAAGTTATTTGTTCGTAAGCATCGTCGCATCGAACTGACGGAAGAGGCTCGACGATATCATAAGCGGCTTCAGGTTGCGTTTGACGAGATAAGGTCCGCGACGTCCGAGATCTGCGCGTCGTCAAAACACAATGTCCTAAAGCTTAGGTGTTTACCCACCTTTGCCATGCGCTGGTTGATCCCTCGCCTCGCGAGGTTTCGCGAGCAATATCCGCAGGTGGAAATTCAGGTCTCAACCTCACAACAATCCCCTGCCAATTTTGAAGCGCAAGGCATCGATGCCTCGATCGAGTACGGATTGGGCCAGTGGCCTGGGCTCGAGGCCAAACATCTGTTCGACGAACTGCTCATCGTCGTATGCGGCCCCAAGCTTGCGAATGGAATGCCGGTCCCGCGCTATCCGCACGAACTCGATCATCACGTTCTTCTCCATTCCTTGCAGCGCCCGGATTTTTGGCGGCAATGGCTCCAGACTGCAGGCGCGCCGCAGGTCCCGGCCAACACGGGCCTACGATTTGAAAACTCGGGGCTCGCGTGCCAAGCAGCTATCGACGGCCTTGGTATTGCAATTGTGCATCTTCCCTTGATTGAAAGGGATCTCGAAACCGGCCGACTGATCGCACCGTTCAATCTCATTGTCCGCAACCAGATGGCATTCTATCTCGCTTATCCAACCGAAAAGAGCGATTTGCCGGCACTTGTCGCGTTCCGCGCAATGGCTGCTCGGTGAGGCGGCGGCAACCGTCAGATCCATCGATCTGAAATGGACGGGAAAGAAGCGACTCTCAGCCCCGGACATGGACCTTGTGACATCCGCGTAATATAGCGTGAGCAGCCCTTAACTGGTCTGCCCTCCGCGACCTGCGACTAACAGTCCCGGCGTCCCGCAAGATTATACAAGAATGCACTCCTCTAATGCCCTCTATCTGGGCCGAACGATGGGCGCAGTCGTCGCCTTGCTTGCGGCGCATGGCGGTGCACAAATAGGGGGACGGAAACAATGAAGCGCTTCAGCTTGCTGGCCTTCGCGGCGGTTCTTGCCTCACTGTCCATTTCTACAGATGCGCATTCTGCCGAGGTCAAGATCGGCATCATCGGCTCTTTTAGCGGCCCCTATGCCGAGTGGGGCGTCCAATTCAAACGAGCCGTTGACCTCTATGTCGAGAAGCACGGAGGAAAGCTTGGAGGCCACACCGTTGAGGTCCTCTATCGTGATTCTGGCGGCCCAAATCCCGCTCGAGCGAAACAACTCGCTCAAGAGCTGATCACCCGAGAGGGGGTACAATTTCTCGGCGGTATGGACTTCACGCCTAACGCGGTAGCCGTTGCCGATGTTGTGACGCAAGCGAAAATTCCCTTCGTCATTTTCAACGCAAATACCGCAGATACCACACGTAAATCGCCATATTTTTTAAGAGTGGGCTGCACCATCTGGCAATTGGCGTATGGCATCACGCGCTATGCTATTGATCAGGGCAAGAAGAAAGCTGTTGTCTTTGCCGTCGACTACGCCCCCGGTCACGACGCAATTGCAGCTTATGATGCCAATTACGGCAAGCTCGGCGGCAAGATCGTCGATGTCGTAAAGGTGCCTTTGGATACAACTGACTTCTCCAGCTACTTCCAGCGGCTGCAGGACGCGAACGCTGACGTTCTATTTACGTTCGTCCCGAACGGGCCCATCTCCGTTGCACTGTTCAAAGGGTATTTCGAGCGCGGCTTGGCACAACGGGGCTTGCAGTACTTTGGCCTCGGTGAAACCGAGGAGGCACCCCTCGCGGCATTGGGACAAACCGGCGAACTGGCCATCGGTGTATATTCCTCTCTCTTTTATGGTCCTCATTCGCCAGAAAGCACCGCGAATAAGGAGTTCGTCAATGCGCTGGAAGCAAAATACGGGAAGGGCGCCATACCTAATATCGGGACCGTTGAGGCGTGGGACGGCATACACCTGATCGCCCATATGACCGAAGCAACCGACGGGAAACTTGATGGTGAAAACGCCTTGGCGGCCGCCAAAGGGTACTCCTGGGAGAGCCCGCGCGGATCGATCCGGTCGAACGGGACCTGATCCAAAACGTCTATATCCGAAAGGTCGAGAAGATCGACGGCGTCCTCGTAAATAAACAGGTCGCCGTAATTCCGAATCTCAAAGATCCCTGGAAGGAGGCCAATCCTGCCTCGCGCTGACGACGTTTAGGCGCGCGAAAATAGGGGAGTAGAATCAGGCCGCATGACTCCAGGCCAATGCGGCGGGACGTAATGGCCATTGGCAGCATGCTTGTGATGCAGGCGGTGTTTGAGGGATCAAGTGAATAGCTACTGGACGACGGGTATATCGCTTTTGATCGACGGCCTGTCCTTCGGGATGATCCTCTTTCTGATCTCCTCTGGCCTGACGATCACGCTCGGCGTGATGCGTCTTCTAAACATTGCACATTGTGGTTTCGCCATGATCGGCGGTTACACTGCACTCTCGCTCGTCAATCATTTTGGCCTGGGTTTGCTCGCCGCGCTTCCGATTGCTGTTGCAATCACGGCGATACTCGGGGCCATTCTTGAACGGACCGTATATCGATGGATCTATGAGACGAGTGCTCTCGGTCAAATCCTGATGACAATTGGCCTCACATTCATAATGATCGCCTCGATCAACGCCGGTTATGGCTCGCTGACGCATACATTACCAACGCCTGAATTCCTGGCGGGAGCATGGCATTTTGAAGAGATATCGATTTCTGCTTACCGTAGCTTTCTTTCAATCGTCAGCCTGACAATCGCAGGCCTGATTTGGTACGTCATCGAACAGACCGATTTTGGCGCCCGCTTGCGCGCCTCCGTCGATAATCCGCGCATGGCTCGCTGTGTCGGGATCAATGTGCGGCGGGTGTTCGCTCAGACCTTCGTTGCTGGGTGCGCGTTAGCGGCCATAGCCGGCGTACTTGGAACGCAGATGCTGCCGCTGCAGCCATACTATGCCACGAACTATATGGTCATGGTTTTGATCGTCGTTGCGGTTGGCGGCTTTGGCAGTCTCAAAGGATCGCTTATCGCCGCGCTCGGCTATAGCATCTTCGATACCTATTTTCGCTATCTCTTTCCGGCGGCCGGCGCTTTCGGCATCTACATTCTTCTGGCCCTCATTCTGTCCATTCGACCTTTTGGGCTTTATGGCCGTGCTTAAGGTAACTCCCTCAAAGGACACACCTAAACGGGACATCGCCGCGTCCTTTGGATCCCACCGCTTGGGACTTAGCGATGCGCTGGTGTGGGCGCTTGCAATTTTCGCTTATTTCTTCTTGGGCGCCTATCACCAGCTCGGCACCCAAGTCATCATCATGATCATCTTGGCTCTGTCGCTCGATCTCGCCATCGGTTACTCTGGAATCGAAAGTTTAGGTCATGCCGTCTTTTTTGGTATCGGAGCCTACGCCGCCGCCCTTTTTGCGCTCAATGTTTTATCTGAACCCTTGACCGGCCTTGTGGTAGGAGGGCTAGCTGCCGGCGCGTTCGGCTTCGTCACGGGTTTGCTGGTTCTTCGTGTTCGCGGCTTGACTCAAGTCATCCTCACGATCGCCATTGGTGCCGTCGTCCTCCAAGTTGCGACAACCTGGAAATCAGTAACGGGCGGAGATGATGGCCTTGCGGGGTATCAGGTCGCACCCATCTTGGGACGTTACTCGTTCGACCTCTATGGCCATACTGCCTATCTCTATTCGCTTTGCGTGCTGGCCTTCGTGTTTGCCCTTGCCCGGATCTTGGTAAACTCGCCATTTGGATATGTTCTGCGTGGGATACGCGACAACGACCAACGCATGCGCATGCTAGGCGTACCGGTCGCCGCACGGTTGCTTCTCATCTATTCGATTTCGGCAGCAATAGCGGGTGTGGCCGGTGCAATTTCCGCACAAGTCACCGGGCTTGTCGCAACCGACTCACTCTCATTCCTGCTATCCGGAAACGTCCTCATCATGTTGCTAATCGGCGGGATGGGGCGCCTGACCGGCGCATTCATTGGGGGCATTATTTTCGTCATTTTTTCTGATCGGGCCGCGGCGATAGACCCCTTCAATTGGTTGTTTATGCTGGGTGGACTCCTCATTCTCGCCGTCAGGTTTACACCTCAAGGCGTTGGTCCCTGGATTGATCGTATGGGTGGCTATCTCCTCGATCGCAGGCGGAAACCATGAATGATACGGTCCTCGAAATCGTCGGTCTGCACAAAAGCTTCGGTGCTCTCGCCGTCACGCGTAATATCAACTTCCGCCTTGAGATTGGTGCAAGACACGCTCTGATTGGTCCGAATGGCGCAGGAAAGACCACCCTTGTAAATCTCATCACGGGAGCGTTGGCTCCATCCTCTGGGTCGATCCGACTTGAAGGACGTGACATCACACGGTATTCGCCGCAACGCCGAGTCTCTCTGGGGCTCGCGCGAACGTTTCAAATAAACTCGCTATTCCCGTCCATGACGGTGGTCGAAAATATTGCCCTCGCGGTCGTTGCAAATATGCATATCGACGCAAAACTGTGGGGCGCGCTCAATAGGCGCAAGCAGGTTCTGATCGAACTCGAGCGGCTCCTAGACGTTTTTAACCTCAGTGGTTCGGCATGCCAATTGATTTCCAATCTCGCATATGGTCAACGGCGGCTCGTTGAGCTCGCGCTGGCGCTGGCTCTCAAGCCAAAGGTGCTCATTCTCGACGAACCTGCTGCTGGCTTGCCGAAAGAAGACAGCGGAAAACTTTCGGAATTGCTGCGGCGGTTGCCCGCCGACCTCGCAGTCATCGTCATCGAGCACGACATGCAGATCGTTTTTGGTTTCGCTGACCGTATCACGGTGTTGGCAGAGGGAAGCGTGCTGACGCAGGGAACCCCGTCCGAGATTCGAGCAGATGCTAAGGTACGAGAGGTTTACCTCGGACAGGCGCGCAATGACTGATTTGCTGAGACTGGAAGCTGTCACCGCAGGATATGGCTATGGCGCCGCGGCTATTGAAAACGTGGCTCTTTCGCTCCCGAGAGGGTCGTCATTGGCCGTGTTGGGACGCAATGGTGTCGGCAAGACGTCCCTGCTTGCGACCATTATGGGCCTAACGCAAATGGCCTCCGGCAAGATCACATTTGACGGCGGCGAGATCGGAGGCATCGATACCTACGAGCGGGCTCGCCTGGGCCTCGGTTACGTGCCTCAGGAACGAGAGATCTTTCCTTCCCTGACGGTAGAGGAAAACCTTTCCGTTGCAAGGGTTGATCGGGGAAAGTGGAACATTGAATCCGTGTTTGAGCTATTCCCCCGGCTTGCTGAGCGACGGCAGAACTTCGGAAATCATTTGTCGGGTGGAGAGCAGCAGATGCTGGCTGTCGGCCGAGCGCTCGTCAGCAATCCCGCTTTGCTTATTCTCGACGAGCCGTTCGAAGGATTGGCTCCGGTCATTGTTGACCAGCTTGTGGAAGCGCTCAAACGCATCAGAAAAGAAAGCGATATGACGTTTATCCTCGTAGAACACCATGTTGATCTAGCGCTGTCACTAACGGTCCAGGCCCTAATTCTGGATCGAGGCCAAGTGGTTTGGAACGGCAAAAGCAACGATCTGGCGGGCAATAAGTCCGTTCTATCGAGCCTCGTTGGCATCAGCTAGGGAGGTAGACGACCTCCGATTACATACCTACCGGCAACGATACCAGTGCCGAGGTTACGGTACGGGACAATTGCCTCCATCGACATTAATGGCTGTTCCCGTTACGAACGAGGCTAGGTCCGAGGCTAGAAAGCAGGCCACATTCGCAACCTCGGTCACAGTTCCAAGCCGACCGAGACGCACGCTCTTTCCTTTCTGCAAAACGAAGTCTTCGTAGCTCGCTTGCGGTGCGGTGGACCGGTGCATTCGTTTCCACTGGTCGGTTTCGATCGATCCAAGGCAGATGGCGTTGATAAGGACGTTATCCGGCGCGCATTCGTTAGCCAGCAGCTTCGTCATGGATAGGCCGGCCGCCCGGCTCAGCGCCGACGGAGCGGCGCCGGTACCGGCCTTTGCCGCAATGCTGAGAATATTGACAACTCGTCCCCAGCGTCTTGCTCGCATTCCAGAGAGGCAACGCTGAGTTAAGTAAAGTGCCCCTCCGACTTTCAGCATGAAATCGGACTGGAGTGCGTCCCACTCAACTCCCGATATTGGCTCGTGGGCAGCGTTGCCTGCGTTGTTAACGAGGACGTCAACATGACTGAAGTCGGGGGAGAGCCTCGACCAGGCCTGGTCAATCTGCAATTTGTTTCCGAGATCACATGAGATTCCAATCACGCGCTGACCGGTTGTGCTACTTATCTGGTCGGCGGTATCACTCACTTGTTGTTTATCTCGGGCGAGAATTGCAACAGAAGCGCCGGCCTCGGCGAACGCCAGAGCTATCGCTCGGCCAATGCCTCGGCTTCCGCCCGTTACGATTGCGGTTCGGCTTTTCAGCGAAATCTGCACTAAACTATCCTTGCTTGCTCTAGCACCGAGATTTCCATCGCAGCAGTCCGAAAATGCGGAACCGCGGACGAGTTACGTGGCGGGCGCAGAGGCCTGGGACCGGGCAACTTTGTCGAGCGCCTGCCAGTCTCGAAGTCCGACCGCCTCAGCAAAGGCCGCGCGAGCCGCCGGAAAATCGGCCAGTGCCGGGAGAGGGGACCCGTCGGCCGTGGACAACAACAACCCTGCGAGCGCGCTCGCCATCGCTTCTGTGGTCCGCAGCATCAAATAACTCGGATAAGCGATAAGATCGTAGCCCATCACAAAGAGATCTTGTGCCCGCGGCAGTTGCGCTTTCCCATCTTCAGTTAGGGCAAGCAGCTGGTGTTTCCCCCGGAAGGCACTCCCAACCGTCACGAGATCGTCATGTGCTTTCAATCCTGGAATAAATACACCATCCGCGCCCGCGGCTAAGCTGCGCTCCGCTCGCTTTAGGGCGCCATCTAGGCCAAGCGTTGTTAAGGAGTCCGTGCGGGCGATAATCAACATGTCGCCTGAACTGCGGGCATCAACAGCTGCCCGAAGCTTTGTTTCGAATTCTGCCATCGCGACAACAGCAGGAGCAGGATTATCGCCGGGTTGCTTGCTCGGGCGAGCCTGGTCCTCCAGGATCACGGCGCCAACACCAAGCGCCTCGTACGCGCGGATCATGCGAACAACGCTCTTGATGTCACCGTAGCCGTCATCGCCATCGGTGATGAAGGGTAGATCGGAGGCCGCCGCAATATCCTGAATACCGGCGACCATCTCGCCAAGCGCCGCAATGCCTAGGTCCGGCAACCCGTAACGGGCAGCAAGCATTGCCGACCCACCAATTGCAAACGCTTTGAACCCAGCCCGCCCTATCAGCCGGGCGGCAAAAGCATCTTGAGCAACCGGAAGGACGAGCGGTCGTCCGGCTTCCATGACCTTGCGCAGAGGAATACGAGCTTTCAAAAGACACCCAATGATGCGAGTACGGCAACGACGCGAGTCCGACAACCGTGAAAGCGGTTAGTGAAGGTCGCTCCAGTGCAGAAGACCATCGTTGGACTCAGCACGTTTCATAAAGCACGTGTACTATCAACCGACAGGCGCCGGCATCACTAGGAGAAAATTGCACGATGGGCTGCCCCGATAGCATTGCAATTTCTTGCTAGCGGATCAGCGCCTAAAACCCTGTACTCGCGCAAAATCCTGTGGCGACACGGCGGGCCTCAGGGCTAGTACTGCTCAAGCCAGAGGAGAACGTCGCACTCTTCTTTCATGGACGAGGTCGCATGACGAGTGGCCACCTTAGCTAGCCAAAGGGTGCGCCATGCCATAGTGCACTCAGCCAAGCGCGTGGTCTCTTGGTTCGCTGGGTCAGTGTCCGACGTGACGACATGGAGTAGATCTCGACAGGCGCCAAGGCCGGTCGAGCCTGGCCTTTTACTCAACCGAGCTCGCAAGGCACACATCTGGGCAGCTCAGACTAATGTTGCGTCCCGATGCGTGTGGCCGGTTCTGTCAACAATCCCATTCAATCGACCAGACACGGAGACTTCCACGATGACAGGACACACCAAACAGGAGCCTCGCCTGGCGGGAGGCGAAGATGCGTCCCTCCGGGGCAAGGTTGCGATCGTAACGGGCGCAAGCCGAGGCATCGGTGCTGCCATTGCGCTCGAGCTCGCGCAAGCAGGCGTCGATTCCGTTATCGTCGCCCGGGATGAGGCCATGCTCAACAGCGTTGCCGAACGCGCACGATCATTTGGAACAAGGGTAGAGGTCGTTGCTGGCGACCTGCGAAACGTGGAAACCGTTTCCTGGACGATCGACCGGGCCTTGGCCGCTTTTCAGAAGATTGATATTCTTGTCAACAACGCCGGTGCGACCACGCGGGGGCACTTCCTGGAGCTGCCCGATAGTGATTGGGAGGATGGTTTCGGCCTAAAATTCTTTGGTGCAATGCGCCTCTGTCGGGCGGCCTGGCCTACACTTGTTCAGACGAGTGGATCCGTCGTGAATATCGCCGGTGCAGGCGGCCGAACACCCGACATCTATTTCGCTATCGGTTCGCCAGTGAATGCCGCACTCAATAGTTTCAGCAAATTCCTCGCCGAGCTTGGCATTAGGGACGGCGTGAGGGTCAATTGTATCAATCCCGGCTTGGTGAGGACAGACAGATTGACAAAGCGCCTGACGCTGGAGAGCCGCGAACGACGCATCGACCCTGCCGAAATGGAATATCAGCTCAGCCGCGAGTTGCGCATTGCGCGAATCGGCGAGCCTGAGGATATCGCGGCGCTGGTTAGATTTGTCTTGTCAGATCGCGGTCGTCTCCTGCAAGGGGCTGCTATCGATGCGGATGCAGGTCTGACAAAAACGCTTTAGATTCGCCTAACCGCGCAACTCTGGTTCGTCGGCCCCACTCAGGGAGAATGCCGAGGTTCAGGTCGCGCGTATAACCAGGGCTGGCACGCTCGGCTCTTCTGCTGGAAGTCCTCAATGTCGGCGACGAATCTTAGCGTTTGACCAATCTCGTCGAGGCCCTCTAGCAGCGTTGCGCGACGGGCAGTTGGAATGTTAAAAGCGATTGTCCTGTCGTTCGGTAATTCGATGGTGCAGCTTTCGAGATCCACCGACATCGTCGGATCGTTCGTGGTCGCCAGGTGGTGATGGATCTCATCAACCTCTGCCTGCGGTAACGTGACGAGTAGCAGCCCGTTCTTGAACGAGTTTTCGTAAAAAATGTCGCCAAAGGTGGGTGCAATCACGCAGCGAATACCGAACCGTACCAGGGCCCAAACCGCGAACTCGCGGGAGCTGCCACAACCAAAATTGGCTCCCGCAACAATAACTTTGCTCTTGCGAAAGGGGGCGCGGTTCAAGATAAAGTCCGGCACCTCTTGGCCTTGCAGATCATACCGCCAGATCGCAAACAGGCCTTCCCCCGGATTGCTCTTCAAGCTGCGTTGCCAAGCGACCGAAATGATCGCGTCTGTATCGATGTTAGGGCGCGGGAAACTGGCCGCGACACCCTCGACACGTGTGTATTTCTCCATACGAATTCTCCGGCGGCCTAGGTTAAGTACCTTCTGACGTCCGTTACCGCCCCGGCAATCGCAGCGGCGGCCACCGAGGCGGGACTGGCTAGGTGGGTGCGACTCTTTTGGCCTTGGCGCCCCTCGAAATTGCGGTTCGACGTAGAGATGCAACGCTTACCGGGTCCTACAAAGTCATCATTGATGGCGACGCACATGGAACATCCGGCCTCCCGCCACTCAAACCCAGCTTCCAGGAAGACTTTGTCGAGCCCCAGAGATTCAGCGGCATGTTTAACCTGCGCTGAGCCGGGTACCACAAGCGCGCGTACATGCGAAGCGACCTTGCGCCCCCGCACGACTTCGGCGGCAGCCTCTATATCGGAAAGGCGGCTGTTGGTGCATGAACCGATAAACGCCACGTCGACGGTGAGCCCTTCGAGAGACTGACCGGCCTCAAGACCGAGATAAGTCAGCGAACGGTCCATTGCGGCGCGACGCGCAAGGTCGTTAACCGCCGCGGGATCAGGAATCGGATCGCTGACGCTGCCAACATCCTCGGGGGTCGTCCCCCAGGTGACCTGCGGGCCGATGCTCGTGCAATCAACATCGACCTCTCGATCGAAAACCGCTTCTGGGTCGGTCGGGAGCGAACGCCAGTAAGCCAATGACTGTTCCCACATTTCTCCCTTGGGCGAATAAGGCAGATCGTGGAGATATTCGAATGTGACGTCATCGGCAGCTATAAGTCCAGCTCTCGCACCGAACTCGATCGACATATTGCAGATGGTTTGGCGTTCTTCTATCGACAAAGACCGTATGACGCTGCCGGCATATTCCACAGCGTAGCCACGTCCCGCCGCAACGCCGATCTGACCAATCAATCTCAAAATGAGATCCTTGGCGTATACCCCTCGGTTGAGCTTGCCTTCGAAATTGATACGCATGCGTTTCGGCCGCCGCTGGACGATTGTCTGGGTCGCGAGCACATGCTCCACCTCGCTGGTGCCAATGCCCCAAGCCCAACAACCAAGTCCTCCACACGTTGCCGTATGGCTGTCGCCGCATACCAGTGTTGTGCCGGGCAAGACGATGCCGAGCTCAGGTGCGATTACATGGACAATGCCTTGCCGAGGATCGTCAACATCAATGAGTTCAATCTTATGAGCCTGACAATTTTCACGTAACAGCTGCACGAATTCCCGACCACCAGCGAACGTCTCTCCCGTACGACCTTTCGCCGTGGAAAGGATGTGATCGACAACAGCATAGGTCAGTTCGGGATTACGGGTCTTGCGGCCAGCACGCTTCAAGCCCTCGAAGGCGGCAGCCGATGTGCATTCATGAACCATGTGCCGGTCCACATGAAGAAGAAACACGCCATCTTCAATCTCCCGGATAACATGCGACAGCCAGATCTTGTCGAACAGAGTTTCGCTGTTTGCCATGGCGCTAATCGACTTGTCCCAAGGGGCTTGAATTCTCACGAGGTGAGCGAGCCGTACACGAGCTTTGGGAAGTTAAGAACCTCGGACATTGCCCAATAGGAGAAAATTGCAAACACCCCTTTTGCCCGGCTAGCAAATCGATGCTGTGCGTCAGATGCGCTTAAGTACTCGCGGTCCACGCAAAATAGAACGATCGGCCTGCATCAGGCCTGCGCTATCTACAAGAGCAACTTTCTGGAAACGCGGAGCGAGCCAACGGGTATTGCCTGCGCAAACAACTACGCCGGGCACAACGATTGCAAGAGGCGAAAGCTGCCTATTGACGTCCGTTCGGATGATCTTCTTGGCGAGCCAAACCGAAAGGTTCCAATATAGGCTGATCGCTTGTCCGGAACAGAATCGATTTCTCATACGCAATATATTCGCACCACGACCAAGCCGGCTCTGCGATCACATCGCGCTCTGACCATTCGTGCTTGACGCCATCGATAATGGTGGCACCGCTTCCCTTCGCAACAACACAAAGACTACTCGATGTGCGTCGTCGTGCCTTCGAGTGGAAGCCTTTACGGAATCCGTTCACGTGACAGGCGATTGTCGGCATGACATGCCCACCCGTGATAGGATTTACGTATTCGTAAACGACACCCTCGTACGGGTCATCATCGTCGCGGTCCAGTCCGGCTTGTATCATTGCTTCGGCGGCAGCCCATTTGTACACCAACTGGGGCGAGGCCGGCGGTTGCGCGCGCGTCCGACCTTGTAGCATTCCGAGCGCGCCAATATCTTCGTAAGAGCCCACAGTATTGGTATAGGGTTCTAAGGATTTGCTAGGATGCATCTCGAAACAATCGGCTCGCATGTATGAAACGAATGGGGTATCGAGCGCATCGAACCAAACCATTGGCTCCGTCCCGCCATTGTGCGCGTGACTATGCCAGCACCCTCCAGGCGTGAGCAAAAGATCAAGCTCGTGCATATCCGCGCGCGTGCCATCGACGACCGTGAACGCACCACTTCCCGACAAGATGAAGCGCAGCGCTGAATAGGTGTGCCGGTGCGCCGGTGCGACTTCGCCAGGTAGGATCATCTGCAACGCGCCATTGAGCGTAGGCGTTGCTGCTGCGGACCGTGGCATCCCGGGATTCTCAAACAGAAGAATTCGGCGCTCAGTGCCCGGCCCGGCCAATGATGTCTTAACAGCTTCCTCGAACTCAGCGTGCAAGTCGCGCCACCGCCATACATGGCCGCGCGCCTTGTAGCCCATCTCTTCGGCGACCCCGCTGGTATTCCAGATGGGAATGATACTCAGCCGCTTCATACGATCGGCCCGCTCGGCTGTGGGATCGGCATGTTTCGGATCTGGCTGAGCCGTGCTGTTCGACATTTTGGTTCCTCAACTTTAGTTCGAGCTTGCCGCCACGCTGCGGTTGATTAGACCTGCCGGCTAGCATGAAATTGCAGGACGAGGACTGCGCCTCCTCTAATTTTTGGCTATGCGCGGTGATCGGAGCATTTCGTCCGCCGACCAATCGCCGGCCTCGATCAGGAGCGTCATTTCGCCAATATCCTGTACGCCAACGACGACGCGGTCGCCCGGTACAATTTCGGATACTCCTTCGGGAGTGCCGCTCATGATGATGTCGCCGGGATGAAGTGTATAATAGGCGGACGCGAACGCGATCAGCTTGGGAACCGACCATATGAGGTGTCGCGTATTCGATCGCTGCTTCTCCTTGCCGTTTATGCTCAGATAAAGGTCAAGAACCCCGGGATCGGGAATCTCATCTCGCGTAACCAACCAGGGTCCCAAGACGGAATAGGTGTCGATTGATTTCCGCAGGCTCCGCTCTTCGGGACCACGGACAACCGCGTCGACAGCAACGGCGTACCCAGCGACATACTGCAAGGCGTCTGCCTGCGGGATGTTGCGACCCCGTCGACCTATAACAACACCCAACTCGGCTTCGGGGTCGTGCCTTCGCGTCGGATCGCCCAGTCTGATCAGCGATCCCGGGCCCACTAGCGAACTATTGGCCTTCAAAAAAAGACCGGCTCTGTCGATCGTCTGAACCTCCGATCGGCCCTGCCGCAATTCTTGATTGTTCGTCCCCTCGTCGAGATGGAGCTGATAGTTGACAGGGGCAGCGATGATCTTAGACGGATTAGCGACGGGGCTATCAAGCCGAACCGAGCTCACGGGAATGCGTCGAGCGCGCCCGGCCAGCTCCTGTGCCTTGGCGATGACGCGGTCCAAATGCTCGATCATGATGTCGTGCTGCGGAAACGGCCACTTGAGGCTGGGCAGCACGTCCAGCGCCTCGGTAACGACGAGAATTTCGCCATCTCGCACGATACCAAGCTGATTTCCATCGAAACGACAGAGCCGCATATTATTCTCTCCTATCCAGATAGAGCGGTTAGGGCAGCCAAGCCGCCGGCTTATGCCCTAACCCTATGGCGTCGCCCCGACGTAAGTGTTGGAGTGGGCGTGGCGCCGAATCGCGCGAAAGAACTCGTCCGTCTCCGGCAGAAACTCGAACAGCGCAAAACTATGAATGCTATCGTCGAACAAGTGCAGTTCGGCATCTCCGCCCGCCGATTTAGCAGCAGCGACCAATGCACGAGCGTCGTCAGCGAGGGCTTCTCCACGCGCCGCAAAGACGCGCATCGGTGGTAGCCCGGCAAGATTTCCGCGAAGCGGCGAAATGGCGGGATCATCGGGCTCTCGGTCTTGGATGAACGCACCAGCCAAAGTCAGTAGTCGCCGCCGGGTCATCCAGGGCTCGGTTCGTCTATTGCCGTCGATACTGGCCGCCGTCAGCGTGAGATCGGCAAAGGGCGACAGGAGATAAAGGGCGGCGGGCCGAGTGACATTCTCGTGACGGAGCTTTGCGGCGAGACTTAAAGCAAGACCACCGCCCGAGCATTCGCCACTGACTGCAACTGGGTCTGCGCGCCGCGAAAGCCACGCAAAGGCCGCTCGCACATCCTCCTGCATTTGCATTGGCGTATGTTCCGGGACAAGTCGGAACTCGGGTACCAACGCCCAGCCACCGATCGCGCGCGCTAGACCAGCTGCAAGCAAAACCGAGCTCTTAGCCGAACCAAACACATATCCTCCCCCATGAAGATGAAGAACGGCAGGACCACTTTTCCCGCCGGGGGGAATGACGCATAACGCAGGCACCCCGTCGCAGTCGACGGTTTCTACCGACACATCCTCTGGCAACGCACATAGACTCGACATGAACCGCTCGTAAGCAGCCCGTTCGCTCATCCAGTCTTCATCTTCGAACTTGAGAGCATTCGACCAAAGATCGAACGCGCGGGCGGCGGCCGGCCGCGACGGCCGCACCAATGGACTGGCGTTAAACAGGTCGAATGGCTTGTTTGATTCGGCGACTTCATCATAGCCATAGAGCCACGCAAACCGCTCATACCCAGCTTGGTCGAGCTTCAGCATGCCCCGCCCCATCCGTCCGTAAGCCGCCTGACGCTCGGGTGCCTTTTCATGAAATGCCGTAAGATCGCCGCGACTTTGGTGAAGCAACCGAGTGGTCCGCGGCTTCCGCCGCGCTTGAAACTCGGAAAAAGCGGCTTCCAAGTTGCTCCCGCTCCGGTGCAAACAAGCCGCCAACGCCACCGAATCTTCGAGCGCCATCGCCGCACCGGAGCCGGATGTCGGCAGCACCGGGTGGGCCGCGTCGCCAATCAGAACTATTCGCCCGCGATGCCATTCTGGCAGGGGATAACGATAATTGATCGCCGTGATGAAAGCTTCGGTTACAGCCTCAGTGATCTCTCGGACGTCTTTGCAGGCGTCCTTAAATGAGGCGCGCAAATCCGCGACATCCCCAGCTGTGGCCCAGTCCTCACGATGGATCTCATCGGCAGGTACGTAGAAGGCTGCATAAAACTGTTTGCCGCGACGAATCGGATAGCAAACCACGTGGCGACCCGCACCGCTCCACACATTGGTATCCAATGTTAGCGCTTTGCTGAGAAGCGTCGTTGGTAGAACGGTCCGCCAGGCGAGGAGGCCCGTAGATATCGACTCGCTTTCTCCAAAAATTGCGCTTCGCACCTTGGAACGCAGGCCATCGGCTCCGATTAGGAGATCGCCAAGAACAGCCTCACCCCTCTCGAGAATGACGGTAACACTTCGATCATCTTGCTTCACATCGACAACAGAGCAGTTGAGCCGGATCTCCGTTCCGTCCAAATGTCTTGCAAGAGCGTCGATCAAATCGCGGCGATGCGTCTTGTAAAGCGGGGCGCCATACAGCTTGGCTCCCGCTTCGCCCAGTTGGGTGCGATTGCGTACCTCACCGCTCACCATATCATAAAATGTAATCGTCTCGGGCGGCTCATCCGAGCGCTTTATCTCCGCCGCAATGCCCAGCGATTCAAGAACGCGCATAGCATGAGGTCCAAGGACAACACCTGCTCCAACCTCGCTTAACTCCGCCGCTCGCTCGATGACGGTCACGTCGATGCCGTTACGACGCAAAGCAACCGCCGTAGCCAGTCCGGCCACTCCGGCTCCGACAATCAGGGCACGCATAGCCATCCTCCCGTAGTTGGACATCTGTGACCGATATCCTTTATTCGCAGGTTAAGCTCACCAGTCGTCGAACCGACCAGAGCGCTGCGGGTTAAGGCGAGCTTTCCGGGCTACTCACTGCCCGGTCAATCATCGACCTACGTCGCGCTGCCGCCTTGTCATTTTGGTAAACGTGTTTCCTATTCTGTCGTTTGTCAAGCAGCGCCCAGTCCTGGCGGCAAACCCCAAGCCAAACTCTTTCCGTCGCACAAGTATGCGGCGCAGTATTGTCCTATTCCGCTAGTCGCACCGATTGTAAGTTCCGGCGATACCCTCAAGCCCTGCGGCATGCATACGCCCGCCGCTACACAACTTTTGCTGACCTATGAAACAGCTGATCTCTCCTGTTCGGTGCAGCTTTCCACTATGCGGGGCCGTTCAAAGCGCACCGCCGCCACATAGCAGTGCGACGTGCACCAATCGATGCGACCCTGCTGCGAGCGAGGTTAAACAATAATGGCTGGCCGTCTGGCTGGACGTCACATTTTGATCTCGGGCGGCGGAAGCGGAATCGGCCATGCCACCGCCATGCGATGCGCCGAGGAAGGAGCGGTGGTGACTGTTGTCGGACGGCGGCTCGATTGCTTGAAAGAGGTCGCCAGGTTGACGCGAGGACACGCTATTGCGGCGGATCTTACCGACGAGGCGCAAGCATTTGCCGCGGTGAACGACGCCGCGGCCCTTATGGGCTGTCTCGATGGTATCATCAATTGCGTCGGCAATGCCGAGGCCGCTGTTCTAGAAGATATCGACTTAGCTCGTTGGGACGCGAGTCTTCGCACCAACCTTACGTCTCACTACCTGGTCTGCAGAGCAGCATTGCCACATCTTCGAAAGACTCGAGCAGCAGCCATCGTCAACGTGTCGGCACTGGCAGGTATACGACCCGGTGTAAGCAGCGCGGCGTACGGAGCCGCAAAGGCCGGCGTCATCCAATTTACCAAGACACTTGCTGCCCAGTTGGCGCCCGATATACGAGTGAACTGCGTCTGCCCGGGGGCCGTCGATACTGAGATGATGGACCGATTTTTGGCCGGAAAGTCAGCCTCGCAACAAGACGCTTTTCTGGCGAGGTACGCGCTGAGGCGGCTGGCAATTCCCCTAGAAATAGCAAATCTCTTGCTGTTCCTGGTCAGTTCGGAGGCTCAGTACATCACAGGCAGCAACTATGTCTGCGACGGAGGTCGGGCCTATCAGTGATAGGGAGGTCCTACCGAACGGAACTTGTCACCTGTCCAGTCGACACTGGATCATGACGGCTAGGCTAAGGCTGGCACGCTTGGATAAGGCGACCAGCCTAATTTGCAGATGAGATCGGGCCTAGACAGGCCCGCGATGGCTCGGTGTCGACAGAGCAGGCATGGCGCGCTGCCAAGCCCGCTCAGCCCTTTTGAAAGATCTGACAGTGCGAACCGCGGGTCGGACCGCTTGAACTAGGTCGGCAGCCGCGAATTCGCGGGGACGATCCGCGGCGGCCCCAGAGCGCCACGCTGGGTGCGCGGCTTCTTCACGAAGTCTGCAAACTCGGCATCGACGCCGTATGGCCAGCTGCGCTTGAGAGGGTCCTCCACTAACGTCGTCAGCCGACCGAGCCCCGTTATTTCCTGAACGATGGTATCGCCATGCTGCATCGGACCTAAACCCTGACGGTTGCAGCCTGTCGCGATTATATCGCCTGGGAAGAACGTATTGAACATCGAGGCCTTGTGAATGAGCGCCGGGATTCGATGGGCCATGTCACTTGTGTGGTAGTCCTGCCGTAGCTCGCCGTTGGCCCAAAGCCGGACCTGCAGATCGTGAGGGTCCCGCACTTCATCCTTTGTCACGACCAAGGGACCAAGAGGCGCAAACGTATCCCAATTCTTTTGCGTGAAAAATGACATCTGACCGTTCGACAATATGCCGCGTGCGGACCCGTCTTGAACGATCGTGTATC
The DNA here is from genome assembly GCF_058314695.1 of Bradyrhizobium sp. T-12. NCBI lineage: Bacteria > Pseudomonadati > Pseudomonadota > Alphaproteobacteria > Hyphomicrobiales > Nitrobacteraceae > Bradyrhizobium > Bradyrhizobium sp. T-12. Next base: position 642,183 of record NZ_JBZFQJ010000002.1, on the reverse strand, counting down.
CAAAAACATAATCCAACGCTTCGCTCTCCGAGACGTCCTTGCAGGTCTTGCCTATGACCACGCCTAGTTCCAATTCGTGATGGACGATGGTCACTTCGACCTTAGGAAGAATCATTGTGTCGCCATCGCCAATGATCGCAGATGGCGATTTGTGAAAGAACTCAAGATCGCTGATATTGCCTTCGATCCCCTCTTTATAGTTCGCTGCGGCGCACAGAATTTTAGATGGTCGCGGCAGCGGCGCTCTCAGCCGCACTTCGGAGACTGGGCGGCCCTTCGTGCGCGACACGTAATCCTCCAAGAGCGGCCGGTAGGTCGCCCAGTTAGTCATCAGACCTTCCATCAGGTATTGAGGCCCGCATTTCGCGAGCGCGGAAACCGGCTTTGTGATGTCGACAATTTCATTCTCTTTGATTGCCCCGGGTATGAACTCGTTGAACAAAGCTAGTTTCATCGAAGTACTCCTCGCATCCCGCTGAAAGCCGCCGCCTAAGGTGCATAAACCAAGGCGCATCCGACGCTGCACGTCGCGACCGACGCAATGTCACTAGGCGTCAAACCCACCAATCAAAATAGTATGGAATTTTGCAAGCGCTGGAACAGCGCAATTTTTTACTCGAATTGCACAGCGAAGCACCGAATACTCTGATGTAAAGCATGGCAGGTCGGGGCTTGCATGACGGTAAGGAGAGCGGCCTCGGAAAGGCGACCGGACCGTAGCTCGCGGCCAAGTCTCTGACGGGAGGGGAGTGAAGGAGCGAGCCCGCCACCTGCGCTCGGCTTCACCTCGTCTGCGGCCATTGGCTTCCATGACCGAATGTGGACGCTGCGGCGCGGCGTGTCGAGCGGCAAGCCAATGATTGGACTTCCACAACATTCGTCCAACTGCTGGCTCTTGCGAGACCAATGCTCCTAAGTTGGCGGCTCGGCTAGGCCGCCCAGGCGCCGCGAAGCTGCTTGCGCGGCGGCGCGGAGCTTCTTTTGAAGTGCAGGTTCGCTATTGATGGACGAACCATGGACTGACCCAAAAAACGTGAGGGCCATTGGCACACGGCCGCGATGATCGAAAATCGGCGCTGCTGTGGTTTCCAATCCTAGTCTGATGACTGTGGGAAATACGGGGTCGAGCAGACCATTGCGTTGCTGCGATGGAACCGATGCTGAGAGACCGAACTCGCGAACCGCCGCACACATGCGCGTCACGTCCTGGCGCCGAATCTGCTGTTCGGGGTTCTCGCGATTCCACACGGCAAGCTCTTGCTTCACCAGCGGGGCAATTTCCCCTCCCTCGCGATAGGCCATGAGCACGCGCCCGGTTGCCGACCATAAGAGCGGGAGCACGCGGCCTTCGTCGATCCGGAAATGATAGCCCAAGCGTCCGGATTGCCAACGCACCACCGTCGGACCAAATGAGCCCCAAACGGAGAGATGTCCGTCAAAGCCGGTCTCCTCACTGAAGGCGACGAGCGCATCCACGCCGATCCGAATGTGATCCAATTGACCGAGGGCAACCAATCCTAATTCGACAACGGCTTGCCCCAAAGCGTAATGGCCTGATCTGACGTCCTGCTCCATAAAGCCCGCCGCGAGCAGGCTTGACAAATACCTATGAGCCCGGCTCGGGCTGAGTCCGCTGACGGTGGCAACATCCTTAAGCGGAAGCGGCCGGCGCTCCTTCGCGATCGCCTGTAGCATTGATAGACCAACGAGCATGGCACGGATGCCGTTGCCGGCCTCTTCCCCGTCCTCCCGTTCACGCAGCGGCATTCCCTTTGACCGGAGCCTGCCGCCAGCTGGAAGGCCCTTAGCTTTTTTCGGATCCGAGCGGAGGTTCTTTTTTCGGGCCATGTCTTTGATAGCGGTGGCTGCGCCGTGGTTCGGATCAAGATCGTTATTCGGTTCCGTGCCGTGCTTCAAGCGGCGGTCGGTTGAGACTTGGGGAGCGAGTGGCTAAAAGCCCGAGAGAAACTAACCGGCCGCTGGGCTGTTTCAAGCGCCAGGCACAACTGGGCAGCCTATCAAGATTACTGCCGGCTGAATGGCCGTGTGAGAGCGCAAACTTTGGTAGCTCCTCTGCTGGAGTAGCCGATCTGGAAGCGCAAAAGAGCCGATGTCGCCCTGCGCGGTGGCAGGTTTTGCTAGGCTACGTCGGATCAACAAACCGGACCGATGATCGTGACAGCGACGATATCGCGGGCCGTGCCGAGCCTGGAAGGACACGAACCGACGTCACGAACGTCGCACGTAGAAGGCGCCCCAGCCAAGGCCGAGCGTCACGGCTATGGCCGAGCCCAACAACACGCCCAATTTTGCTGCCCTTAAAAAACCTTCACTGGAGAAGGCCAGCATCGAGATGAAGATGGACATGGTGAAGCCGATGCCCGCTAGCAGTCCGACGAGAAAGACGCCGCCCCAAGAAACCCCGGGAGCAAGGCAGCAGAACCCCGATCGTACGGCGATCCAGGCCGCTCCGAAAATGCCAAGCGGCTTTCCCACTATCAAAGCAAGTGCGGTGCCCATCGTCACCAGCAGGCCGGCAGCGGGTAGATCCGCGCCCTTTATGCTGACCCCCGAATTCGCCAGCGCAAACATTGGCATCACTCCGTAAGCTACCCACGGATGAAGTACCATCTGCACGCGCGACGCGGGCGGCAAAATCTCACGGTGAGCTATGCGAAGGTCGCGCAACGGCTGCTGCAACAAATGCAGATCTCCTGTTTTCATCGCATCGCCAGTTTTCAACTGTCCGAGCGCTTGCGACGCCACCTCCAGCGGAGGTTCTCGCATCGCTATGGGGCGAGCCGGAGTCATCAACCCGAGCACCACTCCAGCAAGTGTTGGGTGGACCCCGGCAACGAACAATCCGACCCAAACCAACAAACCTGGCACCACATATGGCGATGCCGCACCGATCCCCATCCGCTGGAATCCCAAGACCCCGAGAACGCCAACGGCTGCGATAGCAAGGCCGCCTAATTGCAGAGTTTCGGTGTAAAAGACGGCGATGATCAAAATCGCAATGATGTCGTCGATGATCGCTAGAGCGAGTAGGAACACTCGCACATTGACCGGGATTCTTCGTCCAAGCAGGGCGAGGACGCCAACAGCAAAGGCGATGTCCGTCGCGGTCGGCACGGCCCAGCCGTGTCCCCGAGCAGCATCATTGTTGAGGCTTAGATAGATAAGCGCGGGAACGAGGACGCCACCGGCCGAAGCAATCAGCGGCAGAACGGCCTGGTCAAAGCGGCTCAGTGCGCCCTCATGAACCTCCCGCCGAATCTCCATGCCCACAACAAGGAAGAAGACGGTCATCAATGCGTCATTCACCCAGAAATGCAGCGACTGGGAAAAGACGTACTCACCAAGGCCAATGGTGACAGGGAGAGTCCAAAAGAGGTGGTAACTCGGGGCCGCGGTCGAATTCGCCCAGATCAAGGCCGCGGCTGCTGCAACGAGAAGCACCGCGCCGCTTACTGCCTCAATATGCAGAAATCGGTTAAGTGTGTTCGCAGCCTGTTCTGCCAATCGCTGAGCTGTCGGAAGATCGCCGAATTTAGGATCGTGGTTCATAGGCGCAGATCGTCCGCGTGGCGGCCCGACCATCGCGTTACCTGACGCCGCCCCAATGCAGCGAACACCCATGCGTCCCTATACAGGGTAATGGTGGCAATTCAACGTCGGGACGAGACCCTGGAACAAGGGCCAGCGGCAGATGGCTGTAAACTGCCGAGGGTCTTCATTTTGACTGTGCTCTAGATGCCTTGGCTGGCTCAGTGGCGCGCGACAATTCGCCGGCCAATTTTCGATAGGCTTCCATAGCCGTCAGCTTCAGGTCGCGCGAGAGTCGAATGGCAGATAGCAGGCAGAATTGGCGATGATTGCTCTGTGCCGGCTCCGGCAAACGGAAACGATCAACAAAATCGACCAAGTGTAGGTTGATGGCCGCTATCTCTCCTTCAACGAGCTCGATTTGCCGGTTGAGCACGGCCACAGCTTCACTGGGCGGAAGCAACCGCAATGCCGCCATCTTTACGCTGAACTCGTCCCGGACAGGCACATGGGTCGGACCTTTTCTCGCCCACTCCTTGAGAGCTTCGAGGCCGCGCTCCGTAACCTCGTAGACCTTCTTGTCCGGTTTGCTTTCCTGCGCAATGTCCTCGAACGTGACATAGCCGTGTTCCGCTAGCAGCTGCAGCGTCGGATAGACTTGGCTGTGCTTGGCCTCCCACATGTAATTGCGCGGGGGGCCCATCAATTGAGTCAGCTCATAACCGGTATGAGGATGGTGGGCCAAGCTCGTCAGAATGACATAACCAAGCGTCGGAATTGCTGGAGGAGTTGCCGCAGGGGCCTTCCGTTTTACGGTCGTCTTCTTCTTCGCCATCGCTAGTTCCAAGCTCGCCTAATCTCCAAGCACAATCACGCTCTTACGGAGCATTCAGTGACCTTGCCCTGACCCTGCATAGTCTGGAGGGCGAGCTTTTACCATCGGCAACATTTGACATATGCACATTCGCCTGTTACTCACATATGTAATATATGACATATGGAGGAAATCGATGCTTCCCGGCGTCGAATGCCCACTAAGCCCCGTTGCGCAGCCGGCGTTCGGGTTATTGCGAGGGCCTCTGAAGAATGAGTGGCATGCCCGCAGAGGGACGTTCCGGAGAGCAGCGCGCCCGGCCAATTCTCAAAAATGCAGGGCAGGGGCATGCCTCTTGGAAAGCCTCGGTCGCTGCCGAAACACCACCTCTAGCGCCGCAGCCCATTGACCGGTGCGGCCAGACGGTCTCCGGCGAGCAGTTCAATTCAGGAGGAATGTCCGTGGAAACGATCGATACGCCCGTCTTGATAGTCGGCGGAGGGCCGGTCGGCTTGTCGCTTGCAATCGATCTCGGTTGGCGCGGTGTCGAAGCGCTGCTCATAGAGCAGGAGCGGCCGACGGCCCGGATGGTTCATCCTCGCATGGACAATGTCGGCATTCGCACTATGGAATTCTGCCGACGCTGGGGAATTGTCGAGGCCATCGAAATGGCCGGGTTTCCTCGCGATCTGCCGGTCAGCATCGTCTATGCGACGGGGGTCCTCGGCCACGAACTGGCGCGCGATGTCTACCCTGATAAAGCGCACGCGGTCCCGCCACCGTTTAGCCCGCAAAAGCACGAGCTATGCCCTCAAAATTTTTTCGACCCCGTACTCCAGAACGCAGCTTCGAGCTACTCGACCAACCAGTTGCTGTATCAGCACCGCCTAGAGGAATTCGAGGACAAGGGCGACCACGTCATCGCTCACGTGCGCCCGCTGCTTGGTGGCGAACCACTATGCGTGCGTGCGCAGTACCTTGCCGCCTGCGATGGGGCAAGCAGCACAGTCGCACAGCGACTCTCGCTTGGTCCGACAAACAGCAAGGTATTGAGTTGTAGCACGAACATCTTCGTTCGGTGTCCGGCTCTGGCGCAGAAGACGCTCGCCCAACGGGCGTATCGGTACGTGTTAGTCGGGCCTGAGGGGGTTTGGGGAAGCTTCGTCAATATAGACGGGCGCGATACCTGGCGGCTTCAACTGCTCGGCGACGAGACCTGGCCCAATTGGAGCGAGGCGCAGATCAACACTTTTGTGCGACGAGGAATCGGAGCCGATGTTGACTACGAGGTGCTCTCTTGGTTGCCGTGGTCCCGTCGTGAGATCACTGCGCCGAAGTTCAGCTCCGGGCGCTGCTTCCTCGTCGGCGATTCGGCCCATCAGCTCTCTCCGACCGGCGGATACGGCATGAATACGGGCATTGCCGAGGCGGTTGATCTGTCATGGAAGATCGCAGCTGTGTTGGAGGGGTGGGGCGGCCCCACACTCCTGGAAAGCTACGACACAGAGCGGCGCCCGATCGCCATGCGCAACGTGTCGCAGGCGTCCGCGAACCTAGCCGCGATGCGCTCGGTTCCTCCAGAGCCGATGCTGCTCGACCAAGGCCCTGCGGGCGAGACGGCGCGGCGCGCAACAGGAGCCTATACCCAGCAGGCCATGCAGCGGGAATGGAGGTCGTTCGGAATTCATCTTGGGGCGGTCTATCGCAATTCGCCGATCGTCGTCGCTGAATCGTTCGAACGAGCCGAGCCCGATGTCGCGAACTTCGTGCAAGTAGCCGAGGCCGGCGGCCGCGCACCTCATGTTTGGCTCTCGCCGGGCCACTCCACGTTAGACTTATTCGGTCGTGGGTTCGTGCTGCTGGAGTTCGCATCGGAGGTGGGTGCTGCTGTGGGCGGTCTGACCCGTGCGGCGCACGCGGTTGGGCTGCCAATCCGTCATCAGCTCATCCCGGAGCCAAACACCATCGCCGTCTACGGGCGCCGCTACGCTTTGGTCCGCCCGGACGGACACATCAGCTGGATTGGGGACGCTATTCCTGAAGAGCCGGCGCGGCTCATTGATCGCATCCGCGGCGCGGGCGGCGTGCAGGGCACGTCGGCATTAAGAACGCTTCCCTTGAGCATGGGCAGCGTGGCCTCATGAGTCTGACCGGCAAAACCCTGTTCATTACCGGCGCAAGCCGAGGCATTGGGCTCGCCATTGCGCTGCGAGCCGCGCAAGACGGCGCCAACGTTGCAATTGCAGCCAAGACTGTCGAGGCGCACCGGCATCTTCCCGGCACGATCTATTCTGCCGCCGAAGCCATCGAGCGAGCTGGGGGCAGGGCGTTGCCGCTGGCCGTCGACGTCCGTGATGAATCCTCCGTCGAGGCCGGCGTTGCCCAAGCGGCAAAGACGTTCGGCGGCATCGACATTTGCATCAATAATGCATCAGCGATCCATCTGGCCGGCACCCTACAAACGGATATCCGGCGCTTCGACTTGATGGCTCAAGTCAACGCACGCGGGACCTTCATCACTACCAAGGCATGCCTTCCGCACCTGATGAAGGCAGCTAATCCGCATGTCTTGATGATATCTCCGCCGCTTGACATGACGCCCAAGTGGTTCGCGCCGCACACCGCCTACACCATGGCGAAGTTCGGCATGAGCATGTGCGTGCTCGGCATGAGCGCGGAATTTGCCGATCGCGGTATTGCTGTCAATGCTCTCTGGCCCCGAACCGCCATTGCGACGGCTGCCATCCAATTTGCATTGCTCGGAGAGAACGGAATGCGTCATTGCCGCAAGCCGGAGAGCATGGCCGACGCAGCCCATGCCATCCTCTCAAAGCCTGCGCGCGCCTTCACGGGCAACTTTCTGATTGACGACACGGTGCTCTATGACGAGGGGGTGCGCGAGTTTACGCATTATAGCGTGGATCCGGCGCTGCCTTTGATGGGAGACATGTTCGTTCCGGGCGACTTGCCGGCCCCACCCGGCGTGCAGATCAGCTCCGCTATCGATACCGCACGGAGCTAATGCCGGCGTGCCGGAAAGTCTTTTGCGCCAGCGCATCCAATGGAGTTGCGAATGAGTAATTCCTCTATCTCGCTCGATGATCGTTATTCCAAGCGCGGCGGAACAGTTCTCCTCGGCGGAGTGCAGGCGCTCGTCCGCCTGATGCTATTACAGGCCGAGCGAGATCGGATGAATGGCTTGTCGAGCGCGGGTTTCGTCAGCGGTTATCGGGGTTCACCCCTTGGTACGCTCGATGCCGCGTTTGCCTCTGCGAAGCGGCTAACGAGCGACCAAAAGATTGTGGTGCAGCCGGCGGTCAATGAAGAACTCGCGGCCACCGCCGTGGCCGGTACGCAGCAGATCCATCAATCACCCGGCGCCCGGGTCGATGGTGTTTTTGCGTTGTGGTACGGCAAGGGCCCTGGACTGGATCGCGCGGCGGACGCGATTAGGCACGGCAACTCGCAAGGTTCTTCGCCGAACGGCGGGGTGGTCGTCGCCGTGGGTGACGATCATCTGGCAAAATCCTCAACGGTCGCCTGCTACAGCGACGAGACTGTCGCCAGTCTCCTCCTCCCGCTGCTCTACCCGGCTGATCCCGGCGAGATCGTCAGCTATGGACTCCACGGCTTTGCCATGTCGCGGCTGACGGGATCTTGGGTTGCGCTAAAAGTGCTGACGGAAGTGGCCGACAGTACACGCACCGTGCCGGCCGCAGAATTAGGTAATTTGCCCGTTCGGCCCGACGTCACTGTGCCGGACATTGGCCTGCATAACCGCTGGCCTGACTTGCCGCTCGATCAGGAACGGCGGCAGCATGAATTCCGTTTGCCGGCTGCGCTTGCTTATGTCCGGGCAAACGGTCTCGATCGCGTCGCGGTGAGGCCTAAGGACGCGCGGGTCGGTTTCGTCGCGGCCGGCAAATCTTGGAATGATTTGCGCGAAGCACTCGACCTGCTGGGCCTTCACGATTCACGGCTGATCGAGCTCGGGCTGGCTCTCTACAAGCCGGCGATGATCTGGCCGCTAGAGCCTCAGGGCCTCACAGCCTTTGCCGAAGGCCTGCAGGAGCTCGTCATCGTGGAGGAGAAGGCGCCGCTGATCGAGCGCCAAGTAAAGTCTATACTCTACGGCCGGTCACAGGCTCCCTCGGTTTGGGGCAAATGTGGACCGGAGCAACACCCGATGTTTTCTGCAACGGGCGATCTAACGCCCGAGCAGATTGCTGTCCAGATCGCGGCGGTCATCGCAAGGATATCCGGTGATCAGGTCGTAGCAGCACGAGGCGAACGCTTGCGCCGGCACACGAACCAACGCGGATTTGCAGATGTGCCCGCATCCCGGCGTCCATTCTTCTGTTCCGGGTGTCCGCATAACCGGTCGACAGCCGTGCCAGATGGCAGTCGAGCTCTCGCTGGGATTGGCTGCCACGGTTTAGCCGCGCGCAATCGCCCTGACACGTTCAGCTATTCCCAGATGGGCGGCGAGGGAATCCACTGGCTCGGCCTCGCTCCGTTCACCGACGAATCGCATGTGTTTTCGAATATGGGCGATGGCACGTATTTCCATTCAGGCCTGCTCGCAATCCGCCAGGCGGTCTCTGCTAAGCTGAACATCACCTACAAGCTGCTCTACAACAGTGCTGTCGCGATGACAGGCGGTCAAGCAGTCGATGGCGACCTTTCCCTCGAGCGGCTTCTGCGCCAGCTCCGGGCCGAGGGCGTCAGCACAATAATTTTGGTCACCGATGATCTGGCGTCCTATCGTGAGCATGCCGAGGTCCACTCCCTGGCGGGAGAGGTGGTGGATCGCGACGAACTTGATGCCGTACAGCTCAAATTGCGAGCCCAACCGGGTGTAAGCATCATCGTATATGACCAGATGTGTGCTACCGAGCGCCGGCGGAAACGCAAACGTGGCCAACTGAAGGAAACCAGCCGCCGCGTCTTCATCAATCAGCTGGTCTGCGAAGGCTGCGGCGATTGCTCGATCAAGTCAAACTGCCTATCCGTGGAGCCGGTCGACACTCCACTAGGTACGAAGCGAAGAATCAATCAATCGAGCTGCAACACCGATCTCAGTTGCATTCGAGGCTTCTGTCCCAGTTTCGTAACTGTCGAGGGTGCCCGTGTGAACCGCGGGCCAAAACCGCAGCTTACGATCGACCAACCATTGCTGCCCCTGGTGAGCGCTGCGCCGCCGCAACACAGCCGCATTCTTCTTGCCGGCGTAGGTGGGACCGGAATCGTGACGACGAGCGCGGTGCTGGCAATGGCCGGACACCTGGCAGGTCGAGGGGCCGCGGTGCTGGACCAGATCGGAATGGCTCAGAAGGGCGGGGCGGTTACAAGTCACGTTCATCTTGGCGGCCCCATTCATGCTTTGCGGATTCCAGCGGAGCACTGTGACCTTCTCCTGGCTTGCGACCAGATCGTCGGCAATGCATCGGACGTGATGGCATCTCTCAACCGAGGGCGGAGCCGCGTCCTCGCCAATGCTGACGTGTCCATCACTGGAGATTTCGTCACTAATCGTCAGGCCGTCGTGAATTCGAGTTTGCTGACGAGACGGCTGAGCACACAAGTTGAACCGGAACATTTCGCGGTGTTTCCCTTCACGGCTTTGGCACAATCTTTGTTCGGCGATTCGATCGCCGCCAATTTCATGATGATCGGGTGCGCTTATCAGAAAGGCTGGCTTGGCCTTAACCTTGAGGACCTCCACCAGGCGATCGAACTCAATGGCGCCGCCAAGGAGGCAAATCTCGCTGCGCTTGAGTGGGGGCGTCGGTTAGCTTCCGACCCTCAATTCGTCTTTGTTGCAGCAGGCCTGGCCGAAAAGACTGAGCAGCGCACCCCTGAGGCGGAGATCCAAGATCTTACGACATTTCTTCGCAACTATCAGAGCAATGACTACAGCCAGCGTTTCCTTGATGTCATCAACCACATCCGTGAGGCGGAGACTAAGGTTCATACTGGCCATTCGCTAACGCTGGCTGCTGCGCGATCCCTGTTCAAGCTGATGGCCTACAAGGATGAGTACGAGGTTGCCAGACTCTATACGAGCGGAGAGTTCGAGCGGGCAGTCCGATCTCAGTTTGATAGCTTCGCAAAGCTGTCAATCTATCTTGCACCGCCTTTTCTGTCTCGCCGCGACAAGACAACGGGAGAGCCGCGCAAGATCCGGTTCGGAGCTTGGATCTTGCCCGTCTTCAGAATCTTGGCGGCCTTGAAGATCTTGCGCGGAACACCCTTCGACGTCTTCGGAAGGAGCGCCGAGCGCCGCACCGAGCGTGCTCTGATCGCCGAATTCATCGATGCCTTGAACCGCTTACCCCGTCGATTGTCAGCGGCATCGCTTCCACAGGCTGTCGCCATTGCTGAGCTACCGCTCGAGGTGCGTGGCTTCGGCCACGTGAAGCAAAAGGCGATCGAATTGTTCCGGCGGCGCCTTGGGGAGGCGCTCGCAGGTTACGAAAATGCGGCGCCTCACTTGGACGCTAGCGCGCGCACTACGCTAAAGGCATGAAAACCGAGGTGACAAATGACGAAGCGTTTCCCTGACGATCCGATTTATCATGGCTTCGACGCTCCTGGCCGTGTAGAGGCACACGTGTTCGATCTTGACGTTGAAGGACGCATTCCAACCGATCTCGACGGCACCTTTTTCGTGTAGCTCCCGAACCACAATGGCCGCCGAGCTTGGCCGTGACATCTTTTTTAACGGCGATGGCATGGTTGGCGCCTTCCGTTTCAAGGATGGTCATGTCGACTTTACGTCGAAATATGTCCTGACCGACAAGTTCGTTGCGGAGCGGGCGGCGCGCCGCGCCCTCTACGGCGCCTACCGCAATCCGTTCACTGACGATCCATCGGTTGCCGGTACTATCCGAAGCACGGCCAATACCAACGTCGTCGTTCACCATGGGCTGTTGCTCGCGCTGAAGGAGGACGGACCGCCGGTCGCGATGCGGCCAGATACGCTTGAAACGATCGGTAACTACCGTTTTGACGGAAAGATGACCAGTCAGACATTTACGGCTCACCCCAAGATCGATCCGACCAATGGCGAGCTGATTGGCTTTGGTTATGCCGCCAAGGGTGTGACGACCACCGATATCGCCTATTACGTCATCGATCGCGGCGGACACGTGGTGCATGAAGCTTGGTTTAATGCGCCGCGGGCAGCGATGATACACGACTTCGCCGTGACGGAAAACTATGTCGTCTTTCCCGTGAGCTCGCTGACGTCGGACATCGAACGCCTGAAGCAGGGCGAACCGGCCTTTGCCTGGCAGCCGAATGTGGACCAAATCTATGGGGTTCTGCCCCGCCGCGGCAGCGGAAAAGATATTCGTTGGTTTACAGTGCCGACGAACGGCTTCCAGGGCCACACCATCAATGCATGGGACGAAGGACACAAAGTCTATCTCGACCTGCCCGTCGTCAATGACAACGTGTTCTGGTTCTTCCCAGAATATAGTGGGCACGTGCCTGATCCCCGGTCCCTGCGTCAAGCCATGACGAGATGGACATTTGATCTATCTAGCAACAGCCCCGTTCCTCAGGCCGAGATCTTTACCCAAACGATGGGCGAGTTCCCCCATGTGGACGAGCGTTACGCCACGCGGCCCTATCGTCATGCCTTTCTCGCCCTTATCGACCCCTTCGCTCCGTATGACGCGGATCGCTGTGGCCCGCCCTCGGTCAACGCTTTCCTCAACGGCCTCGCTCACCTGGATATAGCGACCGGAAAGAGCGAGCGCTGGCTACCCGGTCCCACCTCGTCTGTCCAAGAACCGGTGTTTGCTCCCCGATCCCCTAATGCGCCGGAGGGAGACGGCTACGTCATTGCGCTCGTCAACAGGCTCGACGAAAGGCGGAGCGGCCTCGTCATCTTGGACACTCAACATTTTGCAGATGGCCCGGTCGCAGTCGCTCACTTACCGCTGCGGCTACGCAACGGCTTGCACGGCAACTCGGTGCCTTCAAGCGAGCTCACTGCACCAAACTGACACGGCTCCACTACGGACAGCAACCAGCTGACCTCAGCCACAGGCAACCACAAGAGGATGTAACATCTCTTGTGGTGACCTGCCTGTGGCTGATTTCGCTCGTGAGGCGACCGTCGCGCCAGGGACGGCGATCTTGGACGGCCTTGCATGTTGCCGCTTCAGCATGACGGGCGTTTGATCATTCACGAACAAGCGCCCGCGCTCAACTCCAGACAAATGCTGCATGGCGCCATATGTAATAGTTGACATATCGTCGAGCCCTGATAACCTAGAACTATAAGTCAAAAGTGTCATATGAGGAATCTGTCCCCATGAGCGTCCAATCGCTACCCGCCGACCTGCACAAGGCAACCTCCGCGCTGCCTTCGCCGCGCGTTTCGGAGATCGTTCTGCAAACTGCACAGTACGAGCTGATGCGCGACTGGTACTCATCTGTGCTGGGATTGAGCTGGAGCATCACAAATCCTGGCGGTGCCCCGGAAAACCGGCGCCGTTTCGCCGGCTCGCCCAAACAGACCCGAGCTAGCGACGTGCGATCCTGTTTCATGTTCTTGGACCGCTCGCCGGTTCATGGGCAGGTCCTGGCGCTATTCGAGCTGCCAGAGCTATCCGACTCGCCCAGCCGCGATCCCGGCTTGAATCACTTTCAATTTCGTCACGCAAATCTGGCGGCGCTGCTGGATCGCGTGGAATTGTTGCTCGGCGCTGGTCTGCAAGCCCACCGCGCTTCCAACCACGGTCCAGTGACAAGCTATTATTTCTCAGATCCAGACCAGAACGTCGTTGAGCTTTGCTGCAACAATTTTGACGACGCCGAGAAACTCAAGGCCTTCATCGACTCTGACGCTTTCAAGAACAATCCCTCTGGCATTGATGTCGACCCGAAGGATTTCTTGGCGCGCTTCCGCGCCGGCGAGCCATTAGACCAGCTGCTTAAGATCTGAGGGCCCATGCAGCGGGATAGGCTAGAACGAGCGGCGGATATCCTCGAGGCTCAAGCGACGGTCTTGAGCTTCATGGAGCATTTTGACTATGGCAATGCCGAGGCCGCTGCAGGGCTCTTCACAGAAGATGGTGTCTGGCACCGCGGCGATGGCCTTGTACGCGGCAAGGGCATGCTTGTTGATCTTATCAATCGCCGCGATCGCAACCTGGTCGTCCGACACCTGATCTCCAACATCAGATCGGAATGGCTGAACGAAGATCGCATTCTTATTCACGCGTACGTAACTCTGCTCAGCCAGCGCAGTGAGACCACTCCTCAACAGTTTCCTCTGCCATTTGATGGCGTAGCAGGATTTGGCCGTTACGAAGACGAGCTGCATCGGAGCGACGGGCGCTGGTTGATCGCAAGAAAGAAAACGGTGACCGAACTCAAGAAAAAATAAAACATGAGCTGAAAAGGGGAGGAAGATGATGACGAGCGTTAATACGCCTGCGCTGCCGGCCGTTGGCGACCTGTCGCCGCAGGTTCAGCTACGTGGAATAGAGGCAACAAAGGTCGTGCTCGGTTCCGGAATTGGCATGTTGACCAATTTCGGGCCGATCGTAATCTATACTTTCGGAACATTCCTGCTGCCAATTGTCAACGATACGGGCTGGTCGAGGGCCAGCGTGGCTGCCGCTCTTGCGCCAGCTGCTCTCTGCTCCGGCTTCTCGCAGCCAATCGTCGGGTGGCTGGTCGACCGATATGGGCCGCGCGTCTTTGCAGGCTTTTCTTTCGCTTTGTTTGCGCTCGGCCTGATTGCACTCGGTCAACTTCCACGTGATCCCTTAAGTTTTGCAATCTTTATGGGCCTGCTCGGACTCCTTGGCGCGGGGCAAGGGATCACGGCTTTCACCTACATAGTCACTCGGACTTTTTCGACCTTTCGTGGGTTTGCGCTCGGCATCATTAATGCAGCCTCGGCCGCCGGCATCATGTTAATGCCCGCGATCGCCACCTTTTCCATTGCAGAATACGGCTGGCGCAACAGCTACGCAGCGATCGGCGCTGGGGTCGCAATCCTTGGCGCAGTAGCCGTCATCTGGCTCATTCCCGGCAAGGAGCGCTTTCAGAAGTCCGCCGCTTCCGCGCAATCCTCCAAGCTTGTCTTCGGTGAGCTTTTGTCTGCTCCAATTTTTTGGATGCTTGCGTTGGCATTCCTACTGATGACGCTCGCCATTCAAGGTATGATTGTCCACATGACACCGTTGTTGATCGATCGCGGCTTTCGGCCCGTCGATGCGGCGGCTGTGATGGCGACATACGGCATGACGATGCTGGTAGCCCGCTTCTTGCTCGGGTCCATGCTTGATCGATGGTCTCCACGGTTGGTAGCGGTCGTTGGTTGCCTCGGTCCTGTGGCTGCCGGACTGCTGTTGGTCTCGACACGGCAGACTTCTATGGTTTATTTGGCCGCAGCTCTTCTTGCGCTTGGAGCGGGAGCAGAGTCGGATCTCATCCCATACACTGTCGCACGGCAATTCGGCGTTGCCCAGCTGGGGCAAAAGATCGGGCTGTTTATCGTCGTGTTCGCCATTGGCGTAGCCATTGGCCCGCTGATGTTTTCCGCGGTTCAAGCCTTGCGGGGAAACTACGACATCGCGCTCATCGCCAGTAGCGCCCTGATGCTGGCGGCGTCAGTCATCTTTGCTTTGATCCCATCCGCCTCGTTAAGCCAAAACGGCGAAAAGAGCGGCTGAGTCAGCCTTCATCAGCGCCTCAAAAAAAGAAGGTATCTCAATGAAAGTAGCTCGATTTGCTCGGAATGGCTCGGTCAGCATCGGCCTTGTGAAGGGCGACGGCATCATCTCCCTGTCGCCGTTTGATAAAGGCCTATCTGATATCGATGAAGTAGTGGCTGCGGAAGGCTGGGCTCGCGCAGAAAAGCTTATGACACGCGAGCCTGACCTGAAGATTGGTGACGTTGAGTTTCTTCCTCCCCTGTCTGCTAGGGCCAGGGTGTTCTGCGTTGGCTTCAACTATAAAGCTCACGTAGACGAGACCGGAAACGAGGCGCCTGCTTACCCGACTTTTTTCCAGCGAACGCACGAGAGCTTCGTTGGGAATCGCCAGCTGCTGCTTCGGCCTAAAGTGTCTGAGCGCCTCGATTACGAGGGGGAGCTTGCTCTCATCATCGGCCGGACGTGCCACAGAGTGGAGGAGGGAAGGGCGCTCGACTACGTCGGCGGGTACACCTGTCTAAACGAGGGCAGTGTCCGAGATTACCAAAAACACTCTGCCACTGGCATGACGGGCAAGAATTTCGATTCGAGCGGATCCATAGGACCCTGGATCGTGGCGGCGACTGACGTCCCGCATCCGGACCGCCTCGCGCTTTCCACGCGCTTAAACGGCGAGGTGGTTCAACAGGCATCGACGAGCCAGCTGATCTATGGGTTACCGCGGCTTATAAGCTATCTGTCCAGTGTTCTCAGGCTCCTGCCAGGCGATATCATCGCGACCGGTACTCCAGCAGGAGTTGGGTCGCGTCGCGTTCCGCCGCGTTGGCTGCGCGCTGGCGACCGGGTCGAGGTGGAGATCTCAGGCGTCGGAATTTTGGAAAACGCGGTGATCGACGAACCGACGTGAAAGCTCGCCCGAAAGCGGCCGCTTAAAACCTTCCCGATAGGCGGACCCAACAATCTGCTTTCAACAACGGCCCGCGGTTAAGCGCGCCAATACGACCTTACCAATTCAGCGCACGGAGGTGTTCATGCCCGCAGCCATGATGAAAGCTGTTCAAGTCGAAAAGCCGGGAGGACCCGAGGTCCTCAAATACATCGATCTGCCAATTCCCACACCGGCGGCTGGGCAAGTCCTCATTCGGACCGACACCATCGGGGTCGGGAAATACGATGCGCTGGTCAGGACTGGACGCTACCCGTGGCCCGTGGAGTATCCGGAGGTGCCGGGGATCAGTGTAACCGGCTATGTTGAGCGGGTGGGAGATGGTGTTGAAGGCTTCTCCCCGGGCCAGCCCGTTCTCGCATGGAAGTTTTCTCGCCGATGTTACGCCGAATATGTCGCCTGCGATGTCCACGAGATCACGAAGCTGCCTGAAGGCATAGACATTGAGGGCGCGGTCGCAATTCCCGACTATCAGGTCGCATGGGGCATGTTGAATGACGCTGCAGATCTGCGCCGGGTAAAGGTCGCCTCCATCAACGGAGCTACTGGCGGCGTCGGCTGCGCCATGATCGATCTTTGCCGCGCTGCTGGGATACAGCTGATAGCTGTCTGCCGGGCCCCGAACAAGGCAGCGTTCGCCTTGGAGCGGGGTGCAAGCTATGCGATCGACAGCAGCTCTGAAGCGGTTGGTGCCCGGATCTTGGATATCACCAAAGGTACGGGCGTCGACTTGATGTTCGACCAATTGGTCGGTCCGGATTTCCGCGACAACATCAAGCTCGTTGCTCCCTTGGGACAGATCGTCACGTTCAATGCGCTGTCGGGACTTCCATCGTCCGACCTATTCGCGGACTTGCGCAAGAACATGGACCGCAGCATCTCAGTGCGTGCTTATAGCGTTCACGTCTACGATCCATTTCCTCAAGAGCGCGTACGGATTGCGTCAGAGGTCTTCAAACTCGTGGAAGCAAGAGCCATCAATCCGTCCGTGACGGTGCGATTGCCGCTTAGGGAGGCTGTGCAAGCGCATCGAATGCTTGATGGCCGGGAAGTTATGGGCAAGCTGGTGTTAAAGCCGTAGCGAGGGATGCATCACCGCACACCCGAGACGCCGTGATTCGCCGCCTTCCATTTCCTGTCGATGGCAAGGAGATGCGGCGCAATCGACGACACGACAATTCTATACATAGGCATACCGCCACCAAGATGCGTCCCGGACTTAATGATGAATTAGCGAGAGCGCGATAGGTTCTCGGAAACTTATGCGAAATGTGGGGTACGCATGCGAATCGGAAAGCTCTTTGCGCTGTCGATGCTGACGGTGACCACGTTTGCGGTTATTCTCGGCGCCGAGGTTCTGCTTCCGCAGACGCGCATCTTCGTTAGTCGCTCCGAATCCATCAAAATGGTCGAGGCTTTCGGCGCGGTGCTGATGGTCAGTCAACACCTGGCGGGCCTTCGTACACCCTACATCACGATCTTTCAGGAAACGCCCGCCACGCCGACCCAGATCGAAGCGATGGGCAAGGCGTCGAGCGCCGCCGATGCGGCCTTCGACCTGGCCCGCAACAGTTTGCTGGCCCTTGATGGTGGCGAACCGATGATCCAAAGCCTGGACCGTACCGGGCGCCGTTTCAAGGATGTTCATGCGGCGGCCGATCGGGCCGTGCGCGTATCCCTCGGATCGCGCGATAGTGCGGTGGTCAAAGAACTCCTTCCCACTGTTGCCGAGATGATCGGCGCGATCGAGCCGATCCTGAATCGGCTGGAGGGGCAGGTGGTCAGCGCCGATTCTTCACTTGCAACGCTGCTGAGCCTGGCGCGAACCGCGCAGGATTTGCGGGTGACCGCCGGCAGCCACGCCTCGCCACTGTCGCCGGCCTTGAGCGCCTCGCGTCCGCTCACTCCCGCTGAATTTGCGCTGATGGATCGTATGCAGGGCCGCTTAGATGCCGACCGAGAACGCATCGAGGGCACGATCGACCAGCTCGGCAATCCGCCCCGCCTTGCCACGGCCATGAAAGCGGCCGTCGAAGCCTATTTCGGAAAGGCGATTCCGGTCGTCGAGAAGGAAATGCCGGCGGCCAGAGGCGACGGCAAATACAGTCTCAGTCCCTCCGACATGGCCAAGGTCATTGTGCCCGCTATCCAGATGTTCTTCGGCGTCCGCGATGCCGCCTTGGCCGAAGCTGCCGAGCGCGCCTCGGCGGTCCGTGACGGCGCGCTGGGGATGCTGGTGCTTGCAGGAGTTGCAGTGCTGGCCCTGCTCGGTACGCTCGCTGGCGTGACCATAATGCTGCGCCGACGCGTGGTGACGCCGCTAGGCCAGCTTGCGGAGGTGATCGGCACTCTTGCGGCCGGAAACCATGACGTCGAGATCCCATCGACCGGCCGGAATGATGAAGTCGGCCAAGTTGCCGGCTCGCTACAGCATTTCAAAGACAAGCTAGTCGCCCAAAAGGCTGCCGACGCCGCGGCCGCCAGCGAAGCCGAGGGCAAACTCAAACGCGGCCAACGCTTGGACCAGATTGCGCGCGAATTCGAGGCCATGATCGGCGATGTGATCAGGACCGTTTCGTCCGCCTCCGCGGCGTTGGAAGCGTCGGCCGGTATGCTGACTAGCACGGCCGAGCAATCCAAACAGATCACGGCTGCCGTGGCTGGCTCCTCCGAACAAGCTTCGACCAACGTGCAGACCGTGGCGGCGGCCGCCGAGGAGATGTCGTCGTCCGTCGACGAGATTGGTCGCCAAGTGCAAGATTCAGCCCGCATTGCTGGCGAAGCGGTGCTGCAGGCGGGACGGACCAACGAGCATGTCGCCGAACTCGCCAAGGCGGCCCGTCGGATCGGCGACGTAGTCGAACTCATTAGCCAGATCGCAAGCCAAACCAACCTATTGGCCCTCAACGCCACTATAGAAGCGGCACGCGCCGGGGAGGCCGGCCGCGGGTTCGCGGTGGTGGCGTCGGAGGTCAAGGCTCTGGCCGAGCAGACGGCCAAAGCAACCGACGAAATCGGTCAGCAGATAACAGGCATTCAGAGCGCAACCCAGGACTCGGTCGGCGCGATCAAGTCGATCGGAGACACCATCGGCCGCATGTCAGAAATCGCCTCCACGATCGCGGCGGCGGTTGAGGAGCAGGGCGCGGCAACGCGCGAAATCTCCCGCAACGTGCAGCAGGCGGCGCATGGTACCCGACAGGTTTCGGCCAGCATCGTTGATGTACAGAGGGGCGCCAGCGAGACCGAAACGGCGTCATTCAACGTGCTCGCCGCCGCGAAGTCACTGTCCGGCGAAAGCAACCGGCTAGAGACCGAGGTCGCCACATTCCTGGAAGCGATCCGCGCAGCCTAACGGGCCTAACACGGATCACCTGTCCTCGCCGGAACTCTCCGGGCTGAACGTCTCATTGCTCGTCTTGAACGGGCACTCACCACAAGGTCACCTGGACACACCGTCGATAGTCATGTCGGGATAGCACTCAATATGTTTGCCTCGAGTTCGTTGCGGAAACCCCGCAGACTCTGATCGTCCGCTGGATAACAATTGAGTGACAGGTCAGCACCCACACTAGTCACGACCGCCGCCTCACAAACTTTGCTGGCGGTGCAGCTGTGAGCCGTGTCGTGGAAACGTTGCGATCACGACGTGGCTGGGCAGCCTCCTACTTCCTTTTGGTAAACTCAGGCGGCGACGACATTCTCTTTTTCGCCCGTCGATCGGCTACTAATTCAGCAGCCTGCTAGGCGTTTTCGGGACACATCACTGCGCTAATGACGGCGATCAGCTCCTTGCGGAATTGCTTGTCGTCTTTAGCAACCGGCGCAAATCGCGCGATGAATTGCCGGTTAGCCATGGACATCGACATCGCGCCGAGGGCGGCAAAGAATCGCAAGTTCGGATCGACTTTCCGGCTGTTGCCACTCCGATTGACTGCTGCGATCAAGGGTACCAAGGTTTCTCGGAGTGGCTTAGTTAGGGCATTGTGAAAGAACTCAAATCGCTCGCTCTGGTCGATCCCGGCAACCTCGTTGATGACAAATCGCGCAAATTGCGGCTTACGCTGGCCCACATTGATCAATTGTTCAATCGTAAGCTCTAGGCGCTCCCTCGAAGACACTTCTGCCCCATCCGATCGCACGGATGCGAGCAGAGCCATCGCCTCCCCCGAAAACGACTCGATTACGGCCTTCCATAGTTCGAGTTTTGATCCGTAGTGGTAAGAGATCAGGGCGACATCAACTTTCGCGGCAGCAGCGATTGAGCGGAGGTTTGCCTTTTCGAAACCGTGCTCGGCAAATGCGTCGAGCGCTGCATCGAGAAGGTTGTCGGCCTCTAGTTCTGAGCCCTTCCGTGGTCGACCGCGCGTTCTCACGGCTTTTCGAGACATCCCTCCTCCTCCATCGACCATTCCGACCTCTTGACGTTTAGAACGATGCAACTAAATATTCAACGCCTGTTGAATATTACGCCTTGGAGTTCTTTGGCGGGGCGCTCAGACAACTTGAAACTTTGAGTTAAATCAGCATGTTGCAAATGCCCAGCGAAGAAGGGGACCTAATGCCGCGGCTGGCCAACAGGGCGCAATTCCGCACGTCGCTCGCGCTCGTCGCGACCGTGCTTACAGCGTTCCCGAACTCGATGGCGCGAGCGGGTGACAAGTCTTCGGCGCTGTTGCGCGTGACCGTCGCCACCGCCCGCCGGCAACACATCACGCCAGACCTTCCCCTCACTGGGACGATCCAGGCTCGCATCCTTTCGAACATTGCATTTCAGACCAGTGGACGAGTTGTCCGTCGCGACGTCGAGGTTGGGCAGTATGTCAAAGCAGGTCAAACTCTCGCGCATCTTGAACGGACCGAGCAGCAGACCGATGTTACCAGTGCTGAAGCAGCGCTGAATGCTGCGAATGCGCAGTTGCTGGAAGCCCAACGAAATTTCGAGCGACAACAGTCTCTGCTTAGCAGTGGCTCTACCACACGTGAGCGATTCGATCAGGCGTTAGCCACGCTTCGAACAGATGAGGCGCAGGTCAACAGCGCACAAGCTGCCCTGAATACGGCACGCGAGCGGCTAACCTACACGGAATTGAAGGCAGGACGGGACGGCATCATTGTCTCACGTAGTATCGAAGTCGGCCAGGTTGTGCAGGCCGGACAGACGGCTTTCGCCCTTGCCGAGGATGGCCCGCGGGATGCGGTATTCCAAGTTCCCGAGATTCTTGTCACCAATCCGCCAAACGACAGGACTGTCGACATCACCTCGCAATCGATGCCGAATGTAACTGTTGCCGGCTCTGTGCGCGAGATCTCGCCGATTTTGGATCAGGCCACCGGCACCGTTACGCTCAAGGTCGCGGTCGAACGAGCGCCGGCCGATTTGACACTCGGTTCGGCCGTCGTCGGTAGAGCCCGTTGGGAGTTATCGCCTGCCTTTGTCATTCCATCGAGCGCGCTGTTTGCAGCCAACGGTAAGCCCGCAGTCTGGATATTGGATAGCGAGAACAAGGCCCGGCTTCGCGGGGTCGTCGTGCAGGAATATCTCACTGGAGCGGTCGCGTTGGCCGCCGGATTGGAAGAAGGCGAGCGTGTCGTAACTTCCAGCGTACAACTGCTGTATCCAGGGAAGGTTGTCGCGGTCGCCTACGGAGCCGAGCCATGACGTCGCCCGCACCCACGGTCTTGCGGCTGCTACTTTTCGCCTGCGCCGCGGCGCTTTCCGGGTGCGAGGAGAAGAGCCTCGAATCGCCCGTCATTCGTCCCGTGCTCACCATGGTTGTGCAACCGGCCTCGTAGAGGATCGACACCTTCACCGGAACGGTGCAGCCTCGGTACCAGGCCGAGCTTGGCTTTCAAACAATGGGGCGAATGAGCTCGCGCGACGTCAATGTGGGAGATCTCGTTGCCAAGGGGCAAAGACTCGGGTCCCTTGATTCGACCGTCGCGCAGCTCGCGATCGTCTCAAGCCAGGCCGATCTGGCCAACGCTCGAGCGGTCCTTGCCAATGCCGAGGCCACTCTGGAACGAAAGCACAAACTGTTCAGCACGGGCAGCGGGACACAGGCGGACCTCGATGCGGCAACAGCAGCCCAGCAGAGCGCCCAATCACGCGCCACGCAAGCTGAGGCGAGTCTGCAGAAGGCGACCGAACAACTCGGCTACACGACCCTAAACAGCAGCTATGACGGTGTCGTCGTCTCCTGGTCCACGGAAATCGGCCAGGTCGTCTCGGTAGGCCAGACGGTTGTCACCATCGCTCGCCCAACTTTTCGCGACGGTGTGTTCGACATACCGGACGACCGAATTGGCCAATTCATCGAAGGTTCATCCTCTCGGGCATCGCTCCTCGTCCAGGATAGCATCGCAGCCAAGGCGGTCGTCCGTGAGATCGCGCCGCAGTCGGACTCCTCGACCAGAACTCGGCGCATTCGGTTCACCATCGAAGATCCACCTGAAGCGTTTCGGCTGGGAACCACGATCCGCCTCGCGGCTGCACAGGAGGGCCAAATGGAGATTCCGGTTAGTGCTCTTTTGAAAATCGAAGGTCAGGACGCCGTCTGGATCGTGGGAGCAAACAAGAGGGCTCTAGCACGTCCTGTGATGCTCGGCGCCCACAGGGGAGACCGCGTGGCAGTTACATCCGGCTTGTCGATTGGCGATCGCGTCATCACTGCCGGCGTGCATTCCCTCTCCGAAGGACAACTCGTCAAACTTTTGCAAGAGAATCAGTCGTGACCTCCTTCAATCTATCTGAATGGGCCCTAAAGCATCGCTCGTTCGTTTGGTTCCTGATGATAGCGTCCGCGATAGCGGGCCTGCTCGCCTACCGCAGCCTCGGTCGCGAGGAAGATCCTCCGTTCACCATCAAGACTATGGTGATCCAGCAACAATGGCCCGGCGCGACGGTTGACGACATGCTCAATCAAGTGACCGACCGGATTGAAAAGGAGGTGAAACAGATCGGCGCGGTCGACTACGTCAAGAGCTACACGACGCCCGGTCAGACCACGATTTTGGTCAATCTGAAGGACACCACCAAGCCAAAGGACGTGCCGTGGCTATTCTATGAGGTCCGCAAACATGTTCAGGACATCCAGTACACCCTGCCTTCAGGCGTAGGCGCAGCCTCCTTCAACGACGAATTTGGCGATGTCTTCGGCAACATCTACGCGTTTACGTCCGACGGACTCAGCCCACGGCAATTGCGCGACTATGTCGAGCGGGTGCGCTCGGAACTTCTCACCGTGCCAAGCATCGGCAAGATCACGGTGATCGGAGCACAAGATGAGGTCATCTATCTCGACATCTCCACGCGCAAGCTGGCGGCACTCGGTCTTAATATGCAGTCGCTCATCAAGACACTGCAAAATCAAAACACAGTGCAGCCGTCAGGCGTCGTACAAGCGGGCCCAGAACAAGTTTCGCTGCGCGTAAGCGGTCAATTCGCTTCGGAAGAGGCCCTTCGAAGCACCAACCTGCGCATCGACAACCGCTTCCTTCCGCTTAGCGACGTCGCGACCATCACCCGTGGATATCGCGATCCACCCGATCCGCTATTTCGTGTCGATGGAAAGCCTGCGATCGGGCTCGGCATCGCGATGATGGCCTCTAGCAATGTGCTTCAATTTGGTGAGGCGCTGAGAGCAAAGATGCGCGACATCTTGGCCACGCTTCCGGTAGGCGTCGAACTCCACCTGGTTTCCGATCAGCCGAAGATAGTTGAGCAGGCAGTCGGCGGCTTCACCGAAGCGCTCGTTGAGGCCATAGCCATCGTGTTGGTGGTAAGCCTGATCAGTCTTGGAGTGAGGGCAGGGCTGGTGGTCTCGTTCTCAATTCCGCTCGTGCTGGCGGTCGTGTTCGTCATCATGCAGTATTTTGGAGTAACGCTGCAGCGCATTTCCCTAGGTGCGCTGATCATCGCGCTTGGACTGCTCGTCGATGATGCAATGATAACAGTCGAGATGATGGTGCACCGCCTTGAGCGCGGGGACAATCTCTATAACGCAGTGACCTTTGCTTACACCTCGACCGCATTTCCGATGCTAACCGGAACCCTGGTAACTGTCGCAGGCTTTATCCCGATTGGGTTCAACGGCTCATCGGCTGGCGAATACACCTACACTCTGTTCCTCGTAATCGCAGCATCGCTACTAACCAGCTGGGTGGTAGCCGTTCTGTTCGCTCCACTGATCGGCGTCATGGTCCTTCCAAAAACCATGAAACATCACGACCATATCGGTGTCGGCCGGCTATCCCGCTACTTTGTCGTTCTACTGGAGGCCGCGATGCGCTTCCGCTGGGTCACAATCGGCGGAAGCCTCGGTCTGCTCGCGGTGGCAATCGTCGGTATGGGATTTGTGCAGCAGCAGTTCTTCCCGTCGTCAGACCGGTCCGAGCTGCTCGTCGACTTGACGCTTCCGCAGGGCAGCACGATCCTTGAGACCAAGAAGCAGATCGACCAGTTCGAAAAAGGGCTGGCCTCCGATCCTGACGTCGAAAGCTGGAGCTCTTATGTTGGGCAAGGTGCGATCCGCTTCTATCTGCCACTCGACCAGCAGATGGCCTTTAACTATTTCGGCCAGGTGGTCGTCGTAGCCAAGTCACTTGAAGCTCGCAATCGGATCGAAAGCAGATTGCGAAAGACCGCGGCCGATCAATTCATCGGGATCGACGTCTTCATCCACCCGCTCGACCTTGGACCTCCGGTTGGACGTCCGCTGCAATACCGCCTCAGCGGGCCGGACATCCAGCAATTGCGCGCCAAGGCACTGGAGATCGCCAAAATCATGAGCGACAACCCGCATCTTGACCCTCCGACATTTGATTGGAACGAGCCAGGCAAGGTCGTTCAAGTCGAAATAGCGCAAGACAAGGCGAGGCAGCTCGGGCTCGACTCCGTCGATGTTGCCTCGATACTGAACGGCCTTGTCGGCGGGACGTCCATTACACAGATGCGCGATAGCATTTATCAGGTCAACATCGTTGGGCGCGCCGCAAACGACGAACGCAGCCGAATCGAAACGCTGCAGTCGTTGCAGATCCCGACTGGCAATGGACAGGTGGTCCCGTTGCTCTCGTTCGCAACACTTCGCTATGACCTGGAGCAGCCCATTATTTGGCGACGCGACCGTGTCCCAACAATCACGATTCGAGGCACCATCCACGATGGCACGCAACCGGCAACTGTCGTCCAACAGCTTGCGCCGGCTATCGAGACCTTCGCCGCGAACCTGCCGGCGTCGATGAAGATCGCAACCGGAGGCGCCGTCGAGGAGAGCTCAAAGGGTCAGGGTCCAATCGTTGCGGTCGTGCCTGTGATGCTGCTTGCGATGGCGTTCTTCATTATGGTCCAGCTGCAAAGCTTTGCGAAGCTGTTCCTTGTCGTAAGCGTGGCTCCCCTCGGCTTGATCGGCGTTGTGTTCGCTCTCCTCGTATCCGGAAAACCGATGGGTTTTGTCGCGATTCTCGGTACGTTAGCCCTTATCGGGATCATCATTCGCAATTCGATTATCTTGATGGCGCAGATCGACGAAATGCTTGACGAGGGTCACGATCAATGGTCGGCAGTCGTGCTGGCAACACAGCATCGCATGCGGCCAATCCTGCTGACGGCCGCCGCAGCAAGCCTCGGCATGCTTCCGATCGCGCCGCAGGTCTTCTGGGGTCCTATGGCGCTATCGATGATCGGTGGCATCATGGCTGCGACCTTCCTGACTCTCTTTTTCTTGCCGGCGCTTTACATCGCCTGGTTCCGTGTAGAAGCCCCACTAAAGGACTCTTCTTCGCGCCAGGAGGAGCCCAGCAGGCTCGCCAGGGCCAGCTCACCATAGGGAAGCCCGAGCGCGATGCCACAAGGCCTTTGGCGTCCTGCTTGGTAACCGCCACGCTCCGCGCCGGTTTGTACCGGGAGTTCGTGATGCCTTTCCCTGCACCGGATCCGACCGTAGAGCTCTTCGGGCTTGGCGATCCGGTGCACGACGATCGGCGATTGCCGGCAGCGTCGCACGACGTTCACCGCGCTTTCACAATCCACGAGCGTCGTGAAATGATGTCACCGCCGTAGCTGTCGAGCTACCGAGTGATGGTCCTTAGGAGAATCAAACAATCGATCGCGAGACCGAGCACCAGAACGACGTTAAAAAAGCTCGCCACATCATCGTCCTGAATGTCTCTCCCGTAGCGTCCACGGCTATCGAAAGCGCAGCGCCACTGAATTGATCAGGAGCGTGGCACATTGGTCTCGTCTCAGAATGCCGGTGACGCGTCGAACTCGGCCCAGCTACAGTCGACGTGGCTCGGACGTGCGTTTCCGACCGTGCTTATGAAAGCGCACGGCGCAACATGGGTATGGTCGAGAACAAGACCACTGCTAGCAATGTCGTAGACCTTCTTATCAGGTCTGCTCTCCTGCCAGACGTTGTCGAATGCGACGACATCAGCCGTCCCAATCGGCGTATTCTCGTGGGCACAACAAAAGCCCCAAGCTTCAAATCTGGCGCTCTTTGCGGTTCTGCATAGTTGCCGGCCACGCGCATCCATACGTCAGATTTGACATATATGTTCATGCCTGCTAGCCAGTAAGTAATAAATGACATATGGAGGAAGGCCGTGAATTGCCGCTCGGGGGTGGACGCACCTGACCTGTTCGGAATGACGTCCGAACTCTGCACCAAACGCTCTGACCGGTGCTGGGTATCCTCAATTGCTGATCAACGGTGAAGCCATTTTCGCAAGCAGCTGCGCTTTGTGCAGATGCCATTGGTAATTGGCCGCGATGGCTAGTTGAAGCAACGGGCAATCGTCCCGTCTAGAGCTCTCATCCATGATGCTCTCGATGGATAGCAAAGCACTCTGTGAGGCGCGCGCCGGCAGCTCAAGAGTTTCGATGGCAGTGGGGAGCGAGCGTCGCGGCTCTCCATAGCTGTCGGATGCCTTCATCATGCCTGCATCGGTGCGGAGCTGCAATTCACGAGGGCCGACTATCATACGGGAGGAAAAAATGGCGCAGATTAACTCGTTGGGGTCAAAGATTTCATTAGTGACAGGGCACATGGCTGGGATGATAGACCAGCCCGCACTTCCGATTTGGGTCGGTGTTCTGATCTCGGAATATGCGTTTTCACCGGCGCGAGCGGGGGCGCTTCCGACCCTCTTTCTAGGAGCCATGGTCTTTGCAAGCGTTACACTATCGCCATTCTTCCATCGCGCTCCGGGGCGCTGGATGCCGACGCTGGGCTTCGGCATCAGTGCCGGGACCTTCTATGTGATGGCCGGCTTCACCGAATTTAGCATTCTGGCAGTTGGCCACTTCGTCGCTGGATTGGCGACAGGAGTCGCACGGATAACCCACATCGTGTCTTTGCAATGGGGGGGTTAACGCTTGGAGTCTTCGCGGTAATATTGCTCGGCGCATCGGCGACTCTCATCACGAAATTCGGTCCACCAGCCATCTTTGAGGTCTTTGCCGCAGTTACGGCCGTGGCAGCCGCAATAGCGACTTTCTTCTTTCCCTCTGCTTCCATCAGCGAAGACCTCGTCAGGGATGCCGCTGGATTCACACGCCCTGTGTGGTTCATTATCACTGGAATCGTCCTGATGTCGCTCGTCCAGGCAATGATATTCAGTTTCCTACAACCGATGGGCACCGATCGCGGACTGTCGCCTGTCCAGATCCAAAGCGTTCTGGTCACGTTAGGTCTGGTGGCTATGACACCGACCCTGCTCGCCGCGTTTCTCCAAAAGCGGCTTCCGCCGATGCGGGTCGCGATGACTGGAACCCTGCTGCAGGGAGCGGTAGCTGTCCTAATCTCTTGCTCTAGCGGTTTCTTGCCGTATGCGGTCGGAGCGGTCGTTTTCCCGTTCATAATGTTGTTCACGCATACTTTTGTCTTCGGGCATCTCGCGCGCCTTGATCTCACCGGGCGCGCGGTTGCTGCGACCCCAGCCATGTTGGTCGGCAACATGATTGGACCGCTCCTGGGCGGGACATTGGTCCAGACGACTGGCTATCTTGGTCTCGGGTCGGCGGCAGCGGCCGTCGATCTCATTGCTCTCTGCTGCTTCATTGCTGCATCACAGAGAGCCACATCCGCTATCCAGCCGTTGCCGCAGCTAAACCAGTAGGCAGATCTCTTGGCTTGCCGGAGCCTGACGAGAGCCAACGCTACGCGCGGATTCGAAATGCTGAAAGACGTTGAGATGCCGATCTAGTTTCTGCGAGCAGCCAAGTTCTCATTCGCTTTTATCCAATTCGACGCAACCCCTTTGGCAAATTCCCCAGGTGCCTGGCACCGGTGCGAGCGAGAGATGTCGAAAGAGGTATAGGGGCCGGGCTCAAAGAGGCCTCTCCGCCAATACGTTCTCGCGGGGACGCTCTCTCGCCGCTGTTACGCCGAATAGGGTGATTGCGTCAGGCACAATCACGACCCTTTCCGCGACATGCACATAAGGCGCAGTCGCCATGATCGCTTTTGCCGAGAGGGCGGCATTCAGCTGATAATGATCCGCCGGCTCCGGAGACGGCATGGTTCGAATTGGAGCAGGGTTGCGAGCTTTGCTATCGACAACAACATCTCGGATGTCAGTCTCGGTTCTTCGAGTTGACCAAAGGTGTGAGCATTAATCTGATGTTTGACCATTTCGTTGTTCGGTTTTCGCGACGACACTCGCTGGTCGCATCGTTAAGTCAGATATTAACGTTCAACACAAGTCCGGACGTTCTTTCCTCGGAGCTGCGCAAGAACATCGACGGAGGCACCTCCGTCTAAGCTCGCATGAAGTGCGAAGTCTACGATCCTTTCGCCGAATAAAGTGACCGCATCGCCAGGGAAGTCTCATCGCCTAGGCGGCCATCGCGCCATCCGTGATCACGTCGATGCCGACTAAGGTTCGATAGGGCAATCGTGGTAACTTCTTCCTACCTTCTTGTTTGCCGCTACTGCTCGGCGGTTGCCACGGCGAATTCTTCGCGTTCATACCTTTCAATCAGGCAATCGGCGAGCGCGGTACACACCTCGCCGCCCCGCATTCGGGAATTCCGCTTTGCTGAGCAGAAACAGAAAAACATAAGGTTGGTCCACCGGCAGGTAATATGTAAGGATTGCCATATGCGATAACCTGATGTATTCTTACTATAAGTCAAAACTGACATATAGGAGGATCCGTCCGATGGGCTTAGTCCGCCTGTTCGAGCAGTCGAAGGCTCCGTCAGGCTCAAGTCGGAGCGTCCGGATTGTGTGTGCTGGTCTTAAGGATCAGCCAACATTTGGTTCGCTTGACCGAGTAGCTCATTTCGAGCGACGTCCCGATTGGTCGCCTGTTTCCGCGCGCTTTCGATTTTTCTCACTCAAGTCGATGCACAGCCGCCGGCAAGCTCCTCCCGCAGCTTGCGCAGGGCCCCGGCACGAGTTGTCGCGGCACCGCATTTTGCAAGAGCGCCGCCTAGGTGCTCAATCGCCTTTGCAAAATCAGTTTGAAGTTCGTGTCTGCGCTACTGGTTGCGCGCATTGGGGAAACGCCGGTCGACTCCCTGCGTATGCGATGCGGCTCTTTGTACAAGCCGAGCTCCGCGCCAAGCCGCGAAGTCATGGAATGGCGGAGTAACGATCATGAAGAAGGGCTACAAGTGGATCAACAGGAGGATCGAGCAACTCGATCCGCACGTCGATTATGCTGAAATTTGGCGGCTATCCAGCTGTTACGGCCTGACGGATTTCATACAGAATTTTTCGTATTGTTTCACATTTCCCAACTTCGTAGTGACTGAGTGGGGCGCTCGGGCCGTTTGGCGCGAGGATGGCGGAAAGCTTCTTTATAGAGCCACTCATCGCGCCGAACAGACCGGAATCAACAACACAACCTGGTGGTATTACGGTCCTCAGGACGATCGCACCATCAAATCCGTCGAAAACATCAACAAGCTCCACGCCCATTATGCCAAACAGTACCCGGGCGATTTTTCTGATCACGAAGATTAGATCTACACGCTTGCCTTCACGGCGATCGCCATGGATCTGGCATTCAAGGCGATGGGATTGAAGGGCTTCAACGAGAAGCAAAAATAGCAGCTCACAAGTTTTGGGGTGAGATGGCAAAGCTATTCGTCGCCGAAGGTGGCGTACCTTTACACGGGTATCCTAAGGACTGGGACGGTCTCGTTGCATTTTGCCGGGATTTCGAAAGCAGGGAGCGATCAGTGACCGAGAGAGGGAATCTGATCGTCAACGCGCTCTTCGATCAGTTCAGCTATCGCTATTTTCCGCCAGGCTTGCGGTGGTTGGGTCACCAGATGTTGCGATCAATGGCGCTGCCTTCGACGCTGAAGGCGCATGGCATTCCGCCGGCGCATCCCTTGGCTCAAGTACTCATACCGCGATCGTTGGGCTGCGTGGCCTGGATTGCAAAGACGCTCCTTCCTGATCCGCGGATCAGCTACATGGAACAAAGGAGCAGTATGCCGGCGGAAAACAGGAAGAAGCTGCGTAATCGGATCAATGTCCTTGATGAACAGTTTCCATCCTACTTTATCGGACGTCATGCCGAGGATCAGGCATGGGCTGGCTGTCCCTATCATGCTGCGCTGAAGTGCACCTGGACAATCCGCCCCCGCCGTTCAGGTGAGGGCTCTTGAGAAGCAGTCGAGCGTGCTCGACGCCAATTGACCCGGGACATTTTGGAGAATGAAAGAAATGGTTAGCGACAACATCGTGGCAGGCTCGGTGCTGACTGGGCAATTCTTCACGGGCGAATGGTCATCTAGCAAATCCGCCTTTGAGGCAGTCGAACCTGCGACCGGTGCGGTGATTGGTAAGGTTGGTCTTGCAAGCGCGGTCGACATTGGGAGCGCTTCTGCGAATGCACGGCAGGCGCAGGTCTCGTGGGCCGCGACGGCGCCAGATGCACGCGAAAACATACTTCTAAAGGCGTGCGAAGTCGGCGAGCGTTATAGGGATGACATCGTCACCTGGATCATGCGAGAGAGCGGCGCGGTCCGCTTGAAGGCTGAGATCGAGCTCGCAGGTACGCTCAAAGCAATCCGGCTTGCGGCTGCGATGCCCTCGCAAGCTCAAGGGAACGTGCTTCCAAGCCCGGGAGGGCGCATCAGCTTCGTGCGGCGACGCCCACTCGGGGTGATCGGCGTGATATCACCCTTCAATTTCCCGCTCTACCTTGCCGAGCGCGCCATTGCGCCGGCCCTGGCCGTCGGAAACGCGGTGGTAGTCAAGCCGGATCTGCGGACTGCTATTTGTGGTGGCTTCGTTATTGCGCGCCTCTTCGAATTGGCGGGTGTGCCGAAAGGCGTTCTTCAGGTGCTGCCCGGTCGAGAGGATGCTGGTGAGGCTCTGTGCAAGGACCCCAATGTGGCGATGATCCAATTTACCGGGTCGAGCAGGGCGGGGCGAATGGTCGGACAGGTGGCTGGACAGCATCTCAAGAAGGTGTCCCTCGAACTTGGCGGCAAGAACTCACTTATCATCCTAGACGACGCAGATCTGGATACCGCCGTTCGTGCCGCCGCCTTTTCGGCGTTCTTTCATCAAGGACAAGTTTGCATGAGCGCTGGACGCATTCTCGTGCAGAGAAACATCTTCGACGCTTTCAGCGATGCGCTCGTCAGATATGCGAAGACTTTGAAAGTTGGCGACCCTCTCGACCCTTCCGTTGCCCTCGGTCCGATGATCAATCAGCATCAGCTAAATCATGCACTAACCCTGATTGACCGCTCCGTCACCGAGGGAGCTCGGCTGCTAACGGGAGGCAAGGCGGAGGGCCTGTTTCTTCAGCCCTCCGTGCTGGCGGAGATCTCACCCACCAATCCGGCCTATCGTGACGAGCTCTTCGCTCCGGTCGCGGTGCTTGTCCCATTTGAGACGGATGTACAGGCCGGGCAAATGGCGAATGATACCGAATATGGGCTCTCTGCTGTGATCATCTCGCGCAACATCGGCAGGGCAATGGCAATTGGCGAGCAATTACGAACGGGTTTGCTACACATCAATGATCAGACGATCAACGACGATGTGGTCAATCCCTTCGGCGGCTCCGGCACATCGGGCAATGGCACATCGATCGGCGGTATCGCTAACTGGGAAGAGTTCACTCAATGGCAATGGGTGACGATCAAAGCTGAGCTGCAGCCCTATTCACTCTAAACTCGACACTCGATCACTGACTGAATGACCAATGCGCCCGTGGCGCTGATTGTTTCTCTAAGTTCCCGGCGGAGTGTTCACCAAGCTCCCTCCCACTTGGCCGTACTCTACTACCAAGAGTACGGCCTCTCTTTTCGGATCAAGGCAAGATCTGTTCGAAGGCTATCGAGTTGATCCGGACTCGTAAAGCTCGATCAACGTCTGTCTTCGACACACGCAAATCTTTTTTGGGTAGATTGGCCAAAGCCTTGGCCATCCCGATCTTAGCTTTGAGCAATAGCAGGAAGCGCTCGCTCGCGGCGGCTTGACCTGCCACTGAATTTTCATCCAGCAGCAGTTAGAGTCTCGGAGTTCGCGCCAAGTGAGGCTGCTGCGCGCGCGTGGAGAAAGAGTGCGGTTGCTACGATTAGGTGAAGCCCAAAGCGGAAACGCCAATGGTATCGCTATAGCGCACCGAAACCTGATCTCGCCCTGCACGCTTGGCGCGATACAAAGCTTCGTCTGCAAGGCCAAGTACTTTCGACAATCCCTCGCTTCCCTTGGAAACCGCCAGCCCAATGCTAACCGTGACCTTGGTCAAGGCACCATTTCGGGCAACTTCTCTCTGCCCGCAAGCCTGCCGCAACTGCTCAGCGAGTAAAACTGCATCGCTCGGAGATACGCCCAACAGCAGCGCCGCGAATTCTTCGCCTCCATGCCTGCCAATCACGAGGCTATGCTCCTTCGCGAACGACTTGAGCACGTCCCCGATTTCAACCAGCACCGCATCACCGAAATCATGACCGTATTGATCATTTATGCCCTTGAACCGATCGATATCCATCATCAAGCCTATAGCGGGAAGGTGACGATCGTATGCCTCTGCGAGAGCCTTGGCTGCAACCTCGTTAAATCCTCTTCGATTCAAGAGACCGGTGAGTTGGTCAACTCTCGAAAGTCTTAGGAGCTCGGCCTGGGTCGCGATCAACTTTTGCTGCAGCAGGTTGCTGCGCAGGCTCATGGCGCCTCCAATTCCAATGGAGGCGAGCGTACCAAGCAGAGCGACGCAACCTGTCGCATAAAGGCTGCTCACGTTGCCCTCCGGTCCGAACAGATAGGCGTATGCTAGCCAAACCAGCGGAACAGTTAAGACAAGCCCGATCGCAACGTCGCGAACCGTCCGACGGTACACATCTCCCAACGTCATTAAGGGATCATTCATCAATCGCGCTCCGTGACTTTTTGAAAGCCTAGGAGGGATCGACTGGTCGTCATCTTAAAATGCTTGGGGACTTAACAGCGTTACTAACAGGAGGTTAAATTCGGAGCCAGAAATAGGCATTGACGCTCTCCTGTCGAGTCGCCTGCCGGCACGCGCCCGGCGCAGGCCCGCTGCCACGACCGGTATGCGCAACATGCATGGGCTAATTTCCACTATTGGCAGGCCTCTAGACCGCCTGCAGCTTCCTTGAAGCCAGAAACTGCGTGAATCGCAAAGCCGAGCCATCGTCTGCCGAGCAGACGCGTCTCTAAATTCAAGCCTTGGCGCCGCTCTCGCGCGTTTGCAGCGCATGGTAGCGCAACTTCTTCCGTGTCTCGTCGAGGCGATCGCCGCGCAGCACGGCTTCGCGGATCTTCTCCTCTGCGGCTGCGATCTGTCCGGCGACTTCGATCACCTCTTGGACGCGGCTCGCCGGGATGCAGATCACGCCGTCGCCATCCCCGACCAGCCAATCGCCAGGCGCGATGCGGATACCGGCAATTTGCACGGTCACATTGTAGGCGTCGGCAGTGACGCGATCCTTGCCAGTCCGCATCGTGTTGGCCCGGGCATAGATCGGATAGTCGAGTTCGATGCTGCGGTCGATATCGCGGCAGACGCCGTCAATGACGGTGCCGCCGATGCCGCGGCGGTCGGCGACCAGGGTCAGAATGTCGCCCCAGACCGTGGCGTCCATGCGACCGTCATTGTCGATGACGACGATCTGGCCGGGCTGCACATCATCGATATAGTCGCCGACCGAACCGCCGCTCTGGCCGGTCGGTAGCATTCGGATCGTAAAGGCCGGGCCGGCAAGACGCATCGAGCGCGCAAACGGCATGATCCCGAGACACTGCCCCTCGATGCCCAGTCGATCCAGTGCATCTGACAGGGTCGTCACCCCGAATGTCTTGAGGTTTTCAGCCGCGTCCTGTGTCATTTGCTGCGCTACCCTTTCAGCATATCTTCGTAGTTCCCGGCCATGACGTTGCCGATCGCTTCGCCGCGATCGATGGCTGCCGCCATCGCCCGCTCGCGCCCAAAAATGTCCTCGGCTCCGTAGCGATGATCTCCTCGGCGCGGAGTTGGTCGACGAACACCACGCCGCTGCCATCGGCTAGGACATAGTCTCCCGGCTTGACGGCGACGTTGCCGAACGTGATCGGCTCCTGGAACGAATGCTCCGCGATCCGGCCGCGAGCGGTCACGGGTACGGCTGCGCGCGCAAAGACCGGAAGCCCGAGCGCGCGACTTTCATCAAGGTCTCGGCAGGCGCCGTCAATCAGAATAGCGGAAACGCCCTTCTTGACGGCGCCGAGGCTGAGCAGGCCGCCCCAGCCAGACACATCGGTCCGTCCGCGATGCTCGACGACGATGATGTCGCCACGTTCTGCCGCCATCACCGCTCCCGCGCCGAGGTGGCGTTTCGGGAGGTTCGGCAGAGGTGCGCCGAGCTTCGTCGTAACGGCTCGTCCGGCGACTCGCGTCGGGCCGGTGAGGGCCGAGACTCCGATGACAGCGCCCGGCAAGTTGAGCTTGTCGAGCGCGTCGGACACCGCGCAGGTGTCGAGTTCCATCAGTCTGGCGACAATGTCAGATGTCGTTGAGGTGGTCACTCGAGAACCGCCATGGCATCGCATTGGACCAGCATGTTGGCCGGCAGATGATCGTTCTGGAATGTATGCCGTGCAGGTCGCGAAGCTGCATCGGGGAACGCTTCCAGCCAATGCTTGTTGACGGCCGGTCGGGCTTCCGGAACCTTGACGTAAACCGTCATCTTGACGATGCGATCCATCGCACCTCCGGCTGCCGCCATGATGCGCTTGAGATTGTCGAACATCAGTTCAACCTGTTTCTCGACCTCGTCAGGAATCTTTCCTGCCGCGAGATCCAACCCATAGACACCGCCGGTCATGACGATATTGCCGACGCGAGACGCTGCGGGTATCGGCTGAGCGCCATGGCTGAAGCCTTCGATTTCGATGCTGCGGCGTGCAGTCATTGCTGCTCCTCCCCAACCGGTCAGACGTCAAGCCGCGCGAACAGACGGCGCGCGTTGCCTTCGAAAATGCCCTTCTTGTCAGCTTCGCTGATCTCGGTGATCGATTCGATTACCGGCCTGATGTCGTCATAGGGCTTGCCCGAATTTGGATCGATGCCGCCGCCGCTGCCCGGCCGCTCGGTGCCGAAGACGCACCGATCGGCGCCGACCACGTCGAACAGCAGCTCCAGCGATTTCTTGTAGTGCAGTACCGTATCGAACCAGAAGCGCTTGAGCGTCTCGTCGAAAGTCTCGGCCTTCGCCCCCGAGGCGGCGGCGAACATTTGGCGATTCGAGCGCCAGCGACCGACTTGATACGGCACGGAGCCGCCGCCATGGCTGATCAGCAGCTTCAAGCTGGGAAAGCGCTTGAACACGTCGGACCGGGAGATCGAGGTGATGGCAAGGCTCTCTTCCGTGATGAAGTGCTCGTCATACGTTTCGCGGCCGCAGCAGGCGCAGCTGTGGATGTGACCAGGGATATCGTGCTCGCAGAGGAATTCGTATAGGGGATACCAATAGGAATCGCCCATCGGCGGCGACTTGCCGGCCCCCTCCGAAGGATCGGGATTGATCAACACGCCCAGAAAGCCGAGATCGTTGATGCACCGCTTGATCTCGTCGAACATCTTTTCAACCGGCACGCCCGTCGCTTGAGGCAGGCCGCCCACGCCGCGGAAGCGCTTGGGGTGCAACTTGATCGTGCGTGCGATCATGTCGTTGTTGTCCTGCGCCCAGCTGACGATGTCGTCCCAGCGGTTCTCGCCATGCAGCATCATGAAAGGCCGGGGTGAGAGAACCTGGATGTCGGTGCCGACGCCGTCCATGATCTGCACGTTCTGGGCTGCTGATTTCTCAAGCTCTGCATCCGGGATCTTGGCGTGATAGATGCCGTATTGGCCGCGCGCGACCTGGAGATTTCCGCGATGGGCGTAGAAGCTCGGCGGCGCGACGAGATGCGCGTGGGCGTCGATGATCATGCGGACATTTCTCCCTGGATGGATAGCGCGGGTCTTGCGACCACTAAATCTTCCACATGGTATAATTAAAAAGCGACCGTCGCAAGCCCTGGGAATTGCGTCGAGGCGATTGCCATTCGCGATCGCTCGTAGCAATATAGTCCATCTGGTAAAATTAAAAGAGAGGAAATGTCCAATGGCGAAAATCGTTCTCGGCCTCGCCGCGTCGCACACCCCCATGCTCGCGCTGGAGGGAAAGCGTTGGAGCGAGCGCGCGGCTGACGATCTCAAGAACAAAGCTCTCAATCTCTCCGATGGCCGCTATGTGTCCTACGACGAGCTCGCCCGCGAAAACGGCGCTCCTTATGCGGCGCTGGCGACCGAGGCGAAGTTCCTGGAGATCGAGGCCGCATCGCAGAAGGCTCTGGATTACATGGCCGACCGCCTGGCGCAGGTTGCACCCGACGTCGTGCTGATCGTGGGGGACGATCAGGCCGAATTGTTCAGCCTATCCAACATGCCCGCAATCTCCATCTTCTATGGAGAGGAGATCCTGACGCATGAGCGCCATCTCACGCCGCAGACGCCGAATTGGATCGGCACGGTCATGAAGGGATATGCCATGGATGCAGTCCATACGTTTCCGGGCTGTCCAGAGCTCGCCCGCGAGCTGATCCATGGTCTGATCGAGAACGACGTGGACATCGGAGCAGCAGCGAAGGTGGATGACCCGCACAAGGCCGGATTCGGCCATGCCTACGGCTTCATCATCGAGCGGCTGTTCAAGGGAAAGTCCATTCCGGTTCTGCCGGTCCTGCTGAACACCTACTTTCCGCCCAATGCCCCGACGGCACGACGCGCCTATGGCGTCGGACAGGCGATCGCGAGCCTCATTTCACGGTCGAAGTTGGATGCCCGAGTGGCCGTGGTGGCCAGCGGCGGCCTGAGCCATTTTGTCGTGGACGAGAAGCTCGATCGCAAGGTGCTCGATGCGATCAAGCGCAAGGACGTGTCCGTCCTCAAGTCGCTGACCAGGGGAGAGTTGAACTCCGGCTCTTCGGAACTCCTGAATTGGGTGATGGTCGCGGGCATGTCCGAGCATCTCGACAACGACTGGACGGAATACTATCCAGGCTATAGGACCCCGGCCGGTACAGGCACGGGTATCGGCTTCGCCGTCTGGTCCTAAATTTCCCGGCACAGCGAGCGACTGCCGCCGGCGAGGCGACTTGCCGGCGGAGTTCACGCCTGTGTCGCTCCGGTCTGTGTGTTCCGCTTGTGCGCGTCGGGCGCGGTGTTGACAAACCGGTCGCTCCGGCGGATAGGCTTCGTGCGGACATGGCATGCCACGCGGAGCTGTTTTGGCGACGGATCTGACCAAGGAAACCCTCGACGAGGTCGTGAATCAGCGCCGGCGCCAGCAGCGTTCCCTCGACACAAGGGAACGGATCCTGGAGGCCGCTTTCGAGGAATTCGCCGAGCGTGGCTTTGAGGGAGCGTCGACACGGACGGTTGCAGCCAAGGCCGGCGTTCAGCATCCGCTCGTGACTTATCATTTCAAGAACAAGGACGGGCTTTGGCGCGCCGTCCTATCAACGACGAGCGTGAATTTCAGCCGGCACTTCCAAGACTACCTTGCCGGCGTCTCTAAGCAGGACGAGGTGGGACAGCTCAGGGTTCTCCAGGAGCAGTTCATCCGCTTCGCCGCTGCCAATCCGAACTTCCATTGGCTGATGTCACACGAGGGAAAGCGCGAGAGCGAACGGCTGACCTGGCTAGTCGAAGATCGGGTCCGCAACTATTTCAACGTCGTCGCGAAGCTCATCCGTGCGGCTCAAAAGCAAGACCGTTACGTCGAGGGCGATCCCTATCATCTCCAGTATCTGTTCATCGGTGCGGTAACGCGTATCTTCATGCTTTCGGCCGAGGTCCAGCAGGTGATGGGCCACTCGCCTTTTTCAAAGAAATTCGTTGATGAGCACATCCGCACCTGCTGCGCGCTGTTTTTCCGCGAGCCGGCAGAGCAACCTCGCCGGCGTAAGCTCGCTCCGCGAAACAAAGACGCAAAACGCGTTACCAAGCGAGCGGCAAGCTCCTGAAGCCGCGCACCATCAGGTGACGAACACGAACTGCGCGGGCGAGGTCAATCTCGAAGTCCCCGAAAGTGCTCAGCACTTTCGGCAGAATGGTGCGGAGCATGGCGCGTGTCGCGGGGGCGCCGAGGCAAATATGCGGCCCCGAACCGAAGCCGAAATGGCGAACCTTGCCCCGGTCGACATTGAAGGTCTCGGCATTTGTAATTGCGCTCTCATCGCGATTGGCGGAGCCGTAAAGCAACACCACCCGGCTGCCTGCTGGAATGTCGGTTTCGCTGAGGGCGACCGGGCTGGAAGTGATCCGCGCGAAACACTGTGTCGAGGTATCCCAGCGCACACCCTCTTCGATGGTAGCTTCGACCAAGCTCTGATCGGCCAGGATGCGCGATCGCTGCTCGGGGTGGCGCCAGAGCGCATGGACCAGGTTGGGTAGAAAGTGGCCGATGGAGGCATTGCCGGCCAGGAGCACGGTCATCATGTTTGCGACGATCTCGGTATCCGTGAGGGGCGCTCCATCCTGTTGAGCAGCGATCAGGACCGAGAAGAGATCGTCCCCACGTTCGACACGCCGGCGTTCCAACTCCTCGGACAGCAGCGCAATGACCTTGGCGCGTTCTTCCTCGGAGAGCGCAGGCCCCGCGGGGCCGGAATTCCCGCGAAATAAACGCTCCGACAGCTCGGCTGCGCGCTGCGCCGAATCGGGTCCCAGCCCCAGCATCCTGCCTAGCGCGCCGAACAGCACCGGGCGGCTCACTTCGGCGACAAAGTCGCATCGGCGCCGGGTGCCAAGCGCTTCCAGGCCCTTAGCGAGAGTATCGCGGATCCAGGGCAGAACCAGCTCGATACGCGCCGGGCTCAGTCCCCGCATGATGATCCGGCGAAGCTCGTCATGCCGTGGCGGGTCGATCGAGCCGAGCGTCTTGCCCACGCGCAGCGGAGAATCGCTGAGGGCGTTCCCGGCGGAGGACGAGAGCAGGACGGGATTGTTCAGTGCATAGGCGATATCCGCATAGCGGCTCACGAACCAGAGCTTTGTGGTAGGGCAATGATAGACCGGACATTCGGAGCGCAGGCGACGATAGGTCGGATAGGGGTCATCGAGAAACCCATTGCCGGTGAGGTCGAACTCGCTCACCTCGTTCACCAGCGGATCGTCAGCTTGTAAAAGCCGCGTACCATCATGTGAGCGACGCGTTCGGCGTTCGCGACGTCGAGCTCATAGTCGCCGAGCGCCGGCAGCAGAGGGGTCATGACCGTTCGCATCATGGCCCGTGCTGCGGGCGCCCCAAGGCAGATATGGGGGCCGGAGCCGAAGCCAAAATGCCGGGTCTTTGGCCGGCTGATGTCAAAGCGGTCCGGATCCGGGATAGCGCGTTCGTCGCGATTGGCGGCCGCGAAACAGACCACGAGCCGGCTGTCTGCCGGAATTGCGATTCCGTGCAGCTTGACCTCCTTCGTGGTCTGCCGTCCGAAAGCCTGGGTTGACGTATCCCAGCGAACGCCTTCGTTCACGGCGGCATCCAGCAGGGCCGGATCGGCCTGCAACTTGCGACGCTCGTCCGGATTGGTCCAGAGCGCGTAGATCAAGTTAGAGAAATAATGCCCGATGGACGCGTTGCCCGCGAGCAGGACGGTCGACATGTTGCCCAGAATCTCGCCGTCGGAAAGTGGTGCTCCCCCCTCCTGTGCGTCGAGCAGGAACGAGAACAGATCGTCACTGCGGTCCTTGCGACGTCGCTCGAGCTGCTCGGTGAGCAGTTCAAACACCCCTTCCATCAAGCCCGGCCTCGCAGCCGGGCCCATCGGTCCCGTATCGGTATGAAAGATGTCCCGCGACAAATCCGCCGCCCGGTCCGCAGCTTCGCCGTCCAACCCGAGCATCCGCCCGAGTGCGCCATAGAGGATGGGCCTGCTGATATCTGCCATGAAGTCGCACTCACGACGGGTGCCGAACTTGTGCAGCAGTCGATCGACGTCGCGCTGAATGGCGGGCAGCATGGATTCGATGCGCGCGGGCGTGAAGCCCTTCATCACCACACGGCGAAGTTCGTCATGACGCGGCGGATCGGTCGATCCGAGCGTCCTGCCCACCCGCAAGGGTGAATCGACCAGCGCATTGCCACGCGCCGAAGAGAAGACCTCGTAGTCGTTGAGGATGCGCGCCACGTCCTCGTTTCGCGTGATGATGTAGAACCCGCTCCCTTCGTGCAGATAGACCGGATGGTCGTCGCGCAACACCTTGTAGGTGGGATAGGGGTCGTCCACGAAGTTCCGCTCCTCGGGATCGAAACGAAAGGCCATGTGGTTCTCCCAGGAAATTATTATTACGCTAAATCTACCATATGGACAGTATAATGAGCAAGCCTTCGGCTACGCGGCGCGACCGGGTTTGCGGATGCCGACATATTGTTCGAGGGCACCGCGATCCGCCGCAATAGCGCTGCTTTCTCCGTTGCGAACGGCAATGCCGCGCTCCAGGATGATCGCCTGCCGCGCCAGCCTGAGCGCGAAGCCTGCGTGCTGCTCGATCAGAATGACCGCCATGCTCTCGGTCTCGGTGATCGCGGTGATGCAGCGCGCGACGTCCTGCGCGACGACGGGGGCGAGGCCTTCGAGCGGCTCGTCGAGCAGCAGCAAGCGCGGGTTCGTCACCAGGGCTCGACCGATCGCCAGCATCTGCTGTTCGCCGCCCGACAGCTGATCTCCGAAATTGGTGCGACGTGCCTTCAGACTTGGAAACATCTCGAAGATGCGCTCGATTGTCCAAGGTCCGTTCGTCGCGGCAATCTGCAGGTTCTCCTCGACAGTGAGGGGGGCGAATATCTCGCGGCCTTGCGGCACCCACCCGATGCCCAGTCGGCATCGCCGGTGTGGCGCTAGGTCGGCGATCTCGTTGCCGCGAAAACGAATTCGCCCCGAGCGGGGCGTGAGATGACCCGCAAGGGCGAGCATCAGGGTTGATTTTCCGGCCCCGTTTCGGCCCAGAACCGCAAGAGAGCCGCCGGCCTCAATCGCGAAGGACAGTCCGCTGATGACGATTCCTTCACCATAGCCCACGTTGAGCTGGTCGACCTCGAGCAGCGGCTCAGTCACGGTCATCTCCGAGATAAATCCGCCGCACCTCCGGGTCGGTCGCGATCTCGCCGGGCTTGCCTTGGCGAAATACCGAACCGGCGACGAGAACGGTGATCGTGTCGGCAAAACGAAAGACCAGATCCATGTCGTGCTCGATGAAGAGAACGGCGATCTGATCGGGGAGGGATTCGATAGCCTGCATCAGCTCAAAGCTCTCGCCGGCGGGAACTCCCGCCGCCGGCTCGTCCAACAGCAGCACGCGGGGACGGCCGGCGAGGGCGAGAGCAATCTCCACAAGGCGCTGGCGACCGTAAGATAGTTCGGCAGTCCGCCGCAGGCAGTCGCGGTCAAGCCCGACCGAACGCGCCAACTCATACGCCTCGTCCGTGGTGTCGGGCTGCCGATGTAAGGCCTGAAGAGGCCTGCCAAGCCGTCCGCGGCGCCGGGCGACCGCGAGCATGATCGATTCCAGCGGCGTCAGATGCGGGAACAGGGCGTTAATCTGGAAAGTCCGCCCCAATCCGCGTGCGACACGCTGATCGGTGCTCAATCGATCGATTGGCTCGCCCTCCAGCAGAATGCTGCCGCTGCTCGGGGCCAGCACGCCGGTGAGCAGGTTGATCAGCGTGCTCTTGCCGGCGCCGTTCGGCCCGATCAGGGCATGTCGACCGCCTGCCTTTAGCACGAGGCTGACGGCATTGGTGACCTTCAAGGCGCCAAATTGCTTGCAAAGGTCGCGTGTCTGGAGCGCGGCAACCGTCATCTCGCTCGCCTCCAGCGCACGATCTTGCTCCGAACCAGGCTCACGACGCCGAGTAGGCCGCCTCTAGCCGTCAACACGATCGCGATCAGCACCAGGCCGAGCCAGAACATCCAATATACAGGATTGACCGTCGACAGCAGGTCGCGCATCCAGATGAACGCGGCAGCCCCAATGAAGCCGCCGATAAGCGTGCCAATTCCGCCGACGATCAGCATGACGAGGGCCGACACCGATCGTTCGAAGCTCAACGTTTCCAGTGCGACGATCTGTGTGGTCTGCGCCAGCAGCGCGCCTCGCCGCCGATATCGTGAAAGCGATCATCTTGCGCCGTGTGATGGAGACGCCGAGCATCGGAACGCGGGTCTGGTTCTCGCGAATGGCCTGCAGCGCGAGACCCTCCGGCGAGTGGACATAACGCCGGGCGACAAGATAAAGCGTCAATGCGCTGCAATAGGCATACCAGAACGCGGTTCGGCCGAAGAGATCGAACTCGAACAGCCCGAGCAGCGGCCACATCTCGATTCCCTGGAGACCGCTGTCGCCGCCGGTGAGCCAAGGCAGGCGGCTTGCGCCTTCATAGAGCAGAAGCCCGATGCAAAGCGTCACCATGAGCACTGCGGCGCCGCGGACTTTTGCAATCAGCGTGCTGAAGGCGAAGCCGAGAGCGCCGGTCACGAGCCCGGCAGCAAGAACGCCGGAGATCGGCTCGCCCCAGCCATGCGCAGCGAGCAATCCCGCCGTGTAGGCGCCGAGTCCGAAAAAGGCGGCATGTCCGAAGGACGGAATCCCGCCATAGCCGAGCAACAGATCGAGCGACATCGCAAACAGGCCGCCGATTAGGATCTGTGTGAGAAGGACGAGCTTGCCGGGAAAGAGGACATAGCAGGCCGCTGCAGCGATCCAAAAGACCAGCTCGACCAAGGTCCATCTGGCGCGAAAGCGCACCGCAGTTCGCGCGAGGTCGAGAGTGATGTCGCTCATTGCGGACGGCCGGCTAGGCCTTGCGGGCGCACCGTCAGGACGGAAAGCGCCGTTGCATAGATGATAAACGCGCCGATCTCCGGAAGCAGATATTTCCCGGCCACGTCAAGGACCCCGAACATGAGGCAGGCGGCAAACGTTCCGCGCAAGGAGCCGAGCCCGCCGACGCTGACCACGATCAGCAACTCCGTCAGAAATTTGATGGGGAAGTTCGGGTCGAGGCCAAGGAGCTTCACGCTGAGCGCGCCGCCTAGTCCAGCAAGCGCGGAGCCGAGAGCGAAGGCGAGGGCGTACAGTCTTGCGACGTCGATGCCGCAGGATGCCGTCATCCGCCGGTTGAAAACGGCCGCCCTTATCCTGGCGCCAAAATTCGTATGATCGATCAGAACAAGCAGCGACAGAAGAAGTGCCGTGCCGAAGCCGATCAGAAAAAGCCGGTAGCGGCTGACCTCGACAGCGCCGATGCGGACGTTTCCGTCCAGCCATGAAGGCACCGCGATCGCCATCTGCTCTGGACCGACCAGATAGGTGGCTGCGGCAATCGACACGTAGACGACGCCGATCGTCAGCAGGACCTGTTCCAGCTCCGAGGCCTCGTACAGTCTCCGGA
Organism: Bradyrhizobium sp. T-12; assembly: GCF_058314695.1. Taxonomy (NCBI): domain Bacteria; kingdom Pseudomonadati; phylum Pseudomonadota; class Alphaproteobacteria; order Hyphomicrobiales; family Nitrobacteraceae; genus Bradyrhizobium; species Bradyrhizobium sp. T-12. The sequence goes on along the minus strand of NZ_JBZFQJ010000002.1, from coordinate 598,276 downwards.
AAAGGCTGCGCTCGAGGATCGCACCCACGGCGGCCGCGATGGCGGCAGCCGCTGCCACCGCCGCAAGGAACGGCCACCCGGCCTTGCCGATCAGCAATGCCGCCGTGTAGCCTCCAACCATGGCCAGCGCCGCATGCGCCATATTGGCGAAGCCCATCAGCCCGAGCGTGATGGAGAGGCCACCAGCCATCAGAAACAGCACGAACCCATAAGCGATGCCGCCGATCAGAACGTTGACGAAGCCGACCATGATCTAGCGCGCCGATCCAGGATCCTTGACGTCGGGAATGGTCGCAAACTCCAAATTGACCATCTGTCCGTCCCGATTCTCGACCCTTCGGAAGTAGATGTTCTGCACGATCTCACGGGTCGACGGGTCGATCGCAATCGGGCCGCGCGGGCTTTCGAATCTTGTTTGCTTCAGAAGCTCGATCGTGCGCTCGGGATTGAGATCGCCCTTCTGCGCATCAACGACCGTATAGATGGCACGCAGGACGTCGTAGCTGACGACCGGTATGAAACCGAGCGGCCGGCCCTGCGCGACCGCGTTGAACGCGGCTGCGAACTCTCGGTTGACCTCCGAATCATGCGTCGGGGTGTAATGGAAGGCCGTAACAACTCCGAGAGCGGCCTCGCCCGCGGCAGGTAGTGACGATTCGTCCGTGATGTCCCCGATGCCGATGATCTTGGCCGGATCCAGCCCTGCCTCCTTGAACTGGCGGAGAAAGATCGGCGTCAATTCGCCGGCAGCCATGAACACGAAGATGCCATCCGGGTTCGCGTCCTTGATGCGCTGGATATAGGCGGAGAAGTCCGTGGCCTTGAGCGGCGCCCGCACAGATCCGGCAATCACGCCGCCGGCCGCTTTGTATTCACGGACGAACATCGCCTCCGCATCGAGGCCCGGCTCGTATTCATGCACGAACGTATATACGGATTTCAGCTTTTGCTTGGCGGCGTAGAGCGCGAGCTGCTGCGCCATTTCGGTGGTCGTGAAGCCGAACCGAACGGCGAAGGGATGCTTGGCGAGGATGCCCGAAGTTGCCGAGTTGACGATGAGGAGGGGCACCTTGGCGCTGGTCGATAGCGGCGCAACAGCCATTGTGTTGGGCGTGTAGTCCATTCCTGCGAGGAAATCGACATTCTCGCTGACGATCAGCTCCTGGGCCAGGCGGCGGGCCACGTCAGGTGCGGGTCCCGTCGTGTCGCGCTTGATGATCTCGATCCTGCGACCGGCGACCGTAGTGCCGAACTTGCGGAAAAACACCTGGATCGCGGCATCGGACGCGGCGCCGGCCGCGGCGCCCGGCCCGGTATAGCTCATCAGCCAGCCGATCTTCAGCGGACGGTCGTCGGCCTTTGCCTGAATGCTGACGGCCAACATGGCCGCGGCCACGATTGCGATCCTGGCGATCATGCCGCTTATCCTCCCTTAGACTGATCATGCGGGGTCTCTCCCGGACCCTTGATACAAATTAGACCATATGGAAAATATATGCAAGATAGCGCGAGGCCGGTGGGGCTGCCCTAGCAGGACACGGTCTGACAGAAGCGAGCACAAGGGAGGGGAGATGAACGCAGATATCGGAGTTACGATCGCGAAAGCCCGCGAGCATTCGATTGGCGATCTCTTGCGCCGCTCGGCTGCCCGCGAGCCGAGCAAGCTAGCCTTGAGCTGCGGCGCGGTGCGCTGGACGTTTGCCGAACTGGACGCGATCTGCAATCGACTGGCGCGTGGCCTACCCGGCCTCGGCGTCGGGAAGGGCGACCGTCTCGCCGTGCTGTCGCGCAACTCGCATGCCTTTGCGGCGCTGCGCTTCGCGGTAGCGCGGATCGGCGCGGTGCTGGTGCCGATCAACTTCATGCTCAATCCCGACGAGATCAATTTCATCCTGAAAAGCTCCGGCGCCAGGCTGCTCGCGACCGGCCCCGATTTCGTCGAGGCCGCACGCGCCGCGAGCAGTAAGGGCTGCGCGGTGGAGAAGCTCATCTGGTTGCCGGGCGAGGATCCCGCTGCGCAGCCGGCGGGCCTCACCAGCTTCGACGATCTTCTCGATGCCGACAGCTCGTTGTTTGAGGCCTCCGTCGACAGCCGCGATCTCGCACAGATTGTTTACACCTCGGGCACGGAATCCCTGCCCAAGGGTGCGATGCTGAGCCATGAAGCCGTGATGTGGCAGTATGTGAGCTGCATCATCGACGGCGGCATGAGCGCCGACGATAAAGTGCTGCACGCGCTGCCGCTCTATCATTGCGCTCAGCTCGACGTCTTCCTCGGCCCGCAAGTCTATCTCGGCGCCTCCGGCGTGATCACGGGCAAGCCGACCGCAGACAACATTCTGGCGCTGATCCAGGCGCACGGGATCACCTGCTTCTTCGCGCCGCCGACGATCTGGATCGCGATGCTGCGCTCGCCAAATTTCGACAAGAGCGATCTGTCGTCGCTGCAAAAGGGCTATTACGGCGCTTCGATCATGCCGGTGGAGGTGCTGCTCGAGCTCCAGCGCCGCCTGCCCAACGTCAAGTTCTGGAACTTTTACGGTCAGACCGAGATCGCGCCGCTTGCGACCGTGCTGACGCCCGAGGACCAGCTCCGCAAGGCGGGCTCCGCCGGCAAACCCGCCATCAACGTCGAGACCCGCGTCGTCAACACGGCAATGGAGGACGTTGGCGTCGGCGAGATCGGCGAAATCGTACACCGCTCGCCGCATCTGTTGTCGGGCTATTACAACGATCCCGTGAAGACCGCGGCGGCTTTCGCTGGCGGCTGGTTCCACTCCGGCGACCTCGCCACCGTCGATGCCGAGGGCTACATCACCGTTGTCGACCGCGTGAAGGACATGATCAAGTCCGGCGGCGAGAATGTCGCCAGCCGCGAGGTCGAGGAGATGATCTACAAGATCCCGGCGATCTCCGAGGTCGCCGTCGTGGGCCTGCCCGATCCGCACTGGATCGAGGCCGTAACCGCGATTGTCGTGGTTAAGAGCGGCGAGAAGCTCGACGAGGATGCCGTCATCACGCATTGTGCGGGATCGATGGCGCATTTCAAGGTGCCCAAGCGCGTGATCTTTGTCGACAGCCTGCCGAAGAATCCGTCCGGCAAGCTGCTCAAGCGGGAATTGCGCCAGCGTTTCATCGGCGGCGAGACGCTCGACAAGGCGATCCAGAAAAACTTCGGGGCTTGAGGCGGCCACCCAGCCGCTCGCGGCAGGTTGGGGCCTTCGCCAGGGTTTATTGAGGTCTGTTAATGCGACACGGTCAGAAGAAGATTCCGAGCACGATTCTCATTTTCGGTGCAGCGGCTCATATCGGCGGCCCACTTGCGCACTTCTTGCGCGAGGAGGCGCCGCAGATCAAGCTGCGCCTCGTAACAAGCAATCCCGCCAATTGTGACGTCCTTCGCCGCGAGCACCCGCATGCGGAGGTCGTCATTGCCAGCTATTTTGATCTCGCATCGCTTGAGAAGGCGGTCGACGGAATGGAAGGAATCTTCGTACTGACCAGAAGCGGCACGAACGAGGCCGACGCGATGACAAATCTCGTTGTCCTGCTCAAGAAGGCAAGGTCCGCCGTTCACGTTATACGTCTTGTCGGCCTACAACCCGAAGCGAATCGAAGGCGAATTCCTCAGTCTCTCCGCGAGCATGGTCTTGGTTTACCCATCCAACACCCCATCGCAAAAGAAATCCTCGACGAAAGCGGTCTGCCTGTCACCTACCTGAACATCGGCGCAACCTTCATGGACAACTTCTACTGGATGAAGGACGGCTTGAGGAAGGAGCGAAAGCTGATCTGGCCCGAACGCTTGATTCCCTATATCGATCCACGCGACATTGCGGAAGTGGCCGGACGTCTTTTCCTGTCGAGCAATCATCGGCACATTGGTCAATTTCACACTCTGAACAACGGACAGGACATACTGAGGTTCAGCGACGTCGCCGATCTCATGACCAAGGTTTTTCAGGAAAGAATTGTTCACGACGGCAGCAGAGCGGGCTTCTTCGAGGCGTACCGGGAGCTCGGAGAGATCCGGCTGCACTATCTCTGGGATTTCTTCCAGTACGAAGAACAGAACGAGGTGGTTTGGGCGCGCAATGACTTCGTTGAGCGCACCCTAGGACGGATGCCCGTCTCCTTGAGCGAATGGCTGGCCGAACATCGGCAAGCCTTGCTGTTCGGAATATAGGCCTAAAGCGCCCTCGCGCGATGGAGATCTAGGGATCATTGCCCAGCGGGACCTCCGCTATATCGTACTCATGAAACGCTTTAAGTGGCGCGCAACTGGACACCCGGTTTGCCTGAGGCTGATTGCTGCTACCATCCATTTGGAGGGGCGAAGACATGCTGCGATGAGCGAAGCTGCATCGTGGGAGCGTGCCGCCGGGATAATTCGACGCCAATCGATCCCCTGAGAGCCTTCGGGAAGCACCGCCATGGCTGGTTAGGAGCTCGGCATCAGGATCGGCGCGGCGCGACCGGTATCTTGCGCCCGCGCCCCCAGACAACAAAGACGCTAAGGGCCAGCAAGATGAAGTTGAGAGGCGTGAGCTCGGCCTCGCCGCGAGAGACATGAAAAACGATAGCGAAGACCTGCAACACGGAGCAGCCAAGCGCGGCAAGCACTGTCAGCCGCGGCATAATCCGGGTTAACGCAGGCACGAGAACGCCAATTCCTCCGGCGAGGTCGATCAGTCCGATGACCCGGACAAATGCTTCAGAGTGCTGACCTGTCCATGGCATCATTGCCGCTAACTGCGGAATCGGCATGAACAGCTTCGCGAGCCCGGACGAAGCGAACACGCAAAAGAGGAGGGCTTGAGCGATCCAAAGGCTCACGCATAGGGGACGTTCCCGCGGGGCGGCTTGGGCGGTGGCGGTGGACATGGCAGGCACTCCGACGATCACAGGGCTGTCACCATGTTTGGTCGCTTCACGATTTTGGATCATTATCTGTTTTGGGATGGATTCATTTCCTATATGTTGATGATCTGAATGGATACGCTGGTCAGCATGAAGGTCTTTTGCCTGGTTGCCGAGCTCAAGAGCTTTGCAGCCGCGGCAGAGCGGCTGGGCATCTCGCCCGCCATGGCGAGTAAGCATGTGATGCAGCTTGAGAAGCGTCTGGGCTCACGGCTGCTCAACCGCACGAGCCGACGCGTCAGCCTGAGCGAAAGCGGCGCATTATATTTCGAGCAGACGCGTCAAATGCTCGAGTCCCTGGATGAGGTAGAGGCGGCCGTCAGCAACGTGACCGTAGTTCCTCGCGGCACATTGCGGCTAACCGCACCGGTCTGGATGGCCAATCCGAAGTTTTCGAAAGTCTTGGCAGACTATCAGGCTCGCTATCCACAGGTGCGGCTGAACATCGATCTCAGTGGACGATTGGTCAATCTGGTCGAGGAAGGTTTTGACCTGGCCTTGCGTGCGACGGGCACGCCTGACGAGGCATTGATCGCGCGGCCGATCACAAGGGTCCCATTTTATATGGTTGCCACGCCCGCTTATCTCGATCGCGCAAAGCGCCCGAAGAATCTGGCTGAATTGTCCGGACACAGCCTCTTGCACTATGCGCTGCACTCTCCAGGCGAGAGTATCACCATCCAGGGCGAAAGTGGGACGCAGACTATCAAATTCAACCCCGTTTTGCTCAGCGGCAACGAGACTCTGCTGCACCTGGCCGCCCTGGAAGGCATGGGGCTCGCGGTGCTGCCCAAATGGCTGATCAGCGAGGATCTCGCCGCCGGGCGCCTGGAACAAGTGCTGCCGGAGCAGAGCATCTTCGAAAGCCAATTGTTCGCGGTTTATCCGACGCGCAAATACCTCTCAGCCAAGGTCCGGACATTTATCGACTTCATCGCTGCTGATAAGCGACTGAGATAGCCGGGCCAAAAGCGTGACTGCTGCGGCATCAACTTTACTTACGTCATCGTGAATGTGTGGCTGCTTTCTCGATGTGCTGCCAGAATGCCTCCGCCGCCTGGGCGAGCCGCAGTTTAGGCCGGAATACGTGGATCTCGATCGGCACGTACCACTGCTGCCCGCCTGCCGCGACAATCTCGCCAGAGGCAAGCTGATCACTGATCAGGCTTTCCGGCAGCCACGCCATGCCCCGGCCTGCCTGAACCATCGTGACCAAAAGCTTCGCCAGATGCGACGTGAATGTTGTGTGAAGATGAGCTTGCAAGGGGGAGGTGGCACGCACCGCTTCCAGGATCCGTCCCATCCCTGATTCTGAACGGAAGCTCAAGAACTGTACAGGCGCGCCCTCCGTTCCCGGAAGCTTGAAGCGAGGCTTGCGGTTGCGGCGCGAAACCGGCACCGATGCGGGGATCAGCCGATCGTCACCAACATGCAGCGAGCGAAAATGCGACGGCGTCAACGCCGTCGTGGCGGCCGGATGATAATGGCAAAGCAAAAAATGGGCATCGCTCGCCAAGAGGATCCGTTCGCAGCCTTCCATATGATTGGCAACGAGCTGTACGTTGGGCACGAATGGTAGCTCGGTCTCGATGCGACGCAGCCAATCCGGAAAGAACGTCAGCGACAGCGCATTGGTCGAGGCGAACTTCAGTACGTCCGAGGCACCGCGCGCCCGCTCCTGCGCCTCGAGCCGGCCGGCACTCAATCTGCGCACGATATCGTCAGCAGTGTGACGAAAGGCTTCACCAGCGGGCGTCAGATTGACGCTGTGCGTGGTGCGATCGAGCAGCGATGCGCCAGCCCAGACCTCGAGCGCCTGTATCCTCCGGCTGAGCGCCGGCTGGGAACAGTTTCGCTCCTCTGCGGCCCGTGAAAAACTGCGCGCTGTCGCAACCGCGATGAAATCGTATAACCAGTTGATCTCCATGGAGAGCTCTCGTTTATGCAGGCCTTGCATAACGATATCAGCATCCGGCATTGGATTTCTAGTCGCGCGCGCGTCACGGTGGCCGGAAAGAAGCTTTGGAGGAAGGCGGGATGGCCGCGCGCACGTTGTATGACAAGCTGGTGGACTCCCATGTGGTCCGCAATCTGGATGATGCCGGGCTCGTCCTGCTGTACGTCGACCGAACCGTCCTCAACGAGTATACCAGCCCCCAGGCGTTTGCCGGCCTGCGCGCCGCGGGGCGGAAAGTTTGGAATCCCAAAGCGGCGCTGATGGTGGTCGATCACGTCAACCCTACAGCCGCACAACGCACCCGCGCCATGCCGGATAGCGGCGCCGCGCGCCAAGTTGACTACTTCGCTGAAAACGCCCGGGATTTCGGCATCGAATATTTCGATATTCTCGATCCGCGCCAAGGCATCGAGCACGTCGTCGCCCCCGAGCAGGGCCTCGTCATGCCAGGTATGGTCATCGCCGCCGGCGACAGCCACAGCACCGCCTATGGCGCCTTCGGCGCGCTCGGCTATGGCATCGGGACCTCCGATATCGAGCACTATCTTGCAACCTCGACGGTGCGCTACCGACGCCTCAAAACGATGCGCATCCACCTCACCGGAGACGTCCCGTTCGGGGTCACGCCGAAAGATATCGTCATGGAGATCATCCGGCGGATCGGCGCCGACGGGGCTACTGGCTATGCCGTTGAGTTCACTGGCCCCGTCGTCTCAAACATGAGCGTCGAAGGCCGCATCGTCATGTCCATCATGATCGTCGAAGCGGGCGCGCGTGGTGTCGTGGTCGCCCCGGACCAGAAGGTGCTGGACTATTTAAAGGGCCGGCCGCGCGCGCCAAAGGGCGAGATGTGGGAGCGAGCGGCCAAGAAATGGCTGACGCTCGCCTCGGACCCCGATGCCCGGTTCGACCGCGAGGTTGCGCTCGATGTCGCGGATGTCGCCCCTCTCGTCACCTGGGGAACCAGCCCCGACCAGGCAATTGCAGTGACCGATATTATCCCCGATCCTGCGCAACAGGTGGCGCCTGAACGCAAGGCCGCGGCCCTTCGCGCCCTGAGCTATATGGGGCTTCGAGCCGGTGATCCCATTCAATCCGTCCCGATCGATTTTGCGTTCATCGGCTCCTGCACGAATTCGCGCATCGAGGATTTGCGCGACGCGGCCGAGGTCTTTCGTGGCCGCCGTGTTGCGGCCGGTGTACGGGCAATCGTAGTGCCGGGATCGACCCACGTCAGAGCGCAAGCCGAGGCTGAAGGCCTTGCAAAAGTGTTCACGGATGCCGGCGTCGAATGGCGGCAATCCGGCTGCTCGATGTGCCTTGCCATGAATGACGATGTGCTCAAGCCCGGAGAGCGGTGTGCGTCCTCGACCAACCGAAATTTCGAAGGCCGCCAGGGACCAGGCGCCCGCACGCATCTCATGAGTCCGGCAATGGTGGCCGCGGCCGCGGTCACCGGCCACATCGCTGACGTTCGTTCACTGCTGGGAGTTGCAGGCCAATGATGCCATTCGATCAAGTTTCAGGCGTCGCTGCACCCATGATGTCGCCAAACATCGACACCGACGTGATCATGCCCAAAATGTTTCTTAAGGGCGTGGACCGGAGCGGGCTGGGCGAGGGCGCCTTCAATCTGCTGCGCTTCTCCGCCGGTAAACCCAATCCCGAGTTTATTCTCAATCAGGACGGTTATCGCAACGCTTGCTTCCTCGTGGTCGGCCCAAATTTCGGCTGCGGTTCGAGCCGCGAGCACGCGGTGTGGGGGCTTCAACAGCTCGGCATCCGGGCATTGATCGGCACCAGCTTCGCCGGGATATTCAATGACAATTGCGGCAACAACGGCCTGTTGACGATCTCGCTCGAACCCGATCTCGTAGCTGAGATCGCTAACGCTGTGGCACATCGTGAGCGCAACGACGTCTTCGTTGATCTTGCAGCGCAGACGATCCGCTTCGACCGTGGCCGCCGCCCGATCAAATTCGACATCGAGCCGACGAGGAAAGAGGCGTTCCTGACGGGCCGGGATTTCGTCGCATCAACCCTGGTCCTTGCTGACGACATCCGCGCTTTCGAAGCACGCCATGCTGCGGAGAATCCCTGGATCTTCTGACTGGCAAGCCAGTCCTCGCGGCCAGCAGACTGGCCGCAGCCCGGATGACGAAAATAACAAAATTGGAGGGAACTTTGGTTGACACGACTTTTCGTCCGGCCGCGCCGGAGGCAATCCCTTCGACGAAGCTCAACGGCGTCAAGATCGGCCCGTTGCCAATCAGCATATACGTCGGAGCGGCCATCGTCTGTGCTGCCGCGGTTTACTCTGGAAAGCTCCCGAACGATGTGATCGGCGGTCTCCTGGTCCTCATGCTGCTCGGCTTTCTGCTGGGCAAGCTTGGCCAGACGATACCGGTTCTCAAGCAGATCGGTGGGACCGCGATCCTATGCCTGTTCGTTCCGGCAGCACTGGTAAGCTATGGCTTGATGCCGGATGCCGCCCTTAAAGCAATCACCACGACGTTCCGGACCGCCAATTTTCAATACTTCTTCATCGCCTGTCTCGTCGCAGGCTCAATCCTCGGAATGCCCTACCGCGTCTTGGTTCAAGGCTTCATCCGCATGTTCGTTCCGCTTCTGATCGGGACCATTGCCGCCGTCTCGGCCGGCATTCTGGTCGGGCTGGCATTCGGGTATACTCCCAAGGACACGTTCTTCTTCATCATCATTCCGATCGTCGGCGGCGGCCTTGCCGAGGGCGTATTGCCGCTCTCCATTGCTTATTCCGAGATCTTGCAGCGGCCGCAAGCCGATCTTGTCGCACACATGGTGCCTGCGGCATTGCTCGGCAACGTGGTCGCAATCGTTTGCGCCGGGCTTCTTGCGCGCCTTGGCGAGAGACGGCGCGATCTGAGCGGGCAGGGCATGCTGGTCAAGACCGGCGACAATGACATCCTAGGCGACGTGCGGCCCGATCGGCCTATTGATCTCGGATTGCTGGGAGCAGGTATGGTGCTGTCCTGCGGTCTATTCGTGCTTGGCATGACCCTAGCGCCATTTACAGGGATACCTGGACCGATCATGATGATCATCGCGGCGGTCGCGTTGAAGCTGACCAAGATCCTACCGAACGAGATGGAGCTCGGCGCCTACCAGATCAACAAGTTCATGTCGACCAACCTGACCTTTGCGATCCTCGTCGCCATGGGCGCATTGCTGGTCAAATGGGAACAACTCGTCGCCTCCTTCAACCCGGGATACATCATGATCTGCACCGCGACCGTGCTGGCCATGATTGCCTCCGGCTTTTATGTCGGCAAGTGGCTAAACATGTATCCGGTCGAGGCTGCGATCGTCACCGCCTGCCATTCGGGACTGGGCGGCACCGGGGATGTTGCCATCCTTGGCGCCGCCGATCGCATGGGCCTCATGGCATTCGCCCAGATCGCCACTCGTGTCGGCGGGGCGATCATGATTGTGATCGCGACCCTGCTGCTGAAGTCGCTATCCTGATCTGGCGTGTTGGAGATGCAACAAATGGATCGGCGCGACTTTACAAAGGCCCTATTGGCCATGTCCGCCAGCGCTGGCATGTCAGGTGCAGCGGTCGCGGAGCAGGAGCCAAGCGGCGGCGTCCCTTCGCTTGCCGTGCGCGTCAACGACAAGATCAGGCTGGGTGGCCAACGCAACTTCGACAGAGGACCGGTGACCTCGCGGCAGAACATGCAGTGGCACCAGCGGTGGGGCATTCGCTATCTCGATGTCTCGCTGGAGACGAGAAACGCCGCTCCGGACGTCTTTGGAAGCGATACGCCCGACGAGGGTGCGCTTGCTCGCGCTCAGGCGCTCGGCACGGGCATGGGAGGCGCGCGGCTTCAGCCCACCACGCGCTGGAGCCTCGAAGGCATGATGCGCATCGCCGACACGCTGCAGAAAAACGATCTCATCTGGGAGAGCATCCGGATGGATTCGGCGTACATCGCGATGGCGCCGGGGCCGGAACGCGACCGTTATCTGGATCTGATTTGCGAAAACGTCCAAACCGCCGGCCGCGCCGGGGTCAAGATCATCAGCTATCATTGGAATTTGACCCCGATCCGGCGCAATCGCAAAGTTCAGGGCCGTGGTGGGTCGGAATACGACGCGTTCAAGCTAGAAGACAATTGGCGCGACCTCCCGCCGACCCCTGCAGGCCGTGTCTCAGCGGACGACTATTGGGAGCGCCTGCATGTTTGGGCGTCCCGCGTCATCCCCGTGGCCGCGGAGAGCGGGGTCAAAATGGCTTGCCACCCCTACGATCCGGGCGGCCTGCCTCTCGGCTATCTCGGTGTCGACAGCTTCGATGCCGGCGATTATGCGAACGCGCTGCTCAAATACGAGAAGCTGTACGATTCACCTCATAATGGCTTTCAATACGATACCGGGGTCTCACGGGAATCGATGCCTGAAGGGGTTGATCAGCTTGCGCTGTTATACGGTTTGATCAAGAGAAAGAAGATTCATCAGATCCACTTCCGCAATGTCCGCGCCAGCCAGAACGACTTCGTCGAGGTCTATCATGACGAGGGCGATGTGGACTTGTTCAACATCATTCGCCTGCTTCGCGACAGCGGCGGCTCACTGCTGGCCGATCATAGTCCGCGTCATCAGGATGATCCCTCTTACGTGATAGGCTTTGCGTTCGCAAACGGCTACATTCTCGGCCTCCTGCGCGCTGCCCATGAAGAGGCGCTCAAGTCCATCGCACGATAGCCCGTTATGGAACCAGATCGGATGAAGAAAATGAACAGGCTGCTAAAGCTCAATCCCAACAGGTTCACAATGAAGTCGGTGCTCGCAATCTCGATCCTTTCGGCCTTGGCATTATCCGAGGCCTTCGCGCAGAACACCGCGCTGCCGACTGGCCCCCAATGGGGCGATCAAAACCTATCGGCTTTTTATCGTTGGACCGATCCGCTGCCCACAAGGCCGGGCGTGATGCTGCGTGAAGAGCCAATGAAGGCCCAGCCGGAGATCACGAAAGCGGCTCTCGCCGAACGCATTCTCTACAGTTCGACGGATGTACGTTGGCACGCCGGGATCGTACCGGTGAGCGGGACACTGTATCTGCCGGTTGGAGAACCGCCGGCCGGAGGCTGGCCCCTCGTGGCCTGGGCTCATGGCACGCTGGGCGTTGCGGACGTGTGCGCGCCGTCCTGGGCCGGGCACAAGCCGCGCGATGCAACCTACATCCAAAAATGGCTAGAGAATGGGTTTGCGGTCGTTGCCACCGATTACCAGGGTCTCGGCGGTCCCGGCCCGCATCCTTACCTGATCTGGGAAGCTGAAGGGCATTCCGTGCTCGATGCCGTCCGGGCAGCGCGCGCCGCCCATGGCGACAAGCTCGCTCCCAAGGTCTTCATCAGTGGTCAGTCGCAAGGCTCAGGCGCAGCTTTGGGCGCAACAACGGTCGCACCGAACTATGCGCCAGATGTACCCTTGCTCGCCACAGTCGCCACAGGGGTCGTGTCGACCTTTCCCGACGGCCCTTACCGGCCTGCGGAGGCATTCAAGGTTGGCTCGCCGATTTACCTCACCCTCATGATGCTCGGCGGTTCGCTTCCCGATGAGGCACCCCCCGTAGACAACCTCGTGACTGACAAGGGAAGGCTCGTCTTACGCGCAGCACGAGAAGGCTGCACCGGCGAGATGCGCGCGATCGCGCAGAAAGATACTGTCACCGCCGACAACGCCTATGTCCAACCGATCGCGAACATCGAAGCGAGCCTTGCGTCTCCGACCGACATGAAGCCCGTGCGGCTGCCGGTGCCCGTTCTGCTTGGCACGGGTCTGGCCGATTCAGTACTGCCGCCCCGTCGCCAATATGCAGCCGTGGCGGCCTTATGCTCGGCCGGAAACGAGGTCGTTTGGAACACCTATCCTGGTGCCACTCACAACGGGGGCCTGATTGCCGCTTTCCCGGACGCATTGGCGTTCTTCAAACAGACACTTGAAGGCAAAAAGACGCCAAGCAACTGCGCGCGCATTACCGAGCCGGGGCTTCCGACGACACCGGCGCCTGGTATACCCTTCAATGACTGACTAGCGGTTCTTTGCATCTTAGCGCATCGGTTTGCACGAACCGATGCGATCCAAGCCAGGCAGTCCTTTCTGAGAAGCTCTGGGCTGCCGGTTTGACCTGCGCCTTCGGCTAAATTGAGCCCCTTCCAAGTGCGCCAGGGGAGGCTTTCGTTGGGTTAGTCTCGTCGAGCGCGATCCTTTCGATTTCTAGCGCTCGCGCCCGTGACGACCGGCGGCTTATTTCTTGTTTCTTATCGGTCGGCATATGCCGCGACCGTCTCTCCGCTCTTGAGGTAGAAAGCCATGTCAGGAACTTTAGCCATCGTCGCGCGCTTTGTCGCGAAGGCGGGTTGTGAGGAGGAATTGAGGGCTACACTACTAGAGGCTGCGGCAATCGCCCTGGCGGAGGAGCCTGGCTGTCGTCGCTTCGAAATCCTGCAGGCGGTTAATCCTGATGGCGTGGTGCTGCCGGATACTTTCATGTCCAATGAACTCTTCGACGACTACGAGGCCGTCGAGGCGCACCGTAACTCCAGGCACGCTCCCGTCCGCAAGGCTCGGATCCGTGCTCTTGTGTCGAGCCAGACCCGGATCGAGATGGGCGCTGTGATTGATGAAGTCTGATGACGCTCCCCCGAGATCGAGCATCCAAAATGAGCCGCTTTGCAACGAGGCAAGCACAGGGTGCTTATGGCTAGGACAATGTGATGGAACATAGGGGTGTCGGCCGTTCAGGGCTGAGGATCCCAGCCCTGGCCTTTGGGACAGCGACTTTCGGCGGTGGGAACGAGTTCTTTCGCAAGTGGGGCACGACCGATCTATCGGAGGCCCGACGGCTCGTCGACATATGCCTCGATGCGGGGCTGAATCTCTTTGACACCGCCGACGTCTACTCGATGGGCGCGGCGGAAGAAATCCTCGGAAAGGCTCTGGGCTCACGCCGATCGCAGGCCCTGATCGCCACCAAGCTCGGCTACCGCTCGCATAGCGGGCCGAACGGAATGGGGGCGAGCCGGCAGCACATCATAATGGCGTGCGAGGCCTCGCTGAAGCGACTTGGCTGCGATCACCTCGACCTGCTGCAACTCCACGGCTATGACGAAAATACACCGATCGAGGAAACACTGCGCGCCTTCGAGGAACTGATCAAGGCCGGGAAGGTCCGCTATATTGGGGCGTCTAACTTCTCCGGATGGCAGCTGGCCAAGATGGCCACCACCGCTGACTGGCTTGGCTTGCCGCGCCCCATCTCGCATCAGGTCCACTATTCCTTGCTGTGCAGGGACTATGAACACGAATTGATGCCCGCGGGTTTCGATCAGGGCATAGGCGCCATCATATGGAGCCCGCTATCCGGCGGCAAGCTTAGCGGCAAGATCAGCCGTGACCGGCCGCCGCAGGCCGACAGCCGAGCGGCGAAATTCGGAGGCCTGACCGAGCGCGACGCCAAGCTCTTTGACATCGTGGATGCGCTCAACGATATCGCGCAGGAGCGCGGGACAAGCGCGTCTCAAGTTGCGATCAATTGGCTACTCGCCCGGCCAACCGTCTCAAGTGTCGTCATTGGCGCCCGCACGGCCGAACAGCTCGTTGAAAACATCGCAGCCCTCGACTGGCAACTTTCCATCAAGGAGGTGGAGCGCTTGAACCAAGTGAGCGCCTCGCCAGCACCCTATCCCTATTCACATCAGTCTATGTTCCCTGAATTACTTCGTCCGCTCAGCGGAATCTCTCGGTAATGCATGCAACTGGCAGGCTAGGGTCTCGCAATGTTTGGCACTTTCGAACAATGCTCGCCTGAACGGTCCATCCCTGCCGGGGCGCGGCGCTTGCAAAGGGAGACCAAATGTCCGACGCCATCCGCAGCTTTGACCATCCGCGGCTATCAACTCATGGAAATCACAACAGAGCCCTTCAGCTCGTCTCCGGGTTCCAGAATCACAGTTCCAGTGTCAGCACAACCGCGAGCGAACAGGTTGAACCCGTCCGCAACGTGGCTGACGGGCTCTGCGCATAGATGTGCGGCATCAGCGGGCCGATGCAGCACAAAATGCGAAAATGCAGGATCCCCTCGCATTTCAATCCGATCACCATTCGAGCGGTGAATAACGCAGAGCCCGCGCCATCCACTGCGATAAAGCGTCACCTCACCGGGCGGCAATGAATCTGCTGTGGGCCCGGCAGAATGGGCATCCGGCAGCGCGGCGAGATAGTCCGTCGTCACGGCCCAGTCGATCGGTGCGTCAAACTCTATGTTGTCATCGACTTGGTGCTCGAAATAGGGATGCAGGCCGATTCCACCCGGCATCGGCGTCTGCGCCTCGTTTCGAAGATTGAGACAAAATATGGCACGCGAGGGTTCAAGTTCGACCTTAAGAGTTGCGCTGAACGCCCAAGGCCAGTCGGCGCCTCCCTTGTGCGAGTATCGCATCGTCACCTGCGATGGCGTCAGCGAGATCGTCTCCCAAGGCATCCTGTGCGCATGCCCGTGCAACGTATGCGGCAGCGCGTCGGGATGGGCCGCAAGCTCGTACCGCTTACCCTGGAAGAGAAGAACCCCATCCCTCACGCGGTTGCTATAGGGGACGAGGGGATAGATACCACCCTTGGGCCAGCGCAGTAACTGAGCGGGCTCTACCCCGGCCGGGAACGGACGCAAGACCCGTCGCGGCAAGCCGCTACCCTTGCTGCTGCACAGCTCGAGAGAGGTCACGCGTCCGCCAGCGGACGCCGAGAAGCCAAGTCGAGCCGCACCGGCCGTCAAAAGCTGGTTGGTGATCATAGAACGCCATTCAAACCATTTGAGATGGACCGTTTGAGCGCCCGTTCACTGCCGCAGCTTAATGCTCAGCTGATTCGGCGACGAACGCCGCCAGCTCGGGCGTCGCAGGCATCCGCAGGATGTCCGACGATCCCATTTCGTGCACCTTGCCATCGCGCATATAAATGACGCGGTCCGCCACCTTGCGGGCAAAGGCCATTTCATGGGTCACCAGGATCATGGTCATGCCGTCGGCCGCGAGCTGCTCCATGACACGCAACACTTCTCCCGTAAGCTGCGGGTCGAGCGCTGAAGTCACTTCATCGAACAGCATCAACTTAGGCTCCATGGCAAGGCTGCGGGCAATGGCTACGCGCTGCTGTTGCCCGCCGGAAAGCTGTTCCGGATAGCAGTCCATCTTCTCCCGCAGCCCCACTTTGGCGATCACAGTATCCGCAATTTCGCGGGCCTGCCGCTGCTTCATGCCTTTTACCATGCGCGGGGCCAACATGATATTTTCGGCCACGGTCAGGTGCGGGAAGAGGTTATAGCTTTGAAAAACGATTCCGACATCGCGTCTCAAAGACTTCAAGTCGATGTCGTCATCATGGAGCTCGTGGCCGCAGATCAGCATCGAGCCGCCTTGGATGGTCTCCAGGCGATCCATGCAACGTAGCGCCGTGCTCTTGCCCGATCCGCTCTGGCCGATGATAGCGGCGACTTCGCCCCTGTTCACCTCAAAGGTGACACCTTTAAGGACTTCCAGCTCGCCAAAGCTCTTGCGCACGTCCTTTAATTCAACGATTGGCGACATTGAGTTTCCTTTCGAGGGCTCTGCTTTGAACCGACAGCGGATAGCAGATCGCAAAGTACATCAGGGCAGCGATGCCGAAGTAGAGAAACGGCTCAAATGTTGCGTTGTTGATGATCTTTGCGTTGTAGGAGAGCTCGGCGTATCCGACCACAAGTGAGGCGATCGATGTGTTCTTGACGATCTGGACCAAGAAGCCGACTGTCGGTGGAATGGCAATGCGCAGAGCTTGCGGCAGGAT
This sequence comes from Bradyrhizobium sp. T-12, assembly GCF_058314695.1. Taxonomy (NCBI): domain Bacteria; kingdom Pseudomonadati; phylum Pseudomonadota; class Alphaproteobacteria; order Hyphomicrobiales; family Nitrobacteraceae; genus Bradyrhizobium; species Bradyrhizobium sp. T-12. The sequence goes on along the minus strand of NZ_JBZFQJ010000002.1, from coordinate 581,535 downwards.
GACAGCCCTCATGCGCTGCCAGCGCGTCAGGCCGAGGCACTCTGCGGCTTCCCATTGCGGCTTCGCCACCGCCTGAATGCAGCCGCGCCAGATCTCGCCCAGATAGGCGCTGCTGTAAAGTGTGAGCGCGAAGGTCGCTGCCGTCAGCGGAGATAAGGAGTCGTAGCCCAAAATGCTCGGCCCGTAAAAGCACAGACCCATGAGGACGAGCAACGGAAGTCCCTGCATGATCTCGATATAGGCCGCCGCCCCGCGCGAAATCGCCCAATTCCGCGAGATGCGTGCCAGAGCGACGATGAAGCCGGCGATGCCGCCAAACAGGAAAGTTAACAGGCTCAATACGACCGTCGCCCATAGCCCCTGGAGCAACGAGAGAATGTAGGCGCTATTCATCTGCTATCTCCATGCTCACAGCGGGGTTCCGAGCTTGCGGCGGCGAGGAAACATCGCAAGCCCGAGGAGAGCAAAACCCCCACGTACCAGTATGGCGAGACCTAGATAGATGCCGCCGAGCACGACGAAGATTTCGAAATTGCGATAAGTCTCGCTCTGGATACGGTTAGAGATCCCGAATAGCTCCTCAACGCCAACCGAGGACACGATGCTCGAGGCCAGCATCAACAGAACATACTGGCTCGACAGCGCCGGATAGACGCGCTCCAGCGCTGGCCGAATAATCACATGCAGATAGGTTTGGGTGCGCGACAGTCCAAGGCAGGTCGCCGCCTCAAGCTGGCCGCGATGGATCGATTCAATGCCCGCACGCACGATCTCAGTCGTATAAGCTCCGATATTGACCGTCAGCGCGATGGTCGCACCAACCAGGATGGGCAACCGAATTCCCATGCTCGCAATGCCAAAGATTAGGAAGTAGCACTGCACGAGCAGCGGCGTATTGCGGATGAACTCCACATACAAGGAGACGATCCAACGGGCCCAGGTTGGCCCGCCGGTCCGGACCACGGCGCAGGCACCACCTAAAAGGATGCCGAACACCGTGCAGAATAAAGTGAGCCGTAGCGTCGTCCAGATACCCTCCAACAGGAGCGGCCAATAAGCCAGCACGGCTGCGAAGTCGAAATTGTAAGTCATAGGACTTTGCTCGTTTCAAGGGCCGTAGGCCATGTCATTGAGACGCGGCGATGACTTCCTGGGGCAGGTCGGCGCCCTGAAACTTCTTGAAGATCGCTTGGAGTTTTCCGTTGGCGATGTTCTTCTTCACCCAGCTGTCGACCCATTCCTTCAGATCCGTATCCTCCTTACGCATGCCAACACCCATAGGCGCGGTCCGAAGCGGCAGCTTCAGCTCAAGCTCTTTGGCCGGGTTCTTCTTATTGATCAGGTCGACAAGGGTCGGCACCTGCGCGACCAAGTCAAGCTGGTTGGACACGACCGCCGTCATGGTCGTTGCTTCATCCTCAAAGCGCACGATTTCCGCATCTCGCGGGGCCGCCGCAGTCACATCCGCATCGTTCGTCGTGCCGCGCGTGACGGCAATGCGCTTTCCCGACAAATCAGCGAACGTCTTGATCTGCATGCTCTTCGGTGCTGCCACATAGGACGTCGCTCCAGAATATGGCAGCGAGAACGCGATCAGCTTCTTGCGCTCATCAGTGATCGACAAGGCCGAAAGGACTGCGTCTGCGCGATGCGACATCAGGAAAGGAATGCGATTGGCGCTGTTCGTCCCCACGATCTCCATCTTCACGCCGAGATCGGCAGCCAAGAGCTTAGCTGTTTCGACTTCCGAGCCAGTGGGATTGAGGTCTTCGTCCTTGAATGCCCAGGGAGGGACACTGAGATCGACGGCGATGCGAATGATACCCGCGGACTTGATCTTCTCAAGCGTCCCGGCTGTCGCTGTTTGCCCCAAGAGGGCCAGCGAGACAACAGCAGCTGTCAAAACTCTAGCAAGAGTCTTCATTTTCAATCCTCCCGATGGCAATTGACTGTTCGAATTAGAGCTACGCCCAGATTTTCGGCTAGAAGAGGTCGATTCGGACTCGGTATTCGGAGCGCATCCGCTTCCGCCCCGGCGTTATTCTCGTCGCGGCGGTGCCAGGCAGAGCGACCACTCAGGGAGCAGGCGGCGATCGATTCCTTTGGCCCGACCGCCTCGATGGCGTTCGCAAGTGTCTCCTCCAGAGTGCCAAGTATTGTTGTTATGATTGCGCGAAACGTTAGCGAGCGCGGCTTTCAACGTGAAGCCCGTCTTTCATTGTCCGCGAGAGATCGTCTCACTTCGTGAGACTGTCGCCGTTAGTGAGCGGTCTGATGCTCAATGACCAGAGGTCATGAAGGAGAACAGAAGCGCGATCTGTCCATCCAGCATGTGCGTGCCGTCTCGCGTGGCGCAGCCAATCTTGGCTGCCTCCGACAGGAGCCTTGTCGGGACCGGATCGGTGATAACGTCGGCAACGATCATGTGCGGCGCAAGTTGAGCGGGATCGACTGGTAGCGGGTCGCCGTCCCGCAAGCCTGCCGACGTCGCATTGACGACAATATCGCAATCGCGAGGAACGGCAGTATCGATGGAGACCTTGCCTGGATATGCCTTACTAAGCCTGTCAAACAGGCTGTTCTGGTTTGACGCGTCGAGGTCGTGGAAGGTCAACCGGCGGGCGCCTTCTTCGAGCATGGAGACGCCGATCGAGGAGCCTGCACCGCCCGCGCCGACCATGAACACGTTTTTGCCGGCGATGGCATGGCCCGCCTTCTTCAATCCGGCAGTCAGACCGGCACCGTCGAAATTGTCGCCGAGCCAGCGGCCGTCCTGTTCTCGTCGCATGGCGTTGATCGCCCCGAGGACCTTGGCGCGATCAGACAGGCGGTCGCAATGCGCGATCGCCCCGAATTTGTGTGGCAGCGTGATAAGAATACTGTCGATGTTGAGCATTGCTTTGAGGGCCGCCAGAGCCGTGTCAAGATTGCCTCTCTCGACCTGCAGCGGCACCAGCACACCGTCATATCCGGCATCCTCCATTCGCTTGGTCAGCCAGCCCGGTGCCAGCACCTGCGAAATAGGCGAGCCTATTAGCGCATGAACGCGTGTCTTTCCGGTCAGTGAGGTCATGAACAGGCCCGGGCGCTTCAGGACAATTTGGGCGGAGGCGAGGGCGGCGCCATGGCATAGCCCCTGGCCTCATAGTCGAAGTCATGCAGCTTGTTGACTGTCTCGGCCTTGTTGACGGGAGAGGCATAGTAGGCCCGGATCTCGGCAATCCGTGTGACGTCGTCGTTGAAGACGTACCATTCATCGCCGCGCAGCACCTCACCAAGGGCCGTCTTCCAATGGGTCCATTCGATCACCGCTTCGTGGCCGTCCGAGCTGGCCAGAACCTTCTCAATGGTCCAGCGCGATCCCATCGTTTTGACACACCAGACCCAGCCGTCGGCTATTGCCTGAGCGCCGCGCCAGGGCGCACCAGGCAGGCCGGGTGGGAAATAGTGGACAGCATTGCTCGTGAAGCAGTCCAGCAGCGCCTGGTGATCGGCATCGTTGCAGGCTTGAAAGTATCGGCGGATCAAGGCCTCCGCCTGCGCGGCTTTCGTGAGCGCACCCATCGCTTTACTCCGCCGCTCGCCGGGCTCGCCATTCCGCGTATTCCTTCAGCGTTGCCTCGTTCGGCGGGTAGGTGCCCCAAAGAGGCGCGCCAGCATCGATCTTGGTGAATAGAAATCTCTCGCGCAGCTCCTGCTCATGAGACTCCTCCGCCACCTCCTCGGCGATGGCACGTGGGATGACGACGACGCCATCGCTGTCCCCGACGATGATGTCGCCGGGGTAAACGGCAACATCGGCGCAGCCGATTGGCAATTGCATGTCAACCGCGCGATGATAGGCAGGGCGCGTCGAGGCCGTGTTGGCCCTGCAGTAAGCGGGAAACGCCATTTTTGAGATTTCTGTCCCGTCGCGGAATGCGCCGTCGGTAATGGCTGCCGCAACGCCCTTGCGCATCATGCGCGTCATCAACATGTTGCCGGCCGATGCGGCACGCGGGTCGTTGCGGCTGTCGATCATCAGGACTTGGCCTGCACCAATCGCCTCCACGGCCTCCCACTGCATATTGTCCTCACCCCGCTTGCGGAGATCAGAAAGATCCCAGTCCTTGTCTTCCCGCGAGGGAATGAAGCGCAAGGTGAAAGCCTCCCCGGCAAACGCACCAGCGCTCGGATTGAGCGGCGTGATCCCAACCAGGAATTGCTGACGATAGTTGCGCTTGAAGAGCTGCGTGGTCAGCGTCGCTGTCGAGCAGGCCTTCAGCTTTTCGAGGGTTTGGGAAGCAATCGGAGCCATGCGTATCTACCTCCAAGAACGGAATCTAAACCAGCGCAAGCAGTGCAATGCTTGCCTTCAGGCATCACCATAGCGGCAGCAGTGCTCGGCGGAAGGCCTATCAAGCTCGCAGCGAGTGCGCCGTCTCACATGTTGAGATCAGGTGCGGGGAGCGTAGCGCTTGAGGACATCGAGATCTGGTTCAAAGCCGATGCCGATGCGATCAGATGCGCTGACAACCCCCTTCACCGGCTTCGGTGTGCTCGCGAGCCACACTTCAGGGTCGACGAACAGGAACTCGATCAGCGTCTTCTCCTGCATCAAAGGCAGCATCGCCAGGGTCGCAAGATATCCCGGCCCGAAGTAAGGCGTATGTGGCATGACGCTCTTACCGTGTCGCTCGCATGCGGCCAAGATCTTGACGAATTCGGAGATCCCGCCGACTTTTGTCATACTCGGCTGTGGATAGGTAACAGCGTTGATGATCCGCATGAAATCAAAGGCCGTGCTGGCGTTCTCACCGCTGCCAACGGGGATTGCGGCCTTCTCAATCTCCTCCATACTCTTGTAGTCGTCGGGCGGGAATACCGGCTCCTCCACCCACAAGGTGTTGCAGGCGCGGAACGTTTCTCGCAAAGCGATCGTCTCCTGCATGGACCAGGCGCAATTGGCGTCAACCATCAGCGCGACACCGGGCCCGATGACCTCGCGCGCGTGCCTGATTACATCCGGGGCGATCTCGTGAAGCTTGATGTGCCGGTAGCCGCGCTCGAGCGCCCGCTTGCATTGCTCAGCGACGAGGTCCTTGTCGCCATACCTGACGAGGCTCGCATAGGCCGGCCGGTGCGTCGGCGCATTCGCCCGGAAAAGCCGCCATAGCGGCACGCCCTGCCGTTTCGCCTTCAAGTCCCACAGCGCGATGTCGACCCCTGACAGCGCGAACATGGTTATGCCGTAGCGTCCAAAGAGATGAAGTTTCTTTTGCACCTCCAGGTTCCAGGCAGCGATATCGTCGATGGCTGCCTCGGTCACAAACGGCGCGATCATGTGATCGACGGCCGCGCGCACCGCCTCCAAGCAGAAATAGGCAAAGGCATCGCCCCAGCCGACATGCCCATCCTCATCTTCGATACGAATCAGCACCATGTCGAGGCGATGCCAGCGGGACGGCGTGCCGCCCGTGCCCGGGCCGCCATCGGCGAACGGAATGCGCACCGGAAAGGTTTGCAGTGAGATGATCTTGGGTACGGTGTTGCTTTGGGGCATAATGCGAGTGGCCTGGGTCAAAGCCTTGCGACTGGATCGGCGAGGCCGCGCTCGCCGACATCGATCGACAGGAGGTGTCCCGAAAGAGGAGCATTGGCGAGGCTTTCGCGCGACAGGCCGGTGCGGGCACTGGTCACGAAGAGCTCGGACAGGGAGGCTCCTCCAAACGCGATACCGGTTGGTCTTGGCACGGGGAGGGCGACGGTTCGCTCAATCTCTCCGCTCTCATTAAGCTTCACGACGCTCCAGCCGTCCGACAATCCAACCCATGGGTTAAATTGCTCGTCGACGGCGAGGGCGCAAGGAGCGCCCGCGACCTTCGGAATATCGGCGAATTTTCGCTTTCGCGCCGCCTTTCGCTCAAGCAGATAGACGCATTGACGCGATGGCTCCGTCGCGAACAGGCCGGCATCACCGCAAAAGGCGATGTCGCTCACCTGGCCTTGCACTTCGAACACCGGTTCCATCCCCGATTGCCGTCGCCACGGTCCAACCAGGCTTATGTTGGCCTCGGCGCTGTAGGCTGCTGCCCAGATCTCACCAGCCTCCGAGACGCGCAGCACTTTGAAGGAAATACCCGGCTTTCCTTCAATGCGCTCCTGGCCGCCCGATAAATTGTCGATCACGATGTCATGGCCAACTGAATAGGCGACGCCGCCCTCGACAAGGCACAGCGAGTTGATGCCCTCAGAGAGCGCCTGCAGCGAGACGGTGAAGGGATGCCCGCCGTCGGCGCGGATAGCAGGCGCCAACAGGTCGGCCCAAACCAAGTTCTGCGCGCGCGCATCCCAGCGCGGCGCCGCGCCCACAAAGGCTGTGCTCTTCGTCCAGACCTTGTAATTTCCCGGATCATGCCGAGCGCTCTTGATGGCAGGTGCGAGCAGGCTCGAAATCCGTCTTGCGACATCAACGAGCTCTTGCCCTAATCGTTCGGCGCGCTCGGCGGTGATGCGAAAAGTCGGGCCGGCCACGCTGATGGCCGCAAGCGGTTTGCCGGCGGGATCGAGAATAGCCGTTCCGACGCAGCGGGTGCCGAGAACTATCTCTTCGTCATCGATCGCATAGCCGCGCGCACGGACGATGGCCAGATGTGCCTTCAACTGCTCGCCGTCACAAATCGTCTTCTCGGTAAACTTGGCAAGCCCGTCGCGGACCACCAAGTCGAGTTGCGCGTCGGAGAGATGAGCGAGGATCGCCTTGCCCTGGCTTGTGCAATGCATCGGTTTAAGCGCGCCGAGCCTCGCATTGGATCGCTCGGAATGTGCGCTCTCGAAGCGGCCGAGCGAGAGCACGTGGTGACCGTCTTGAACCGCGAGATAGGCGGTCTCACCGGTCAAATCGCGTAAGCGCCTCAACTCTACGGACGCAATTGACGCAAGGTCAGACGACGACCAAGCATTCTGTGCAAGATCGAGAAAGTTGAAACCAAGCGTGTAGGCCTGGGTGCGCGGATCTGCCCGGATCAGTCCACGCGAGATCAGCGCCGCAAGGATGCGATACAGGGTCGCCCTGGGGATGCCCGTCTGGTCCGCAAGACGCGCCTGGTCGAGGACGCCGGGTGATCTGCCGATCAGCTCGAGAATATCGCAGGCCTTTCCCAGAAGCGCCGTCCCGGCGACATTCTTAGGATGGATCAGCTCCGGCGACCACTCGACTTCGTGTTCAGACATGGCCCAATTTTAGGTTCACGAGACGAGACCATCCAGCCTGTCGCAGGCTTGGTGCGCCTCATCCAGCCGGGTTGCCCACATGGTGAGACCCGGAGGGGCAGATTCCGAGCCAGTGAAGCGAGGGGTTATGTGCTTGGTTTCAAAAAGGCATTTGTCTTGTGGGAACGTCGCATTGATATAACTCCTTGTGCAAAATCTTGACACTTGCAAGGTTTTGTATCATGCGGGTTTCCATGAGGAAGCAACCACAACGCCAGAGGGATAGGGCGATCTCGCTTCTTCAGAAGCGGGGCATGATGCGCCTTTCTGAATTTCTCCAGGAAGGGATCACGGCCGCAACCATTTCCCGAATGGAACAGAAGGGCACGCTCAATCAGCTCAGCCGCGGCCTTTACCAGCTACCCGATGCACTGCTCGACAGTAACCACTCGCTCGCAGTTGCTGCGAAACTCATTCGAAACGGCGTCATCTGTTACGAGTCTGCGCTCGCCTTCCATGAGCTGACAGACCGCATCCCGCCCTATGTATGGATGGCGATCGGTCCGCGCGACTGGCGGCCCAAGATTGCGCGGCCTCGCATTCAAATTACGCGCTTTGGTCCCAAGGAGTTTGACAAGGGGATCAAGCATTACACCATCGAAGGGATCTCGGTACCGATCTACACACCGGCCAAAACTATCGTCGATCTCTTCAAGAGCGGCCAACGTCAAAAAGCCTTCTACAACGTCCCCACAGGCCTTGCGCACGCCACGCAAGCGATGAAAGACGCGATCAGACTGCGCAAAGCGACACCCTCCGAAATCGCAAAATACGCCGCCGAAGCCGGCATATGGGACAAAATCGTTCAGCCGCGCCTTGAGACGCTGACCTTGAATGCGTAGGCCGCTGACGAATGTCGGAGCATCCATCCGTGGCCGCCTGCTCAATCTTGCAAACAGCGTAACGAGCCTTTCGATCTCTTGCTCACACAGTATGCGTTCGAACGGCTGCTCTACAGGCGAAATCTGCGGATCCCTGCTGTTGATTCCGACGTAGACCGAGTTAGCTAAGGAAAGCGCCTTGGTTTAGTTAGGGTTTGCCCGATGGTGGGCCGGGCATTTTATGATCGCGCGAAAGCGATGAGGGGCCCGAAATCATGGTTGTCGGCAGCCTGAAGCGCTGCAATGTAGGCCCTGCGTGCGGTGCCGGCTGTCTGCAAGCCGGCGGCGCCCCATGTAAAGCGCCGGCCCCCAAGCTGCACGATCAACAAGTCAGCAGCCAATCGTGACCAGCGACCGTTGCCGTTTGGGAACGGATGTACGGATACGAGGCGGTGATGGAAGCGAACCGCAAGTTCGTCCGGTGGATAGGTGTTGTTCTCAATCCAATACCTTGCGTCGTCGAGCACCTGATGCAGCGAAATTTCGATCAGATGTGGCGCGACACCAAGATTGCGCTCCGTCGTTCGAAATTTTCCAGCCCAGCGCCAGACGCGTTCGAACATGCGCCGATGCAAACTCTTGAGAAAACTTTCCCGCGTCGGAACCTTGCGGCGGCCAAACGCCCAGCGGTTTGCCGTCGCGATGTTCTGCTGCTCCAGTTCGTTCAACTCGCTACGTAAGGTAATGTGCGTTGGGATAAGATCTTCGCGCTCCTGAGGGGTCAGCGGTGTCGCGTGATCGTCGGCGGCATGCAGATCAGTCTCAGTCATTCGTCGTCCCAGAGGCGCGCGGGGCGTTTCAACAAATCCTCGATCGCTTGTTCCCGAAGCGCGCGGGCAGCCTGATTGTCCTCCACCGCTTGGTCCTCGAGCCGCATCGTTTGCTCGATAGCTCGTGATTGCCGCTCGGCGACCTCAGCAGCTCGCTTGGTTACAACTTCTGCGAGGGGGCGGTCGGGTACAAGCACATAGACCAGCCTGCAGCCGAGGGCCTCGGCCGCGCGTTGAAGCGTATTGAGGGTTACGCTGCCGCCTTGCTCGGATTTTTCGAGTTCCACGATGCGTGGCTGCGAAACCCCCAGCCTCTTGGCATATTGGGCGGTGGTCATGCCGAGGGCGTCGCGGATCGCGCGAATCCAGCCCTTGGGAGGGCGCTGGGAGTGCGAGAGCGCTCGGAGCGCGGCAAAGCGGCTGTCGAGATGCCGGATAGCGTCTTTCATCCGATAAGATATACCATATAACGAGCTGATAAATCTATAAGGAATACCATATTAATATTTCCCGCGGTAATAAGCTTTTTCTTATAATACACAAGGTTGACAATAAGATAAATCTTATCGAAGTGACGCAGGGCCTTCACTACGACCTTTCGTCAACCATTTAACATCATTGCAGAAGTAAGCGACGAGCCACCCCAGGGCGGCGGTGGCGGACCGAATCCGGGTCCGCGTTCTGGTTAGTGGCCTCTAGGGCTGCAGCTGCAAGGGCCGGCGGACACCGCTGCCCTCGTCCCGAAAGGCAAGCTCGCGCAGGCGCGGTAAAACAGGATTGCGATTGTCACTTCTCCAGATGGCGTGCAATTCAGCAAAGATAGAGCGCCCAAAGCGGATAGGCCGAAACACGACATTGTCGAAGCAGGCATTGCGGGTCTCTCCGGGAACAATCGCAAGACCCAACCCCGTGCTGACCAGCGCGAGGATGGCTTGTGCCTGGCTCATCGACTGCACGACATTCGGCCGGATGCCGGCGGCTCCAAACGCCATGGTCAGCAGCGAGTTCATGTAGGGGCCAGCGCTCGAATACATGATGAAGGGTTGCCCATCGAGCTGCTCAAGCTCGGGCCGGCGCCGCCCCGCGAGCGGGTGATCGAGTGGCAGGGCGAGCGCCAGCTCCTCGCGGAACACGCATGCGCTTCTGACCGTCTCGGCCGTCTGCAATGGGCGCACCAAGCCGAAATCGATTTGCCCTGATTTGAGAGCTTCGAGCTGCTCGCGCGAGGTCAGCTCGACAAAGCTTGCTTCGATGTGCGGTAGTTCGCTGCGCAAGCACGAGGCAAGCCAAGGCAAATACCCGTAAGTTGTAGCACCCACGAAGCCGATCGTCAGGGCACCACCAGCCAATAAGGCTGCTTGTCGCGCAGCCTTCACCGCATTCTCCCGTTGCTGAAGCAGCCCTCGCGCTTCAGAGAGAAACGCCCTTCCAGCGACGGTCAGCTCAACCGACCGGCTCGTTCGCTCAAGCAGCGTCACATCGAGCTGTTGCTCGAGCATCTGGATGTGCCGGCTGAGTGGCGGCTGAGTCATGTTGAGGCGCTTGGCCGCTCGCCCGAAATGAAGCTCGTCGGCAACCGCAACAAAGGCACGAATTTGTGCAAATTCGATCATTGATAACTTTAAGGTATTAGCTCGATCCAAAATTGAGTTTAGACGTGAATTGATCCTGCGTCTAGGTTGGGCTCCGTGATCGGCGAGAGATCGATCCGGGAAAACCTCGACGGGAGGATCGTATGTCAGGGAGCAGAGTGGCGCGCTTCCAATTTCGTTTCGTGATCTTGGCACTCATCACGATGTTGCTGGCACTAAGCAGCGGCGATCGAGCGACGCTCTCGATCGCGGGCCCCAATATGTCCAAGGCTCTTGGCATCAGCCCGGTCGAACTCGGCTGGATGTTTTCCGCTTTCGCATGGGCCTACGTGCTGGCTCAGGTGCCCGCTGGCTGGATCACGGACAAGCTCGGCGCAAAGCTCAGCATCCTGGTCGGATTGATCCTCTGGTCGGTCGTCACGTTCCTGATGAGCGGCGTGGCCTGGCTCGCCTATCCGTTTCTGGCCATGCTCGCCTTGCGCTTCCTGCTTGGCGTGTTCGAATCTCCAGTCGGGCCGGCTGCTGGGCGCATCATCGCTGCCTGGTTTCCATCGAGCGAGCGCGGCATTGCCGGCGCGATCTTCAACAGCGCGCAATATGTCTCCCTCGTGATCTTCACGCCTTTGATGGGCTATCTAGATCATCGCTTCGGCTGGGAGCACATCTTCACTGTGATGGGCGTCCTAGGGCTCGCATTCTCCGCCCTCTGGTTCGTCACGTACTATCCGCCTGCTCAACATCCAAAAGTCGCGCCAGCTGAACTCGATCACATTCGCTCTGGTGGCGGCCTTGTCGACCTCGGCGCAGCTCCTGTGCGCTCCGCCGAGCGCGGTCCAAAATGGTCGGATCTGGCCGAAGTCTTCCGCAGCCGCATGCTCGTCGGCATCTTCCTCGCGCAGTACGGCATTACATCCATCACCTGGTTCTTCGTCTCCTGGTTTCCGAGCTATCTCGTCAAGGCCCGCGGCTTTTCGGTACTCGACGCAAGTTTAGTGGCGACCATCCCGGCCATCGCCGGCTTCGTTGGCGGCGTCATGACCGGCTTCTTCTCAGATTGGCTTCTTCGCAGGACCGGATCGCTAAGCACCGCGAGGAAGACGCCGATTACGATTGGTCTGTTGATGACGATGCTGATCATCGGCTGCAATTACACAGACTCCACCACGTTGATCCTAGTCCTGATGAGCGCCGCCTTTTTCGGCAAGGGCTTTGGATCGCTAGGTTGGACCGTAGTGGCCGATACCGCGCCAAAAGAAGTCATCGGGCTGACCGGCGGCGTCTTCAACGCGATCGGTAATACTGCCGGCATCACGACCCCGGTTGCGATCGGCTACATCCTTGCAGCGACCGGATCCTTCAATGGCGCGCTGCTCTATGTCGGCCTCCATGGCCTACTCGCCATTATCAGCTACTGGGTCATCGTGGGCCCGATTCAACGTGCCGTCATTCAGGAAAGGCCCGAGCTTCCTCGCGCTGCGCCAATACCAGCCGAATAGACGCCGGGCCGCAGAAGAGTATTCAACGACGAAAGAGGACGAACAGATGAACTTTATGCAAAACACGACACGCATCATTGCCAATCCGCTAGCTGCGGGACTTGCGCCCGGCGAAGCCACCACCGATCGAATCGCATGGGTCAAGCTATCGCTGGTTTTCCTTCCACTTGCCGCACCGATCAGCGACGCGAAGGTGCTTACCGGCCGCCAAAAGCCGCTCACGGAGATCGCGTTCCTGTTCGCGGAGATCGAAACCGAGCAGGGCCATAGTGGCATCGGCTATAGCTATTCGAAGCGCGCGGGAGGGCCCGGGCAGTTCGCTCATGCCAAGGAAATTGCCGGTGAACTTATAGGTGAGGATCCCAATGACATCGCGCGCATCTGGGACAAGCTGGTCTGGGCCGGCGCTTCCGTCGGGCGTAGTGGACTGTCAACCCAGGCAATTGCCGCCTTTGACATTGCGTTGTGGGATCTCAAGGCCAAGCGAGCGAAGCTGCCGCTGGCCAAATTGCTCGGCGCCCACCGAGATTCGGTTCGCTGCTACAACACATCCGGCGGCTATCTCTCCATGCCCATCGAGGAGGTCAAGGAGCGCGTCTCGATGGCGCTCGAAAAGGGCATCGGCGCCATCAAGCTCAAAGTCGGCCAGCCCGACCCGATGGTTGATCTCGCCCGCATCGAGGCAGTGCGCAAACATATTGGCGACGTACCGCTGGCGATCGATGCCAATCAGCAATGGGACCGCACGACTGCACTGAGGTTTGGTCGCATTGCCGAGCAGTTCAGCCTGACCTGGATCGAAGAGCCGCTGGATGCTTACGATTACGAAGGGCATGCCGCGCTCGCCAAGGAGCTTGCAACCCCGATCGCCACGGGTGAGATGCTAACAAGCGTCGATGAACATTACGAGCTGATCCGGCACAATTCGGTCGACTTCATTCAGCCAGACGCCCCCCGCGTCGGGGGCATCACCCCCTTCCTGAAGATCCTCGCGCTTGCCGACCATAAGAAGCTGCAGCTCGCTCCCCATTACTGCATGGAGATCCACCTTCATCTGACGGCGGCTTACGGCCGCGAGCCCTGGGTCGAGCACTTCGAGTGGTCGGAAGCCATGTTCAACGAGAAACTCCATGTCGTGAATGGACGCATGATCGTGCCAAACCGACCGGGCCTCGGCTTCAGCCTCTCGGATCAGGCTCGGGCATGGACTCGCGCCACTCACGAAGCCGGAAAGCGGCCCTAATAAACAGAAGGCTGGTCCGGCCCCGCCGGCCCAGCCTTTTGAGGCCGAGTAGACTTAGCAGCACGTTACGAGGAGTTGAACGCATGAACCGCGCAGTGTCACTCAGCCGCCGTACGTTTGTAGGCCTCCTTGCCGCAGCGGGGCTATCGCCACGAGCAGTTGCTGCGCAGAACACAGCTCGCGCGGTCCTCTACGTCGCAGTTGGGTCCGAGCTGATGTGTTACGAGGCCGACGACACGAAGCTCGCCTTGCAGAAAATTGACACTATTCGCGTGCCAGAGGCGGTTCAGTACGCCTGGAAGCATCCATCAAAGCCGCTGCTCTACGTGGCTTTTAGCAACCGGTATACCTCCAAGGCTGACGACCGGCACGGGGTCGCGGTCTATGCGATCGATCAAGACACGGGGCGGCTGCAGCAATTTGGAGAGCCTGTCTTTCTCAAGAACCGCCCAGTTAACCTCACGCTCGATCCGGCAGGGCGCTATCTGCTTGTTGCTTACAACATGCCGTCAGATCTGACCGTCCATGCGCTCGGGGAGAACGGCTCCATCGGAGTTGAAATCAAGCAGTCCGGCTCAATCGATGCCGGCATCTATGCTCACCAAGTCCGTGTCTCACCGTCTGGCAAGCTCGTCGTGCTTCCGACGCGCGGCAACGATCCGGGCGCCGGCAAGCCCGAAGATCCCGGAGCCCTGAAAGTCTTCCGATTTGAAGCGGGGCAGCTTTCGCATGAGACTTCGATCACTAAAGGAAACGGACTTGGCTTCGGCCCGCGGCACGTCGACTTTCATCCGGAAAAACCGTGGATGTTCGTATCGATGGAACGCAACAACCAGCTGCTGGTCTATGGGACGAGTGACGAAGGCATCGATCCTAAGCCGCTGTTCGAAAGATATACTGCTGAAAACCACGAAGCTAGGCTACCGGTCCAGTTCGTCGGCCCCATCCACGTGCACCCCAACGGCCGGTTCGTCTATCTTGCCAACCGCTCGGACGGAACGATCGATTTCGCGGGCCGAAAGGTCCATGGGGAGGGAGAAAATACTGTCGCCGTGTTTTCGATCAATCCCGCAAGCGGAGAGCCGACGCTCATCCAGACCATTGATACCCTGACCTTCCATTGCAGGACATTCTCAATCCATCCGGCCGGACGAATGCTGGTCACAGCTGCGGTTGCGCCGCTTGACGTTCGCGACGGTGGCGCCGTTCGGACGGTTCCAGCAGGGTTGACAGTATTCGACGTCGCCGACGATGGCAAACTGAACTTCGCTCGCAAATACGAGGTCGATATCGGCAAAGATTGGATGTTCTGGTGTGGAATGGTTGCTCTCTGAGCATGCAGCTCTGCACGACGCGCTCGCGGGAGCTCTCGCACGAGCGGGCGCCTTATGTAGGCGAACGAACGAGCTTTGCCAGCTTACGACGTCTGTTGCCTAGTCGGCGCAATCAGAACGGCCCGAATGTCATTGACATTTGTGAGAGTGGGACCTGTTCGAACGAGATCACCAAGACGCTCGAAAAAGGTGTAACTATCGTGAGCCGTCAGAAGCGCGCGGGCATCGAGCTGGCTCGCAGCGGCGCGATGCAAGGTATCTGGCGTCACCAAAGCGCCGGCGGCATCCTCCGTTCCATCAATCCCGTCACTATCCCCGGCAATGGCCCAAATGCCCGCCGCTCCATCAAGGGCCACCGCAAGTCCGAGCAAGAACTCGGTATTGCGACCACCACGACCTGCTCGGCCATGACCGATGCTAACTGTCGTCTCTCCTCCTGAAAGCAGAACGGCCGGCGCCTTTACAGGATGCCCGTGCTGAGCGACCGACCGGGCAATTCCGGCCATCATGGTACCGAGCTCTCGGGCCTCCCCCTCGATTGCGTCCCCAAGTACAACAGCGCTCAATCCCTCGCGCTTGGCGAGCTGCGCTGCAGCATCAAGGGCCGTGAGTGGCGCGGCGATAATACGGACATCTTCGGCAATGTCCCCAGGCTTCGCCGTATCTTGTCCGCCGTCTAGAACGGCTTGCGCAGAGTCGGGCAGCTTGATCCCGAAACGGCGAACGATCTCGCGCGCATTGGCCTTCGTGCTGGCATCCGGCAGCGTCGGGCCGGAGGCGATCGCAGCCGGATCGTCCCCCGGAATGTCTGAGATCACGAGGGTGAGGAGGCGCGCAGGGCGCGCTGCAAGCGCCAGCCGACCGCCTTTGATCGCCGACAGGTGCTTGCGCACCACATTCATCTCCGCAATCGTCGCCCCGCTCGCGAGTAATGCCCGGTTTACCGCTTGCTTGTCCGCGAGGGTCATCGGAGGGGCGGGAAGGGCCATCAGTGCGGACCCGCCACCGGACATCAACGCTAGGACCAGGTCATCCTTCGTCAGCCCTCTGACCGCATCCAGCATCCGCAGCGCCGCGGCCTCGCTCGAGTGGTCCGGGACGGGGTGCGACGCCTCAAGGACTTCGATCCCGCCCGCCGGCACCGCGTGCCCGTGCCGCGTCACAACGACCCCCGACAATTCGACGTCGGGCCAGGCCGCATCGACCACCGCAGCCATTGCCGCGGACGCCTTGCCGGCTCCGACAACAATACAGCGTCCGCTGGGCTTTGGCGGCAGATGCGTCGTGACGGCTATGCGCGGATCAGCGCTCGCGATTGCGGCATCAAAGAGTTGCCGCAGCAAGCTGCGAGCCCGTGCGTCGGTCCACACAGCGGACATTGGGGGGCTTCACGCGTTTTCCGCTTGGATCGCGCTCACGACAGCGTCTGTCACCTTGCGGGTGTTCGCCGATCCTCCAAGGTCTGGCGTATGCAGTTCGGGGTTGGCGGTGACGCGCTCGATTGCCTTCATGAGCCGCTGCGCGGCTGCATTCTCCCCCAGATGCTCAAGCATCATAACCGCCGACCAGAATGTCCCGACGGGATTGGCAATGCCCTTGCCTGTGATGTCGAAGGCGGAGCCATGGATGGGCTCGAACATCGATGGGAATTTGCGCTCGGGATTGAGATTGGCGGTCGGGGCGATGCCAAGCGAACCGGCAAGGGCAGCGGCAAGGTCGGACAGCACATCAGCATGGAGATTGGTAGCCACGATCGTATCGAGGCTCTGCGGGCGCATGACCATGCGCATCGTCATGGCATCGACCAGCATCTTGTCCCACGTCACGTCAGAAAACTCGCGCGCGACCTCCGCTGCAATTTCATCCCACATGACCATTGCATGCCGCTGTGCATTGGATTTCGTCACGACGGTCAACAACTTGCGGGGACGAGACCGTGCAAGGCCGAAGGCAAAGCGCATGATCCGCTCCACACCGGCGCGCGTGAACATAGCGACATCGGTTGCTGCCTCCAAAGGAGATCCCTGATGGACCCGTCCGCCGACGCCCGCATACTCGCCTTCCGAATTTTCCCGAACGATGACCCAGTCGAGCTCCTTGTCCTTGACGGCACGCAAGGGCGAGGTGATGCCGGGAAGGATGCGGGTCGGACGCACATTCGCATATTGATCGAACGGCTGACAGATCGCGAGCCGCAGGCCCCAAAGCGTGATGTGGTCCGGAATTTCTGGGTGCCCTGCGGAGCCAAACAGGATTGCATCGTGATTACGGATCAGATCGCGCCCGTTTTCGGGCATCATGCGGCCATGCCGCTTATAATATTCCCCACCCCAATCAAAGTGGTCGAAGTGAAAGGTGAATGCCCCATCGCGCTTCGCCAGCGCCTTAAGAACTTCGACGCCGGCATCCACAACTTCGGAGCCGATACCGTCGCCTGGGATTGCCGCAACGTTGTAGGTCTTCATGAGAGATATCCTTCCTCTTCCGTATGATTAGTGCGCGACGGCCGCCTGATGGCGGCCGATCGAGCGCGCGAGCAGCAACGTCAGCGTGGCGGACAACAACAAGAGTGCGCAGACGAAATAGAGCCCGCCCTCGAAGCTGCCGGTGAGGTCCTTGATCCATCCGATCATGGCCGGACCGACGAAGCCGCCGAGATTGCCGATGGAGTTGATGGTTGCGATGCCGCTCGCCGCGGCCGGACCGGCCAGGAACAGTGTCGGCATGCTCCAAAGCGGCGGCTTGGCGGCGCTGATGCCGACGTTCACCAGCACCAGCGCAGCGATAACTGAAGCAACGCCAGTCGACATGCCTGCCAGCGCGAGCCCGGCCGCCGCAACGAGGCAAGCGATGACTACATGCCACGTCCGTTCGTTGGTGCGGTCCGAATGCCTTGACCACAGATACATGGCCACCACGGCGATCGTCGGCGGGATCGCATTGAGCGATCCAACCGCCATATTCGACAGGCCGAAGCCTTTGATGATCTGCGGCGCCCATACCCCCAGCGTGTACAGTCCCGCCGACGTGCCGAAGTAGACGAGGGACAAAGCCAGAACGCGTAGATCCGTCAGTCCCCGCCAGACGCTATGGCTCGCCGACCCTGCCTTGGCCGCCCGCTCCGCATTCATGGCCTCGACCAGCCAGGCCCGCTCATCATCGGCAAGCCACTTCGCCTGTTCCGGCCGATCCGTCATGAATCCGAGCACGATGAACCCAAGCACGATGGCGGGTAGCGCCTCGAGGAGAAATAGCCATTGCCACCCCTTAAGGCCGAACAAGCCGTGCAACTCCAGAAGAGCGGCCGAGACGGGCGATCCGAGGACCGTTGAAAGAGGCGCCGCTGCCATGAACAGAGCGGTGATCCCGGCACGCTGGCGCGCGGGAAACCAATAGGACAGATAGAGGATAATTCCTGGGAAGAACCCAGCTTCGGCCGCGCCGAGCAAGAAGCGAAGAACGTAGAAGCTTGTTTGCCCTTGGACGAACGCCATTGCCCCGGATATCAAGCCCCAGGTGATCATGACCCGAGCGATCCACAGTCGGGCTCCCACCTTGTCCAAAATGATGTTGGAGGGCACCTCGAACAGGAAGTAACCCCAGAAGAAAATGCCCGCACCAAATCCGTATACGGAGGAGGAGAAACCAAGATCCTTGTTCATCGTCAGCGCTGCGAAGCCGATGTTCACTCGGTCGATAAACGCGACGAAGTAGAGTAGCATCACGAATGGCACGATCCGGTAAGCTACTCGACGGATCGTGCGCTTCTGAACCTCGTTCACCACCTTGGGCCTCCTCGTTTTTCGGCTGGCGCCCCGGCTGGCAGCCATGCCTTTTATCTACGGCCAGCCTAGAAGGAAGAGACGGCGTCACTCAATACGCCCTTATTTGTACAAAAAAATGGTATAATGGCTCGGATTCGACAAAAGGGCCTGCTCATGGAGCTGCGTCAATTGAGATGTTTCGTCGCCGCCGCCGAGCAGCTGCATTTTGGCCGCGCGGCCCAACACCTGCAGATGCTACCTTCCGCCTTCGGCCGCCACATCAAACTCTTGGAAGAGGATCTTGGTACGCGGCTGTTTGCAAGGACCACGCGAGCCGTCTCTTTGACCGACGACGGCGCGCTACTTCTTCGGGAGGCGCGCATCATTCTCTCAAAGGTCTCGACCGTGGAGGCCGTCTTGCGCGGTCGCTCGCGTTCGGTCGGAGCCCGGAATCTCAAGGTAGGCGCCATAGACAGTGCTGCGGCCGGGCTTATGCCGCAGCTGTTGCGAGACTTCCGCGCGAAATACCCCGACGTCACCGTTCATCTTCTGGAGGAAAAGACGTTCCGGCTGCTTCCCAAGGTCCTTTCCGGAGCGCTCGATCTCGTTTTCATCCGTCCTCCGGAGAAGATGGACCGAAGGCTCGAATGTAAAACTCTGCTCATGGAAACCGCAGTGGTCGCCCTTCCCCGCAGGCACGCGCTTGCACGTAACGAATGTCTGTCGCTCTCGGCGATCGCTCATCAACCGATGATCGTTCCTGATCGGCGATCTCGGCCCCACAGCCACGACTTGACCATGAAGCTGTTCGAGGACGCCGGGCTGACGCCCCGCATCGCTCAGCTCGCCGATGAAAAGCAGACGATCGTGAACATGGTTGCGGCTGGACTGGGACTGGCCGTCGTCCCCCGCTGGACCTCTCGCATGGCTGTTGCGGGCGTTCGCTTTGTTCCGCTCAAGCTGGAGCGCTTTGGAGCAGTTGGACGGCTTCCGCTCGCTGCAAGTTGGCTGCGTGGTTCCCGCGATCCTATTCGCGATACGCTTTTGACGGTCCTCGAAAAGCGGTTGCGGTCTTATGCCAAAGGTGCCTGATGATTCTTGCAGAAAGCCAGGCGCCGAGCTCCGATGCGAGCGCAAATGTCAAGCTCGCCGGTCCGAAAGTGTTTGAACCGTGTTCGGTCGGGTACCGATGGTCATCGTTGAGCGCATCTGGAAAGGGAGGCAAGGAGCACGAATACTCATGAGCCGTCGATTGTCGAGGCATCCTGCAAGCCCACTTCGCGTGCGTTTCGATGTTCATCAGCGCGATCCAAGTTGGACGACCGATCGGGGGTGCGATCCGCTGCTAGCCCCCGAGCCGTAACTATTGCGTTTCACAAACACCTCTGTTCGACCGCGACGGTCGAGGAATGCAGATGACCGAGGCAAGCCTTCTCTTGCACCGGAGCGCATCTCAGATCCTGCGTGACCTTGCCGGTTAGGAAGTCATGGCCGACGGAAAGCATCTCACCAGTGATGTCATCATCGGTGCTACCCCGTCCGTCATTGCATTGGCAGGCGCGGAGCTGATCAGGGCCTACCGGGAGCGTCTGCCCGAGTACGCCCGCACTTGCTAGAGGGACGTTGACGCGCTCGATCGACGTCGCGTTGGTCCACGTCTTCAACCAGAAAGCCCACGCTTAATCAGCAAGCGCCTCGCAGTGGAGCGGCTGTTCGCAATCGGGCCGCCAGAAATGTTCGCCGGCGATCCGGTCAGCCCCGCGAGCCTGCTTGCTATACTCTTTCCCTCTGCTCAAAATCCGATTCGAAGCCTTCTCGACGCCGGTGCCGCGGGCATCGATCTGTCGGTGTCGATTGTGCTGGAGATCGACACGATGATTCCTCTAAAAGACCTCGTCCGGCAGCGCCTTGCCCCGGCGTCCTCCCGTTCTGCGCGGTCAGACATGAGTTCGTGACGGAACTTTGAGCGCCGGCTCAATCGTCAGGCCGAAATCAGAAGGGATCTGGGCCTTATCTGCCTTGCGGATCCGGCCGCCGACGCGCGTCGCCTCCGAGCTGATTGCCCGCTTCGGTATATCCTGCGCAAGATCGTCTCCGGAAAGAGAGGACACGGTTTCGTCGATCCGATAACCGCCTAAGATAGTAGGCCCCTAAATATACAGCGATGGCGCGATGAGGCGGCGCTCCACCAACTTTGGAAGCACAACAAAACCAAGATCCGCGGTGTCTATAACGCGGCCGCTTGAACCCCATGGGCTTCTTCCGAATCTACCTCGAGTGGCCCGAAATGATGTAGCCTTCCGGCCCGGTGGTTTTCCCAGTCTGCCTAACTCCCAAAAAAACGCCCGCCATAGGTGGCGGGCAGTCTGCGGGAGAGAGTAGTGCGATCGGGTGCGACTCAAGCTTCCTTTGCGTAAGCTGCAAGATCGGCCCGCAGCATCTTCAATATGTCGTCTCGGATGGGATCCCTGGTCCCGCGCGACCAAGCAGCCGCAAGGGGAAGTTTGTTCATGTCCGACGCCACGAGCCGGACATAGCGAACCCCGCGGCTCGCCAGGCGCGACGTCCAGCTAGGTACGATAGCGATCCCCAAACCGGCCGACACCAGGTTGACGATCGTTTGCTTTTCCTCCGCAATCTGAGCAATCCGGGCGTCTAGCCCGGCTTCCGCAAAGAGCTTCATCGTTAGATCGTGGCTATGAGGCCTGGACCGCCGTTCGGGAACGATCAGTGGCTCGTTCTTGAGATCCGCAACCTTGACCATCTTCCTCGACGCAAGTCGATGATGGTGCGGAAGGGCTACGACGGCTGTCTCAAAGAAGAGAAATAGAAACTCCAGCCGCTTGTTGGCGTCTTTTGGGGGGCGCACGAAGGCGAGATCAAGCCGTCCGGTCAAAAGGCGCGGCAACAGACGAATGGTCTTATCCTCGACCAGTTGAATCGTTGCATCAGGCCGACGCTTGCGAAAGTCTTTAAGAAGTTTCGGAATAAGTCCGGCGGCAGCACTGTCGATGGCACCAACGCGTATGATTGTTGCCCCTTTGCGCGAGCGCGTCCGAAATCTGACCGCAAGCGCATCGGCTTGCGTCAGCAGCGCACGCGCATCTTTAAGCAAGACAACACCGTCGTCCGTCAGCGCGACGTTTCGCGTCGTGCGCGTCAGAAGCCGCGTGCCGAGATCCTCCTCCAGCAGCCGAACAAACCGCCCCAGGGCCGAGGGAAGCATATTCATTCGTTGCGCCGCTCTTCCGAAGTGAAGCTCTTCGGCTGTTGCTACGAAGCAGCGCAGTTGTTGCAGGTCCATCAGTTCCTCCGTACGACGACGATAACATCAAAAACGCCGGTCTTATTATGTCATTCTTTTGTATAAACGATTGGAGATTGAATCCGCTCTGCCTTGATTGCAGCGTTTTCTCGATAGCGCCGTCGATGCGCAGAACAATCAAACGCCGATCGGGCCAGGAGCCCATCCGGCTTGACGAACGATCTGGAGGTCCGGTTTGCGAAAGTGATGCTGCTCTACTTGGCTGGGACGGAGACGCCGAGTGCGCCAGGCACGATCGTGCGCCGAGCGCGCTAGGCCAGGCACATGCGGCACACTTCGATCCGCTCTTGCCTCGCGGCCCGCGATAGCAACGGCCTTCTTGATCGCGTCGGCGCTCTCATTCGCATCGATTCGATACGCACGAACGTCGGCAATGTCAGGGCTGTTTGATGGGCGGCCCCGCAATTTCGCGAGGTAAAACATGCATCGTCGGCGAGCCAAGATTATTGCGACCGTCGGACCCGCCAGCCGTTCGCCAGAGATGCTCGCGGCATTGGGCCAGGCGGGCGGATACGTTCCGACTTACAGGCAGATCACGCAAGGCGTCATGGCGCAATTCGTCAACTCGAACGAAGATTCAGCCGCCCTATTGGTATTCTTCAGGACTTGCAGGGGCCAAAGATCCGGGTTGGTACCATAAGGAATGGCAGATTTTCCCTCAGTGCCGGTGACGCCGTTCGCTTTGTTCCGTCGGTCGGCGTCCGGGCATATCGATGACATCGTGCGCCTCTCCGATGGGATAGTGATCGCGCGCGTTGATCTTGGCGTCGCAATTCCGCATGCGGAGGTTCCCGGCCGACAAAAGGAATTGATCCGATCGTGCCGCCTCGACGCTCAATGGTTGCTGCGCCGACGCCGACACGCGCCGACACTTCGGATGCGGCCACAGCGATCTATGGCGGAGCCGACGCGATCATGCTGTCCGCGGAATCTGCGACCGCGCAATATCCGTGCGAGGCCGCCACCAACATGAGCCGCATAATCGAAAGCACCGAGCGACATAAAATGTATCGTTCGATCGTCAATGCGTCGGAGCCGGACGAGGAGCAGACCGCCCCGACCGCGGCGGCTGCGGATCTCGCAACGATGATCGGAGCCTCAGCGATCCTCGCCTTCACCTCGAGCGGTACGACTGCAACGCGCATCGCGCGCAAACGTCCCAAGGTACTGATCCTCGCGATCACACCGGAGGAACGGGTCTCGCGCCAACTATGCCTGTTGTGGGGGCGCCCACGGCATGAAGTCCCCCAACATAAGCTCCTACGAGGAGATGGTCGAACGCGCGACGCAAACCGCTCTCAACGTGAACTTTTGCGGAGAATGCCGATGTCATCGTCGCCGTGGCCGGCATACGTTTCGGCGATGCCGGCACAACCAATAATTTACGCGTGGTGACGATTGCTTAAGCGCTTCGCCGCCATCCTGGCCGCCCCCTTCCTCTAACCAGCTGACGTCGCAGCGCGGCCTATGCCGTTTGCCGGCCCAACCTTGCGCAACTGCCCAGCAGATCACGTCCTCGCAAGAAATTATTCTAATCGTTTGTATATTATAATGAGCATTGAGGTCAGCGAGCCAGTGACCTTAAGATTATAGATTAGCGGGCGAATAAGTTCCGTTTTGCAATCGGGAAACGTCGGGGTGAAACCATTAGCACAAGATCTTGAGGTGTTTATCGTTGCGGCGCGGCGGGGAAGTTTTGCTGCGGCGGCGACAGAGTTAGGTGCGTCGCCTGCCTACGTCAGCAAGCGCGTCGCGCTACTTGAGCGGGCACTCGGACGCGTGTTGTTCCTGCGTACCGCTCGACAAGCGGTGCTCAGCAGCGATGGGGAAGTGTTGCTGTCCAAAGCGCAGCGCGTTCTCGATGCCTATGCGGATTTTGTAGCTGACGGTCCTGAGACCGATTCCGTCGCCCGCGGCAGCGTACGAATTACGGCAAGCTCGGGTATTGGCTGCAATCATGTCGCACCACTTGTATCGGAGTTGGCGCTCCTACACCCGGAATTGGATATTCGGCTGGAAATCGTCGATCGGAGCGTGGATCTGGTTGAGGAGAATGTCGACATTGACATTCGGGTCGGCAGGGTACGCGAGCCTCACTTGCTCGTGCATCCTATTGCGCAGGGAAGACGCATTCTCTGCGCGGCTCCCAGCTATCTCAATCGACGCGGCATGCCGGAGGAACTCGGCGATCTCGCTGGACATTCGTGCCTGGTCATGCGCGAACGTGACGAGGTGTTCGAGCGCTGGACTTTGCATGGTCCCATCGGGATGCGCACCATCAACGTCACCGCTGCCCTCTCCACCAACCATGGCGATATCATCCGCAATTGGGCGATTGCCGGCCGTGGGATAATGCTGCGTTCTTATTGGGACGTGGCCAAGGGGCTCGCGAATGGCCAATTAGTCCACGTGCTTCCCCTCTGGTGGCAGCCGGCTGATATATCTGCCGTCACCAAAGTCCGCTCAAGCAGTGTGTACCGATATTATCTTTGCGTCCGCTATATTCGCGAGCGGCTCCGTGACGGGCCATTCGCACTTGCCACAAAGCGATGGCCCGAGACTCCAGGTGAAACAGAGCTCACACTTGAGGAGGCTCCCGCGCTTCATGAGGCCTGAAACCGTGACTGAGTTTGCAGAGCGCCTTCGGGGCGATGCGCATGTCGCAGCCGGCATGGGCGGCCTTGTCGCCGAAAAGCTCACGCTGCGCCAGCTTTTCGAATCGTCCGACCTGTCGGCCCAGGAGTTTGCCGACGCGGTCGCAGCCTTTTTCAAACATGACCGTGCGGCTTTAGCCGACCTCTTGGCTGGGACGAGCTTGGTCGAACACTTCTCGCCTCGCTTCCTCCGGGAAATGGCGATTTTTCCGTATCAGCTCGCGAATGGACGCGCCGTGATTGCCCTGTTCGATCCCACGGACACGGCAGCGATCAGCGCCGCGGAGATTGTACTCGGCCCCGCGGTAAAGGTCGCCATCGCGTCGTTTGAGGACATTGATACCGCGCTCTCTCAGCGCCTTAGCGAAGGCGAGACCACCGCAGCGAATAGGGATAATACCATCGCTGTCCGCGAGGAGGATATCGAAAGCCTCCGCGACCTAGCTAGCGGCGCGCCGGTCGTCCGTGCCGTCTCCGAATTGATCGAAAAGGCCGCCGAGCTTCGCGCCAGTGACATACACATTGAGCCTTTCAGGACGGAACTGGCAGTGCGTATGCGGGTTGATGGCCTGCTTCGCCATATCCCCTCACCATCCCATGTACTCCCACAGGCCATAGTCTCCCGCATCAAGATCCTGGCGGGTCTCAACATAGCCGAGCGCCGATTGCCTCAAGATGGCGCCGCGCGTGTCCAACTTGGGCGAGCTGAAATGGATTTGCGCGTCGCTATCATGCCGACGCAGCATGGTGAGTCTGCCGTCATTCGGCTTCTGCCCAAGGAGCGGGGACTCCTTGCGATCGAGAAGCTCGGCTTTGCGCCCGACGACGAAGCAAAGCTCCGCGCAGTCCTGACGCTCCCGCACGGTCTCATCGTGGTCACCGGACCAACCGGCAGCGGTAAAACCACGACGCTTGCGACCGTGCTCGGCCTCCTCAACGAATCCTCCCGGAAGATACTGACGATCGAGGATCCGGTAGAATACGAAATCAAGGGCATCAATCAGTCCCAGGTAAACTCTGCTATCGGCCTGACTTTCGCGAAGGCATTGCGCGCTTTCGTGCGGCAAGATCCGGATGTCATCATGGTGGGCGAGATCCGTGATGCCGAGACAGCGGAAGTAGCGATCCACGCTGCCCTGACCGGGCACCTCGTCCTGACCACGCTGCACACCGAAACCGCTGCGGCCGCCGTGCCGCGACTGCTGGACCTCGGCGTCGAGGCGTTTCTGTTGAGTTCAACCCTCCGTGCCGTGATCGCGCAGCGGCTGGTGCGGCAGCTTTGCGACCGGTGCAAAACAACGAGCCGGCTCGAGCACTCGGAGTTTGCGGCCGATCGGCGGTACGCCGCGATCGGCCTTCGGGTTGGTGATGAAGTTTACAAGGCAGGCCGATGCGAGCGTTGCGGCGGAACGGGCTACCGCGGCCGCGTTGGCCTGTTCGAGGTCCTTGAAGTGGCCGATGAGGTTCGTCAGCTGATGAATGCGCACTGCGACGCCGTGTCGATTGATCGAACAGCGGTTCGATCTGGAATGACCACCATGATCCAAGACGGCCTCGCGAAATGCCGAGCCGGCGTCACGTCGCCCGCGGAAGTTCTCCGCGTAACGACCATACGATAACGTGATGCAAACCTTTCGCTATCTAGCTATGACCCAGAGCGGTGAGCTCGTAAACGGTATGATCTCCGCGTCCACCGCGAAGGAAGTTTTCGCGCGTATCGAGTATCTCGGTCTCGTTCCGATCGAAACAGTCGCTCAGGACACTAAGGTTGCGGTCGCTCATATCGCTGCTGGTTTTCTTGGGCGACCACGCGCCGAAGACGTGACCATCTTTACACGTGATCTTTCTTTGCTGCTCAAGGCGGGCGCGAGGCTTGACGATGCACTGGAGTTGTTGTGCTCAGATGACGACATCGGCCGCCTGCGCCCGATTGTGAGTAAACTCCGCGTCGCAGTGCTTGCGGGCGAAAGCTTCGCTGAAGCCGTCGGCAAATATCCGAGTTGCTTTCCGCCTATCTATGCGGCGCTCGTGCAAGTCGGCGAAACGTCCGGGAAGCTCGGCCACCTTCTCGATATGCTGGCAAGCGAGCGCGCGCGCACGGAGGCCTTGCGCCGAAGAATTACTGATGCGCTGCAATATCCTGCATTCGTGTTGCTCGCTGCATCCTGCGTGCTGGCATTTTTTGTTCTCGTGGTACTGCCACAGTTCGGAGCTGTGTTGCGCGATTTCGGCGCCAAGCAGGACTCGCTGATTGTCACGGTGCTTGGCGTTTCTGAATGGACGCGCTCCAACGGTCTGGCGATTCTTGGAGTCGCAGGGGCCGCCATCTTTGCAGCCTATGCCGTCCTCCGCCGGCCCGTGATCCGGTTCCGGCTGCTCGCAACACTGATGCGATTGCCGGGCCCCAGTTCGATTTTTCGGGCCTACCAAACTGCGGTGTTCTGCCGCAATCTCGGCATCCTTGCTGGCAGTCAGGTACCTTTGACCACCACCCTGCGCATCCTCGTCGATATCATGTCCTTTTCGGGCGATGTTCCCGCCTGGACAACCGCGGCTGATCAAGTACGACACGGCGCGAAGCTTTCTGACGCCCTTTCCCAGTCAACGGTCTTGCCCATGATGGCGATCCGCATGATCCGCATTGGCGAAGAAACCGGCCAGCTGCCAATACTCGCCGGGCGCATCGCGGAGTTCTACGAAGCCAAGCTACAGAGGAGTCTTGACCGGCTCGTCGCCGTTATCGGACCGGCGGCCGTGATCGGCATTAGCGTGGTTGTCGGCGGTCTCATCGTTTCCATTATGACGGCCCTGCTGTCTATCACTCAACTCGTATCGTGATCTCAAAACAGCGAGCGCAAATGACGCTTATCTCATCCCGCGCAATGGCCTGGCGGCGGCGGTCGTTCGCAGCGGGCGAGAATGGATTCACCTTGGTCGAGATGCTGGTCGTCATTACGATCATCGGGCTGATCATGGGACTGATCGGCCCCCGCGTGTTGAACTATCTCGCTGAGTCCAAGGTCAAGACGGCCAAGATACAAATCCGCAGCCTCGCCAGTTCGCTCGATCTCATGTTTCTCGACACGGGACGCTATCCGTCATCTTCGGAAGGCCTTAACGCCCTGGTAAAACCCGCAGCTTCGATGGCCGGATGGCACGGTCCCTACATCGATGGAAATAGCCTACCGAACGACCCGTGGGGTAGGCCCTATGTTTACCGGTCGCCCAGTGGGAACGCCAAGTTTGAGATCATGTCCTACGGGGCTGACGGGCATGAGGGCGGTGCGGATTCTGCCGCCGATATCTCGTCAAACAGCAATGAGAAATAGCCCGGAAGCACAAAACGGATTTACTTTGCTTGAGATGGTCTGCGTGTTGTCCATCGTCGCAATGCTGGTCGGTATCCTTCTGCCACGGCTTTCGCCTGGAACGTCGCGGCCGCGGCTCGAGGCATCGGCACTCGAAATCGCGTCCCTATTGAAGATCGACCGGAACGCGGCAGTTAAGAGCGGGATGCGCGTGCTGACCAGAATCGACGCGAGCACCCGGCGCCTGCAATCAGGTTCGAACGGCAGCGTTCTCGTGGTACCGGACGATGTGACGCTGGACGCACTATTGCCACGGGATTGCGAAGGACGACCCGCCCTTTCGACCATAAGTTTTTTCCCGAGCGGGTTCTCGTGCGGTGGCACGCTTAGACTCTCGCGTCTGAATACTGTCTACGAAGTTCGTGTGAATTGGCTTACGGGGGGAATCGAGATTGTGCGCGTTCCGGCTGTGTAATGCCTCCCGCAGCGTCGCGGGGTTTACGATCGTCGAGGCATTGGCCGCTCTCGCGATCGCCACCGCCATGCTGGCGGCGATCGGCTCGCTCATGTCGACCAGCATAAAAGGCGCGCGGAGGATTGATGATCGCATGGTCTTGGTGGAGACGGCGCGCACTCTGGCGGCAGCATTGCCGCCGCGCGGCGACGCAACCACGGGCGTAACGTCGGGTGAACTCAACGGCATTGTCTGGCGCGTCGATATATCGCCCTTGCTCAGGACAGCGTCCGACAAGCAGCAATGGGTGCCGAAACGGGTCCGGATCCAGGTTAAATCTTCAGCAGGTACGAGCTTCGCCCTGGAAACTGCGCGTCTGGGCCGGAGGTCGCAGTGATAGCCCGGGATCACCTCTCCCAAGCCTTGCACCGCGCGAGTATCGCGGGGTTCACGCTGTTCGAAGCTCTCGCGGCGATCGTACTTATGGGGATTGTTGTTTTTTGTCTAAGCACAATCGCGACGCATTGGCTACCCAGCTGGGATCGTGGCCTGGCGCGCGCGCAACGCGCCGAGCTTATTGGCATCGCCCTTGACCGTTTAACCGCCGATCTTGCGGCATCGCAGTTCATTTCCGCCAACGGCGGAAGCAAAAAGCCGCTGTTCAACGGCACAGAAGGATCTGTCACTTTTGTGCGCACGGTTACAAGCCCCAACGCCAAGTCGGGCCTCGAGATCGTTAAAATCGAAACAATCAAGGACCCTACTGGTCTCGTCCTCATACGCTCTTCGAGGCCCTTCGTCTTGTTTGAAGGTGCGATTGACCCGTCTGGCTTTGGTAATCCCGTCGTCCTGCTGCGATCGCCCTATCGGGCCGAGTTCGCCTATGCGGGACCCGGCGGCGTGTGGAAGGCGAACTGGCTGAATGTCGGCCACTTGCCGGCCGCCATCCGCCTCACGGTCCAAGATCACACCCTTGGGGAGGCGAGGGTAATCTCGACCACGACGCTTATTCATGTTGACGCGCCTGCACTATGCATCAGCGGAAAGAGCACGGATTGCACGGGAGAGCCCGACACTAGTCCCGATACGGCTCCCGCAGCGGACTCTCTCGAGAGCCGTCGGACCTGAGGCCACAATGATATTTTGCAATCCGCAGGAAGGACACTTATCTGGGGGGCGGGAGGGCTTTATCCTCATTGCGGTCCTCTGGATGTTGATTGCACTCGCGACACTTGCGTCCATCTATTCGATTTACATAGGCAGTTCTTCCTGGTCGAGTTCGGTGATCGAGCGCCGTCTGCAAGCCGATCAATTGGTGTCAGCCAGCCTTAATCTCGCGACCCAACGCCTTGCTGTGGCAGACCAGCGCGATCGACCTACGCATGGCCACTTCAGCTTCCGGCTAGGCCAAGCCAACGCATCGGTCAGATTCGTTTCCGAAGCGGCCCGGCTCGATCTCAATCAGGCCCCGCGCGAACTACTATCGAGTTTCTTCATAGCGATCGGCGCATCGGAGGAGGATGCCCCGCGTTTTGCTGCGCGGATTGTTGGTTGGCGAGAGCGCTTAAGACCATCCGATCGCGCTAATGAAGCGCAGCTTTACCGCGCCGCCGGCCGCGGCTATGGACCGCGAGGCGCTCCCTTCGCACATGTAGGAGAGTTATGGTTAGTTCAAGGTCTGCCGCAGGTCATCATAGAACGAATGTTGCCTCTGGTGACCGTTTACAGCGGCAGGTCCGATATTAACGTCTTCGACGCGCCGCCCGAGCTTGTTGCGGCTTTGCCTGGCATGACCCTAGATCGTCTGAATGGTTTTCTTGGCCAACGGCAGCTCGTGGCTCCCAGTAAGGACGCTCTAGTCCGACTGCTCGGTTCAGATCAAACCGCCGCGACCGCCGATGCAAGTGACGCGTTCCGGCTGGACATAAAAATAGGGGGCGCAGGGGGATGGAATAGCTGTGCGGAAGCGGTCATCTTGCTACAGGGTCCGGACGATCCTTTTCATATCCTTGCCTGGGATGACAGTTTGCGCGGTGACTGTCGTCAGGGCATGGCAACGGCGAACCCGCCATGATCCTGTTTAATTCGATAGCGGCAGGCCTCGCTTCGTGGGTACAAGCCGTGGCGTCCGAAGTTTCATCGCTCTCGAACGGCTTGCGCCGACGCTCGCAGGTTCGGATGGTGGAATTCGAGAAGGATCAATTCACCCTTCATCTCGTGACCGACCCCAAAAACGCGAAAGCGCCTGACCACGCGCTCGCGGTCCTGGAGGGAGCGGTTGCTAGCCCAATCCCTCCAGCATGGAAGTTAGCTCTGACTGGAAGTCAGCTTGAACTTGTCCTTCACCCGGCGCGATTTCTGTTTCGCCCGCTGGATTTGCCGAGGCGCGCTGCCGAATATGCGGCGGGTGTCGTGAGGTCCCAAATCGACCGACTAACCCCGTGGGATGTGCAAGAAGCGGTCTATGGTTGGAGTGCTTCACCTGACGAGACTGGCGACCGCATTCAGCTGACAATCGCTGCCACGCCTCGCGCTAAGCTAACGCCCTTGCTCGATGCTATCGGATCGCTTGGGACTTGGTCAATCCTGGTCTCCACGTCACGTTCGAACGTGCCAATTAGGATCGTTGAGACACAAATACACGGACCGACCGATTTCCGTCGTGTTCGTACGTGCCTGATGGTAGTTCTGCTGTTAAGCGGCTTTGCTGCCACTTCGTCGCTTTGCATTTCAGCGCTCATTTCGGACGGTTTGGCCCTGAGACGGGAAGAACTCTCTCGAAAGATATCGGTGCTCACAAGAGCGTCGCAGAATGTTGTTGCCGAATCCGCTTTGCGAGAGCTCGAACAACAGAAGCGCAACACTCCTTCGCCCGTAATGGCGATTGAGGCGCTGTCGGATCTACTGCCAGACAACACGTTCCTAACGGAGCTGCGTATCGATCACGCGAAACTACAGATAGCGGGCCTTACGAGCGACGCCGCATCGCTCATCCGCCTGATCGAGCAGTCGCCCCAGTTTTCACACGCGATCTTCTTCGCTCCAACCACACGGTCTGAAGGAGCAACCAAAGAGCAATTCCACGTCGAGGCTCAAATCAACCCCGCATTCGCCGCTATCCATGAACCAGACCTACCGCATTAGACGCTACGTCAGCGCCATTCCGTTCGTTGCCACAATTTGTTACGCGGCAATGACGGGATTTCTATTGCTGATCACGGGCTGGACGGCGTTGGACCTGGCGGAACAGCATCGTACGCTGGCGAACGCGAACGAAATGTTCGACAGGTTGCAGTCACAACAGCGGGCGGCCCGCAGCACGAACGACGGGGCGCTCGCTGTGAGTCCACCAGTTGTCGAAGGTCCCACGGTCACAGTCGCGGCCGCCGTGGTGCTGCAGCACGTTTCTGCAGAAGCGACGCGGATGGGAAGCAACATCTTATCGTCGCAGGTCGATCTGCAGGACGCAGGAGCACAACACGGGATCGTCAGAGTCTCTGTCGATCTCGAGATCGAGCAGCCGGCCCTTCAAGGCCTCCTTTACGAGCTGGAGGCGGGATCGCCCTTCCTGTTCATCGATCAATTGGTCATACAGGTACCCGAGTCGTCGACAAGACACGCCGCGACGAAGGTGCGCGTCGCAATTGTCGTCTCCGGATGGTGGCGGAGTGTCAAATGAAGTGCCCCCTCACGATTCAAGCTCTCGCGCTGGCCTTCCTGATCTTGGCAGTCGAATCGGGGAGGCGGCCTGCCGAGGCGAGTCAGACTTCAACGGCTACTGGCCTGAATCCGCCAGTGTCGCCCACAATGGAGTACCTGCTTGCGAAGGAGCCATTCGAGGCTACCCGATCGGAGCATAATCCCATTGCCAAAGTCCCCCTTGCGCAGCTCAATAAAACGCAAGAGCGCCCGCTATTCTCTCCGTCACGCCGCCCTCCGTCTCTGCCGCCGCCGAACGCGCCCACTATCCCCGTTGTCGTCGCGGCTCCCAAGCCGCTCGAGCCTGAGCTTCCGCCATTTGAACTCGTGGGCACGATAACTGGGGGCGCCGACAGCATCGCCGTCTTTGTGAATCGCGCGACTGGCGAGACGGTGAAGTTGCGGCAGGATGAAGTTCAATCAGGATGGACGTTGCGCGACATCGGAGCGCGTGAAGCCACGCTTTCGAACGGCGAGAACATCAAGGTTCTGGCTCTCGCCTTGCCCGGCACGACCGCAGATCCGGCGCCTGTGGAAGCCAGCACCGCTTCAATACGGCATCCTGCGAAGCGTTAAGGGTAAATGCGATTATGTTAGCGGATCAATCGCAACCGCCAAGTGTGCCGCGCTGCGATGGGTCGCCTTCAGGTACACCGACACGACGATCTCGTAGCCGCTCGTGCCATTGCGTGCAATGCCGCAGACCCTACGTTGCAGCGCACAGAGGCAATTCATCTTGACAAGCAACACTTCGTGTCGCTCGACAACACACCTCAGATATTGATGTCCGTCATTCAGTCCCTAGCATCGCGAGAAAGCGCCTTATGAACCGCTTTTCGTTTGGCGCGGCTGGCGGGGGACTTTCAAACATCAATGGCCCGATCCGATCTGTCGCCTATCTACTCGGAAACACGAGCGAGGCTTTTCGAGATGGCGACCTTCACTCTAACGATTGAACAACCGAAAGAGGAACCTTTATATGTTACGCAGGAACTCAATCCCAACCAAGTGTGCCTTGGCTTTGGCCGCGACGCTCATGGCAGGTTCGGCGTTGTCGACCACGGCTCACGCAAACAATGGCGACTTGATCGCAGCGCGTCAGAAATTTTTCGGCGACGAGAACGTCGATCCCGAGTCCGGGCGGGTCAGTCCCGACAAGGTCATCTTGTCGTGGCTCTCGAATTCAACTCTGGCGGCTTCCATTGCCGGCCACGTTTTGCTTTTGGACACTTACGTCACTCGGCTCGAAGTTTCGCCGGGCCGCACGCCCTTCGTTATCGGCGATTTGGTTGCTCTCAAACCAGAAGGCCTTCTAATCGGGCATGGTCACTTCGATCACGCGGACAACGCGGCCTACATCGCTGCGATGACCGGCGCGAAACTCTACGCCACCGCGGAAACCTGCGTTGCCCTGCAAGCCGATTTCGCGCGCGAGCAGGCCGACCCGGCGATTCAAGGTAATCCGGCTACGGCGTTTCCTCACAAGGCGTCGATCTCCTGCAACACGGTCACGACGACCGGTTCGGTTCCCGGCACCCAAATTGTCAAACTGGACTTCCTGGAACCGGACGCCTGCGTAATCGCCTTCCGACACTTGCACTCGGTTGCAGTCCCGGTCGACCCGACCTGGCCGCGGGCACCTAATCCGTCCGTTTATTATGCGGTTGACCCGCGCGATCCGGGGCTGTTTCCGGCCGGAACGCCGCTTGCGCCCGGGAAAAGTGGGACGCTGCCTGGGCAGATCAACATTGCTACCAGCGGCAGTGGTGGTCCGGGTGGCCCTATTCCGCTGTTTTTCGATTTTGTGTTGCGCGAAGGTCGTCACTTCACCTTTGCTTGGTATAACTCGTCGGGAGCACTCAAAGAAGGATTGGGAAGCGGGTGGCCCAACGGCACGCCAGCTGACGGCCAGCGTATCACGAACATCCTGAAGAGTTTACCGGCCACCGATGTGGATGCCGGTACGATTGCGACAGCCAATTTCGATAACAATTCTTATCGTGATCCCTTCGCGTATATTCAAGCGCTGAACCCGAAGATCTTCATTCCGTTGCATCTGACCACCGGGTCGACCTTCAAGGAATCCATCTCGCCCGCCGTTTACGGCGGATACCTGGATCAAATTAAGCGCCTCGGCCTGACACTCGATCAATGGCCAGACACACGATGGCTCGTTGATCCCGAAGATTACGCAAAGCCCATCGTCTACGACATTCGGGACCCGCGCTGGGACAATCCAAAGAAGCTGCCCGCCATCAAGCATTATTGCGGTTCTGATCCAGACGACCACCACGACGACCACGGGAAGCCGTGACCACCGCGCCGACGGCTGCTCGAAAAGAGGAGCCGTCGCGCCCTTCCACGATCCGCGCGCCGGATGCAACTGAAATGATGCAATGAAACGCTCTCTGATTTGGTTCGTAATCGTCGCAACGCTGTGTGTGTGCATCCACGCAAGGCACGTCGACGCTCATCCGGATATATTGGTTCACATGCATGATGCGGTTATCTTTGATGGAAATGGCTCTATCAGCGGCGTCCGCGTATCTTGGACCTACGATAGGGAAACGTCGGTGACGGCATTGCGAAGTAGCGGCCTCAACGAAAGCGCCCCACACCTCGGGCGTGACCAGCTTGATCCGCTGGCCAGGGCGACGGTTAATTCGCTGCGCGCGTCTGACTTCTATACGTTCGCGCGCGTCAATGGCACCAAGCAGCCATTCGATGGCGCATCCGATTCATGGCTCGAGTGGGATGGATCGGTGCTAACATTGCATATGGCTCTCAACTTCAAGCAGCCCGTGAGCAACAGCAATTTCACGCTCGAGCTCTTCGATGAAACAGACGAGATCGAGTTCGATTTCCAAGAAGGAGACGCCGTCATCATGACGAAGGCACCCAAAGACTGCGCGCTCGTCGTCGCACGGCCAGGCGATGCCGCCGCTCAACGGGAACTTCTCGGCGATGCTTATCTCAATCCCAACGTTCAACCGGTCGGTTGGGATGCGCAATACTCAAACAAGGTTTCGGTGCGATGTCTAAGTTAGAGGCAATTACAGCCTTGCTCAACCGAATGAAGTCGCCGCTCGACGCTGAACAAGCTGTCTTATGAGCGATTTCGCGCGCGGAGACATTGCTTTGCAGAATTGTCACGGGCGAAACGAAAGTGTCGGTGCAGCGATATTGTTGCATGCGGCTTAGCCGTTGCGACAACAACATAAGGAGTAACGTCAATCATTGAGAAGATTGGGCGCCGCGCGGTTCACGCGCTCGACGATCTGCTCGCATTTGTAATGAAGACGCGAGAGAGTGAGAGGCTACGCGCTATGTTGACACGCCTGCACCGTTTGCGATGTGGCGCGAAGCTGAAGAAGACAATTGCCCTAGTTGCCGCGGGGGCTCTGACGGGATGCGGCGCGCCACTCACGTGGCAGGACACTCACACCAAACCTGACGTAATGGATGAGGTTCGTAATCAGGATCTGCTTCCCCGATTTCCGGAACGCACCGCAGAAGCCGATCTGCAAGGCACTGTCCGGCCAGGTCGCGCCCAACTCTTTTCGGCCGAGCCGGTCTCTTCTATGCAGGCAATCGTGGCCCCGGCGACGAGTACCGGCACCGGTCCCGGGTATGAACTGAATTTCGAAAACGCCACGATTGCGTCGGTTGCAAAAACTGTACTCGGCGACATCCTGAAGACGAGCTACACAATCGACCCGCGTGCTCAGGGCAATATCAATATTGCGTCGGGAAGGCCGGTTCCGAAGCAGGACTTGCTGTTCGTGTTCGAGAGTGCGCTCCGATTGGCAGGAGTCGCGCTCGTCCGCGACGGCGCCGCTTATCGAATTGTCCCACAGACAGAGGCACTCGCAGCCGGCAGTCTTGATTCGCAGCCTGCAAACGTGGAGCCGGGATTTGGCGTCTCTGTCGTGCCGCTTCAATACATATCGGCCGGGACGCTGATGCAGCTCCTGGATAGTTTTGCTACGAAGCCCGGTGCGGTTCGCGTGGATAAGGCTCGCAACATGCTGCTGGTTCAGGGCACAGGGCCCGAGCGTCGCACGGTCGTCGATACGGCTGTTGGTTTCGACGTTGATTGGATGCGGGGGCAGTCAGTCGGTATCTTTCCACTCCAGAACAGCGCTCCTGAGCCTGTCCTGACAGAACTCGAAAAAATCTTGAATTCAAAGGAAGGCGACGTTGGGCACGATCTTGTCAAGTTTCAGGTAATGGAGCGCCGCAACGCGATTTTGGCGGTAACCTCCAAGCCGCAGCTCCTGCGAACGGTCCAGACTTGGATTGGCCGACTCGACGCATCAGATCCTGCCCGTGTTGTTGTACATGTCCGCCGGGTCAAGTACGGCGACGCCCGGCAGCTCGCGAAAGTGCTCGGCGAAATCTTCGGCGGAGGCAGCTCAAATGCAACCGACAGCGCGGCGGGACAGGTCGCGCCTGGGAGCGGTTTGGTGAGGACATCGTCCAATGCCGACCGACTACCAGCCATCTCAACGACTTCCAGCTCCTCCACAAGCACAAAAGGCAATACTGATTTCGGCGGAGGCGCACTCGGGGGCGGATCGCGAACAGGGAACGACACTGGCGGCTCGGAGCTACAGAGCGCTGGCCTTAGCGGCAGGCCCGTGATGGAGGGGATTCGCATCGCAGCCGACGTTTCCACGAACTCCCTGCTTATCTATGCGAACGCTCAGAATTACCGGACCGTCGAACAGACCATACGCCAGCTCGACCAACCGCAGGCTCAAGTCGCGATCGATG
Organism: Bradyrhizobium sp. T-12; assembly: GCF_058314695.1. Lineage (NCBI taxonomy): Bacteria > Pseudomonadati > Pseudomonadota > Alphaproteobacteria > Hyphomicrobiales > Nitrobacteraceae > Bradyrhizobium > Bradyrhizobium sp. T-12. The sequence continues at coordinate 544,988 of NZ_JBZFQJ010000002.1, read as the reverse complement.
CGACCATCGCTGAAGTTACGCTCAACAACAATCTGAGCTACGGGGTTCAATTTTTCATCCAAAGCAAAAACCTCGGTATGGCTCCCGATCGAGGCTCCGCCCTGAACGTCCCAAGCTCCCCCCCAGGACAGCAGTCGAGCGTCCTCAATGGCGTCGCATCCGCTTTCCTTAACCGCGCCTTCCCAGGCTTTAATTTCCTCGTCGGCCCTGAGGCGCAGCCCAACATGATCATAGATGCGCTGCACGCGGTGACAGATGTCAAGATATTATCGAACCCTTCGCTGGTTGTGATCGACAATCAGGTCGGCACACTACTCGTTGGGAACGAGATCCCGGTATCGACCGGCACCGGCAACGTTCTCAATTCGGCGACCGGCACCAACAACACGATCATCAACTCAATCGACTATCGCAACACCGGCATTATCTTGCGCGTCATTCCTCGGGTTAGTCCCGACGGCAACGTGCGCCTCGATATCGAGCAAGAAATCAGTCAGGCGACGAACGCGACCGCGAACTCGCTCACGCCGACCGTCTCGCAACGCAAAGTGAAGAGCTCTGTCGCCGTGCCGAACGGGCAAACCGTACTCTTGGCAGGCCTCATTCAGGAAAACACTGAAGTCGATCGTGGTGGGATTCCGGTTCTCGACGAGATACCGAAAATTGGCGACCTCCTGTCGCACCAGAACAAGACGACGACCCGGACCGAGCTCATTATCTTCATCCGTCCGCAAGTCATTCGGGACAGCATTGCCGCCCACTACGTCGCCGAGGAGTTTCGGGCAAAGCTGCGCGGAACGGTCGAGTCCCTTCCTTCCAAGGGAAGACAACCGCCACTACTTCAATGAAGGAGCAACGAGGAAAATGCCGGAACGCCTCTCGCGTTGCTCGCAAAAGTTTCTCACGTTCCGAGCACCGACCCACGTCACGGTCACGGCGGCATTCGTCCTCTGCGCCGTCTGCATGGCGACGAGCGTCGCAGCGGATCCGAGCTCCGCAGGCCTCCTCGGGGCGGCATTCTCCGCCGTTGCCATCGCAATCGCCGTTATAGATGCGCGACTCTTCGTAATACCAGACGAACTGACCATCCTGGCGCTTGTACTCGGATTGGCAAACGTGTTCGTGCAACCTCCAGACTGGATGGTGCCGACGCTCGCGACGGCAGCATCGCGCGGAGCGGCATTAGCCGCGATGTTCTGGCTATTGCGCATCGCCTACAGGTCCGTCCGTCTGCGCGACGGCATCGGGTTGGGGGACGTCAAACTCGCCGGCGTTGCTGGAGTCTGGCTCGATTGGAATCTGATTCCAATCGCAATCGAGGTCGCGGCCGGATCAGCTTTAATCGCCTGCGGAATTGCGGCGCTTCTCCGTCGCGACAGCATCCAAGCCATCACCCGGCTGCCGTTCGGTCTGTTCTTCGCGCCAGCCATTTGGGTCACATGGCTGATATGGAAGGTCTGGTGAGGTTCGAATGATCGTTGCAGATTGCAAATCGACTCGGGAACATCTATGAAGAATGCACGCCCCCTGATCGGAACTTTGTTCCTCACACTGTGGACTATCGGCAACGTGTTCGGCGCCGAACTCTCCGAAAACGGGCGCTCATTCGCGCGGCGACATGTTTCGGCGGCGGGCGGTGCGATTGAAGCATGCCGGTCCGCTCGAGCCGCAGCTGTCTTGGGCTTCAGGCACGAACATGGCTTCAATGTCCCGCAGTCCTACGAGATAGCCGCGGCGTATTACCACACGGCAGCCGCATGCGGTGATCCGACAGGCCAATATTTGTTCGGCCTCTCCTACGATAAGGGGCATGGCGTTGCGCAGGATGGCGTTCTTGCGTACATGTGGCTGAATTTGGCTGCCGCCCACGCTCCTCAGCTACGGCGCCCGTATTACCTTCGAACAAGAGACGCGGTAGCCAATAATCTCACGCCTGCACAACTCAGCCAAGCTCAATGGCTAGCCATTCAATGGCGGCCCGGAACGGCACCTTAATCCCACTTTTCGAGGTTCCGACCAGGCCTTCTTCGATCATGTGCGAATGGTGCTAGCCGTCGCTTTTCGCGGCGCAGCTAGGATGCATCTGTAGACTCTCGGTTCGGCGGCGTGGCGGTCGACGTCGGTTCTGATCTGCTCGGGTTCGGCGCACGAGCCACCGGTCTTGCGCGCCTTCTGCTCAATTCCTTCGCTCGGAATAGCGAAATTCACAGCGAGCAGATCATTGCCGTGCCTTCTTAAGTTACGCCTTGCTTGCGTATTCACGTGGAGCCAGCCCGGCAATTTGGCTATAAAATGCGGAAAGTCAGTCCCATGGGCGGGTGACAAGGTCTGCCGGAGTTGCCGCCCCGGCGCCGAGCGGTTTTGGCGGTCCCAATCCGTCCAACATGATTGCATCGCCTTCCGGCGGCACCAACCTACTCCGCATGCGCCGGCTCGGGCTGTCCTGTGTTCGTGCTGAATTCGTTACTGGGCGTCGTTGCCGAGTAAGAACTCTGCGGCGTAGCACTATATATATCGCGTCAGGGCCCAGAGTTGTGTTACCGCACACAGTTCGAGGGGATGACGGAGCGTGCGCGGTAAGACCCTCACGATCCATATTCGGCCGCAGCCAGTCCAAGAAGGATAGCCAGCACGAAACTTCTTGGGCATCGTTTGAACGCGGCTGCTGGAAGTCGCCTGAGTTGCCGATGCGAAGCGCGGGCCCCCGAGCCCTAGAGACCGATCCGGTCACGTCTTGTACAAGCTATACAGATTGGATTCGAAGCTCGCTTCTGCGACCCTGAACCAGGTCACGATGTCCTCACGAAACTTCAGCCATTCGCTGTAGATCTTGCGAAACTCGGCATTCTTCTCCGTCTCTTCGGCGTAGAGCGAGAATGCCGCGCGATAGCCGCCCTCCATGATCTCGCGCGAGAATGGCCTGAGCTCGGTGCCGTTTGCGATCAGCCGACGCAGCGGCGCCATGTTGCTGGCGTCGTAATGCGACAGCATGTCCCAGGAGGCCTCCGCGGCGGCCACCTCGAATGCCCGCTGATAATGAGCAGGCAAGGCCGACCAAGCCTTCGCTCCTACATAGAAGGCCAACTGCCCCGTGCAATCCCACCAGCCCGGGTAATAGTAATATTTTGCGACTTTGTTGAAGCCCAGCTTCTCGTCATCGTAGGGGCCGACCCATTCGACCGCGTCAATCGTGCCTCTTTCTAGTGCAGCATAGGTGTCGCCGCCGGCAATGTTCTGAGGAACGACGCCGAGGCGTGCGACCACGTCGCCCGCAATGCCGGGGATGCGCATCTTGAGGCCCTTCAGATCATTGAGCGTATTGACCTCGCGGCGAAACCAACCGCCCATCTGCACGCCCGTGCTGCCGCCGGGAAAGTTCACGACGCCGTAGGACTTGAAGAACTCCCTGAACAGTTCGAGCCCGCCGCCGCGATACATCCACGACAGATGCTGGCGTGGCGTCATTCCGAACGGCAGCCCGGTGTCGATCGCAAACGCCTTGTTCTTGCCGCTGTAGTAGATCGATGCCGTGTGTCCTATCTCGACCGTTTCGCTCTGCACGGCATCGAGTACCTGCAGGCCTGGCACGATTTCCCCGGGGCCGAACACCTGAATCTGGAAGCCGCCATCCGTCATCTCCTCGACGTGCTTGGCAAGGCGAACGGCGATACCGTGAATGGTGTCGAGGTTCTTGGGATAGCTGGACGCCAGGCGCCAGCGGATCGTGGCCTTTTGCGCTCGGACGACAGAGGGGGCGGTCAGCGGCAACAGGCCGACCGCGGCAACTCCAACAATAGCTCGACGGGTCTTCATGGTTCCACCCTGGTTCTTTATGATTGTTGATTGTCGTAGGTTGGATCGCTGACGGCGTGCCCGCTCCTCCGGCGCGCCGTCCGCCAATCTAGAGCTTCCGTTCCATCACGGCATCGAAATTGGTGACGGGCGGAAAGGCTTCCTTGTCGATGACGACGTCGATCACGAACGGATTGGATGCCTTCATTGCGACCGCCATGGCTGCCACAAATTCCTCGCGATTGGTGGCGCGTGCGCCCCTTGCACCCAGCGCGATTCCGGCCGCGGCGAAGTCGACGCGCCCGAAATCGTTCGCTTCCGCAACCACATTTCCCTTCCAGCGATATTTCTCGTGATATTCGAAGGCGAGCGCGCTGTTGTTCATGACGATGATCACGACCGGCAGCCTGTAGCGAACCGCCGTCTCGACATCAGCCAGGTGATAGCCGGCGCCGCCGTCGCCGGTAATGCATACCACCTTCTCCGATCGCGCGATCTGGACGCCGAGCGAGGCGGGGAGCGCCCAGCCGAGCGATCCGACTGCGCGGAAGAAGGCGTCGTAACGCAGCGTCGGGAACAGCACGCCGGTCCAGGCAGCCATGTAACCTGTGTCTGCGACCAGCGTGATCTCGCTGCCATAGCGGGAGAGCTCGTCGAGCACCGAAAGCGGGGAGAGGGCCGTGTTGCCACCTGACGCAGCGAGTTGTTCGCGGTGATTAGCTGTCCATTTATCAGTATCGCGGCGGCAGCGGTCCAGCCAGGCGGACGATGTCCGCAAATTCTGCTGTTTAACGAGGTCAAGTAGGTCGGTGAGGAAGATCTTGATGTCGGCGCGGACACCGAGGCGTGGCGCGTAGGTGTTAATGAGGGAAGCCGGATCATGGTCGATCTGGATCACGGTCGCCTTGCGGCTCGGCAAAGTGTAGCCGTTGGTTGCCAGTCCGCCCAATCGGGTCCCGAGAGCGAGGGCGCAATCGGCCTCTGCCACGAGCTTGTTGGCGCTCACCGAGGAATAGCGTCCGACGATGCCGCAGAAATTCGGGTGTGACGTCAGAATGGCCGGCTTGCCGCCAGCCGTGGCGACGATCGGGATGCCCGCAAGGTCCGACAGCAGTGCCAGTTCGGCCCACGCGCCGGCAAGCCGCACGCCCTCGCCGACAAACAGAACCGGGCGCTCCGCGCGCTTGAGGAGGTCGAGCGCCGTAGCAACCTCGGTGCCGAGCGCACGCACCTTGCTGGCGGCATTTGAGTAGGAACGTTCTAGCCGGTTCGCGGTTTGCGGGTCCCCGGGCAGCGCGAAGAAATTCTTCGGCACGTCGAGATGGGTGGGTCCGCATGTCGGTGTCGCCGCGATGTGAAGCGCCTGCGAGACGAGACTCCCTGTCATCTCAGGAGCGGCGACGGCACCGTTCCACTTCGTGACGGGCTGGAAAATGACATGTTGGTCGAGGTCCTGATACTCGTTCATGTGCAGGGCTTGCGTCGCGGTCGCTCCTGTCAGCGCGAATACCGGCGATTGGGCCCAGACGGCATCTGCCAGTGCGGCCGCGACGTTGGCGGCGCCGGGCCCGGCCTGCCCATAGGCCGGCGCGACGCGGCCGCTGGCGCGGGCATAACCGTCCGCCATGTAGACCGCGCTGGCCTCGCTGCGTGCGACCACCATTCGAATTCCGGCATCGCGAAGCGCGATCCACAACGGCTGGTCGCCGCCGGTGAGGAGGAAGAAGTTCTCGACACCGGCATGCTTTAGCGCAGCGGTGATGTCGGTGGCCACGTTGTTTGTCATTCTAGTCCTCCCCGCGCGGGTTCGTCGACCTGCAACGTCAATAAAGTATGTCATACCGTATTATTGCAAAAGATATTTTGTCAAACCTCCCTCAGGGCGCGTAGTAAGCAATAGCTTGACCTCACTAAAAGCCAATAATACGATATTATGATTCCAGATATTTATGCTGCAGGGAGGCGTTCCGTGAAGAAGTACCAGATGTATATCGGTGGAAAGTGGGAGGATCCGGCCTCGGGCGAGTGGTTCGAGACCATGAATCCCTACACCGCCGAGCCATGGGCGTTGATCCCGCGCGGCAATGCCGAGGATGCCGCGCGCGCAGTCCAGGCGGCGCATCGGGCGATGAATGTGGGGCCGTGGCCCAAGCTGAATGCAACGCAGCGCGGCGCGCTGATGCGCAAGCTGGGGGACCTGATCGCGGCGAATGCAGAGCGGCTCGCCGAGATCGAAGTGAGGGACAACGGCAAGCTGATCAGCGAGATGCGAGGGCAGCTCAATTACATTCCGCAATGGTACTATTACTTCGGCGGCCTCGCGGACAAGATTCAGGGCTCGGTCATCCCGATCGACAAGCCCAACATGTTCACCTACACCAAGCACGAGCCGGTCGGCGTCGTCGTCGGTATCATCCCCTGGAATTCGCCGTTGATGCTGGTCGCCTGGAAGCTTGCGCCGGCGCTGGCGGCCGGAAATACCGTGGTGCTCAAGCCCTCGGAATTCACCTCCGCATCGCTCCTCGAGATGATGGCGCTGGTGGAGGAGGCGGGCTTCCCCCCTGGGGTCATCAACGTGGTTACCGGCTTTGGCAATGAGGTCGGGCCGGCGCTGGTCGAGCATCCTCAGGTCGCCAAGGTCGCGTTCACCGGCTCCGATGCCACCGGCCAGAAGATCTACAAGGGCGCTGCGCGCGGCCTGAAACGCGTCAGCCTGGAGCTGGGCGGCAAGTCGCCCAATATCGTGTTCGACGACGCCAATCTCGACAATGCGGTCAACGGCGCCATTGCCGGAATCTTCGCGGCCGTCGGGCAGGCGTGCATCGCCGGTTCGCGAATGCTGGTACAGGAATCTGTCCACGACGCCTTCGTCGAAAAGCTCCTGAAGGCGGCGGCCACGATCAAGATGGGCGATCCAATGCAGAACGAAACACAGGTCGGGCCGGTCGCCAACCGGCCGCAGTTCGACAAGGTCCTCGCCTATATGGAGATCGGCAAGAAGGATGGCGCGCATCTGGCACTCGGAGGCGATCGTGCCCATCGGCCGGAATGCGGCAAGGGTCTCTTCGTCGAGCCCACGGTCTTCACCGGCGTCAAGAACAGCATGAGGATCGCGCAGGAGGAGGTGTTCGGCCCGATCCTGTCCGTGATCCCATTTCGCGATGAGGAGGAAGCCGTCGAGATCGGCAACGACATCCTCTTTGGTCTGGCCGCAGGCGTCTGGACGCAGAACATGAAGCGCGCCCATGTCATGGCTGACCGGCTAAAGGCCGGCATGGTCTGGGTCAATACCTACCGCACGGTGAGCTACATGGCCCCGTTCGGCGGTTACAAGCGCAGCGGTCTCGGTCGCGAAAACGGCATCGAGGCCATCAACGAATACATGCAGACCAAGACCGTCTGGATGAGCAGCGGCGACGAGCCCTATCCGTTCGTGCTGCGATAAATCGCTGAGTTAGGTGATCCAGGGCGCATCGTCTCGGGATCAATTGCTAATTGCTCGTAATATAGTACTATAAGATTTAATGGCCCCTGGGACCAACCCGTGGGGAACGAGGAAACAGGGAGGAGCGCCGCATGAGAGCCGCATCGGTCGTCATCTTGGCCATCGCGGGCCTGTGTCTATCGGGCATGCCGGGACAGGCGCAAACAAAGTCAGTCGTCCTGAAGGGAGCCACTCTGATCGACGGAGCGGGTGGAAAGCCGCTTCCCGATTCCGTCTTGGTCATTCGCGACGGACGCATCGCGGCCGTTGGGTCCGTAACGGCGGTGCCGGTGCCATCCGATGCCGATGTCGTTGACCTCAAGGGCAAGTCCATCATCCCCGGCATGATCTCGGATCATTCCCATGTGGGTATCGTCAGGGGCCTCAAGGCGAGTCCGGACAACTATAATCGCGACTACATCTTGTCCCAACTTCGACAGTGGGAGGCCTATGGCGTCACCACGATCACGTCGCTGGGCCTGAACGCACCTGAATTCTACGATCTGCGAGCGGATCTACATGCCGGCAAGGCGCCAGGGGCCGACATCTTTGGCGCCGACCGCGGCATTGGGGTTGCGATGGGAGCACCGCCCGTGGCGATCGTTCCCGTCGGCCCGAACCAGATCTATCGCCCGGATACGCCCGACGCAGCGCGCGAAGCGGTGAGGGAGATGGCGGGACGCAAGACCGACCTGATCAAGATCTGGCTTGACGACTTCGGCAAGCTGCTGCCAGTCAAAGTGAAGCCGGAGGTCTATACCGCCGCCGTCGACGAGGCCCACAAGAACGCGCTTCGGGTCGCCTTCCACATCAACGACCTCGAAGATGCTCAGGCCGCCCTGAAGGCCGGCGCTGACATTCTGGCGCACGGCATCCGTGACAAAGAGATCGATCCGCCGACGATCGAATTGATGAAGAAGAATGCCGCCTGGTACGTTCCCACCTTGGCGCTCGACGATTCAAATTTCATTTTTGCCGACAAGCCGCAGGTCTCGGCGGATCCGTTCGTGAACCGGGCACTGGATCCCGCCGTGAAGACGCAATTGGAGGATCCGGCTTGGCAGCAGAAGGTCCATGACGCACCAGCTTCCGAGCGCGCCCGCAAGGCGCTGGCGATGAACCAGAAGAACCTGATGACGCTTTACAAGGCAGGTATCGGCATCGGGTTCGGATCCGATTCCGGCGTGGGCCTGCGTTTCCCCGGCATTGCCGAACATCGTGAGCTCGATCTCATGGTTGAAGCCGGCCTCACGCCGATGCAGGCGCTGACCATCGCGACCAGCGGCGCGGCGAAGCTGCTCAAGCTGGATGACCGCGGTGTCCTGCTAGCTGGCAAGCTCGCCGATCTCGTCGTGCTCGACGCCGATCCATCGGCCGACATAGCCAACGTCCACAAGATCTCGGCGGTCTGGCACCGCGGAAAACCTGTTGCAGGGCCGATCGCAACGTTTGCGCAGCGATAAGGAGAATGGGCGGGGCCGGCGACGCTTGCATGCCGTCCTGGGCCACCCCCCGAACTGTTGGTCCGAAGTCTTGTTCTCGATCATCACCTCGGGAGAAACACATGGGACAACTGACACGACGTGCCGTGCTCGCCGGCGCACTCGCCACCCCCTTTGTTGCCAGGGCAGAGGACTGGCCTGCGGGTCAGATGAAGTTCATCATCCCGTTTCCTGCCGGCGGAACGCTGGACGCTATCGCCCGTCTGGTTCAGCCGGGTTTGCAGCAGAGACTGGGAACGACGATCATCATCGAAAACCGTCCGGGCGCAGCGGGCAGCATCGGCGCGGCGGCAGTGGCGAAGTCACCGCCAGATGGCCGCACGTGGCTGTTCGTATTCGATACTCACGCGACCAACCCGGTGACGCAGCCGAGCCTGCCATATAATTCCGAGACAGATCTGGATCCGGTCATGCTGGTCGGTACGGCGCCGAACATCATTGCCTGTCAGCCGTCACGCCCTTACCAGACTTTGGCTGAGTTGATCGCTGCGTCGAAAGCCAAGCAGGGCGGCTTCGCATTTGCGTCGGCTGGAACGGCGAGTCTTGGCCATCTCACGATGCTGCTGCTTGCCAAACGCTCCGGCGCGCAGTGGAGCCACGTTGCCTATAAGGGAGCAGCCCCCGCGGTGAACGACGCGATTGCGGGACATATTGACCTGATCATCGCAGCGACCACGGTGCTCAACAGCCAGATCGACGCCAAGTTGCTGCGCCCTCTCGCTCAGACCGGCGCAACACGCCACCCGACCCTTCCCGACGTACCGACGCTCGCCGAAAGCGGGTTTCCCGATCTCGTCGCGACGCCTTGGTGGGGACTGTATGCGCCCGGGAAGACGCCCAAACAGATCATCGCGCGTTTCAATACAGAGATGCGCGCGGTTCTGAAGGACGCCAGCGTGACGGGACGGATCAACGCGATGGGGCTGACGGTCGCTGCGAGCGATCCGGACTACATGCGCAACTTTTACGCGGAGCAGGCGCATATTTGGGGGCAGGTGGTTCGAGACAACGGTCTCCAGGCCGAGGGTGGATAGCAGATAGACCATCGCGCGGACCGGTTTTTACATCGTCACCCTACCGACCGGATTATTTGGTGCCGCGTCACGGCGCGGCCGTCCCCGCGGACGTTTCGCCCGAAGCGCGGCTTCCGCGTCCAGCGCGGCCTGGTGTTCCGCCGCCACCTCCAGCTGCTCCAGCACCTTGAGGGTTGCTCTCGCGCCCATGTTGACGTGATTGACGGCAGCCTGCCACGCCGCCTGCGGCTTCCGTGTGATGATCGCGTCGATTATCGCATGGACCTCGACAGCGTTTTCCTTCAGGCGTTCGGGCTGCGACAGAACAATGGGACGAAGATAGCTGAGACGTGCGCGAATGACGCTCACGAAGCCCTTGACGACGCTGTTGGCCGAAACGCTCATCAGGAATTCGTCGAGCTGATTCTTGCATTCGAGCACCTTAGCAACGCTACCTGATTTGAAGGCGCGGTCCAAATCTCGTTTGAGCCGGTGCAAGTCCTTGATTTCGCGCTCAGAGATCCGCTCGGCGGCGGTCCTTGCCGTCAGCCCTTCCAGCATACCCCTGACTTCATAGTGTTGCCGCGCCTCGTCGGGGGATACCCGCGCCACCACGGGTCCTTGATTGGGGATGTTGTCGACGATGCCCTCGGCCTCCAGTTGCCGCAGGGCTTCACGGACGGCAGTCCTACTGACGCCGGTCCATGCACACAGCTCGCCTTCCTTCAACCGCTCGCCTGGTTGAAAGCGGCCATCAATGATGGCGGTGCGCAGATTGCTTGCGACCTGTTGCCGGAGCGGTGCGGCCTTGGCCGGTACGCGCTGGACTTTGGAAACCTTCACGCAGTAATTCCTTGTACTAATTCGGTAATTGGTATCATACAATACTAGTTGATTATCCTGCTGCCTAGCTGCGATTTAGTCTCCTCAGGCTTGAGACGCTCGGACTGACATTGCCGAATATCCAACTTGCACTGGGCGAGAACGAGCCGCGGTCGAAAGAGTTGCCGCCGCACGCGCCTTGCCATCCTTGCTCACCAGGCGTCAAGGTCGGAAAGGGGTCCTGCGGATTGCGGCTCAACGAAGCACGTTCTCGCGGTCCTTTTCGCAGATCGCCGTTCAGGCCCCGCAGACCCATTCATACCTACGATGCCGGAGAGCTCGGCAGCCGCCGCCCTTGCGATGCGTTTGCCCAAGCTAGCTGGCGAATGGGCGAGGAAGAAACCAACGTCTACTGGTGCGCTCTGCCAGGCTCGCATAAGCTGAGTGGCTAACATGTGAGGGCCAAAAATTCATGCGGCAAGCTCGGTTTGACGGTTGGTTGCAGAGCTGTCGCGGTCCCGTCCGCACAAGCCGAACGGCATTTGCTATGTATCAATTCGCCCGTTCATAAGCCATGGACCTACGACAGCTTCGGTACTTCGTTTTCGTCGCGGATCTGAAGAGCATCGCCCGCGCTTCGGCTCACCTCGGCGTAGCAGGCCCTGCCATCAGCCGGTCAATCAGTGCTCTCGAAGACGAACTGCGAACGCCGCTGTTCGACCGAGACGGGAGAGGCATGCAGATGACGGAAGCAGGCCTCATGCTGCACCGAAGCGCATCCCAAATCCTGCGCGACGTGGAGCTTGTTCGTCAGGAGGTCATGGCCGAAGGAAAACACCTGACCGGCGACGTGATTATCGGAGCCACGCCGTCGGTTATCGCCATGGCGGGAGCGGAGCTCATCAGGGCCTGTCGCGAACGTCTGCCTCGCGTTCGTCCGCGCTTACTTGAGGGATATAGCGCTTATTTGCAAAACTGGGTGCTGACCGGCTCGATCGATGTCGCATTAGTCAACGGCCTTCAGCCAGATAGCCCGCGCCTCGTCAGTGAGTGCCTTGCCGTCGAGCGGCTGTTCGCCATCGGGCCACCAGGGATGTTCGCTGGCGATCCGGTCGGCCTTGCGAGCCTCCTTGAACATGCTCTGCTGCTTCCGTCGGCTCAAAATCCGATCCGAAGTTTGCTGGATGCGGGCGCCGCTGGCCTCAATCTCTCCGTATCCACGGTGCTGGAGATCGATTCCGTTACCCTTCTGAAAGACCTCGTGCGACAGGGCCTTGCTCCCGCTGTCCTCCCCTTCGGCGCTGTCAAATACGAGCTCGAGACTGGCGTCTTGAGCGCCAGCCCCATTGTCACCCCCGAAATCAGAAGCGATCTGGACCTCATTTACCTTGCCGATCGTCCGCCAACGCGAGTGGCATCCGAGGTGATCGACATGCTTCTGGAAATCCTACGCCAGATCGTTTCCAAAAAGGAGCCGAATGGTTTCGTCGAGATCCGGCATCGCGCCAGCGTCCGCCGCAAGGCAAAGACGTAGCCAAATCGCCGACAGCCAGAAGCGCGTGCCCACATAGCTCGATAGTGTCCACTGCTCGTAAAGGCCGGTGCGCAACACTCGAAACGAGGCAATGGTACCGGAGCCAAAGGCCATCATGGGTGTTAAGCGCTGGCGACTTCGCAATGAAGGCGTGATCCCTTTGTCGGCCTAACTGTTTCTGCGCGTTTGAGATGGGGCGTCTGAGGTTGACCTTCGCCAAACCGTCGCACGGATTCCGGCCGCCGTGAACGGCAGCAACTCCAGCCAAGGCTCAATTTCCCAGACCGTGATCTTCACTGGCCTTTCCGCGTCGGAATTGTGGGGCAGGCAGGGGTCAATGTCGATTTCACCAAGCGTAAGTTTCATGTTCATGAGCGCGCCGACGAATACAATCAGCTCGGCCGCCCGAAATCAGGCTCGGAGGAGCGTTCGTCCCATTGCCGCCGATCGCATTCAATGCGTTGCGTGAATGGAGGCTGCAATGTCCCAAGCCCGATCTCGGATCGGTGTTTCCAGTCCGGTGAAGGACGTCGAGATCGTCACCCGCGATTACATGGTCAAACGGGGCCCTGTGACCGGTGCAAATCGCCGCCGGTATCACCAAGTTAGGTAAGGCTCCAACGAGAAGGCCATGGACGCCGCAAAATATCCGGGCTTCACTCTCTTTCGGCACTTCTTTGCGAGCTGATATATAAACCGCAAGGTTGATGGCGGGCTTGAATTGCGGCGCCTAAGGTGGTCCAGGAGCGGCTCGGCCATTCGGTACTGGGGCAGTTGGATTGTGACGCCATTAGAGTGCGTCGATGGCAGTTTCGATAGGGAGGAAAAATGTTCGGGACCCAATCGGACTTTCTATGAATTCCGCTTCTTTCCAAAAAGCGGCAGCCTTCTCATCGATCGCGTGTACCAGGATGGCGCGAATACCGATCGTTTCAGATGCGTGAACGATTTGGTGGAGGGCATGTTGAAGCAGGTCTTGGCCGAGCCCCTTGCCCTTGTAGGTAAGATCTCGCGCCAAGCGGCCTATAATGGCTACAGGTACGGGATTTGGGAGTCCGTGCCTTTTTATGGGCGGCTTGGGAATTGCAGCCCTCTCAACACTTCCAGAGGCGATGCAGTAGTAGCCTACGACCGAATTGCCCTCGCAAACAACATAGGTGCGAGCAGTCTTGCCCTCGCTGTCGAGGGCGCGATTCTTCAACCAATCGGTCAGGGCTTCATTACCGCAATCAAAGCGGCTAAAGTCATGCGTCGGCTTGAGAAGCGTGGGGGAGGTTATGCCCGCACGCTTCCTCGGATGTTCGATTACTTCTGCCAAAGCGGCTTACGCTTCATCAGTGCCTTCAACTTGGTCCCGGCCGGAGGCGGGTTATCAAGTGCATTCAAGAAGGCATCGTGCTTCTCTGGATCAAGGACAAATAACCTTTGGTCCAAAAGCACATCGATGGCATGTTGCCGCGCACTATCCAGCATGAATTCGCTAAGCGTCTTGCCCACCGCCACTGCAGCGGTATCGATCAAGTGCTTTACCTGTGCGGTAGCGCGAATGTGGATATTGGTTTCGCTCCGGACGCGGCGCGACCTTACTCGCGCCGCAGGGCGCTGTAGTGCTGCTTCCATTGCGGTTACTCCTCACTTCTTATGAAGCGTTATATTGCATTCGTGTACACAATGTCAACACGGTTCGAATGGTTCCGAAGAAACTATCCAAAAAAGGGCCGAAGAGGACATAAGTGACCAATGGATCAACCGAAACGTTCACATAACCCAACTTAACTCCCCAAGTCGATTCTCAACGGGCGAGGTCCCTGGCAACGGTCGGAAAACCAAAAGCGGAAAAAACCCAGCTGCGGTCGAGCGGGGTCGCCGCTTGCTTGGTCAATGCCAAACTAAGCCGCTGTCGGCGTCTCAAATGATTGGACATCCCGGCGCAGATGTCGTCGATCGGCGACATTCTAAAATGTTGTCAAACGCTGACATTTCCGATTGTCAGCGAACGGCGACACGGTAATGTAAGCGATCGCTGACATTTGGATGTTCCATGCTCACACGTACCGCAGCCGATCTTGGCGCCGTCATCCGCGACCGGCGCAAGCGCCTCAAGCTCGATCAGTCGACGCTAGCTAAACAGGTTGGTGTCAGTCGCCAATGGATCATCGAAGTCGAGCATGGCCACCAGCGCGCAGAACTCGGGCTCATCCTTCGCGTCCTTGATGCTCTCGGCATCAAGCTCGATGCAGACAGCAATCTCTCCTCGGGCCACGCCGCCCCGAAGTCCGCCGTCGATCTGGATGCCATTGTGGCGAAAGCCAAGAAAGGCAAGCCATAATGGCCGAGCTCATTGCACTCCTTGAACGAAGTCGGTCGCGTCCGTAGTGATGCACGCGGCCGGCTGATCGTCGACGTTGGAAATCAGTGCATTGAACGTCATGCGTCGAAAAAGTTCTTTCGCATCCTTTCCCGGCTCCTCCGTGACCCGGCGCATCTCTTCCGCCATCAACACATAGGACCAGCGATCGCGCATCTCGACGGCTTCATCAGCTCGCAAACCGGTTAGCCCGCTGATCATCCGCGAACGCAAATATCCCTTGCCCGTCTACGTGCGATCAAAGCGCTTGACGAGAAGAACGTCCTTCGCTGCAAACCTTGGCCAACTCGAGCATCGCGCGTTCGACGCGAGTGTTGTTCCAGCGGTCGTCCGGACGATTGAACTTTGCGATCCAGAATCCGTGGTCATCTTCGACGACAGCTTTCGGACGGGCTCCGCCCATGGAGGTGCCGAGCAGCATCCAGTCTCGAACCTGGGCGCCTTCCTCGGTTTTACATCTTCCTAGAGCATCAAGGCTTCGGCGATTTCCTGAAGCTTTGCAAGTTCGAGCGTCTTGTTGAATTTGCGACGTGGTGCCGGAGGTTGTTGACCAAGTCCAAACCAAGCGCCCCTACGCCGTCGTCGGCTGAATTCAGCAGATAGTCGAGTTCGCCAAGCTGGGGAACCCCGGCATGCTTCTCGATGACGCGGCGACCCCAATAGTCCGAGCTTGCATCGCGTAACGCGCCAAAGACCGCCATTCAGTCGGCCTGTTTCGTAAGTCTCATCCGATAATTCAAGCTCGATAGGATCAATCGCGACCGCATCTCCGTTTGAGAGGTACAACTTGCCGTAGACGAAGCGAGCCAATGCATTGCCACGGCGATCCTTAGCGAGCTAGAATCGGGCCGGCGGTTATCGGTTCGGTCTGACACGGCAGCGTGATGTAGACGAAGCATTCGGTGTTGCTTTAGAAGTCATTGTCGAGCCCTCCGGACTTGCGCGCCCGCTTGCGTTCCCGCGTCGCTTGCAGAGCAATCCCTTCCCTGTCCTTTGAGGGGTCAGCGAGTTCTTCGAGGGGCTGGAGCATATCGTAGAGCCACAGCAGCCCGGCATACACCACGATACCCGTCGATGCTTTGCCCTTTTCGGCGTCCATAACAGCGCGCACGCCCGTTCCAATTCTGCTGGCTGCGTCCTGCATGGTCATGTTGCGGCGGATGCGTGCAGTACGCAGATCCGCTCCCAATTGCGTGAGCGTCCGTGACACCGGGTAAGGGGGCGCCTTTTGAAGTTTGTTGGTTGCTACCATGCTCTTGAAGGCCATTAAGCAGATTATTATGCTCTTAAGAGCATACAGCAATTTCCTGCAGTTTGCCATATTTTGCTTTTAAGAGCGCTTTATGTGCGATAATTTGCTCTCAAGAGCACTTATTCCATTTTCTAGTGCCGTAAATATATCAACGGGATATGTAACCAAAATATGCAGCTATTAGTTGTGAAAGTTCCTATGATAATCTATTTGGGAAGCTCTTTGACTCGTCAGGGGCAGCCATTTGGGACCAGCACCGAGGGTGCCGCCAGTCACGACTAACCAGGCGGGTCGGAATCCAGAAACATGTCTGGAGCCAACAACGAACAGCTTCGTCCGCCGCCGAGCTGGGACAAATTCGAGGAAATCTGCGCGGATCATTTTTCGCGCATCTGCAAGGACAACCAACACGACCGTGCCGGGCAAGGCAACTCGGCGTCGATGACTACGGCAAGGATAGCGGAGCTGATGCGAGATGAAGCGTGAGTTGACCTCCGAGATCGTCACGCGCGTTGTCAAGGAGGTGCGAAGCACTAATGTTGTTGCTGGTCCCAGCCCTGCGCAGGCACCGACCGGTCGGTCTGATCCACTGGACAACGGCTGACGGAAGCGCTCGAGCGCGACTACGCTGCGCGTTGCGAACCCCTTCTCCAGCAATCGGTCTTTCCCGAACTCCACAAACGAGACGAGCTCCCGCCGCTCCTTCCGATTTGCTGGAAACGAAAGGCAGGCCGCGTACGCTTCTCCCGGCACAGACGCTCGCGTCCGTGAATCAGTCGCAGAGATCCAGGCTTCGCCATCGTCTCCGGATCTCTCGCGAAATACGGCCTTGCTGACTTTGTCGCGTGACAGATTGGCCCTCCCAGGCTTGTCACCGTACGCATCAAGACTCTGGAGAAGAGGCTGCTTAGATGGGCACGGAACGGGAGGAACTCTTCTCACACGATGATCAAGAAGGGGGCGTCGGGCACGCCGCCGCCGCAGCAGGCAGCCGCGGGCGGAGGACTAATGCTCCCTTAAAGCTGGATTGCCCAAACGGTAATTCGGCTGTCACCCCATAGTCGCTAATCCTACCAAATCCTGAATTTGGAGGAGCGGATGCGTTTAGGCGCCGATATTGGGGGAACTTTCACAGATATCGTCCTGGTCGACGATGAGACCGGTTTATTTCGGCTCGGTAAGGTCCTGACAACTCCAGATCAGCCTGACAATGGCGTAATCAATGGAATTAAGCAGGTCATCAACGGTGATGCAGGCCAAGTTTCGCATGTTGTGCATGGGACGACGCTTTTCACCAACGCGCTGATCGAGAGAAAGGGGGCGCTGACCGCTCTCGTCACGACCCGCGGATTCCGCGATGCCGTCGAAATTGCGCGCGAGCACCGCTACGACATGTACGACCTTCGGCTGCGTCGTCCCGCCCCGATTGCCCGGCGGCGTCACCGGTTTGAGATTGCCGAGCGAATTCTGTCGGATGGAACAATCCGCCAGGCCCCCAACGAAGACGACGTCGCGCGCATCGCCGAGGAGATGCGCAGAATAGGCATCGAAGCGGTTGCCGTCAGTCTCATCAACGCCTACGTTTGTCCGGATCACGAGCGCATCGTTGGCCGCATCCTACGGGAAAAGCTCCCCGGCGTTGCGATAACTCTCTCCAGCGACATCTCCCCGGAAATCAGGGAATTCGAGCGTTCGACGACGGCGCTCTGCAATGTCTATGTCAAGAGCATCGCCGAGAAATATCTGACGCGGCTCGAAGCGCGTACGCGCGACGAGCTCAGCGATGCAGCCGGTCTTTATGTGATGCAATCGAATGGCGGTCTGCTCACCGCCAGCCAAGCCATCGAAGCGCCGATCCGTCTTGTTGAGTCGGGACCTGCGGCCGGCGCGTTGGCTGCGGCACATTATGCCAAGTCACTCGGACTTTCAGACGTGCTCTCTTTTGACATGGGCGGCACCACCGCCAAGGCCTGCCTCATCGTCGATGGCGAGCCTCTGCTGGCCCCGGAATTCGAGGTCGATCGGCAATATCAGTTCAAGAAAGGCAGCGGTCTCCCAGTCAAGGTGCCCGTCATCGAAATGATCGAGATCGGCACGGGCGGCGGTTCGATCGCGCAGATCGATGCACTCGGCCGCCTCAAGGTCGGGCCGCATAGCGCCGGATCCGTGCCAGGACCTGCCTGCTACGGGGCGGGCGGGGAACGACCAACGGTCACTGATGCCGATCTGCTGCTCGGTTACCTCAATGCAGGCTTCTTCCTCGGCGGAGATATGAAGCTCGACAAGACCGCCGCAGAACGTGCCATTAACGAACAAGTCGGGGCCTCGCTTGATCTCGACACGATAGCCGCAGCCTGGGGAATCCATCAACTGGCAAACGAAGCAATGGCTTCTGCTGCACGCATCCACGCCATCGAGCGGGGGCGCACCATTTCCCAGTTTCCGATGTTTGCGTTTGGTGGCGCGGGGCCGGTTCACGCCTACGGCGTCGCGCGCGTCCTGAAGTTGCCGAAGATCATCTATCCGTTCGGTGCGGGCGTCATGTCGGCCGTCGGCTTCCTCACCGCGCCACTGGCATTTGACTTTGTGCGATCAAGCCCGGCACGGCTGGAACAACTGGATTGGGGCGCAGTCAATCGGTCTCTCAAAGAAATGGAGGAGGAGGGGCGAAGCCGTCTTGCTCATTCAATGGGTGATCGAGAGGTCTCGTTCCGTCGCTGGGCCGATATGCGCTACCGCAAGCAAGGCTTTGACATCCGTGTGCCGATTCCCTCCGGTAAACTTGGGCCAGACAGCATCGCGGAAATCACCGCTTCGTTCGAGCGGGTCTACACCGAACTCTACGGACATACCGTACCCAACACGCCAATCGACGTGATGTCATGGCGAGTGGTCGCATCGGGGCCCAAGCCTGACTTCAAGCTACCGGTCAATACGTCGAAGTCCGACGGTCCACTCAAGGGCTCCAGAAAGATCTACGTCCCTGACGCAGGACTCATCGACGTGCCGGTCTACGACCGTTATCGCCTTGGAGCCGGTGATCGCCTGCAGGGGCCAGCCATCATCGAAGAACGTGAATCGACCGTTGTTATCAACGGACCCGGCGAAATTAGCGTCGATCAGAACCGTAATCTCATTGTCGATCTCGAGGTGGCCCGATGAGCGCCAAGGAACTGGACCCCATTACGCTCGATATCATGTGGGGGCGGCTCATTGCCGCCGTGAACGAGCAGGCCGCGGCCCTGATGCGTTCGTCCTTTACGTCCATCGTCCGGGACGCCGAAGACCTTTCTGCGTGCGTGTTCGATCGCCGCGGCCGGATGGTGGCCCAATCGGTCACGGGCTCGCCGGGGCACATCAATTCCATGGCGACAGGAATGGAACACATCTTGAAGACGTTTCCGCTGGATACGCTCCAGCCCGGGGACGTCATCATCACGAATGATCCTTGGATTACGGTCTCTCAGCTTCACGACATCACGATTGCAACGCCCGTATTCCACAATGGGCGAGTCGTTGCGCTTTTTGCAAACTGCTGTCACGCGCTCGATATCGGCGGCAGGGGGCTGTCGTGTGATGCCCGCTCCGTCTATGAGGAGGGTCTCTTCATCCCGATCATGAAGTTGCATTCGAAAGGAGAACCCGTCGAAGCCGTTTATCGGCTGATCGCGGCCAACGTGCGGACCCCCGATGAAGTGATTGGCGATATTCATGCACAGATCACCGCGAACGAAGTCGGAGCAAAGCAGCTCAAGTCTTTCCTCGAAGAGTTCGATCTTGCGGATATCGAAGGGGTGGCAGACGCCATCGTCGCGCGCACCGAAAGGGCGATGAGAGCCGCCATTACGGCTCTGCCCAACGGATCGCATCCGTTCAAGATCACCATTGACGGGTTCGACAAGCCGATCGAGATTCAGGCCAAGGTCACTATCAAGGACGATGAGGTCATCGTCGACTATGAAGGGTCTTCCTCAACGGTTGATCTCGGTATCAACGTCGGTTTCAATTATACCGTTGCTTACACCACCTATGGCGTGAAGTGCGCAATTGCGCCAGACGTGCCCAATAACGCCGGTTCGTTCACGCCGATACGCACGATCGCCGCCGTCGGGTCAATCCTCAACGCTCAGCATCCTGCTGCCGTCGCTGGCCGTCATACGGTCGGTCACTTCCTCCCTTCAGCCATCATGGGCGCGTTGTCAGGTATCCTGCCGGATAAGGTGATGGCACCCGGCGCCGACAGTCTCTGGAATACGCATATCAGCGGCTTCGATAAGCGCGACAATCAGTTCTTCTCGTACACTTGGTTCTCTACCGGCGGAACTGGCGCCCTCAAGGGACTCGATGGCCTCTCGGCCACCTCCTATCCAAGCGGTGTCGCCGGTGTGCCCGTGGAAATCATCGAAGCTTTGACGCCTCTGGTCGTACGGCAAAGAGCGCTTCGACCTGACTCCGGCGGAGCCGGCGAACATCGTGGTGGCTTGGGCCAGACAATGGAAGTCGAGGTTCTGACCGAGAAGCCCTATCTCTTCTCAGGCATGTACGATCGATGTCACTATCCAGCACCAGGTTTGTACGATGGCAAATCCGGCGCGACCGGTTCGATCGCCAGTTCGAATGGCGAGGAGGTCCGCCCCAAGCTGAGCCGCATGTTGCCGCCAGATACGGTTTTAACGCTCTCGCTACCCGGCGGCGGCGGATTCGGTGACGTTAAACGTCGGGACCGGGAGGCGATCCTCAACGACGTGCTGGACGGTTACGTAACGCCGGAGGCGGCGAAACGTGACTACGGCTTTGAATACACTCCTCCTCACAAGTAGCAACGGAGCGCTTGATGCCGATCCAATCCCGCTTTGTCCTGATTGCTTCAATGGACGTCGATCCTGCGCACGAAGATCTCTTCAACGAGGTGTACGATGGGGAACATGTCCCGCATCTCCTGAAAGTGCCAGGGGTTCACAGCGTTACGCGCGTCAAAGGAGTTCCCTTCGCGTTCGCCATTGCCAACGGCATCAAGGATATGCCGGCGCCCAAGCCGATCTATACGGCCATTTATGAGATTGACCATCCGGACGTCTTGAAGAGCGCCGAATGGGCAAAGGCAGTCGAGGCGGGCAGATGGGCAAGCGAAGTGAGGCCGCATACCCGCAATAGGCACCACGCTGTCTATCAGAGGCAATCCACTAGCCCATAGAGCACAATCACCAATCAAACGTCGTGACGCTTGCCGGGGCGCCAACGACGGGCAGATCAAATGATAACGCGCAGGAGATAGGGATGACGACAAGCGCAGAGACGACATTGACGCCGCAGCTCGACACTGTCGGCCCAAGCACGGCAGGAAAGATGACGCGGCTTGCACTCGCCAGCATGGTGGGTACCTCGCTGGAATGGTACGAGTTCGTAATCTACAATTCCATGGCAGCTCTGATCTTCAATAAGCTCTTTTTCCCGTCATTTGATCCGATTGTCGGTACAATTCTTGCGTTTTCGACTTATGCCGTAGGTTACATCTCGCGTCCCATCGGCGGAATTATCTTCGGTCGCCTCGGAGATAAGGTCGGGCGTCGTGCCGTCCTCGTCTATACGCTCGCTTTGATGGGCATTTCTACCCTGGCGATGGGCTTGCTGCCTACGTACGGGAGCATCGGAATCGCCGCGCCCCTGCTGCTCGTTAGTCTCAGGACCATTCAGGGCATCGCGCTCGGTGGCGAGTGGGCTGGCGCCATCCTTCTTTCCGTGGAGCATGGCAAGCCACAAAATCGCGGGCTCAATGCGTCGTGGACGCAAGTCGGCCCCTCTGCCGGTACTCTTCTCGCCGCAGGGGCCATCGCCGTCACGACGACGCTGCTGAATGAGGCCGATTTCCTGTCCTGGGGCTGGCGCCTTCCGTTTCTGGCCAGCACCGTGCTGGTGTTCTTCGGATTCTGGATCCGCTGGAGCGTTGAGGAAACACCCCACTTCCATCAGCTGCAGGCCGGCCATGCGACGACCAAGGCGCCGGTTGCCGAGGTCCTGAGGGACCATTGGCGCAACCTGTTAGTGGCCGGTAGCGTTCGAATCGGTTCGGACGTGGTGTATGGACTGCTTGCCGTATTCACCTTGACGTATGTCACTCAGAAGCTGGGTTTGAGCCGCACATTGGCCCTGACCGCTGTTCTGATCGGCGCCGGCGTGCATGCCATATCCGTTCCCCTGCTTGCGGCGCTCTCTGACCGGATTGGTCGACGCACTGTCTATGGGCTCGGTGCTCTGGCATCTATCATCGGCAGCTTCCTCCTGTTCGGCTTGTTCGATACAAAATCACCAGCCATCATCATTGCCGCAGTTTCAGTCGGCATGGTGTTTCAAGCCGCGATGTTTGGTCCGCAAGGTGCTTTCGTCACTGAGCAGTTTCCAACACGTGTGCGATACACGGGGTCCTCGCTCGCCTACACCTTCGCAGGTGTCCTCGGTGGCGGTTTTGCCCCGCTGATCTTCGCCACCTTGTTGAGAGAGTATCCCGACACGTATGCGATTCCAGCCTACGTGACCGGAGCCCTCGTCATCACGCTCATTGCTTTGTTGGCAGCAACGGAAAAAGCCGGCCGCGAGATCGATTAGCCACCTTGTGCGATTTGGCGCCGCACATTTGCGATGCGGCGCCAGATCGCCGGATTGACCGGATGTGAACCATGAACGTCAAAACCGCGCTTGCCAGCGTGCCAAAGCCGCCTTCCGCTCTCATTGAAGCCTTCAAAGATGCCCCCACTTCGGTCATCTCGGACAATCTCGACCGATTGGCGGGTGCTGTTGGCTTGAGGCCATTCCATCGTTCCGGACGGTTGGTCGGAACGGCTTTCACCGTGCGGACGCGTCCTGGAGACAACCTCGCAATTCACAAGGCGCTTGAACTGGTCGGCCCCGGGGATGTCATCGTCGTGGACGGAGGCGGCGACGAGACGCGGGCACTGGTGGGTGAGATCATGAAGAATATCGCAGAAGAGAGGGGAGCTGCCGGCTATGTAATCGACGGCGCCATCCGAGACGTCGCGGCCTTCAGCGGTTCGGATTTCCCCTGCTTTGCCCGCGCAGTGACCCACCGCGGCCCCTATAAAAGTGGCCCAGGCTGCATCAACGTGCCAGTGTCGATCGGTGGGTCACCGATCGCCCCTGGCGACATCGTCGTTGGCGATGAGGATGGCGTTGTATCCTTTCCGGCCGCGATGGCAGATTCCCTGATTGAGGCTGTTCGTGCCCAGATCGCGCGCGAAGAGGAGACCATGAAGGCTATTCGCGAGGGGCGTTACGAGGGCTCTTACGGACGGTAGTAACCAGAACCAGAGGACGACATGACTGACCAGAAAAAGGAATTTCACAATCTTGATACACCGGATGACGGCTTGCTTCGCGAGCTGGCGCCCGGACTCACCACGCGCATCTTTTCGGGCGAACACGCGATGCTCTCGGTGGTGAGCTTCGCACCGCACGCCGAAGGCGTGCTCCATCATCATCCTGAGGAACAATGGGGCGTGCTGCTGGACGGCACTGCCATTAGGATTCAGGGAGGGGAGGAGATCCCTGTGCGCAAGGGCGACTTCTGGCGTACGCCCGGCAACGTCCCTCACACCATGCGAGCTGGTCCCGAGGGCGCCCGTGTGCTCGACATCTTCAGCCCACCCCGGCCCGAATATAAGAAGCCGGGATCCGGGTTCGGACAGACTTAGCCAGTGGCCTGGCTCTTGCTGCAAAGCGAGAGCCAGCTTTGCCCGTTAACGCTTCAAAGGGAAAGCCGTGCCGGAAAACCGTGAACTGGCCTTGGTTCGGTTGCCGTCACAAGTTGATGGCGTCGAATTGAACCTGTCAGCGATTCATCGCGCCGGAAAAGCGGCGCCAATCGTCTTCCTGCACGGCTTCGGATCTACCAAAGAAGACTACGCTGACATCGTGCGCCACGAAGCTCTCGCGGCGCATCCGTTTCTCGCCTATGACGCACCGGGTTGCGGAGAGACGTATTGCGCGGATCTATCAGACATTTCAATTCCGTTCTTGTTAAAGACTGCGCAGCGCGTAATCGAGCATTTTAAGCTCGACCGATTTCATCTCGTTGGCCACTCCATGGGTGGTCTGACGGCACTTCTGCTCGCGCACAAGTATCCCCAACACGTACTCAGCTTCGTCAATATCGAGGGAAACATTGCGCCCGAGGACTGCTTCCTCAGCAGGCAGATCTTGCAATTTCCGGAGCAGAACGTGGAGCGGTTCTTCGCCGATTTTATCGACCGAACCCGGCATATGCCAGCCTATGCCAGCGCGCTCTACGCTTCCAGTCTTCATCACAAAGTGAGGGCGGCTGCGGTACCTGGAATATTCCGCTCGATGGTCGATCTGTCGGACAGTGGAAAGTTGATGCAAAAGTTTATCGGCCTTCGCTGCCCGAAGATGTTCATGTACGGCGAACAGAATGCGACGTTATCCTATCTCGGCCTGCTTCGCACAAATGGCGTACGCCTTACCGAGATTCCGGCGTGCGGCCATTTCCCGATGTATTCCAATCCGATCGCCATGTGGACGCAAATTGCAGCGTTCCTGGCTGACGTTTAGAGGTCCCGGCGATCGCTAAAGCGCTCACCGAGGCTGTGCGCAATGAGGCCTTCGGCGGCTGAACGCGGGGTTGCTATTCGAGTGGATTCATCAGCAAGATCGTAATGAGCAAAGGAAGCGTCACTGCCGACAAAAGCGTGCCTAAAGCAACCGCAGCAGACGTTGAGTTCGCCAGCAATTTGTACTGCGTGGCGAACAGGTACGCATTGGCCCCTGCCGGCATGGCCGCAAATAGAACGATGACGTCGCCAACCAAGGGCGGCAGATGTAGAACGGGAAAGGCCAGCGTCCAGGCAACAAGGGGCATGATGATGAGCTTCAGAAAGCACATGACCGCGAGGCTCAGTGCTTCTCCGCGGAGTTCGAATCGCATAAGGCCGACCCCCAGCGCGATCAGAGCTGCCGGAGACCCGGCTTGAGCGAGTTGCTCGCAAGTCCGATCTACCAGCGAATTCAGTCCTGCCCCGGTCATTCGCCAAAAGAAGCCAGCTGCAATCGCGATTATGATCGGATTGCGCAAAAGATCTAACAGGAGGCGAAGCACAAGTGCCCAAATCGAGGCGCCATCTTTCCGCTCGATCCAGGCGATCTGAAGTGTTCCGCTGAGCCATAACAACGGTGTGTTAATGGCAAGGATCAGCGCCATTGGCCCCGCCGCCTTCGGACCGAACGCCGTGAGCGCGAGCGGAATACCGAGCATCGCTATGTTGCCGTACACAGCGCTCGTGGCTGCGACAACGCCGGCCGCGGGCGTCACGCGAAGCAGGCGTGCCGACAGAGCTAGAGCGGCGATCCAGGTGAGGGCGACAGCGCCATAGTAGGCGCCCCATGCCAGCAAAGGATTCATAGCAGGAAATTGCGAGATGACGATGGTCCGGAAGAGAAGCGCTGGTATTGCAATCGAGAATGCGAACTCGGAAATGCCCTTCTGCGCACCTTCTGAAACCAGTCCGCTAACAGCTGCGGCGTAGCCCACAGCAATGAGCCCAAAGGTCGGAGCAACGATCGCAAGTACATTCATATCGGGGTTGACGAGCAGACTGATTGTGATGCCGACGATTAGTCCAGACCGGCGCCGCGGTCCACCCGAAATTCAATAGGCAGTCTGTTTGAATTTCGATGAAGCGCAGCGAGCGAAAAAGCGGTGAGGTGCACCTCGCTCTCGACCGCCTGGCACGCGGCTTCGTTCCAGCAGCAGACTAACTTCGATGTCGAGGCGCATGCGCATCAGCTCGCGCTAAGGCCAGTCGTGGCATCCTGGTGAACTTGGCGCGAGGATGCGCGCGCATCAGCCGCCTGATTGCGAATGGCCAATGTCTTCTCCTTGTAAACGATACGGTCAAGATTTGATTAAGAGTCTAAAAGGGGCAGATCCGATTTAGCAGGCCGATCAAAGTGGATCGCTCCGTTTCATTAAGGGGAGCAAGCATTCGGCGGTTATAGGGCGCCGTGAGCCGGACGGCGTCCCTCATCAATTTCTCGCCTTTCGACGTCAATGTGATCTCAATCGCACGCCGGTCGATTTTGGACCGGCTTCGCTTCACCAGACCCGCGTCCTCGAGCTGGTGCAGAATTTTTGTCAAATTCGGGAGTTGAAGCCGCAACAGTGCTGCGATGCTACTCGGAACGACCCCCGGGTTGTCCCGCACCAGCATGAGGATTGCGTAGGTCGCAGGCGTCAGTCCGAGCTCGGCGAAGGTCTCATAGAAGCCGTCGAAGAACTTCAACTGGATCAATCGGATCACGAAGCCCGGGACGTTGCGAAGTGCGGCCAAATCGAGCTGCTTCTCTGCCGCCGTTGTTGCTATTGTCATTAGCTCCCCTGGGTCATCCACGTTCGCATCTATCATGACGCATGCCGAATTGACATCGCCCAATATACTTATAAAATATAAGTATTATGCGGCTGAGACCGCAACGGTAGCCGGGAGGAGTATCCATGAGGGTGACAAGCCTATTGGCGACGTGCGTCTCCTTGCTTGCGCTGATTTGCGGATCGGCCGATGCGCAGGAAACGGTGAAGCTCGGCGTTCTCAATGACCAGTCCGGAGCATTTGCAAGCTATCAGGGCATTGGGTCCGTCATCGCGGCTCAATTGGCTGTCGAGGATTATGGCGGAAAGGCTGGCGGCAGGCAGGTCGAAGTCGTCAGTGCGGATCACCAGAACAAGTCGGACACCGGCGTCAACATCGCGCGTCGCTGGTATGAGAATGAGGGCGTCGATGCAATCTTCGACGTCCCCAACTCGGCGATTGCGCTGGCAGTCGCGGGGATGAGCGCCGAAAAGAACAAGGTGTTCGTCGGCTCTGGCGCCGGTACGGCATTGTTGACTGGAGAAAAGTGTACGCCGAATACGGTGCACTGGACTTACGACACCTATGCTTATGGCCGCGGGCTCGGCAAGACCATCGTCGAGCAGGGCGGCAAAAAGTGGTTCTTCATCACGGCCGATTATGCCTTCGGCCACGATCTGGAGAAGCAGGCGTCCGAATCGGTCAAGGCATCCGGGGGACAGGTCCTCGGAGCCGTCCGTCATCCCCTCGGGACGGCCGACTTCGCCTCGTTCCTGCTGCAGGCGCAGGCTTCCGGCGCCGACATCATCGGTATCGCCAACGCCGGCGACGATACGATCACTTCGATGAAGCAGGCCGCCGAGTTCGGCCTGACCAAAGATCACAAACTGGTCGGTCTGATTCTGGGCATGAACGGCATTCCGTCTCTCGGGCTGCAATTCGCCCAAGGCGCCCAAATCATGAATCCGTTCTACTGGGACCTCAACGAGGCCACCCGGTCCTTCGCCAAGCGCTTCTCGGAGCGCATCCCATCCAAGGCCTATCCCAACGACATGCAAGCCGGCGTCTACGCTGGCGTCATTCACTACCTGAAGGCCGTCGACAAGGTCGGTGGCGCGAAAGACGGTAGGGCGGTCGTTGCCGCCATGAAGGAGCTTCCGACCGACGATTCCTTGTTCGGCAAAGGTTTCATCCGCAAGGACGGACGTAAGATCCATCCGCTCTATCTCCTCCAGGTCAAATCGCCCGACCAGTCGAAATCCAAGTGGGACCTCCTGAAGGTTGTCGGGATCATCAAGGGCGAAGATGCCTTCAGACCCGAGAACGAGGGCAATTGTCCTCTCAGCAAACAATAAGTCGAGGGGCCGCCATGAGCCAGTTTGCTTCTACTCGGATCGATCCGTTCGCTGATGAGGTGCTGAGGGATCCGTATCCGGCGTACCAGACCTTTCGCGAACTGGGACCGGTGTTCAGGATCGAGCCGTACGACATCTGGGCCATGGCGCGGTATGAGCAGGTTGATTCCACGCTCAAGGATTGGCAGACCTTCATCAGCGGAGAGGGCGTCGGCCTAAAGGGTATGAACCCAGCGCTGCCCCGGCCGATGACGCTACAGATCGAC
The DNA here is from genome assembly GCF_058314695.1 of Bradyrhizobium sp. T-12. Classification (NCBI taxonomy): domain Bacteria; kingdom Pseudomonadati; phylum Pseudomonadota; class Alphaproteobacteria; order Hyphomicrobiales; family Nitrobacteraceae; genus Bradyrhizobium; species Bradyrhizobium sp. T-12. The sequence continues at coordinate 517,224 of NZ_JBZFQJ010000002.1, read as the reverse complement.
CCGCCCGATCACGAGAAGGGACGCCGAATCCTCGCCCGGACCATGTCACCGGGCGTAGCGAAGAACCTGCGCGACACCTTTCAGAAGGAGGCCGAGAGGAAAATCGGCGAGCTCGTCGAGCGGGGGACCTTCGACGCGATGACAGATCTGGCCATAGCTTATCCCCTAAAGGTGTTCCCCGACGCCATTGGCGTCTCAGAGGAGGGACGCGAGAACCTGCTTGCCTGGAGCACGTTCGTCTTCAACAGCTTCGGACCGGATAATCACATTCTCGCCAGATCTCGTGATCCAGGGCTGACCGCGCAGAAATGGATCATGGACCGTTGCGCACGCAGCGCGCTCAGACCCGATGGCATTGGAACGATGATCTACGAAGCTGCTGATGCAGGTGAGATTACTGAACACGAGGCCACGCATTTGGTCCGGCCATTCCTAACTGCGGGTGTCGACACGACGATCAATGGACTGGGGAATACCTTGCTTGCACTCGCAAGCCATCCAATGCAATTCGCCAAACTACACGAGCGCCCGGCACTCGCCCGCAATGCGTTTGAGGAAGGGCTACGCTATGATTCACCTGTGCAGACCTTCTTCCGCACCACCTCGCGTGAAGTGGAAATGGCGGGCGATATCATACCAGCGAGGACCAAAGTGCTGGTCTTCATGGCATCCGCCAACCGTGATCCGGCTCGTTGGCAAGAGCCCGAGCGCTTCGATGTGGAGCGACCTGTAACAGGACATGTGGGCTTCGGCTCCGGCATTCATGCTTGTGTGGGCCAGATGATCGCACGCTTGGAGGGTGAGTTGGTTCTAACGGAACTTGCGAAGCGGGTAAAATCAATTGAACTCATTGCCGAACCCGAGCGCATGCTAAATAACACCCTTCGGGGGCTCAAAAGTATGCCAGTCCGCGTGACTGCTGCCTGAGCGACCAATGGTGGCACTGTCCGATCTTGAGACCACCATCATCGACAGAGCAATTCCCATGCTACCAACTAGGGTCGGCCGCGAGGCGGGCAAGCCGCAGTTGGTTTGCTGCCCTGTTCAACAGCGTAGCCTCTCAGGCCTTGAAACGTCGCAAGACTACCGTTTTCAGGAGGCGCCAAGTCAAGGACAGACAATCGGCAGAATTTCAGCGTTGGTGCCAAACGACAATGAGCGAGACGATCACGCACTTGTCCCGAATTGGGCTCGCGATGCATGCGGCCTGAGCAATACAAAGGCGCAGTGTCAGGTCAAAAAAGACGAGAGGGAGCTCCGCCAAAAGACCGGTTGTCTGCCCCCTCCCTGACTTGGCCGCCACAAGAGTGTAGGGAGGTCCTTTCAGGCATTCGGGCTTTCTAGAATAGCGTGAAAAGCTTCAAAGCCATGATCGGAGTAGGCAAGGCGTTTTGTTGCCTGAGGGCTGTTTTGTTCTCCTGATCTCCTCGTTGAGTCTCTCCTGCCAGCATGTAGACTAGCTTTGCCCCCAATGGCTACATCAGTAGCGGCCCGCCGCGGTGTTGGCGCGAACGGCTCGAAGTGTTAAGGTGCATCAAGACCTCAGCGGGTGGCTTCCGCTTTAAAATAGCCGAGGGGTTCTCGAACCTTGGGCAGCTCCAGATTAGGCAACAGCTTTCAGCTCCTCAATGACGCGGATCAGCTGCGCCGCAGGCTGGGGGTAAGCGATGAAGTAGCCTTGGGCTTGCGTGCAGCGTTGGTCACCAAGAATCCTAAGCTGCTCAGCTGTCTCAACCCCCTCAGCGACAATGGTCATGTCCAAGGCTTGCCCCAACTCGGAAATTGCCCTGACAATCGCCGCCGCGCTCGTCTCGCGGCTGAGATCCTGCACAAAGGATCGGTCGATCTTGATCTTGTCCAATGGGAAGCTCCGCAGATAGCTCAATGCGGAGTAGCCTGTGCCGAAGTCATCTATGGCGATGTGAACTCCTAGCACCCGCAACCTATTGAGAATGTCGCGCGTGATCTCTTCGTCGTGCAGCAGAATGCTCTCGGTAATCTCCAGTTCGAGACGAGACCCATGCAAGCCCGCAGCAGCCAGGGCGCGGGTCACGGACAGTTCCAAGGCTCCGCGCCTGAATTGAACAGACGACAGATTGACCGCAACTCTTACGTCTTGCGGCCATGATGCGGCATCGCGGCAGGCCTGCTGAAGCACCCAATCACCAATCGGAACGATGAGCCCTGTCTCTTCGGCGAGGGGAATAAAGGTCGTAGGGGGTATCGTCCCTTTTTGCGGATGATGCCAGCGTAAGAGCGCTTCGAACGTGACAATCTGCTTGGATTCGATATTCACGATGGGCTGATAAAACAGTTCGAACTCAGATCGTTGCAAAGCCTGGCGAAGGTCTACCTCGAGCTGCAGGCGCTCTTGCAAACGGACGTTCATTTCGTTCTGGAATATTCGATAGGTGCCGCGTCCATCGGACTTTGCCTGATAGAGCGCCACATCGGCATTCTTAATCACTTCGTCTGTTCCGTTTTCGGAGCATGCCGTGATATTTATGCCAATGCTCGTGCCAATCATCACCCGGTGTTCATCGAGGAAGTAGGGTTCGCCAATGGATGCGAGGATTCTCTCAGCGAGGCTGCTGGCGTCCTCAGGATCGGCGGCATCAACCCGCAGAATCGCGAACTCGTCCCCGCCAAGCCGAGCGACGAGGTCTGTCGTCTTGGCGCAAGATTTCAATCGCTGCGCCACCTCAAGCAGCAGGGCATCGCCAACGCCATGTCCAAGCGTATCATTGACGCTTTTGAAGCCATCAAGGTCCAGACACAAAATCGCAATGCGCTTGTGCCGCCCTCGTGTTCCAACCGCGCGCTCCACAAGCTCGTGAAAGCTGCGCCGGTTGGCCAGTCTTGTGAGGGGATCGTGGGCCGCCAGAAATGCAATTTGCGCCTCGTGCAGCTTGCGCTCGGTCACATTCCGGCAGGTGCCTCGATAACCCTGGAATTTACCCCTCGCAAATGTCGGATTGCCGTTGATCTCCAGCCAAAGCTCGTCCCCCGCACGTCCGTCCAAGCAGATTTCGAACCCCCGAAATGGCTTTCGATTGGAAAGAGCCTGCAGATATTCGATCCAGGATTTGCTCGCGAGCGGATTGATCCCCAAGGCCTCCGCCAACTTGATTCCAATTTGGCCGGCCGGCAGCCCGAGGTCTTCCTTGCCGCTTGTAATCGTCAGCTGGTCATCGGTTTCCCAGACGACCTCCGAAGAGGTATCAAGGAAATCGCTCAGGCGTTTGAGCTCGCGCCTCAAACGGTCATTGTCCAATCTAAGCTGCTCGAGCGGGCCGGCTTCGCCAGAGCGACATGATTCTAGCGGGCTAGGCTTTGCTGCAGTCAACCAACAGCGGACATCGTTCATGCAGCTTGCAAGCGCCGCCGCGATAAAGTTGACCGGAAATGCCATTTGCACTGCCCCCAAACAGCGAGGCCGCGATAGTAAGTGGGGGAAGCTGCGAAAAGGTTGCCGGCCTTTGGGGAATTGCGGCGGGGTTAATTGCGGGTTCACGGACCTGCCGAACCACTATGGACAGCGCAAGCCTCGCGAAGTTGATTTATCTTGCAGATATTGCTAACCTGCTTTGCATTTTGGAAAGAATGTTGCATGCGCGACCTGCAAACAGTGCTGATCATCGCGCGGAGCGGCCCTGAATGGGCTGCCATCGCAGACACCTTGTCAGACCAATACGACTACCGCGTTCTTTCCGCCGATTCGGTCGAAAATGCGAGGGCATCCCTGGCCGACGCCCAAGTAGACATTGCTCTCGTCGAGTATGGCGAAGGCAAAGGTCTGAAGTTCCTCGTTGATCTACGAGTATCTCATCCTGACGTGATCCGCATCCTGGCGCTCGAGGCCAAGACCGAGATCGGCCAACGGGAAATGGCGCCCGCCGGCATCTATCAGCTCATCCGTAAGCCGCTGGACGCCAACCAGATTGGACTTATGGTGGAGCGTGGCCTTGAGGCCCGTGAACTTGCCCGTCGACATCGCCTTCTTACACGAGAGTTCAAATTTCCAGCGAATGCCACAGGCATTCACGCAAGGCCCATTCTGCCGATGCAGCCGGAGAGCCGCCGTTTCGAAAAGCTCGTCTACGTCAGTGAAAAACTACACAACCTCAGCGAGCTCGCGCGAAAAGCAGCCAAAACGGAGCTGCCTATCTTGATTCAGGGGGCAACGGGGACGGGCAAAGAGCTTCTCGCTCGCGCCATTCATTACAACTCTGGCCGCCGCGACAGCCCGTTGCTGGTCCAAAACTGCGGGGGGATGTCCGATGAGCTCTTACAATCCGAGCTCTTTGGGCACAAGCGCGGCGCTTTTACGGGCGCTGTCTCAGACCGGCTGGGCCTTTTTCGCGCCGCGGACCGGGGAACGGTATTCCTCGATGAAATATCCGAGGTGTCTTCATCTTTTCAGGTGAGCCTGCTTCGTTTCCTGCAGGAGGGAGAGGTCAAGCCGCTCGGCTCCGACAAGATCGTCACCAGCAATGTCCGCATTATCGCTGCCTCCAACCGTCCTCTCCGCGCGTTGGTCGCCGCGGGCAAATTCCGACAGGATCTCTATTTCCGCCTGCGGGGATTCGAGCTGGAAGTTCCCTCGCTGAGTGATCGCCGAGAGGATATCCCGGTGCTAGCGGAGTTCTTTGCCGCCAAGCACAGCGAGGCGATGGGGCGCAAGATCCTTGGAATTTCTGCAGCCGTTCTCGAAAAGCTCTCCGCTTACGACTTTCCGGGAAACGTTCGAGAACTTGAGAACGAAATCCGCCGCATGGTGTCACTGACGGAGGAGGGGGAGTACGTCACCACCACGCACATGTCGCCCGCTATATTGGCGGCCCCGCCGCGCTCCCGCTTCAAGTCAGCCGGCGGGTACGAGCTGCGGGGCACCACCTTGAAAGAAAAGGTCGAATGCCTCGAAAAGCAAGTTGTCGCCGAAGTGCTGTCGCGGCATCGGTGGAATCAAAGCAAGGCTGCGAACGAACTTGGACTCTCGCGCGTTGGACTTTCCAACAAGATCAAGCGCTATAGCCTCGATGAGGCAGAGTGAGACAGCCGATGGTACGCAACGAAGATCAGTTTAAGAGGGATCCCTCACCCAACCTGGTGCGCTTCCCCCAGTCGCGAGTTTCGCCTGCTCGCAGGACGCCAGCAAAGGATCTCGGGCTGAGCCTGCTTTCCAGAAGGCTCGGTCTGCCGGAGCGCCAATTGACTGGACATTGGTGCAGCCGCTGCGAGGGCATCTGGTACGGTTATCTGCTCGAGGTCGATTGTCCTGCATGTGGCAATCGTCACGGCTGAGTACCGCTGCTCGTCTTCAAAAAATCAGCACCGAACGAGCGATACTTCAGCCTGCCTCAGGGAAGGAGCTTTGGGCACCGTCACCCCGTAACAAGGACTAATGCCAACCCTTGCAATATTTGATGCGCTGCAACGATCATTGCTTACATTGACAAGCTGGTATGCATAGCAAACTTAGTATGCGCGGCGTCACACACCGTAGATCGCCCTGCGAAGTCAGCTGACGCTTAGAATCCTTGAGCTTTTTGAAAATTGCAAGGTACGAGCCGCTCGGCATGGTCCTTGCTACCTCCTTCCGACAAAGATGCCATGCCAGCGCGTCTGATTTGGTGGAGGAAATAGATGACTAATCTTCTTTGGCTCCAGGGGGGAGCGTGCTCCGGCAACACGATGTCGTTTCTCAATGCCGAGGAGCCAAGCGCCTGTGATCTCGTCACAGATTTCGGCATCAACGTCCTATGGCACCCATCGCTCGGCCTTGAGCTCGGCGAGAATCTGAAGAAGCTTCTCAACGCGCTGACATCAGGACAGATGCCGCTCGATATTTTCGTGTTCGAGGGCACGGTGGTCAACGCGCCGAATGGCACTGGCGAATGGAATCGCTTTGCGGGCCGCCCGATGAAAGATTGGGTCACCGATCTTGCCAAGGTCGCCGGCTATACTGTCGCGATTGGCGACTGTGCAACATATGGCGGTATTCCCGCGACTGCTCCCAATCCGTCAGAAAGCCAAGGACTACAATTTCTCAAACGTCAGCAAGGTGGCTATCTCGGCACAAGCTACCGATCAAAGGCAGGCTTGCCCGTCATCAACATACCGGGATGCCCAGCCCATCCGGATTGGATCACGCAAATTGTCGTCGCGGTGGCGACCGGCAGAGGTGCTGAACTCTCGCTCGACGAGTTTCAACGCCCAAAGACGTTTTTCACGAGCTTCACCCAGACCGGCTGTACGCGGAACATGCATTTTGCCTATAAGGTCTCAGCCACGGAATATGGCCAGCGAAAGGGGTGCCTGTTCTACGATCTCGGCTGCCGTGGACCGATGACGCATTCACCCTGCAACCGCATTCTCTGGAATCGGCAATCGTCGAAGACCCGAGCAGGCATGCCGTGCATGGGCTGTACCGAGCCGGAATTTCCGTTCTTTGAGCTGGCCCCCGGGACGGTATTCAAGACCCAGACTCTGATGGGCGTGCCCAAGGATCTGCCGTCCGGCGTTGACAAAGCCGGTTACGTCAAGCTGACCGCGGCCGCGAAAGCCGCCTCACCAGCATGGGCCGAGGAAGACATCTTCGTCGTCTGACGAGTGTCCTGCTCACAGACCTGTCGCTCAACCATCAGTCATCAGGAACCGATTCACATGCCAAGCGCAGTGCAAACTCTGGACATTTCGCCGGTCGGCCGGGTCGAAGGCGATCTCGACGTGCGTGTCAACATCCAGGATGGGGTCGTGGTCGACGCCTGGACCCAAGCGGAGCTGTTTCGCGGTTTCGAAATCATTCTGCGTGACAAGGATCCCCAAGCCGGCCTCGTTGTCACACCGCGCGCCTGCGGCATTTGCGGCGCCTCGCATCTGACCTGCGCCGCATGGGCGCTCGATACGGCCTGGCAGACCGAGGTGCCACGCAACGCCATCCTGGCCCGAAATCTCGGCCAGCTCGTCGAGAGTCTGCAGAGCCTTCCGCGCCATCACTACGGGCTCTTCATGATCGACTACACTCACAAGAATTATTCGAGCTCGAAATATTATAAAGAGGCGGTGAGGCGCTACGCTCCCTTCACCGGCGCAAATTACGAAATCGGCGTGACGATTTCTGGCAAGCCCGTCGAAATCTATGCTCTGCTGGGCGGGCAATGGCCCCACTCGAGCTACATGGTACCGGGCGGGGTGATGTGTGCCCCGACGCTCACCGACGTGACGCGCGCCTGGTCGATCCTCGAGTATTTCCGCCGCGAATGGATGGAAAAGATATGGCTAGGCTGCTCGCTCGAGCGGTACGAACAAATCAAAAGCTATGACGATTTCATGGCCTGGCTTGATGAAACGCCGCACCACGCCAATTCTGATCTGGGCATGTTCTGGCGGATGAGCATCGATTGCGGCATGGACAAGTATGGTCAAGGTCACGGCCGCTTCGTGTCCTGGGGATACCTTCCCCACGAGGACAAGTATCAGAAACCGACGATCGAAGGCCGCAACGCCGCGGTCATCATGAAGAGCGGCGTCTACGATGGCCGTAGCGATACGTTCAAGCTCATGGACCAGAACTTTACGCGCGAAGACACAGCCCATGCTTGGTACGATGAGCCGGGTGGGCTGCATCCGTTTGACCGCAAGACTGTACCGACCCAGAAGAACGCCGTCGACATGGGTGGAAAGTATTCCTGGGCCACCGCCGTGTGTCACGATGAAAGCGGCCGGCTCGAAGCTGGGCCGCTATCGCGGCAGCTGATCGCAGGCGGCAAGCACGGCGAGAGCTGGCAACATTACGATCCGCTGGTCCTTGATATGTACAAGAAGCTGGGGGGCGCCAGCGTCATGCTCAGGCACTTCGCCCGCATGCACGAAGGTGTCAAGTTATACCGGCAAGCTGAACACGCGCTTCGTGAGTTTCGGCTGAACGACCCGTGGTATATCAAGCCCAACGAGCGCGACGGGCGCGGCTGGGGCGCCACAGAGGCAATCCGAGGAGCGCTGTGCCATTGGATCGACGTCAAGGACGGCAAGATCAAGAACTACCAGATCATTGCGCCGACTACCTGGAATGTTGGACCGCGGGCGGCGGACGGCACCCGAGGACCGATGGAGCAGGCCTTGATCGGCTCGCCTATCAAGGATCCGAGCGATCCCGTTGAAGTCGGCCATGTCTGCCGCTCCTATGATTCGTGCTTGGTTTGCACGGTCCACGCGCACGACGCAAAGACAGGAGAGGAACTGGCGCGCTTTAGAACAGCCTGACCGCAAACTCGCTCGAGTCACTGGATTGCATCAACAGGCTTCGTTTGGTCATTCTCGCAGGCCGAGCGAACCACGGTGGATCACTACGTCAAAAGGCGCGTCGCACAATGGCGTCCGAAAACGGGGCTACCCTGAAAGCCATCGCCGATATGCTTGCGGATGGGCTCGAAACGCAAGTCGAGCCCTTTCCCGAGACGGACAAGGAATTTGCGGAAATTTTGCTGCAGCTGCGTCAGCTCGATACGAAGGACCTCAAGGCCAAACTCGTGATCTCGGGGTTCCTCGACCATCCTTACGGACCTGACAGGCAACGCTGCCTGGAATGCATGTACTATCTCGTGCACCGCAAATGGTGCGATCTGCCAGAGCTGTCTGTGCCTGTCGAGCCGGACTGGTGGTGCCGGCTATGGCGCATCTAGCTTCTCACCCGAGGCGCTCGTCATGGCCTCCGCCAGCGATGAAAGCTTACGTTCCCGCATCATCGGTCTCCTGACCTCTGGTCTTGCCACGGACGTGTATCCGCGCGCAGACAGCCATGAGCAAGTTCAGCGGCTTGTCTGCGACCTTCGCCTTGCAGGCGATGATCTGGAGGCTAAGCTCAAGCTCGCGGGGTTTACCTCATATCCGATTGAGCACGCCGGCATTACGCAGCTTTGCGAAACTTGCATGTACTACAAGGTGCACCAGCGCTTCTGCGAGCTGCCGGAACTGAATGTGCCGGTCGAACCCGATTGGTCCTGTAAGCTCTGGCGCATCTGATGCGCCTCATGGAAAGGGCACGCCGTGATTGCCGTGGTTGCTTGTGGAAATCCAAATCGTTCCGACGACGGCGCCGGTCTTGCTGTTCTCGGGCAGCTCAAAGATCGGGGGTTCGGACAGAATGCTGACATTCGTCTGCTCGACGCTGGCACCGACGGGATGGCGGCGATGTTCGCTGCGCGGGGCTGCCGAACGCTGATTATCGTCGATGCCTGCAGATCCGGCTCCGAGCCGGGCGCAATCTTCGAGGTCCCAGGACACGAATTGACCAAACCTTATGGAGGTGGACTTAATCTGCACGACTTTCGCTGGGAGCACGCACTTTTCGCCGGAAAGGCGATATTTCGCGATGCGTTTCCCGACGATGTCATCGTATTTCTGATCGAGGCAGAGCAACTCGATCTTGGTCTGTCGCTATCTTGTCGTGTATCGCAGGCGGTCATGAAGGTCGCCGCTAGGATCGAAGAGTTGCTGCGAACGCCCCAGGAGGCCGTGCCGGTGGGCTGATGCCAAATCTTGCGGTCACCATCAAAGACGGCTCGCTCTACTTTTCTGCCGCGCTCTGCAGACGCTTCTTCGATGGCCTTCAATGCGTCATCCTGCTCCGACGAGACAACGATCTTTGCATCCTGCCAGTCCGTCACCAGGCGGGCGGTGGATATCTGTTGAAGATGCGCAACATCGCTGGTGATCGCGTGGTGCATGCACCCGACTTCTTCAGCGAGCACAATGTCCCGATAGACGTCCGCGAGTTCGCAGCCGAATGGTCCTCCGCTGACCAAGCTCTCATCATCGCGCATGCGTTCGATTTGTAAACTTTCTTTACATTTCGCTTATTGAGTAGACAGACTGAAAATTTGGCTGCAAGATTGATCCGCATCAATGACGCGCGGCAAATCAAGCGCTCGGTCCGGGAGGACACCTTGGCGGCAGGCCTTCTGAGCGAACAGGTACGCGCAGCCTTGCAAGCAGCGGAGGCCGAGACGGCTACGCCGGCCGAGCGAGCCGAGATGCTCATGGAGATCGGAATAGGGCTGCAAACGAGGCCCAAGTCGCCGGATGAGATCAACTCCGCAATAGAACTCTACGACAAAGCCCTGACCGTCTGTCCCGGTGAGCTGGCTTTGCTGCGATCTCGTATTCTGGCGCGCAAAGCAACGGCGCTGCAGGCGATGCCCGAGCAGGGCACAAAGTCAATCGAGCTCGCTCGGTCCATCTTCGAAGCCATCATGCCAGAGCTCACTCAACTCGCAACGCTTGAAGAAACCGCGGAAGCCGAGATGAATCTCGGGCTGTGCATCCAAAGCCTCGCTGCCGTTGGCCGCGCAAAGATCTCTGAGGCGATAGCAGCCTATCAACGCGCCCTTCGTACCTTCACTCGAACGAGCCACCCCAAAGAGTACGCCATTCTTCAGAACAATTTGGCGACGGCCTTTCTCTCCATGCCGATGACCGATCAGCGCGGCAAAATGCGAGAGGCTCTTGCTGTTCAAGCCTTCGAGGAAGCGCTCAAAGTCGTGACTCTCGTCGATGATCCTGTCGAATACGCGATGTTGCAGAACAACCTCGGCAATGCCCTCCAATATGTCGCCTCGAGCCACGTGCTCGAGAATAATCTTCGCGCGCTTGAGGCCTATGACGAGGCACTTAAGGTCCGCACCCGCGAGACGATGCCGATCGAGTACGCGAACACCATCTCGAACAAGGCAAACTGCCTGTGGAATCTGCCCGGTCATGCCTCGAACTCGGAAACCGGCAGGGGCATCAATCTCTCAATGGCCCTCGTCTATTACAGAGAGGCGCGCGAAATATTCCTGGCCCATGGAGATCCCGGTCGCGCTCAGATCGTCAGCGAGGCCTCCATGCAGATCGAGCGCGAGCTGATGGAGCTGTCGGCGCTTCTCGATCGACCTACCACCCTGCATTCCTAGCAAATCTGGATCGAAGGAGTTCTTGCAAATGAGCGTGTCACTTACTCCGGCAATATTCGCCTTAAGTCTCGGTCTGGCGATGATTGCATCAATCGCAGGAGGAATGGTCGGCGGCCTCATCGTCGGCGGAAAAGTGCTCGGAAATGAGCTCGCAGCGCTGCTCGGTGGTTTCTACGGCCCGTTGGCTGGAATTGCCGGCGTTTTCGTCGGCCTTATCGCTCTTTCGATCATCGCTTGAGGAAGATGACATGTGGGCAATGACACAGAACTCCATCTTGTTGTTCTTCCGCGGAAAGCTTTTCGCAGACCCAGCCAAGGCTTACCGGCAAATTGCGATCGGGGTGGCGGTCACAGCCATGCTGCTCATCATTCTTACGCTGGTCGGGGCGCCGATATGGGCGGCTTCAGCCCTGGCAGCAGCAATTGGTGGGGGCTTGCAGCCTTATCTCTTCCGAAACCTCCGCTATAGGTGAGGAGCGCGGCCGGCGCGAGATCGCATGAACGCTCACGAATCGACACCAACACTTCGGGAGGATCTCGCCGGCTTTGTCGGCGATATCGAGCGGTTGGAAACGGTCGTGGCGACCTGGGATGAAACGCAGCGGGGCGTCGTTTCCGCCTACAAGATCGCGATCGAAGCGCTCAATGCGGAAGCGTTCCGGCGCCTGATACGTGCCTTGAAGGCCGATCCCGCCGCGCTGGCCGCCATGAAGAGCGCAGCTTCGGACGAGCTCGTCTACGCGGTGCTGCGGCGCTACAACCTCTTGAGGGCGGCCCTCAACGAGCGGGTCGAGCAGGCACTCGAAAGCGTCCGGCCGATGCTGAAATCGCATGGTGGGGATGTCGAACTCGTCTCGGTTCGCCCGCCGGCAGTGGAGGTTCGGTTCAAGGGAGCCTGCGACGGCTGTCCCGCCTCGGCGCTGACATTCCATGCCGGCGTGAAGAAGGCGCTTCAGGATGTCTGCCCCGAGATCACCGACGTTATTCAGGTCAAGGGGCTGGCCGCGGCGAGCGAAGGCGGCGTTCGGTTCATCAGCCCCTTCGCGCTGAATGCGGAAGGACAGTGGATACCGGCGGGAGCTTGGGCGGATTTTCCGGAGGGCTTGGTCCGCGCGATGGAATTGGGCGGACGCAAGATCATCCTGTCACGTAGTGGGGAATCGATCTCCTGTTTCGAGAATGCCTGCGCGCATCTCGGCCTTCCGATCCATGATGGCGAGGTGCAGGGCGGCATCATCACCTGTCCCTATCATGGGTTCAGATACGACCTCGCCAGTGGCGAATGCCTGACCGCGCCTGAGGTGCAACTGCAGCCGCACGCGGTCAGGATCATCGGAACCAGGGTTGAAGTGAGGATAACGGCATAGCCATGATCACTTCAGCCGCAACCATTCGCTTGGACCGACCGCGCGCTAGGATGCGCGACAACCACGTGCCACGCCGGTTTCTCTCGCCGGCCGGCGCCCGCGTGATTCTGGGTGGAGAGGTCACGCCGGACGGACTTGTGCAATCGATCGTTCCGTCGGCCCAGACGTTGTTCGGCCCGCGTGGGGTGTGTCTCGACAAGAACGGGCCCATGTTCGTCTGCGACAGTGGCCATCATCGGCTGCTGATCTGGAGCCGCTGTCCGTCCTCCGATCAAGCGCCCGCCGATATTCTGATCGGTCAATCCGACTTCTCGCGCGAGGGCCGCAACGCCAAGCGCGACATCGGCCCCGACACGCTCAACTTCCCGACCGGCGTCGCTGCCGCAGACGGCATCCTGGCCGTGGCGGATGCATGGAATCACCGGATCCTGATCTGGAATCGCTATCCATCCGCCTCGAACCAGCCCGCCGATGTGGTTCTAGGTCAGGCGGACTTCGTCTCAGGCCTAGCCAATCGCGGAAGAGCGGTGTCTCGCTCCGACACACTGAATTGGTGCTACGGGGTCGCGATCTTCCAGGGCAGGCTGATCGTCTGCGACACCGGAAATCGCCGCGTTCTGATCTGGAACGGCATTCCGACCGCCAACGGCACGCCGGCCGATCTGGTCCTCGGCCAAAGAGACTTCGTCACCCGTGATGACAATGCCGGCGGCGACGTCTGTGCCACCAGCATGCGGTGGCCGCACGGCATCGCCTGCCATGACGGCGCACTCGCGATCTCGGACGCGGGCAACAATCGCGTCATGGTATGGCGCCATTTCCCCACCGTCAGCGGGACGCCGTGCGATTTCGTGCTGGGCCAGGACGATTTCGCGGGCGTCGATCACAATCGCAGCTCGTACGATCCATCCTCGAGCGCGATGAGCATGCCCTATGGTCTCGTCATCTGGGATGGCCAGCTCGTGGTCTGCGATACCGCAAATTCGCGGCTGCTTGGCTTCCATCTCCAGGACCTCGCCATGGATGCGCCGGCCACAGGGCTGGCGGCCCAGAACGGCTTTGCCGACAAAGGTGACAATCGCTGGCGCGCGGCAAGTCGCGACAGCCTGTGCTGGCCTTATGCTGCTTCGGCAGTCGGTCGGACTCTGGCGATCGCCGACACCGGCAACAACCGGATCCTGATCTGGGACAAAACACCATGAGCAGGCTCAACCTCGCCGCGCCGCAGAACCCTGTCGAGGTCGTTGAAATCCGGTTTCGCGGACGTGTGCAGGGCGTCGGCTTCCGGCCGGCGGTCTGGCGCCACGCGCGGGAACTGCGGCTTGGCGGCGAGGTGCTGAATGACGGAGAAGGCGTTCTGGTTCGCGTGCAGGGAGAACGGGCGATCATTGACATGCTCGTCGACCGCATCGCTGGCGATCCGCCGCCGCTGAGCCAGATCGAGGCAATCGAGATCACCGCCTATGCGGGCGTGCTGCGCGACGATTTTGCGATAGTCGAGAGCGCACATGGCGGGGCTCATACCGAGATTTCACCTGACGCGGCGCTCTGTGCCGATTGCGCGCGCGAAACCACCGATCCCTTTGCGCGCCGCTTCCGCTACCCCTTCACCAATTGCACCAATTGCGGGCCGCGGCTGAGCATCGTCGACGGCATCCCCTACGATCGCGCCAAGACCGCGATGTCGCCGTTTGCAATGTGCGCCGACTGCGCCCGCGAATACCGCGACCCTTCCGACCGGCGGTTTCACGCCGAACCGATCGCCTGCCATGCCTGCGGGCCCAAGGCGAAGCTGGTCAGGCTCGACGGGCGTCACTTTACCTTCGAGCAGTTTTCCATGCTTGACGATGTGGATGCGGCGTGCAGCCTGATCCAGAAGGGCGAAATCGTCGCCGTCAAAGGGCTCGGCGGCTACCAGCTCGCCTGTGACGCCACCCAGGCCGACACGGTCAGGAGGCTGCGCAAACTGAAACAGCGGGACGGCAAGCCGTTTGCCCTGATGGCCAGGGACGTTGACGTTATCCGCCGGTTCTGCGATCTCGCCGAACACGAGTTGGTCGCGTTGACAAGCCCGGCGGCCCCCATCGTGCTCCTGCATGCGAATGGGCCGGAGCACCTGCCTGACGAGATTGCACCGGGATTGCGGACGCTCGGTTTCATGCTGCCGACGACGCCGCTGCATGTCTTGCTGCTGCGGCGGATGGACCGGCCGGTCGTCATGACCAGCGGCAATTTGTCGAGCGAGCCGCAGGTGACGGGCGATACGGAGATGACGGAGCGCCTCGCGGGGATTGCGACGTTCGCGCTCACCCACGATCGGCGCATCGCCAACCGTGTCGACGATTCTGTGGTCCGGGTGGTGGCGGGCGGGCCGCGGCTCCTGCGTCGCGCCAGAGGATACGCACCGGCGCCGATCGCCCTGCCCAGGGGGTTCGCGAAAGCGCCCGATCTGCTCGCCATGGGCGGGGAGCTGAAGGCCACGTTCTGTTTGCTCAAGGACGGCGCTGCGATCCTGTCCCAGCATCAGGGCGACCTGGAGGATGTCGCGACATTCGACGATTACAGGAAGAACCTATCGCTCTATGCCGCGCTCTTCGAGCACGAGCCTACGGCAGTGATCGCCGACATGCACCCCGAATATCTGTCCTCCAAGCTCGCGCGCGAGCACCTGGCGGGCGGGACGCTGCCTTTGATGGAGGTGCAGCATCATCACGCCCATGTGGCGGCCTGTCTTGCCGAGAACGGATATGCGCTCGACGGCCGTCCGGTCCTCGGGATCGTTCTCGATGGTCTCGGATGGGGCGAGGACGCGACGTTCTGGGGCGGCGAGTTCATGCTCGCCGACTATGTCGGCTACACGCGGGCCGGTACGTTCAAGCCGATCCCGATGCTTGGCGGCGTCCAGGCCGTGCGCGAGCCCTGGCGCAATCTCTATGCGCATCTCATGGCGGAGATGAGCTGGGCCGAGCTGACAATGAATTTCGCCGAGCTCGAGCTCCATTCATATTTGGCGGCAAAGCCGCGCGCGCTGCTGGATTCGATGGCGCGCAACCGCATCAACGCTCCGCCAGCATCATCCTGCGGGCGCTTGTTCGACGCCATGGCCGCCGCCCTCGATGTCTGCCGGGACGCGCAGAGCTATGAGGGCGAGGCGGCGGCGCGGCTGGAAGCCATGGTCGACGAGAAAACTCTCGCCGATGAAGACGAGGCGCTGGCCTATCCGCTGACGATCCCCAATCTCGCCGGCACGGGTTTGCCCTATATCGAGCCGCTCGCGATGTGGCATGCGGTGCTGGGTGACCTGATCCTGAAGACACCGGCGCCGGTGATGGCTGCACGGTTCCACAAGGGGCTGGCCAAGTCCATCGCCGCCATGACACGCAAGCTCGCCGGCTCCCCCGAGGACGGCGAGCGACGCTTCTCGACCGTCGCGCTCACCGGC
The DNA here is from genome assembly GCF_058314695.1 of Bradyrhizobium sp. T-12. Classification (NCBI taxonomy): domain Bacteria; kingdom Pseudomonadati; phylum Pseudomonadota; class Alphaproteobacteria; order Hyphomicrobiales; family Nitrobacteraceae; genus Bradyrhizobium; species Bradyrhizobium sp. T-12. The sequence goes on along the minus strand of NZ_JBZFQJ010000002.1, from coordinate 501,460 downwards.
GGCTGCTTCCAGAACCGCATCCTATTCGAGGAGGTGGTGCGCCGGCTGGAGCGCGAGCAGTTCACTGTGCTGTCACATGCGCGCGTTCCGTCCAACGATGGCGGACTTGCTCTCGGCCAAGCCGTCATTGGAGCTGCGCATCTGATGAAATCAAACAAAGACTTCAGGGAAGGAAAGCCGTCATGTGTCTCGGTATTCCCGGGCGGATCGTAAGGATCGACGACGAAGCGAGAAAGCTTGCGACCGTCGACGTCAGCGGCGTCAAGCGGCAGGTCAACATCGCCTGCATCGTCAGCGAGGATCATCCGCCGTCGGCCTGCCTCGGCGACTGGGTGCTCGTCCATGTCGGATTCGCGATGAGCCGGATCGACGAGGAAGAAGCCGCGCAAACGCTCAAGATTCTCACAGAACTGGGTGAAGCACAGGCTGAAATCGAAGCCATGAAGCGTTCGGCAGCTGAGCCGGGAGGGTAGCGCCATGTCAGGCAACAGCGACCTGAAGGAACTTTATCCGTTTCTGCATGGCGGACAGCAGGAGCCGGCGCGGCTGGATGCCGCCCTCCTGCTCTCGGTCGAAGAGAAGGCACGCGATTCGCGCGACACCAATGCGCGCTTCTTTGCCGAGAACGCCGCGGTGCTGATCGCCGCGGCGAAAACGGTCGCGGATGTCTATCGCAACGGCGGACGGCTATTCTCGATGGGCAATGGCGGCTCGAGCTGCGACGCCTCGCATGTCGCCGTGGAGTTCGTCCACCCGATCACGGCGGGCAGGCCCGCACTGGCCGCAACCAACCTCGTCGCCGATCTGGCGATGATCTCGGCGGTCGGAAACGACCTCGGTTTCGATCACGTCTTCGTCCGCCAGATCGTGGCCCAGGGGCGGAAAGGCGATGCGCTCATTGGCATCTCCACCAGCGGCAATTCGTCGAACCTGATGGCCGCCTTTGCCAAGGCGAAGGAGATGGGCCTCGTGACCATTGGGCTTGCGGGCGGCGACGGCGGAAAGATGAAAACCGCGGGTGTCGTCGACCATTGCCTGGTCGTCCCGACGACGTCGATCCATCGCACCCAGGAGTGCCATGTAACCGCCTACCACATCCTCTGGGATCTCGTTCACACGCTCTTGGCTGACGACCGGGGATCGGCGCGAACGAAGGGAGCCGTGGCATGAAATATGTCGACGAATTCCGCGACGGCGAAAAGGCGCGCGTACTCATCGGCGAGATCGAGTCGCTGGTTTCCGGCATGAAACTTCCGGAGGGCCGGCCGCTTTACCTGATGGAGGTCTGCGGCGGGCACACCCATTCGATCTTCCGCTATGGGCTCGAGGGCATGTTGCCCAAGGCTATCGAGCTGGTTCATGGTCCGGGATGTCCGGTCTGCGTCCTGCCGATGGGACGGGTCGATGATTGCGTCGCGATCGCGGAGAACCCGAAGGTCATCTTCACAACCTTCGGAGACGCGATGCGCGTGCCCGGCTCGCGGAAGAGCCTCCTGCAGGCCAAGGCGGATGGTGCCGACGTGCGCATGGTCTATTCGCCGATGGACGCGCTCCAGCTCGCTCGGCGCAATCCCGCTCGCGAGGTCGTTTTCTTCGGCCTCGGCTTCGAGACCACCATGCCGTCGACCGCATTGACGATCCTGCAGGCGGAGAGCGAGGGGATCCGGAACTTCTCCGTGTTCTGCAACCACATCACGATCGTTCCGACCATCAAGGCGATCCTCGACAGTCCCGGCCTGCAGCTCGACGGCTTCCTCGGGCCCGGCCACGTGTCGATGGTGATCGGCACGGCTCCTTACGAGTTCATCGCCAATTTCTATCGCAAGCCGATGGTGGTCGCCGGCTTCGAGCCGCTCGACATCCTCCAGTCTATCTGGATGCTGCTGAAGCAGATCGCGGAGGGGCGGGTCGAGGTCGAGAACCAGTATGCCCGCGTCGTGCCGAGCGAGGGCAACAACGCGGCGCTGCGCGCGGTGGCCCAAGTATACGAATTGCGCGAGTTCTTCGAGTGGCGCGGGCTTGGATCGATCGATCATTCCGGCGTGCGCCTGCGCGATGCTTATGTGCATTTCGACGCGGAGCGCAAATTCGCGATTCCCAACGTCAGGATCGCCGACCCGAAATCGTGCCAGTGCGGCGAGGTGCTGAAGGGCGCACTCAAGCCGTGGCAATGCAAGGTGTTCGGCACCTCATGCACGCCGGAAACGCCTCTCGGAGCACTGATGGTGTCCTCCGAAGGAGCCTGTGCTGCCTACTACCAGTATGGCGGCCAAAAGCGCCAAGCGGAGGTCGTATGAATTTCGTCCCCTTCGTCAAGACGCGCACGCGCGGCAAAGTCAATGTCAGCTCGGTGACGCTGGCTCATGGCGGCGGCGGCAAAGCCATGAAGGACCTGATTGACGACGTGTTTCTGACGGCCTTCGGCGAGCACGCCTGTGAGCCGCTCGAGGATCAGGCGCGGTTCGATCTGGCGGTCTTCGCAGCCCATGGCGACAGGCTCGCCTTTACGACCGACTCCTTCGTGGTCGATCCCCTGTTCTTCCCGGGCGGCGATATCGGAAAGCTCGCGGTTTGCGGCACGGTGAACGATCTCGCCGTCGGCGGGGCGGTGCCCATGTATCTGTCCTGCGCGGTCATCATCGAGGAGGGCGTGCAGATCGATCTCTTGCGACAGGTCGCGCTTTCCATGGCGCGAACGGCTTCGCAAGCGGGGGTGCAGATCGTCACGGGCGACACCAAGGTCGTGCCACGGGGAGCGTGCGACAAGATCTTCATCACGACCACGGGCGTAGGCGCGATCCCTGCCTCGCTCGCGCTCGGCGTGGACAAGGCCCGCGCCGGCGACGCCGTCCTCGTGAACGGACTGCTGGGTGACCACGGTGCCGCCATCCTGTGCGCCCGCGGCGACATGGCGCTCGAGACGCCGATCGCCAGCGATTGCGCCTGTCTGCACGAGCTGATCGGCGCGATCCTCGCCGCCGCACCGGGCACTCGCTTCATTCGGGACGCGACGCGCGGCGGCGTCGCGACGGTGCTGAACGAGATCGCGGACGGCTCGGGGGTCTCCATCGAGATCGAGGAGGGCATGACGCCGATCCGCGAGGAAGTGAAGGCGTTCTGCGAGGTGCTTGGGCTCGATCCGCTCTATCTCGCCAATGAGGGCAAGATCGTCGTGATCGTTCCCCCCGATCAGGCCGAAGCCGCGCTGGCTGCCATGCGGCGAGATCCACTGGGTTTGGATGCCGCCCGTATCGGCCGGATCACCTCGGACCAGGATAGCCGCGTCATGATGCGGACGAGCTTTGGCGGACACCGAATGGTCGACATGCTCGTCGGCGAACAGCTGCCTCGGATCTGCTGAGAGGACCCATGCACGAGCTCGGCATCACCCGTAACATCGTGGCGATCGTCAGCGATGCCGCCAAGGGCCGCAAGGTCCGCCGCATCACCGTCGATGTTGGAGATCTCTCCGGCGTGATGGGAGAGGCGATCGCATTCTGCTTCGAGACCGTCGCCCGCGGGACGCCTCTTGACGGCACAGCGCTCGACATCAGGCGCGTGGCCGGGCGAGCGCTGTGCGCGACGTGTCGTTCGGAATTCGAGCAGGCGAGCCTGTTTGCGCCGTGCCCTTGTGGCTCGCGGCAGTTTACGCGCCTTCAGGGCGAGGAATTGAAGATCAGAAGCATGGAGATCGAAGGGGAGGCTGCCTGATGTGCGGACATTGCGGTTGCGGCGCCAAGGCGGGTGCCACGGTGATCAATCTCCAGACCGGACATGAAGCGAGCCTGGGCGGTGGGGAGACCGGTGAGCACCTGCATGATCATTTCCATGTCCACGCGGATGGCGTTGCTCACGCCCATTCGCATGACCATGATCCCGCCCACGTCCACTCTCACGCTGGACACGGCCATGATCACCATCATCATGACCATCATGATCACGGACATCATGGACGCCGACATTCGCATGACCATGCCCACGAACACGGGCATACCAATCATGACGAAGCTGCGGGCCTGGTGCTCGATCTGGAAGCCCGGATCCTCGCCAAGAACGACGTTTTGGCAGCAAGGAACCGGGCCTGGTTCGCCGGTCGCGAAATCCTGGCCCTGAACCTCGCAAGCTCGCCCGGCGCCGGCAAGACCACGCTGCTGGAGCGAACCATTGGCGACCTTCATCACGAGGTCAATCTCTTCGTCATCGAAGGAGACCAGGTGACGGCCAATGATGGGGAGCGAATTCGACGCGCAGGCGCCCCAGCAGTCCAGGTCAATACGGGCACGGGTTGCCATCTCGAGGCCGACATGATTGCGCGCGCTCTTTCAGAGCTGCGTCCACCGCCGGAATCGATCGTGATGATCGAGAATGTCGGAAATCTAGTTTGTCCTGCGATGTTCGACCTTGGCGAACATGCAAGGGTCGTCATCCTCTCAGTGACCGAGGGAGAGGACAAGCCGATCAAATATCCTCACATGTTCCGGTCGGCTGACCTCATGATCTTGAACAAGCTCGACTTGCTTCCGCATGTGGATTTCGATGTCGATCGCGCGGTGGCATACGCCAGAGACGTCAACCCGGCCATCGAGGTTCTGCAGGTCTCGGCCAGAAACGGCGCAGGATTTGAGGAGTGGTACGGTTGGATACGACGGCAAAGCAAGTTGCTGAAGGACACCGTATTTCCCTCTTGATGATTGGATCTTGCCATGTTCGGAATATTGGGGCTGGGACTGCTGCTGGGCATGCAGCACGCGCTCGAGGCCGATCACATTGCGGCGGTATCGAGCATTGCGGCGCGCCGCAGCGATGTGGGCGAGATCGTCAAGCATGGGTTGACGTGGGGAATTGGACACACCATCACTTTGTTCCTGTTCTCCGGGGCGGCTTTGGTGCTCGGATATGCAATTCCGCCGGGCGTTTCGCAACCGCTAGAGGCGGCCGTCGGCTTCATGTTGATTCTGTTAGGAAGCAACGTCATATGGCGCTTATGGCGCGAACGTGTCCATGTTCACCATCACATCTCAGATTTTCGTGCTCCTAGTCACAAGAGCGAAATTTGGCGCCCTGAGGCGCGCGCGCATGATCATGACCATGGTGCGCGCTGGCGGACGCTGGCGGTCGGGCTCATGCATGGGATGGCAGGCTCAGCCGCGCTCCTCGTCTTAACCGTCTCACAAGCGCCGAACCATCTAGCGGGGATACTTTACGTGTTACTATTTGGTATGGGCTCGATGATGGGGATGGCCGCACTGTCGTCGCTGATTGCGGTTCCCTTAGTCATCTCAGCCCGAACCTTAACTTGGGTCAACCGGTCTTTGCAGTTCGTTATCGGAAACATCGCGATGGGACTTGGCCTCTTGACCATCTATGGAACAGTCGCCGCCGCTGGCTAGCGAGAGGTCAGCTACCCTTCGCCATTTGAATGCGTCTTTTTTCTAAGGATGGTCCGGAGAATCGATACCGGGGGTGTCTCGACCGCCCCTAGCAGCGCGCTGCTCTCCTCGGTCGTGCCGCTTGGGTGCGACCCGGTAGATACGCTGCGCGAGCCAGCAAGCTCCCAATGACGGCGGCTCCCTTCGCTCTCGCATTTACGGACTTTATCTCTTCATCCTCTCGGCAGTCCCGGGTTGACATTAAACCGCTAGCGCCGTCTCGAACTTGGCCTCTATGTTAGTAGCGATCCTTTCCGATGGCTCGACATTGAGCATCTCGCCGCGCGCGCTGCCAGGATGCTCTGCCAGACGGCGGATTGTCGGCCCCTCGCAATCGACAAAGGGTCTATAAGCGGTTGCCGCCTATCCGCGAACCAGGAGAGGTTCGCGAATAAGGAAGGGAGGGTTCAAGCCGGAGGCAAAGGTTTTTTGTTGCCTAGGCAACTAATTCATGCGAACCTTCGCGCAAGGGAAGATGGCGGGACAACCGCTACGCCTTTCCTGGGAGGACCGATGTTCGGCAGGGATGGTATCGCCAGCAAACGCCGGCGCAAGCGTGAAGGTAACGAAGCCTTGCGTGCACATCGTGCTGTGCGCCCTGGCTTAGCTATCGGTATCCGTCACCGCGCCGAGATTTTCATGCAAACGGCGCAGCAGCCCGATCAGTATTTCCTGCTCATCCCTGGAAAGGCACGACAGCAGCCGCCGCTCGCGCCCAAGCGCCACGGCGATCACCTTGTCGTGGGTGGTGCGCCCCTTCGCTGTCAGGGAGATCGAATGGGTGCGGCCGTCATTCGGGTCGATGCGGATCGCGATCAGGCCTCGCTTCTCCATGGCGGCGAGCGTCCTGCTCACCGGCCCCTTGTCGAAGCCGATGACGTGGCAGATGCGGGCGGCCGGAATGCCTGGCTCGATTGCGAGCAGGGCAATGATGCGCCACTCGGTGACGTTGACGCCGAACGCGGGCTGATAGAACGCGTTCGCGCTCTTGGACAATTTATTGGCGATGAAGGTGATCAGAGCCGGGATGTAGCGGTCGAGATCGAGCAGCGGCGCATCGCCTTCAGTCGCGGTGTTGTGTCTCGATTTGCTGGTCGGTGGCTGCATCACGTCGGGGCTCGCTTCATGCGCTGCTCCAGAAATAAGGACATGCGCGAACGCTTCACAAGCCCAAATTTGCGAGGACTGCAATGACTGTACCGAGCGCCTGTGCTTCGACCGCCGGTCCAATGGCCATTCCACACCTTGACGTCGACCCCTTCGCGATCTCGTTCTTCGACGATCCCTATCCGACCCATGAAAGGCTGCGAGAGGCCGGCCCTGTCGTCTATCTCGATAAATGGAACGTCTACGGCGTGGCGCGTTATGCCGAGGTCTATTCAGTCCTCAACGATCCCCAGACCTTCTGTTCCAGCCGCGGCGTCGGTCTTTCCGACTTCAAGAAGGAAAAGCCCTGGCGGCCGCCGAGCCTGATCCTGGAGGCCGATCCCCCCGCGCACACCCGCACCCGCGCCGTGCTGTCAAAGGTGCTGTCGCCCGCGACCATGAAGCGGATCCGCGACGGCTTCGCTTTGGCGGCCGAAGCCAAGATCGACGAGCTGCTGCAGCGGCGCAAATTCGATGCGGTCGCCGATCTCGCAGAGGCCTATCCGTTGTCTGTATTTCCGGATGCGCTCGGACTGAAGGCGGAAGGGCGCGAGCACCTGATTCCTTATGCTGGTCTCGTCTTCAATGCCTTCGGCCCGCCAAACGAGCTACGTCAGACCGCAATCGAGCGATCGGCGCCGCACCAGGCCTATGTCGCCGAGCAGTGCCAGCGACCGAATCTTAAGCCTGGCGGCTTTGGCGCCTGTATCCATGCGTTCTCCGACACTGGCGAGATCACGTCGGATGAGGCGCCGTTGCTCGTGCGCTCACTGCTGTCCGCAGGCCTCGACACCACAGTCTATGGCATCGGAGCCGCTCTCTATTGCCTGGCACGCTTTCCGAAGGAATTCGCGCGGCTGCGGGCCGATCCGTCGCTGGCGCGCAACGCCTTCGAGGAAGCCGTTCGCTTCGAAAGCCCGGTGCAGACCTTCTTCCGCACCACGACGCGCGAGGTCGAGATCGGCGGCACGCGCGTCGGCGAGGGCGAGAAGGTCCTGATGTTCCTCGGCGCGGCGAACCGCGACCCGCGCCGCTGGATCGAGTCCGATCGCTACGACATCACCCGCAAGACTTCGGGCCATGTCGGCTTCGGCTCCGGCATTCACATGTGCGTTGGCCAGTTGGTAGCGCGGCTCGAAGGTGAGGTGGTGCTGTCCGCGATCGCGCGAAGGGTTGCATCGATCGAAATCTCCGGTCCCGTCGAGCGCCGCTACAACAACACGCTGCGCGGGCTAGAGAGCCTGCCGATATCCATCACCCCGGCCTGACGAGGACCTTTGATGCCAGCCATTACTTTCGTTCATTCCAACGGCAATAGCGATCACCTCGACGCCAGCGACGGGGAGAGTGCGATGCAGGCGGCAACCCGCTACGGCCTCGACGGCATCCTCGCCGAGTGCGGCGGCAACGCCATGTGCGCGACCTGCCATGTCTATGTCGACGACGCCCTGGCTGGCGCGATTGCCGGCCGTCCGCGACGACGAGGACGCGCTGCTCGATGGCACCGCCGCGGAGCGGCGGCCGACGAGCCGGCTGTCCTGCCAGATCAGGATCACGTCTGAGCTCGACGGTCTCGTGCTGCGTCTGCCGGAGCGGCAGGTCTAGGTTCCAGTTTTCGGCAACGACCGACTCGCGGGAGTGAGGGAGGACAAAGAATGAAGCACCTGGGGTGGACCATTGCGCTTGCCGCAAGCTTTTGGGTCGGCGCCGCGAACGCGGAGATTTCGGATGGCGTCGTGCGTATCGGCGTGCTCAACGACATCTCCGGCATATTCCAAGACACCAACGGCATGGGCTCGGTCGAAGCCGCACGCATGGCGGCGGAAGATTTCGCCGGCGGCGGCAAGGACGTCAAGGTTGAAATCGTCTACGCCGATCATCAGAACAAGGCGGACGTCGGCTCGGCCATTGCGCGAAAATGGCTCGATGTTGAAGGTGTCGATGCCATCGTCGACGTGCCGAACTCGGCGGTGGGCCTTTCCATCAACAATGTGCTACGCGACAGCCGGATGACGTTCCTGGCGTCCTCCACCGCGAGCGCCGACCTAACCGGCAAGGCCTGCTCGCCCAACACCATCCAATGGGTCAACGACACCTGGGCGACCGGCAACACCACGGCGGCGGCAATGATGTCGCACGGCGGCAAGGAGTGGTACTTCCTCACCGTCGATTACGCGCTCGGTAAAGGCATCGAGGCGGAAGCGCAGAAATATATCGAGGCGCATGGCGGCAAGGTGATCGGCTCCTCCAAGCATCCACTCGGCACTTCTGACTTCGCCTCCTTCCTGCTTCAGGCGCAGGGCTCGAAAGCCCAGGTGATCGGGCTTGCCAATGCAGGCGGCGACACCATCAACGCGGTGAAGCAGGCGGCTGAGTTCGGTATCCAGCAGAGCGGACAGAAGCTCGTTGCCTTCCTCCTCTTCATCAACGACGTCCACGGAATGGGATTGAAGGTCGCTCAAGGACTGCAACTCATGGAGGCTTTTTACTGGGACATGAACGACGACACCCGTGCCTTCGCCAAACGCTTTGCGGCACGCCCCGGCATGAACGGCAAAATGCCGAGCGGCAATCAAGCCGGCGTCTACGCCTCCACGCTCGCCTACCTCAACGCGGTCGCCGCTACTGGCAGCGACAACGCCAAGGACGTCGTGCCGCAGATGAAGACGTTCAAAGGCCACGATAGGCTTTTCGGCGATACCGCGATCCGTCAGGATGGCCGCGTCGTGCATCCGATGTACCTGTTCGAGGTCAAGAAGCCGGAGGAGACGAAATATCCGTACGATTATTACAAGCTTGTTTCGACGATCCCGGCAGACCAGGCGTTCCGGCCAATGGTGGAGGGCGGCTGTGCGTTGGTGAAGTAGGGAGCGCTGCCGAGTAACCAGGACATTGGCACGCTTCACGTTTTGGTGCGGCGTTTCCAGCCTGCAGGAAGTACCTGCGAACTGGCTGGTTGGTAGCGGCCGGGGTTGCGATTTCGCTGTCCGGGCTGCGCCGCGAGCCATGATCTCAAGAGCGCATATCCGTGACTCCGCCCGGTGTCCTTATCTCAAGAGTTCACCTGGCTCTGCGGTTGTTCTGGCGTGAAGACGCCGCAGCAAGCTTTAACAGAGGCAGAAACGCGCTCAATTGGCGCAGCGCGCTTCCAGCGCGTCGACAAAGGAACGGTCCCAGCGGCCCTCGCGAATGGCCTGCATCGTCGCCTCCTCCTTCTGATGTTGAGCCATCGCCTTCTCGATCACGCTTGCGGCAAGACCGGGCGGGAAGGCGAGAAGTCCATCTTGGTCCCCGACGATCACGTCTCCCGGATTGACCACCATACCGCCGACCGTGATCGGCACGTTGATCTCCCCTGGACCGTCCTTGTAGGGGCCGCGGTGGTTCACGCCGCGGGCATAAACGGGAAAAGCTCGTGCGCCGATTTCGGCCGCGTCCCGAATGGCGCCATCGAGCACCATGCCGGCGAGACCCAGCGAAGCGGCGGCGAAGGTCATGATGCCACCGACCAGAGCGTTGGTAGTGTCTCCGCCGGCATCGACCACCATGACGTCTCCGGGCCGGCAGAAATCATAGGCGCGCAGAATGGCGAGGTTGTCCCCGCCACGCGTCTTCACGGTCACCGCCGTGCCGGCCATGGGGGCGGGCGAATGGTAGGCGCGAAGACCGATGCTGCCGCAGTTGCGGTGCAGTTGATCGCTCAGCAGCGCCACCGCGATGCTCCGCAGCTTGGCGACGGTGGACGGGTCGACCTGGGGAGCGGAGGGGTTTCTGACGATTCCGGGATTGGTCATGGAGGATGCTTTCGATCAATTTCAGGTTAGTGCAGCTCGGCAACTGCACGGGCGATGCGATCCGTGCCTTCGTCGAGCGCCGCTTGCGATGTCGCGATCGAGGCACGGAAGAATGGCGACAGACCGTAGGCGGTGCCCTGGACGACGGCCACGCCGGCCGCCTCCAACAAGTACATCACGACGTCACTGTCGCTCTCGAGGCGAGTCCCGGCCGGCGTTGTCCGGCCGATCAGGCCTGCACAATTGACGTAGAGATAAAACGCTCCGTCGGGCGGCCGGCAACTCAGCCCGGGGATCGCGTTGATACGCGCGAGCGTGCGATCGCGACGCGCCCGATAAGTCGCAACGGTCTCGCCAACGAAGCTCTGGTCGCCGGTGAGCGCCGCGACCGCCGCCGCCTGGCTGATCGAGCAGGCATTGCCCGAGGCCTGCGACAGCAGCGTATTCAGCGCGCCGACGAGGTCCGCGGGGCCGGCGATCCAGCCGATGCGCCAGCCGGTCATCGCATAGGTCTTGGATACGCCGTTGATGGCGAGGACGCGCTCACGCAGCTCGGGTGCTGCGTTGAGCAGATGCGGCGTACTCTCGCCGTCGAAACGGATGTGTTCGTAGATGTCGTCGGTCATGACCAGCACATGCGGATGGCGGGCGAGAACCTCGGCAATCCCGCGATATTCCGCTGCGGAATAGCTTGCGCCGGTCGGGTTCGATGGCGAGTTGATCAACAGCCAGCGCGTCTTCTCCGAGATCGCCGCCTCCAGCTGGGCCGGCGAGATCTTGAAGCTCTGGCTTTCCGGACAGGCCACGATCTTAGGTATTCCTTCGCAGGCGAGCACCATGTCCGGATAGGACACCCAATAGGGCGCTGGGATGATCACCTCGTCGCCGGCCTCGAGGGTCGCTTCGAGCGCGCTGTAAATGGCGCTCTTGGCGCCGTTGGTGACGACGATCTCCGCGGGATCGTAGACGAGGCCGTTTTCGCGCTTCAGCTTGGCGACGATCGCCTGGCGCAGCTCCAGCGTGCCGGCAAGCACCGTGTACCGCGTCTCTCCCTTCTCCATCGCCCAGACGGCGGCAGTGCGAATATGCGCGGGCGTGTCGAAATCCGGCTCGCCGACCACAAGGCTGACGATGCTCTTGCCCTCGCGCTTGAGCGCGCTCGCCCGATCCGCAGCCGCCGTGCTGGGCGAAGGCTTGATGCGTCTGACGCGCGCGGAAATACGAGAACGGTTCATGGCAATTGACCCCGGTCTGGAGAGGTGCGACGCTAAAGACAGCCGCCGGCGCTGACCAACACGAGTTCAATCTGGCCTGATAGGCATATCTTATGGTTGGATTCCTCCTCGGCGCCCCGTTGAATGCCGCGCAGCCGGGAAGGCCGCTGCGCCGATCGATCCGAGGGACAAGGTGAATCTGAGGCGTCTTCAGTATTTCGTGAAGATCGTCGACGTCGGCAGCCTGACGCAGGCCGCCGATGTGCTCCATGTCGCGCAGCCGGCGCTCAGCCAGCAGCTCGCGACCTTGGAGGGCGAGGTCCGCCAGCAGCTCCTGGTGCGCACCAAAAGCGGCGTCGTGCCCACGGAAGCGGGCAAGGTGCTGTATCGCCACGCGCAGCTCATCTTGCGTCAATGCGAGCAGGCGCGCGCCGATATGAGCGCGGCGGCCAAGAGCATCTCCGGTGCGGTCGCCGTCGGACTTGCGCCTGGAACGGCCGCGGCCGGACTCGCGCTGCCGCTGCTGCGGACCGTGCGCGCCCGCCACCCTGGCATCCTGCTCTACCTCAACGAGACCTACGGAACGACGCTCTCGGAGCTCGTCATGAACGGCCGGATGGATCTCGCCGTGCTCTACGGCGGCAAGACGGCCGTTCATGGCCTCTCGTTCGTGCCGCTGCTGCGCGAACAGCTCTACGTGGTCGGCCCCGCCAGCATGATGGCCCCGCCGGGCGAGATCAGCGTGCCAGCGCTGGCCGACATGGATCTCTATCTCGCCCGTCCCTACAACGTCGTGCGCAAGATGGTGAACGAAGCCTTTGCGGCGATCGGTCAGGCGCCGAAGGTCGTCGCGGAAATCGAATCGGCGAGCACATTGACGGCGGTGATCGCCGACGGGCTCGGCGCGACGATCCTGCCGGAATCGATGGCCCGACAGGTGGCGGGCTCCTGCGGCGGCTGGCAGTCCCGCATCGTCGATCCGATCATCGAGGCGCCGTTGGCATTGTGCCAGTCCGATCATTTGCCGCTATCGGAGCCGGCCCAGGCCATCAAGGAAATCCTGCTCGAGCTCGTTGCTGGGCTGCCTGGCAATCTCGTCGTCGCCGAGGAGCGGGCGCAGAAAGCGTCATAGCGCTCTCTTATATGGGCAAAGCCAAACCGTCTTGGTCGGGGAAGACCGCCAGCGGTAGCGTTCGTCGGTAGGTAGCGACGCCGCGGGCGCCGACCTCGACGAACGGCCGGAGCATGGATCTCGATCGTATCAAGTCACTGATTGACGCCATGGCGGCTTCCGATCTGGCCGAGATGGAGTTCAGCCAGGGCGGCATGTCATTGCGGCTGGTGCGCCGACCGCAGCCGACCGAATCGCGGCCGGCGGTGCCAGTGGTCGCCGCCACGGCGCGCCCCCCGAGCCGTCCCGAGCCTGCGCAACCGGCACCGGTCAACGCCGCGGCGGATGGCGTCGTCGCGCCGCTGTTTGGCGTTGCCTATCTGCAGCCCGATCCTGACGCGCCGCCCTTCGTCACGGTGGCCCAGGCGATCACCGCCGGCACGACATTGTGCGTCATCGAAGCCATGAAGATGTTTCACGAGGTCCGTGCCGATCGGGACGGCGCCGTGATCGCAATTCTCGTCTCCACCGGGCAGGAGGTCGAGGCCGGGCAAGAACTGATGCGGATCAGGTAGGCACATGTTCGGCTCGGTCCTCATAGCCAACCGGGGCGAGATCGCGCTGCGCATCCAGCGTGGTTGCCGGCGGCTCGGGCTGCGCACCATCGTCGTCCATTCGGAGGCCGATCGCGATGCGCCCTACGTGCATCATGCCGACGAGGCCATCTGCATCGGGCCGGCCGCGGCAGCGCAGAGCTATCTCAACCAGACGGCGTTGCTGTTCGCCGCCGAGGTCAGCGGAGCGGAGGCGATCCATCCGGGCTACGGGTTCCTGTCCGAGAACCCTGGCTTCGCCGAGCAGGTCGAAGCTGCCGGCCTGACCTTCATCGGCCCGACGGCCGCGGTGATGCGCGTCATGGGCGACAAGGTCGCGGCCAAGCGGGCGATGCGCGCCGCCGGCGTTCCCTGCGTACCCGGTCCGGATGCGGCGCTCGGCGACGACCTCGATCTCGCGCGCGCAACCGCGCGGCAGATCGGCTACCCCGTGATCCTGAAAGCGGCGGGCGGCGGCGGTGGACGCGGCATGCGCATGGTGGAGAGCGAGGCTGGCCTCATCGATGCGATCGCCGTGACGCGGGAAGAGGCGCGGCGCGGCTTCGCCAACAGCGCGATCTACATCGAGAAATTCCTGCGCCGGCCGCGACATGTCGAGATCCAGGTGATTGCCGATACCCATGGCAATGCCGTCTGGCTCGGCAGCCGCGATTGCTCGCTGCAGCGACGGCACCAGAAGGTGCTGGAGGAGGCGCCGGCACCGGGACTGGACCAGGACGTGCTGGCGCAGATCGGCGAGCGCTGCGCGGAGGCCTGCCGGCAGCTCGAATACCGCGGCGTCGGCACGTTCGAGTTCCTCGTCGAGGATGACGCGTTCTACTTCATCGAGATGAATACGCGCCTGCAGGTCGAACACCCCGTCACCGAGATGACCGCTGGGATCGATATCGTCGAGGCGCAGATTCGTGTGGCTCAGGGCGAGGCGCTGCCGTTCGCGCAAGCCGACATCGTCTGCCGCGGTCATGCCTTCGAATGCCGGATCAACGCCGAAGATCCCGACACGTTCGTGCCGTCCCCCGGTGTGATCACCGCCTGGGAGCTCCCCGGCGGCCCCGGCGTGCGCATCGATAGCCATGCCAGCAGCGGATATCGCGTGCCGCCATATTACGACTCGCTGATCGGCAAGCTCGTCGTGCACGGCGCGAATCGCGCCGAGGCCCTGGACCGGCTGCGCATCGCCCTCGACGAAATGCGCGTGGAAGGAATCGCGACCAACCTGCCGCTGCACCGGCGGCTCGTCAGGGATGCCGCGTTCATCAGGGGCGGCGTCAGCATTCACCATCTCGAGCAGCAGTTGTGCGGGAGCGGCAAGGCATGACGACGGACCTGCCACAACTCAGCCTGCTGGGAACGACCGCGCTGCTGTTCGAAGCTCCGGGCGAGACCTCGCTGACGACGCAGTGCCGCATCTGGGCCCTGGCGCTGGAGGCGGGCCGTCTGCCCGGCGTTCGGGAGGCCGTGCCGGGCATGAACAACCTCATGATCGCTTTCGCCGAGCCGCCGCGGCACCGGGGACAAATCGAGCACAGACTGATCGAGCTGTGGCACGCCCTCGAGCCGCTTCCTGTCGCCGGGCGCTGCCTTGATCTGCCGGTGGTCTATGGCGGCGACGGCGGCCCGCACATGGCCGATGTCGTGGCCCACACCGGATTGAGCGTCGACGATATCGTCGCGATCCACAGCGCACCGACTTACACCGTCTACGCCCTCGGCAGCCATCCCGGGTACTGCTATCTCGGTGGCATGGACCAGCGCATCGCGACGCCGCGGCGCAAGGTGCCGGTGCTGCGCATCCCACGCGGCGCCGTCTCCATCGGCGGCAGTCAGACCGGCGTCTCTGCCTCCGATGGGCCGAGCGGCTGGAATACGATCGGCAGCACCGAGGTCGCATTCTTCGATGTCGAGCGCACGCCGCCAGCGCTGCTGCAGCCCGGTGACTGCATCCGCTTCAAAACCATCCGGGTGCTGCGATGATCGAGGTGCTGTCGGCCGGCGCGCTCGCCACGGTGCAAGATCTCGGCCGCACCGGCGCGCTCAACCTCGGCGTCGGGACATCGGGTGCGATGGACCCGTTGGCGCTCGCCGCTGGAAACATCCTGCTGCGCAACGAGGAGAATGCGGCAGCCCTCGAGATACCGCTGTTCCCGTTCCGCGTCCGCTTCACCCATTCGACGGTGTTCGCCGTGACCGGCGCGGATTGCGCGCCGCGGCTCGACGAGGCGCCAGTGCTACCATGGTGGGCGCACCGCGCCGATGCCGGCCAGGTCCTCTCGCTCGCCGTTCCCTCAACTGCGACCTGGCGCGCCAGCCGCGTCTACCTGTGCATCGCGGGCGGGATCGATGTTCCCTCGGTGCTCGGCTCACGCAGTACCCAGCTGCGCGGCGCCTTCGGCGGGTTAGAGGGCCGTCCGCTGCGCGACGGCGATCGGTTGCCAATTGCCGAGCCCCCCGGTCGCGCCAAGACAGGCTTCGGCATCACGCCGCCCGGCCTCGCCTTGCCATTGGAGGTGGACGGGTTGACCGCCGTGCGGGTGCTGCCGGCTGCCGAATACGATAGCTTCACGCCGTCTTCCCACGAGGCGCTATGGTCCGAGCCTTGGAAGATTACGTCACAGAGCGACCGCTACGGCTATCGTCTCGCCGGCCCCGAACTCAGGCCGCAGCGACCCATGGAGCTGCGCTCCCACGGCATTGTCCCAGGCGTGATCCAGGTCCCCCACGGCGGCCAGCCGATCATCCAGATGCGCGATGCGCAGCCATCGGGCGGCTATCCCAAGATCGGCACCGTCATCGACGCCGACCTCTGGCGCCTCGGCCAGGCTCCCATCGGCAGCCGGATTCGTTTCGTGCTGTGCAGCTGGGACGAGGCGCTGGACGCGTCGGCGGCGACCCGGCGCTGGCTGAGCAACGCCCGCCGATTGGTCGAGCTCTACTGCAACCAGGGAGCGGTGCGATGACCAACCCGCTCGACCATGTCGACCAGCTCTGCGCCTTCCTCGCGGCGACCGACATCGGCCTGCTCGAGCTGAAAGGCCCAGCCGGGGTGCTGCGCCTGCGGCATGACGGCGCCCGAGTCGAAGTCGAAATGATCGAGGCTGCGACGGCGGCGCTGTCTTCTTCCCCCACGCAGATCATTCGGGCACCGGTGCCGGGTCTCTACCTCGACCGCCATCCATTGCGCTCGCAACCATCGGTCGCCGTCGGCGACGAAGTTGCGGCCGGCACGCCGCTCGCCTTTCTCCAGATCGGACCGCTCTTGCTTCCGGTCCCGGCCCCGGAGGACGGCATGGTGGTCGAGACGTTCGCCGAGCATGGCGCGACGGTGGGATACGGCGCGCCGCTGATCGGATTGCAGCCGCACGGGAGTGACGCCGAATGAAGATCGATCTCAATGCGGATCTGGGCGAGGGCTACGGTCCCTGGTCCATGGGCGACGACGACGCTCTGCTCGGCCTCGTCTCGTCGGCCAACATCGCCTGCGGCTTTCACGCGGGCGACCCGCTGATCATGCAGCGCACCGTGGAATCGGCAAAGGCGCGGGGTGTCGATGTCGGCGCCCATGTCGGCTTCCCGGATCGCCAGGGCTTCGGCCGCCGGGCGATGCACATCGATCCTACCGAGCTCGCGGCGATGGTCACCTATCAGCTCGGCGCGCTTGCAGGGATCGTCCGCGCAGCCGGTTACCGCATGACCCACATGAGTTTCCACGGCGCCTTGGGCAACATGGTGGCCGCCAACGCCAAACTCGCCGAACCGCTGGTCCGCGCTGTCGCCGCCTTCGATCGAGAGCTCCTCATCGTATCGTCGACCAGCCGCGCCATCGAGGGGGCGGCGGCGGCCTGCGGCCTGCGCGTCGCCACCACTTTCCTCGCGGATCGCGCCTACGACGATGACGGACTGCTCGTGCCACGGGGCACGGCCGGCGCGGTCATTCACGACCCGGCGCTCGTGCTCGAACGGGTGCAGCGCCTGCTCTGCGACGGCGTCGTCATCACCGCGACCGGCCGGGCGCTGCCGATGCAGGCCACATCGATCCTGCTGCATGGCGACACCCCGGGCGCGGTCGAGTTCGCCCGGACGATCCGTGCGGCGATCGAGACCGCCGGTGGCGAGATCGCGCCGGTGTCGCACCTGATCGCCGGCGGCCCCGGGCGTGGCCCATCATAAGCGCCCCTTATCCCGCCAAAGTGATTCCATCTTGGCGGCGGAACTGCTCCGTCGGTAGCCTCTGGAGAACAGCGAGGACTCAGATGCCATTTTCCGACTACAGGACGGCTCTCGTCACCGGCGCCTCGTCAGGCATCGGCCTCGCCGTCGTCGAGCGCCTGGCGCGCGAGGGACTGCAGGTGCACGCGTTGGCGCGTAGCGCCGATCCACTGAAGGCGCTGGCAGATCGCACCGGCTGCATTCCCCATGCCGTCGACGTTCGCGATCTGCCTGCGCTTACCAAGCTCGCCGGCAGCGTCGAATTCGACGTTCTCGTCAACTGCGCCGGCGTCGACCGGCCCAAGAAATTCCTGCAGGCGGATGCCGAGGATATCGAGCTACTGCTCGGCGTGAATCTGGGGGCCGTCCTGCATCTGTGCCGCCTCGTCGTGCCCGGCATGGTGGCGCGCGACCGCGGTCACGTCGTGAACATCACTTCAATCGCCGGCGCCTATAATTTCGGCGGCAACTCGACCTACCACGCCACCAAGGCGGCGGTCAGCATGCTGTCCCGTCAGCTCCGGATCGATGCCTTCGGCAAGCGTGTTCGCATCACCGAGATCTGCCCGGGGCGGGTCGAGACCGATATCTTCGCTCACGTCCACGGCGACTCCGCCGCGACCCGCGCTGCCTTCATCGACGGATTCGAGCTGCCCAAACCGGAGGACATCGCCGACACGATCGCTTTCGCCATTGCCGCGCCAGTGGCGGTAAACATCGGCCATATCGAGATCACACCGACCCTGCAGGTGCCGGGCGGACTGTCGACGGTCCGTCCCGAGCACCCCGCCAGCCCTCCAGCCGTCACCTAGAGCGGAGGGTGCGATGAAGGGCTTCGACCTCATGGCGATCCTGCTGAACCCCGAGTTCAGCCGCATGCTCGTCCACGGGGTGAAGATGACCTTCATCATCTTCGCAGGCTCCTGGCTGCTCGCCATGAGCCTCGGTATCACCCTCCTTGCAATTCGAATGCTGCCGGGCCGGATCGCCGACGCCCTGGTCGAGGCCTACGTTGCCTATCACCGCAACGTGCCGACACTGGTGCAGCTGATGCTCTGGTATTTCGGTGTCTCCAGCCTGCTGCCCGAGCGGCTCCAGGTCTGGCTGTCCGATCAGAACGGCGAGGCAATCTTCGCGGTGATCGCGCTCGGACTGTGTCAGGCCGCATATTTCAGCGAAGACCATCGGTCGGGCTTGCGCGCCGTGCCCAAGGGCCAGTGGGAGGCCGCTCGCGCGCTGGGTCACAGCTATCTCGGCGCGATGACTTACATCCTGCTGCCGCAGGCGGTCCGAAATGCGATGCCGGCGCTGGTGAACCACACGGTGTCGCTGTTCAAGAACAGCAGTCTTGCCATGGCGATCGGCGTCACCGAGCTCACGCATGCGGTGAAGGAGGTCGAAAACCAGAGCTTCCGCGCTTTCGAGACCTACCTGATCGCGACCGTCTTCTACCTCGTGTGCTCGCTGCTCCTGATGTGGCTTGGCTATTATTTCGAGCGGCGCAGCCGCATGGCGGGAGCGCTCTGACATGACGCTCCTGTTCAACATGATAGGCATCGTCAGCGACAACTGGCTGCTGCTGCTGGTCGGCCAGTTTCCGAACGGCCCGCTCGGCGGGATCGCCGCGACCCTGATCCTGTCGATTCTTGGAATTGCGCTGGCATTCCCGCTCAGCGTGGCGATGGCGCTCGCGCGTCTATCGCCTTGGCCCGTGCTGCGCTGGCCGGCGACGGCGCTGGTCTATGTCGTGCGCGGCGTTCCGCTGCTGCTGATCATCCTCTGGGTCTATTTCCTGCTGCCGCTCCTGATCGGCGAGAGCGTTCCCGGCTTCGTGACCATGCTCGCCACCTTGGTCATCTACGAGGGGGCCTTTCTCAGTGAGATCGTGCGAGCCGGAATCACGGCATTGCCGCGAGGGCAGATGGACGCGGCGCGGGCGCTCGGCCACAGCCACCTCGGCGCGATGCGCTACGTGATCCTGCCGCAGGCGCTGTTCAACATGATCCCGAGCATCATCAGCCAGTTCGTCTCCACCATCAAAGAGACGACGTTGGGCTACATCATCAACGTGCCAGAGCTGACCTTCGCGGCGGGACAGATCAACAACCGGCTTCTGACCAAGCCGTTCGAAGTCTACTTCATACTCGCCATCATCTATTTCGTCGTCTGCTGGACTCTCACTAAGCTGGCCAGCACGCTCGAACGTCGGATTGCCGTTCGGCGCGCCAGGTCGATGGATGGTGCTGCAGCGCCGGCTTTGGCAGCCGCATCGAGGACATGATCATGTCAAACCAGGCCTCGAACAGTACGGCAACTCCGATGATTGAATTCATTGGCATCAACAAGTTCTACGGTTCGCTGCCCGCCCTCGTCGACATCAACGCGGAGGTGAAAAAGGGCGAGGTGGTCGTGGTATGTGGCCCCTCGGGCTCTGGCAAGTCGACGCTCATCCGCACCGTCAACCGGCTTGAGGAGATCCAATCCGGAGTGCTGCGCTTCGACGGACAGAATGTTCATGCGAAGATTAGCAGCTTGGCAATGAACCACCTGCGCAGCCGTATCGGCTTCGTTTTCCAGAGTTTCAATCTGTTTCCACACCTCAGCGTGCTGGACAATGTGATGCTGTCGCCTGTGAAGGTGAACGGCATCAAACGGAGCAAGGCAAGGGAGATCGCGCTTCAGTTGCTCGACCGGGTAGGCCTTTCCAGCAAGGCGCAGAACTATCCGGCGCAGCTGTCCGGCGGCCAGCAGCAGCGTGTCGCGATCGCGCGAGCGCTGGCCATGGAGCCGCCGGCGATGCTGTTCGATGAGCCGACCAGCGCGCTCGACCCGGAGATGGTCGGCGAAGTTCTGGCGGTGATGCGGGGACTTGCTCGCGATGGCATGACCATGATGTGCGTCACCCATGAGATGAATTTCGCACGCGATGTCGCTGATCGTGTCTGGTTCATGGATGCCGGGCGCCTGCTGGAATCGGCGTCGCCGAGCGCGTTCTTCGGCTCGCCGCAGCATCCGCGTGCGCAGCGCTTTTTGTCGGATCTGCGGGCACGATGACAACGCCTGCCATCATTGCAAAACAGGGAGTTC
The DNA here is from genome assembly GCF_058314695.1 of Bradyrhizobium sp. T-12. Lineage (NCBI taxonomy): Bacteria > Pseudomonadati > Pseudomonadota > Alphaproteobacteria > Hyphomicrobiales > Nitrobacteraceae > Bradyrhizobium > Bradyrhizobium sp. T-12. Next base: position 480,859 of record NZ_JBZFQJ010000002.1, on the reverse strand, counting down.
GAAATGTCGATCGGGATCGGGACTAAGACTGGAAAATGCGTGCTCCGCGCCGCCATCGTTGCCACGGGCCTGAGTTGCTTTGCCAGCGTGGCCATGGCTGATCAGCTGGCCGATATCATGCAGCGCAAAGAGCTGCGCTGCGGCACCTTCGCCGACGTACCCCCGTTTGCCGCGCCCGATCCGAAAACGCGGGAGATGGTTGGCTTTGATGTCGACCTCTGCAGAGCCATTGCCAAGCGCTGGGGCGTCGAGGCGAAGATCAGCCCGCTCTCGGTCGAGGCGCGGGTGCCCGAGGTCAAGCTCGGCCGCGTCGACATCACAGTCGCCAATCTCGCCTATACGCTGGGCCGCGCCGAGCAGATCCAGTTCTCCGACCCCTATTATCTCGCCAAGGAGATGTTGGCGGTGAAGGCTTCGGATCCAGGAACCAAGAAGGCCGACTTCAAAGGTAAACGTCTGGCTTCGACCAAGGGCTCGACCTCCGAGCTCGCGATCAAGCTGAATGAGTCGGATCCCCTCACTTTCGTCGACACCGGCTCGGCTTTCATGGCCGTCCAGCAGAACAAGGCGGTCGGAATGGTGGCCAATACCATGACCATCACCAAGCTCGTCAACGAATCGAAGTCCGCTGGCCAACCGCTGAAGATGATCGATGAGCCCATGGTCTTGCAACCGATCGGCATCGGCATGAAGAAGGACGAGCCGGCGCTGCTCGCCAAGATCAACGAGACACTGCTCGCACTCGACCAGGCAGGTGAGATCAACCAGCTCTGGGACAAGTGGCTCGGCCCGAACACCGAGTTCAAGATGACCCGCACCGACAAAGTCGTGCCGCTCGGCCAACTTAAGTTCACGCCGTTGCCGTAACCGGTGCACCGGGGCACACCTCCAAGAACCGGCCCGGACAGACTTGGTGGTTGAAACGGCGTCGGCTCCTGGACGCGGTGGGTCAATGCCTGGTCGACGTGCAATAAAACATTGGAAGAAGTCGAGAAAAAAGCGCGATGGGTTGAATCGTCATGGCGCTTTAGCTCTTTGTTTGAGCATGAGTTTTGGGAAAACCGCTTCACACTTTTCCGGATCTTGCTTTAGCGCCCGCCGAGTTCAGGTAGGTACGGCAAATAATTCGACCCTTCAGAGCCAAGAAAATCGAACATAGCCTGCGCCGGCGGCAGCAGGACCTTGTCACTGCGGCGGATCACGTACCATTGCCGCACGATTGGTAGGCCCGCGACGTCGAGCACGACGAGGCGGCCCTCGCCGAGCTCGTGCGCGACGGTGTGCGCCGAGATGAAGGCGATGCCGAGCCCGGCGATAACAGCCTGCTTGATGGTCTCGTTGCTGCTCATCTCCATGCCGATGATTGGCTCGAGATCCGATTTCTGGAACATGCCCTCCATTAGTGTTCGCGTGCCCGAGCCCGGCTCGCGAGTGAGAAAGGTCTCGTGCACAAGGTCGGTCAGACTGAGTCCTCGGTCCTTTTCCAGCCAATGTCCCCTGCGGGCGACGATGATGTGCGGATTGCGGCCGAGCTGGCGCACGTCGACGTGGACGTCGGCGGGTGGCCGGCCCATCACCGCGAAGTCGAGATCATAACCGTGCATGGCTGCGCGGATCTCATCGCGATTGCCAATCGTCAGCTTGATCTCGATCTTGGGGTAGCGCTTGGAGAACGCCGCGATCGCATGCGGCACGAAATATTTAGCGGTCGAGACCGCACCGAGATGCACCGCGCCGCCGCTCCGTCCGGCGAGCAGGTCGAGCGCGCCCTGGCAGTCCGCGATCGCGGCCTCGACCCGCTCGGCCAGCGCCAACACTTCCTTGCCCGCCGCGGTCAGCTGCATGCCGTCGCCGGTCCGCTGCACCAAGGGCAGGCCGGCGAGGTCCTGAAGTTGCCGCAGCTGCTGGGTCACGGCCGGCTGGGTCAGCCCAAGATGGCCGGAGGCCGCCGTCACGCTGCCCTTGGCCGACAGCGCCGCGAGCGAGCGCAGCTGCCTGATCGTCAGATGCCGGAGCTGTGCAGCCGCCTGTCCGGGTCAATTATAAGAAAATTCTTTGGTGCTCATTACGAATAGAAATTTTCCTTATTAATCTGTCCCTGTCAATCTCCTGGTGCTGGGACTGACCGCGACCGACCTTCAGAGGGGAGGGCATGGCTGCGGCGCCGGCCAAGGGGATGGACGCAGATGACTGGGCAACTCAGGCTGGACGATCACCTTCAACGGTATTCCGAGACCGCGCCGCATGCGCTGGCCGTGGCGGCCGCAGTCGATGCCATCGCGGCGGCGGCCATCGAAATCGCCGACCTCATCGCGTCAGGTGATCTCGCTGACGCCTCTGGCCTGACCACGGAGCGCAACAGCGACGGCGACATCCAGCGCGACCTCGATGTCCAGGCCGATGCGATCCTGCGCCGCTGCCTCAGCAAGCTGCCGATCGCGGCGCTGGCGTCGGAGGAGATGCGCGAACCCCAGATCGGCGACCGCGAGGGCCGCGTCTGCATCGCGATCGATCCGCTCGACGGATCCTCCAACATCGACATCAACATGACGGTGGGGACGATCTTCTCGATCCTGCCGGCACCCGACGACCTCTCGCTCGCCTTTCACCAGCGCGGATCAGTGCAGCTTGCGGCGGGCTTCGTCACCTACGGGCCGCAGACCTCGCTGGTGTTGACGCTCGGCGAAGGCGTCGACATCTTCACGCTCGATCACAAGGCCGGCTGCTTCCGTCTCGCCCGCAGCGGCGTGCAGATCTCCGAGGCCTGCGAGGAGTTCGCGATCAACGCCTCGAACCGTCGGCACTGGGATCCGCCGGTGCGCGCCTTCATCGACGAATGCCTCGCAGGCGTCGAAGGCCCCGCCAACCATGATTTCAACATGCGGTGGGTCGGCTCGCTGGTTGCCGAGGCCTACCGAATCCTCACCCGCGGCGGCGTCTTCCTCTACCCTTCGGACGCGCGCCCCGGCTACGGCGAGGGCCGCCTGCGCCTGACTTACGAGGCGCATCCGATGGCCATGATCATCGAGCAGGCCGGCGGCTCCGCCTCCACGGGACGCGAGCGCATCCTCGACCTCTCCGCGCAGAGCCTGCATCAGCGCGTGCCCCTGATCATGGGCTCGAGCAACGAGGTGCGGCGCGTCGAGGAGCTTCATTGCGATCCAGTGCTGGTCGCCAGCGTCTCTGCGCCGCTGTTCGCGCGGCGCGGATTCTTCCGGCTCTGAGCGAGGTGTCCCATGTCCAGGAAGCATCCGATCATCTCCATCACCGGCTCCTCCGGCGCCGGCACCACCTCGGTCAAGAAGACTTTCGAGCAGATTTTTTTCCGCGAGAAGGTCAATGCCGCCTACATCGAAGGCGACGCCTTCCACCGCTACGACCGCGCCGAGATGCGCGCGCAGATGGCGAAAGAGGCCGAGCGCGGCAACAAGCATTTCAGCCATTTCAGTCCCGAGACCAACCTGTTCGAGGAGCTGGAGCGCGCGTTCCGCGACTACGGCGAGACCGGTACGGCGGTGACGCGGCACTATGTCCACGACGCCGAGGAATCCGCGCTGCATGGCACGGCGCCCGGTACTTTCACCGACTGGAAGCAGCTGCCGGAGAACTCCGACCTGTTGTTCTACGAGGGCCTGCACGGCGCCGTCGTCACCGACAAGGTCAATGTCGCGCGCTATGCCGATCTCAAGATCGGCGTCGTGCCCGTCATCAACCTCGAATGGATTCAGAAGCTGCACCGCGACCGCAGCGCGCGCGGTTATTCGACCGAGGCGGTCACCGACACCATCCTGCGGCGGATGCCCGACTATATCCACTACATCTGCCCGCAATTCACCGAGACCGACATCAACTTCCAGCGTGTGCCGACGGTCGACACGTCCAATCCGTTCATCGCGCGCTGGATCCCGACGCCGGACGAATCGATGGTCGTGATCCGCTTCAAGAATCCACGCGGCATCGACTTCCCCTATCTGCTCTCGATGCTGCCGCAGAGCTGGATGTCGCGCGCCAATTCGATCGTCTGTCCCGGCGCGAAGCTCGATCTCGCCATGCAGCTGATTCTGACGCCGCTGATCATGCAGTTGATCGAGCGCAAGCGCAGCCTGAAGTGAACGAGGAGAGACACCGATGAATATCTCCGTCCACGCCGAAGCCGACATCACGGCAGTCGCGCATAACGATCTCGCCAACGCCGTCCGCTTCCTCGCGGTCGATGCCATCGAGACCGCGCAGTCGGGCCATCCAGGTCTGCCCATGGGTATGGCCGATGTCGCGACCGTGCTGTTCTCGCGCTTCCTGAAATTCGACTCGGCGCATCCCAATTGGCCGGACCGCGACCGCTTCGTTCTGTCGGCGGGCCACGGCTCGATGCTGCTCTATGCGCTGCTGCACCTGACCGGCGGCGACCTCAGTCTCGATGACATCAAGGCGTTCCGGCAGTGGGGCTCGAAGACGCCGGGCCATCCCGAATACGGCCACACGCCGGGAGTCGAGACCACGACGGGTCCGCTGGGGCAGGGGATTGCGACCGCGGTCGGCATGGCGCTTGCCGAGCGCATGGCCAATGCGCGGCATGGCGACGGCCTCGTCGATCACTTCACCTACGTGATCGCGGGCGACGGTTGCCTGATGGAAGGTCTCAGCCAGGAGGCGATCTCGCTCGCGGGTCATCTCGGGCTCGGCCGTTTGATCGTGCTGTTCGACGACAACGGCATCTCCATCGACGGTCCGACGTCGCTCGCGACATCGGATGATCATCTCGCGCGCTTCGCGGCCTCCGGCTGGTCGGTGCGCCGTGTCGACGGACACGATCCAGAAGCCGTGGCCCAGGCGATCGCGGAGGAGCGGGAGACCGCCAAGCCGTCGCTGATCGCGTGCCGCACCATCATTGGTTATGGGGCGCCTGATCGGCAGGGCACCGAGAAGGCGCATGGTGCGCCACTCGGCACCGAGCAGACCGCGGCGGCGCGCCGCGCGCTCGGTTGGGATTATCAGCCTTTCGTGGTGCCGATCCCGGTGCTCAAGGCGTGGCGGATGATCGGACAGCGCGGGCAGGTCGAGCGACTCGCCTGGCTCGATCGTTATGAGCGCGCAACGCCCGAGCAGCGCGATTTGTTCGTGGAAGGTAGGGCGGTTGCCCTGCCTGCTGCCTATGTGCTCGCCGCGGCGAAGTTGCGCGAGCGCTTCGCATCCGAACGGCCGAAGCTGGCGACGCGGCAGGCTTCGCAGCAGGTGCTTGACGGCATCGCCAGCACCATTCCCGGACTGGTCGGCGGCTCGGCGGATCTGACGCATTCGAACCTGACGCAGGCGAAGGCGCAGACCCCCGTTAAAGCCGGTGCGTTCGCCGGTGGCTACATCCACTACGGTATCCGCGAGCACGGGATGGCTGCAGCAATGAACGGCCTCGCGCTGCATGGCGGCTTCATTCCCTATGGCGGCACGTTCCTCGCCTTCTCCGACTACAGCCGTCCCGCGATCCGGCTCGCAGCGTTGATGCGGCTGCGGGTTATCCACGTGATGACGCACGACTCCATCGGGCTCGGTGAGGACGGCCCGACGCATCAGCCGGTCGAACACCTTGCCGCGCTGCGGGTGATCCCGAACTTGCTGGTGTTCCGTCCCGCCGACGCGGTCGAGACGCTGGAGGCTTGGGACTGCGCACTCGGCTCCGAGCATCGCCCGTCCGTGCTGTGCCTGTCGCGTCAGGCGCTGCCAACTTTCCGCAGCGATGCCCGCGGCAAGAACCGCGTCGCACGCGGCGCCTATCTCGTCGTCTCGCCCGACGGCGGCCGTGACGTGACGCTGATCGCGACCGGCTCGGAAGTCTCGATTGCGCTGGAAGCAGCCCGCCTGCTCGCGACCGAGCACATCCGCGCGGCCGTGGTGTCCGCGCCCTGCTTCGCCTTGTTCGAGGAGCAGCCGGACGATTACCGCGCCACCGTGCTCGGCACGGCGCCGCGCGTCGGCGTCGAGGCAGCGGTTGTCGGCGACTGGCATCGCTGGATCGGTGCCGACGGTGAGTTCGTCGGCATGCGCAGCTTCGGTGCCTCGGCGCCGGCGCCCGTGCTGTACCGCGAATTCGGCATCACACCGCAGAGCATCGCAGAAGCGGCCAGGCGCTCGGTCGCACGTCGGAACCAGGGAAGAACAGCATGAGCTTGCGTGTCGCCATCAACGGATTTGGCCGGATCGGTCGCAACGTGCTGCGTGCGATCGCCGAGTCCCGCCGCAACGACATCGAGGTGGTCGCGATCAACGACCTCGGTCCGGTCGAGACCAATGCGCATCTGCTGCGCTTCGACTCGGTCCACGGCCGCTTTCCCGGCGAAGTCAAGGTCGACGGCGATACGATCGACGTCGGCGGCGGCCCGATCAAGGTGACCGCGATCAAGGACCCGGCGCAGCTGCCGCATCGTGCGCTCGGTGTCGATATCGCCCTGGAATGCACCGGTCTGTTCACCTCGCGTGAGAAAGCCGCCGCACATATCCAGGCCGGTGCCAAGCGCGTGCTGGTCTCGGCGCCGGCAAGCGAGGTCGATCTCACCGTCGTGTTCGGCGTCAATCATCTCGCCCTGACCGGCGATCACATCGTGGTCTCCAACGCCTCGTGCTCGACCAACTGCCTCGCGCCGCTCGCTCAGGTGCTGGACGACGCCGTCGGGATCGAGAAGGGGTTCATGACCACGATCCACTCCTACACCGGCGACCAGCCGACGCTCGATACGTTCCACAAGGACCTCTATCGCGCCCGCGCCGCGGCGCTGAAGGCGCTGCGGCTCGAGGACATGCGGCTGCCGGTCGCCTATGTGAAGACGTTCCAGGGGCCGGCCACCGGCATCGTGGTCGAGCGCGAGCGGCTCGACAAGTTCGGCCGGCCGCTGCTCGGCGCCACCATCAAGCCGAAGCTCGGCCTCTCGGGCCGCAATTACGGCCGCGTGGTCTATGAGGCGCTGAAGGGCGGGCTCGACTTCACCAAGGACGACGAGAACATCAACTCGCAGCCCTTCATGCACTGGCGCGACCGCTTCCTCTACTGCATGGAAGGCGTCAACCGCGCGCAGGCGGCGTCGGGCGAGGTGAAGGGCACCTATCTCAACATCACGGCCGCGACCATGGAGGACATGTACGAGCGTGCGGAGTTCGCCAAGGAGCTCGGCTCGGTCGTGGTCATGATCGACCTCGTGATCGGCTACACCGCGATCCAGTCGATGGCGAAATGGGCGCGCCGCAACGACATGATCCTGCATCTGCACCGCGCCGGTCACTCGACCTATACGCGCCAGAAGAGCCATGGCGTGTCGTTCCGCGTCATCGCCAAATGGATGCGGCTCGCCGGAGTCGATCACATCCACGCCGGCACGGTCGTCGGCAAGCTCGAGGGCGATCCCAACACCACGCGCGGCTATTACGACATCTGCCGCGACGACTTCAACCCGATGAAGCTCGAGCACGGCGTGTTCTTCGACCAGAGCTGGGCGAGCCTGAATAAGCTAATGCCAGTGGCTTCCGGCGGCATCCATGCCGGCCAGATGCACCAGCTGCTCGACCTGCTCGGCGAGGACGTCGTGCTGCAGTTCGGCGGCGGGACCATCGGCCACCCCATGGGTATCCAGGCCGGGGCGACCGCCAACCGGGTGGCGCTGGAAGCGATGATCCTCGCTCGCAACGAGGGACGTGACTACGTTCACGAAGGCCCAGAGATCCTGGCCAAGGCCGCAGCGACCTGCACGCCGCTGAAGGCCGCGCTGGAGACCTGGAAAGACGTCACTTTCAACTATCAATCCACCGACACGCCGGACTTCGTGCCGACGGCGCTCGCCGCTGTCTAAAGGAGAGCAAAGATGAAACTGACCCAAGGCTGTTTCTCCTTCCTGCCCGATCTCAGCGACGAGCAGATTACCAAGCAGGTGCAATATTGCCTGAGCAAGGGTTGGGCGGTGAACATCGAGTTCACCGACGACCCGCATCCCCGCAACACCTATTGGGAGATGTGGGGTCTGCCGATGTTCGATCTCGCGGACGCTGCCGGCGTGATGATGGAGCTCGCCGAATGCCGCAGGGTGTATGGCGACCGCTACATCCGCGTCTCGGGATTCGATTCCAGCCATGGCTGGGAGTCGGTGCGCATCTCGTTCCTCGTCAACCGGCCCGCGAAGGAGGCTGAGTTCGAGCTGGTGCGCCAGGAGATGGCCGTACGCTCGGTACGTTACACCACCGTACACCGGCAACCTCAGCCGGCTTCCTCTTAGTCGCTTTCCGCTCGGAGCGACTCTTTCTCCCCGCTCCGACTCCCTGGCGGACAACTGCTTCGCCGTCATTTGCGGCGGCGAAGCCTCTTTATTCGAGGTCCAAGATGCTGGATGTGCCGCACACGACGACCATTGAGGTCAATGAGGTGCCTACTGCGTTTGACCTGCGCAAGGAGGCCGAGGCGGCGGGGATCACGGAGACCTTGCACCAGCTCGAACAAGAGTTGATCGGCTTGAAGCCCGTCAAGCAGCGGGTGCGGCAGATCGCTTCGCTCCTGTTGATTGAGCGGATCCGGCAGCGGGCCGGGCTCGTCTCCTCGGCCCCGACGCTGCACATGTCCTTCACCGGCAATCCCGGCACCGGTAAGACTACCGTCGCCCTGCGCATGGCGAAGATCTTGCACGGCCTCGGCTTCGTGCGGCGCGGACAGGTGATCTCGGTGACGCGCGACGACCTTGTCGGTCAGTATATCGGTCACACTGCGCCGAAGACCAAGGAGATCCTGAAGAAGGCGATGGGCGGCGTACTGTTCATCGACGAGGCCTATTACCTGCACCGGCCCGACAACGAGCGCGACTATGGTCAGGAAGCCATCGAGATCTTGCTGCAAGTCATGGAAAACCAGCGCGAGGATCTCGTCGTCATTCTCGCGGGTTATGGCGAACGGATGACCAGTTTCTTTGCCTCCAATCCAGGCTTCCGATCACGCATCGCCCACCACATCGAGTTTCCCGACTATTCGGAGGCGGAGCTGCTCTACATTGCCGAGCTTATGCTGAGGGAGCGCGGCTACCGCTTCTCGGCCGCGGCACGCGAGTCGTTCGAAAGATACATTGTGCTGCGCCGGACTCAGCCGTTCTTCTCCAATGCGCGCTCGGTCCGCAACGCTGTCGATCGCATCCGGTTGCGCCAGGCCGATCGGCTGGTCTCCGATCTCGACCGGATGCTCGAGATCGCTGATCTCGAAACCATCGATCCCTCCGACGTATTGGCGAGCCGCGTGTTCAGCGGCGGAGCTGGCAGCGAGCAGGCGACCGGGAGCAAATGTCCATGACCAGGGATATCGTCATTGCTCCCTCGATCCTGGCGGCGAATTTCGCGCGTCTCGGCGAGGAGGTCGCGGCGATCGACGCAGCCGGCGCTGACTGGATCCATTGCGATGTCATGGACGGGCACTTCGTGCCGAACATCAGTTTCGGTGCGGACGTGATAAAGGCGGTGAGGCCGTTCACCACGAAGACGTTTGACGTTCACCTCATGATAGCGCCCGTCGACGCTTATCTTGAAGGCTTTGCCAAAGCCGGTGCCGACATCATCACGATTCATGCGGAAGCCGGTCCACATCTCGATAGTTCGCTGCAGGCTATTCGCGCGCTCGGCAAGAAAGCGGGCGTAAGCCTGTGTCCGTCGACGCCGGAGGGTACAATCGAATATGTGCTCGATAGGTTGGATCTGGTGCTTGTCATGACCGTCAATCCGGGCTTCGGTGGCCAGGCGTTTTTGGAGTGCCAGATCCCCAAGATCAGGCGCATTCGCGCCATGATCGGCGATCGCCCGATCCGCCTTCAGGTCGATGGTGGTATCACGTGCCACAATGCTGCCGCCGTCGTGGAGGCTGGGGCCGACACGTTGGTGGCGGGTTCAGCCCTGTTTGGCGGCAATATCGCTGCCGAGTACGCCACCAATATCGCGGGCCTACGAATGGCAACTAGGGTTGGCCGGTCCCCGAGTTAGACTTCGGCATGGGTCAACAAACACGCAGGACGCGGCGGCTAGGCGCTATGCCGGAGGGACGATGGGGCCGTCGCGGTGAATTCCTCTGCCGTGCGCTTTAGTGGGAACTGCTCGGCTCGACCTCATCGTGATGAACCGCTGAACCATCACAAAGGCGTCAAGTCGAGCGCAAAAGCCATTGCGACGAGTAGAGAGAGCAGAAGGCCTGCTCCACAAAATATACCAAGAATCTTGAGAGTATCGCCGTCCTCAGCTGGTTTTCTGACCGTGCTGGAAACGACTCTTGCGATTTGCGCGATCATCCTGCAACTCCAATTGGCAATGCCAGACTGAAAGCAATTTATACTGAGAACAGCGTCATCGGGCCAGCATTGCAAGCATGAGAGGCTACTCTGCCTAGACCAAATGTCTGGCGGAGGCTTTTTTCAGATCGTTTTCGTATGCCTGCAAAAGTGCTGTTGAAGCGTCCACTGGCGCTTCGCATTGCGTAGCCTCGTCGCGGCCAGCCGATCTTATTTTAGAAACCCCGATTTCTGGCTCTTACCCAACCTTACCCAAACTCTGTGTCAAAAGCCGCTTAGCCCGTTAGAATGGCGCATAGCCTTCGCCTACCACGGCCTCTGCTAGAGGAGAGGGCGCGTGGTTTGCGGGCCAAAGAGCCCATCGGAGGGAATCATGCCAAGGACGCTAGCCGTTGTTTGCGGTCATTCGGCTCAACTTATCAAAAAAGCTCTCATTAACTCCACCGTGTGCGCCGGGGCGGCACTGGCTGCCACCCAGGCCTACGCAGAAGACATCAACTGGCGGCAATTCGAAGGCACGTCCATCGTCTGGGCCTACGATATTCACCCCTATGCTGACGCTGTTGCGGCTCAACTGCCCGAGTTCGAGAAACTCACCGGCATCAAGGTGACGCCGGAGCTTTATCCGGATGATGCCTATTGGAATAAGCTAACGATCCAGCTCAGCACGAAATCGCCAAGCTGGGATGTCGTCGGCACGGGCATCCAGCCCGCCTGGGACCTTGCCCCGGGCCAACTGCTCGAACCGCTCGATCGCTATCTAAACGATTCAAAGCTCACCTCTGCAGCCTACGACTACAAGGACTTCTTCCCAGCCTTGCGCGAAGCGCTGACATGGAAGGTCAAGGAGGGCCAGATCGAGGCCGGCAGCGGGCAGGTCTGGGCGATCCCCCATGGCTTCGAGAACATCCAGTTGTTCTACCGCAAGGATGTGCTGGACAAGCACGGTATCAAAGTCCCGAGCACCCCGCCGGAGATGTCGGCCGCTTGTGAGAAACTCAAAGCTGCCGATCCCACCATCACGCCTCTCGGCGTTCGCGGCGTAAGGTTCTGGAGCAGCATCCACACGGCTGCGATCTCGATTGCGAGGTCCTATGGCGTGCACGATTTCGTCGTCAAAGACGGCAAACTCGACACGGGCCTGGATTCGCCAGAGTCGATCGCCTTCCACAAAGACTATGTCGACATGATCAAGAAATGCGCTGCTCCCTCCTTTGCCAATGACAATTGGTACCAGGTGGTCGAAGGGATCAATTCAGGGCGGACCGCCATGGCGATCGATTCCAACATGTTCGGTTTCTGGAACGACGTCGCCGGCAAGCCCGCCTCCGGCAAGATCGCCTTTGCACCACCGTTGCGCGCACCGAACGGCAAGAACTTCGAATCCAACATCTGGATCTGGTCTCTGGCCATGAACGCCGCCTCCCAGAAGAAGGGCGCGGCCTGGCTCTTCATCCAATGGGCGACCTCCAAGCAGGTCGAGCTGAACGGTGCCGTTGCGGGCAAGCTCGTCAACTCTCCGCGCGCATCGACCTGGAGCGACAAGGCCTGGCTCGAATACGCCGCAAAGCCTGAATTCAACAACTTCGTCGAGACGTTCAAGACTGTGCAGGACCAGGCGCAACTCGCCTTTACGGCCCGCGTCGGCTTCGCCGAGGCAATGAATGCCTGGGCGGTGGCGATGCAGAAGATGGTCAATGGAGCGGATGTGAAGGCAACGCTGACCGACCTTGCCTCCGAGATCCGTTCGTCGATGTGAAGTCCCAAAGGGGGTGGTAGGCTTGCATGCCGCCCCCTTGGATTTCGATGTCAGTTGAAATGTATTCTTCAGGATTAGACGCAATCGTGACGCTGCAGTCTTCAGTGAGCCAACTCGCTTCGGCGCAAGACGGCGCGGCCAAGAGTGCCAGCCCGCCGCGCCTTGACTGGTGGAGCATCGCCGCGATCGCGCCGGCGGTCTTGATCCTTCTTGGCTTTCTGTTCCTGTTCTTCTACGGCGTATTTCAGTCCCTGACGGATCTCAAGTTCGGCCGGCCACTGGTCCACTTTATTGGCCTTACCAATTACGCCGCGTTGATCAAGACAGACGACTTCTGGAATAGCGTCCGAGCAACACTTGTCTACGCTGGTTCAGCGGTCCTTGCGGAAGCCGTGCTCGGCGTTGCCCTCGCCAAGCTCTTTGCCACCGAAGTGTTCCTGGCACGCGTGATGCGGCCGGTCATTCTGTTGCCACTCGTGCTTCCGCCCATGAGCGTTGCCTTGATGTGGACGACGATGATGGATCCGCAGAGCGGCATCCTGAACTATCTGCTGTCGCTTGTAGGAATGGGCCGGTTTGCATGGATTTCTGATCCCGCGACAGCGATGATTTCCCTCGTCCTGATCGACATATGGACTTACACCCCCTTTTTCACGCTGATCATCTTCGCCGGCCTCCAGGGCATCAATGAGGAGATCAGGGAGGCCGCGCGCGTCAATGGTGCAAAGGGCTGGGCAACCTTCCTCTACATCGAGCTGCCGTTGATCGCGCCCTACATCCTGATTGCTGCGGTCTTCCGTCTGATCGAATCTCTCAATCAATTCGACATCATTTTCGGAACGACGCAAGGCGGTCCCGGCAACAGCACCTCCGTTCTTTCCGTGCGCGCCTACATCACCGCATTCCAGAACCTCGCCTTCGGCCGGGGCGCGGCCCTCATGGTCGTCAATTGGATCATCGTCCTGGCCGGAGCGTTCCTCACGGTCAAGTTGTGGCGATACGTCCGACAACGCGTTAGCTGAAGAGACGCGACATGCGCCTAAATCGCTCAGGATCGACAAATATCGCTCTCAATCTGCTGGTTGGCATCTGCGCGCTCACTCTCGCTTTTCCGCTGATCTGGATCCTGCTGATGTCGTTGAAACAGCAGGGCGAGGTCATGGCCTGGCCGCCCAAGTTCATCTTCTCGCCGACGCTTGAGAATTTCCGGGTGCTGTTCGACGCCGCGCAGGCCGGCGCGACAAGCTATGGCACCATCAAGGTTGATTTCCTCACGCCAGTGACAAATAGCGTCGCCATCGCGCTCGGATCTGTTTTCGTCTCAATGCTCCTTGGCGTGCCCGCCGGTTACGTTCTGGCAAGGCGAGACATCCCGATGAAGGAGGACATCGCCTTCTTCATTCTTGGCTTCAGGTTCGCCCCGGCCTTGCTCGTCGTCATCCCGCTCTTCAACGTGTTCCAGACCATCGGACTCTACGACACCTATCTCGGCATGATCTGGGTCTACCAGGTCGTCACGCTGCCTATGATCGTGTGGTTGAGCCGCTCCTACATCGAGGATATTCCAAAGGACATCGAGGAGGCTGCAGCGATGGACGGGGCCAAACCTGTCAGGGTCATTCTGCATATCGTGCTGCCGCTTCTCAAGCCCGGCCTGATCGGCGCCTCCTTGCTGATCTTTCTGCTGGCCTGGCACAACTTCGCGCTCGGCTTGATCCTGAGCTCCACCAAGGCGCCGGTGACCGTCGCGCTACTCAAGCTGCTCAATCCGGGGGTGCAGTTCTATCCCGTCATGGCTGCAGGACTGGTCGTTACCATGATCATTCCGGTGATCTTGATCGTGATGGGCCAGCGCCACCTCGAACGTGGTCTCACTTTCGGGGCAGTAAAATGAATCCCAGGCCCTTGATGTTCTTTGGAACGACCAATCTCGACCTCTGCTTCAATGTCGAGCGGCTGCCAACGCCGGGTGAAAGTTTGATGGGCAAATTGAACCGCAATCCTGGAGGGAAGGGCGCCAATCAAGCCGTAGCGGCCGCACGGCTTGGACTGAAGCCCCTATTCTACACCCGTCTTGGCGGGGACGAGGCTGGCCAGTCCCTCTTGCAGTCACTGCGCGAAGCCGGAGTCCGTGCTGAGGCCATCACCATTTGTGCCGGTGAGGTCTCCGGCTCGGCCCTCGTCCTGGTGGGAGACGACGGTTCGAACATGATCGTGATCGATCCGGGCGCCAATCTGAATGTGATGCCGGCCATGGTTGAGAGCGCGGCCGCATTCATCGCGCCAGGCGCGCTCGTTGTTGCCGAAATGGGCTTGCCCATCTCCGCCCTCAACCGGCTCTTTGAAATGAAAAGCGAGAAGGGCTTCGAACTCATTTTTAATCCGGCGCCGGTCAGACCCGGGCTTTCGCCGGCGGCATGGCGACAAGTCGATTACGTGACCCCCAACCAGACCGAGGCCTTCGAGCTGACCGGGGTAGAGGTGACCGATTTCGACAGCGCCGCAGTGGCGGCGTCCAAGCTTCTGCACCTCGGACCCAAAGCCGCACTGATCACGCTGGGAGCGCAGGGCGCCTTCTATGCCGACGCGGCGCACTCGTTTGCGCTGCGTGCCTTTCCCGTCAAAGTCGTCGATACCACGGCCGCCGGGGACGCCTTCAATGGCGCTTTTGCCGCTTCGCTCGCTCAAGGCCTGCCTCTGAGGGATTCGGTCAGACGAGCACTAGCCGTTGCTGCCCTGTGCGTAACGCGCCGCGGGGCGCAGGCCTCAATGCCGCTGGCAGCAGAGGTCGATGAATTCCTCAAATCACAAACGATCTTGGAGTTGGAATGACCGAACAGTTCTCAGTCTCAGACAGAACGGTGCTCGTGACAGGGGCAGGGGGCGGCATCGGATCTGCCATTGTGAATGCGTTTCGGGCAGGAGGGGCCAACGTCGTTGCCACCGACGCCAATCTCGAAAGCCTCAGGCAGACATTGGTAGGACTTCCCCATGGCAATGGCGTGTTGCCGATGGCCATGGACGTTTCGCGCGAAGAGGACGTGGCGCGCGTGCTCGAGGAGATCGGAAAACGATTCGGCCGGCTCGACGTGCTCGTCAACAATGCCGGCGTTAAATCTGCCCAGCCGCTCCTCAGCGGGGCGGCCGACAAGATCGAACGCACAATCCAGATCAACTCGGTCGCAATCCTCCGCTGCTCGAAGCTCGCGATCGAGCGCTTCATGACAACCAAGGGCGGCCGCATCGTCAATGTCGGTTCCTCCTTGTCTTCGCAAGGCGCCGTATTCAACTATCAGGCCGGAGGGGCGGACTATTGCCTCTCCAAGGCAATCGTTCACGACATCACAAAGCTCCTTGCTTATGAATGCGCGCCGCTCAAGATCAATGTGAATGCAATCGCACCGGGGATCATCGACACCCCCATGCATGGCCGTCCGCGTGAGGAGACGGAAGCCCGCCATAGCGGCCGAATCCCATTGGGACGGGTTGGATTGCCGAACGACATTGCCGGCCTTGCCGTGTTTCTCGCAAGCCCTGCGGCCTCCTACATGACCGGCCAGATCGTTCACGTGAACGGCGGGATGCTGATGAATGGCTAAGTCCGGCACTCAGCTTCAATGGCCCGAGATCGCCGGTGTCATTTCCGATCTGGATGGCGTGGTCTACCGGGGGAACGCCGCGATCGCGGACGCCATCGAAGCCTTCAAGAGCTGGCAGCGGGCAAAACTTCCCTTCTGCTTCGTCACTAACAATTCGACCCACACGCCGGAAGATGTTGTGCGCAAGGTCGGAGGTTTCGGGCTTTCGATCTCCCCGAGGCAGGTCGTGACGAGCGCCATCACGGCCGCGGCGCTCATTCGCGCCCAATACCCGAAACTGACACGGGCCTTTGTCATCGGCGCGCCATCCCTTGCCAAAGCGATCGAGGAGGCGGGCCTCGAAGTCACCGATGCGAAGCCTGAAGTCGTGGTGATGGGGCTCGACCGCCAGATTACGCATGACAAGCTGCGAATTGCTGCTGCGGCTATCCTGGGCGGCGCCGTGTTCATAGGCACAAACCCTGATCTTCTCTTGCCGACTGCGGACGGCTTCGAACCAGGGGCAGGGGCCATGATCACGGCAGTTGCAGCCGCAACTCAAGTCCAGCCTCTGATCGTCGGCAAACCCGAGACGCACATGATCGAAGCCGCGCTTTCGCGGCTTGGAACGCCACGTCAATCCACATTGATGATCGGCGACCAGATACAGACAGATATCCAGGCCGGCAAGCGCGCCGGCCTTCCTGCCGTGCTCGTCACGACAGGCGTCCCACCTCGCAAGGACGCCGCGCTGCTGCCAGCCGACTTTACCGTGTCCAGCCTTTCAGAAATCGCCGTGAAGGCTGGTGTAGACACCGTACGGCAGAGGAGAGCGTGATGGCCAATGTTCGCCTGGAAGGCCTCAACAAGGCCTATGGCACTATCCAGATCCTGCGCAATATCGACCTCACCATCGATCACGGCGAATTCGTCGTCTTCGTCGGGCCTTCAGGGTCGGGCAAGTCGACCCTGCTGCGCATGATCGGCGGTCTCGAGCCGATTAGCGGAGGACGGCTTTTCATCGACAATGAGCTCGTCAACGACGTGGACGCGGCCGACCGCAATCTAGGCATGGTGTTCCAGAGCTACGCCCTCTATCCGCACATGACCGTCCGGGAAAACCTGGCTTTCCCCTTGCGGATGGCCAAAGCGACGAAAGCGGAGATCGGGAAGCGTGTCGCTGAGGCCGCGTCCTTATTGCAGATCGACCATTTGCTCGATCGCAAGCCACGGCAGCTCTCCGGCGGCCAGCGCCAGCGCGTGGCGATCGGGCGGGCCATCGTCCGCGAGCCCAAGGTGTTTCTGTTTGACGAGCCGCTGTCCAACCTCGACACCGAGCTGCGGGTGCAGATGCGGGTCCAGATCGCCAAGCTCCACGAGCAGCTTGGAAACACCATGATCTACGTCACTCACGATCAGGTCGAGGCCATGACCATGGCTGACAAGATCGTCGTGCTCAAGGACGGCAATATCGAGCAGGTGGGGAGCCCCCACGAGCTCTATCACTACCCGGCGTCGCGCTTCGTCGCCGGCTTCATTGGCTCGCCTAAGATGAATTTTTTGGGCGGTCATATCGAGGCCGCGCACGAGACAGGGGTGGAGGTCAGGCTTGACGCGGGCTCGACCGTCTCGGTCCCCGTTCGGCCGGATCAATTGCTGGTCGGCAAGCCGATCACGCTCGGGATCCGTCCCGATGATTTCTCGCAGCCGGCAGAAGACAAAGAGATCGCTCTCGAGCTGGACGTCGATTTCGTCGAGCACCTTGGCAGCGTCACCTACATCTACGGCAACGCGGGCAAGGAAGCCGTGGTCGCCAAAGCGCCACGGCTCGAGCCAGCCAAACGATCTGGCAAGGTCCGCCTTGCGGCTTCACCAGCCGATTGCCACCTGTTCACGGCCAACGGCAAGGCCCTGCAGCGGTTGCACGCACCGGCAAATTGGAGCTAATTTTCGGGCCTGCCGCACAGGAGGGGCGGCCGGTATGCACAACCGGGTAGAGCAGGTCAAGAACGCAGGAATCAGGCAGTTCTTCCGCAATTCCCGTTCATTCGTGCTCGGGGCAGGCATCGGCTCGGGCATGACCGCAAGGGCGGCCGAACGGGCGGGTGCAGATTTTGTCCTTGCGCTCAACGCTGGCCGTTTTCGCGCCATGGGCGGCTCCTCGCCAGCCTCGATCCTGCCCATCCGCGATAGCAACGAATTCGTCGCCGGATTCGGCCGAACCGAGATCCTGCCCAGCACCAAACTGCCGGTCTTTTTCGGCGCATGCACCTTCGATCCGCGCCTCGATCTCGATCGCTTCCTCGACCGGATCATCCGATGGGGCTTTACAGGGGTTACCAATTTCCCCTCCGTCATCCACATCGACGATTTTAGAAGGTCCTTGCTCGAGAAATCTGGCCTCGGCTACGAGCGAGAAATCGAACTTCTAACAAAAGCCCGTCAACGCGGTTTGATGACGATTGCCTATACCCGCTCCCAGGCCGAAGCGCGGCGCATGGTCGAGGCAGGCATTGAGGCGATCTGCATCAACTTCAATCTCAATCGCAGCGTCGAAAGCGGATCTGATCCATCGATCAGCCAGTCCGAGCTCGCAGCGCGGACCAGCGCCGTGACACGGGTGGCGCACTCCACCGACAAGAACGTCATCTGTCTACTCGGCGGCGGACCCATTACAAAGCCGGACGAACTCCTCGATATCTGCCGCGAAACGGGCGTCCAGGGCTTCATAGGCGGCTCTTCGCTGGACCGGGTCCCGTTGGAGATGTCGGTCCTCGAGGTCACATCCGGGTTCAAGACGATTCATCTCTTGCGCGAGAAAGTCGATCTGCTCGAGCGTCAGCTCCAATTGAGCGGGTTCAGGCACGGCGTCATTGCCCAATCCTCAGTCATGAAGCGGGTGCTCGAGACCGCCAAACGCCTGGCTGCCAATCCTAATCCTGTGCTCGTGTGGGGCGAAACGGGCTCGGGAAAACGCAGGATAGCGAATCTCGTTCACAGCTTCAGCGACCGCAAACATACAAAGGCTGCGCTCTTCCAGTGCCGCGCGGGGCCGGCAGCGGGCAACATCGGTGCATTGTTCGGCGCGGAGCGCGACGAGACCAGGAAGCGCCAACTATCGATTCTTGAAGCTGCAAACGGCACTGCCGTCCTGCTGCTGCATCTGGATCAACTGCCGCGGGATGGCCAGGAGCGTCTTGCTGATTACCTCGAGACCGGCGGTTTTGCACCCCTGAACGGGGTATCGGTCGTGCGGTCCAACGCACGGATCATTGCAACAGCGACAATTGCTCGCAGCGCCAGCCTTCAAACCGTGCTCTGTCCTCGGCTTCTTGCCCTGTTTACCGGGCTTGACATTGCCCTGCCGGCCTTGCCGGACAGGCTCGAAGACCTTCCCCAACTGGTCCAGCATTTCACGGTGGAAGCGAAGGGAGATTCAAACGCGCCGACGTTGGGAATAGAGAATTCTGCCTTCCTGGCGCTTGCCGGGCATGATTGGCCGGGAAACCTGCGAGAGTTGCGCCAAATCGTCAACCAGCTGGTGACGCTGCAACTGTCACACATTACGGCTGACGTCCTAAGGCCTTTGCTGACCGCGTCATCGGCCGTGAAACGGACAAATGTGTTCTCCGAGCGCGAGTGGATCATCGAAGGGCTGAAACGAAACAAGCTCCACCGCGGAAAAACTGCCCAGTCCCTTGGACTCTCCAGGAAGACCCTCTACAACAAGATCAAGAAGCTGCGGATCCTGGAGTAGCTCTGCTCCTCATTATTTTCGCGCTGGCGGCTTCGTGCCGCTCAGAAGCGCGAACTTCGCCACCGGCGCTCCTCGCTTCCCGGCGCTTACCAAATCGACGCCATCGCCAATCACGAACTTGAGCGCTTCTTCCGGCATCTGGACCAGGCCGGCCAGATGCGAGCCGATGCGCCGCTCGGCCATTGCGGTCTTAGAGATGTCGTCCGTCGCGAACAACACCCTGAAGTCCAAATTGGCAAACCATTCCAGACGTCGAAGCTCGATCTCCTGTCCGCTTTCAATGGGCGTCCCTGTCGTTGACCGCTCAATGAGAGACGCCGGCGGGAAGTTGATGATCCCCTTGATCCCGGCCTCTTTCAACGCATCGGCAAGATCCTCCCAGCACGCGAAGGGATCGATCATGACGATCGCGGCGTAAACACCCGCAGATCTCTCCTTTCGGAACGTGCGCAGATCCCGTAACAGACAATCGTTCCAGTCAACGACGGGCAAGGTCGCCATGACCAGCATGGAGCCTTCCGGAAGGCTCCCTAAAGCCGGCGCATAGATTGCTAGGCAATAACCCTCGCGCGTGTCCGACCTGCTTGAAATGAGCTCGCCGACTGCTCTTTGCTTCAACCGCCTCTACCCAATCTTACCCATTTAAACATCGCACTGATCTTATACGGCATTTCAGTTCGGTCTAGAGATCTGCACGACATCTAGGCACGTCAGGCTTCCGACGACGTCTCATCTATCCGCTGGCAGGCCGGCCTCGTCTGCTTCCTCCCTCGACTTACGCCGCTGTTGGAGAGCTCCAGCAGCGGTCTCTTTTTAGAATTCAATTCACAGGCATTGAACCGCGCGAGCTGTCCACCCGCCCGCCACTTGGCACTTTTTGCAATGGGTGAAACAGCGTCCCAAGGGCTGGCGGAGATGACCTTCGCCTGCTGCGCACCGCGTGCGTCTCATGGGCCCGAAAGGACGCCGGACAGAAGATGCCGGAAGAGGAGAGGGGAAGACACGCCGCAGACAGGACAGGCAACCTTGGCTAGAGCCACCGGTGCGCTCCCGAGCGCTTCGAGACATCTACCCAATATTACCCAACTCTCCCCGGCGCGGCACTTATTGAGCGTCTCGGCCGCGTTTAGACCATTCGTATCAAGCAGGATCGGAGAGGAAAGATCGTGTCGCACCATTGCACCGACGACGCGAAGTCGGCCAGGCTTGGGCGCTCGCCCAAGGTCGGAGCCGCTGGCGCCGTTGCAATCGTGGCGACGCTCGATACGAAGGGCGCAGAAGCATCTTATCTCCGAAACGTCATCGAAGGCCTGGGCCGCACGACGGTGGTCTTAGACGTCGGTACGTCCAAGGCAGGGTCGGACAAAGAGCCGACAGATGGCGGCCGCGCCGTTTCTCCCGTCGAGCTCTTGAACGACATTGCCCAATCGGCCCGCAAAATGGTCGATGATCTTCGCCAATCAGGCGCGATCAGCGCAATTGTCGGAATTGCGGGTGGCAAGGGCAGCGCCGTCTTTGGCGAAGTCGTCCGCGATTTACCATATGGCTTCCCGAAGCTCCTTGTGAGTAGCGCCAGGCCCGCACTGCTCGCCGAACTGGCCGTCCATAACGACATCATCCTCTATCCGACCCTTGTCGACCTCTTCGGGATCAACGCCTTCACCCAACGCGTGCTGGACAATGCCGGCCGCGCCGTGGCCGCCATGCAATATGAGCCATCCCGTCAGAGGAGACGGAAGAAAATCGTCGCCATCACGGCCTTCGGAGTTACGACGCCGGCGGCCAATCAATGCGTAAGACGTCTTGGAGAGGCCGGCCTCGATGCGATCGTTTTCCCCGCTAACGGGGCCGGCGGGCGCAAGATGGAACAGCTAATCGCGGCCGGTGAGTTTGACGCTGTAATCGATCTGACCACAACCGAGCTTGCTGACGAAATCGTCGGTGGCACCGCCAGCGCCGGACCGGATCGGCTCAAGGCAGCCGCGGATCGATCAATCCCGCAGGTCGTCGCGCCAGGCGCAGTCGACATGGTCAATTTTGGTCCACCATCCAGCGTCCCCGATCAGTTTCGCTGCCGCCAGTTCTACTCCCATACTCGCTACACCACGCTCATGCGCACAACTCCGTCCGAAAACGCAAGCATCGGCCGGCTTACGGCCGAGCGGCTGTCGCGGGCCGAAGCGCCAGCCATCGTGCTCTGGCCGGCGAAAGGCGTCTCCGACTACGACCGCGACGGCGGCGTGTTCCGTGATTGCAATGCCGACCGCGCTTGGCTGGACGCGGTCAAGAACAATCTGCCGCCCAAAATCACGGTGCGCGAATTGAACTGTCACATCAACGATCCCGAATTTGCCGAGGCGGCCGCGAGTTGGATCCTCGAGCAATTGGCGCAGGAAGGCTGACTGCGATGCGGATGTTTGAGCGAAGCGAAATCCTAGCGAAGATCGCAAGCCAGGTGGCCGAGCGCAGAGCGGTTCTTGCCGCAGGCAGCAGCTGCGGCCTGGTGGCCAAATGCGCTGTCCTCGGGGGCGCGGACATGCTGGTGGTCTACTCTACCGGGCTGTCGCGCCTGATGGGGCTTCCGACCAGCCGGATCGGAGACTCCAACGCGCGCACGCTCGAGCTTGCCGCAGAAATCCGCAACGTTGTCTCTTCCATCCCCGTGATCGGCGGCGTTGAGGCCTGGGATCCCGTTCGGCTCGATCTCGATGCGTTGCTCGACAAATTCTGGGCGGCCGGCTTCTCAGGCGTGATCAACTATCCCACCATCTCGACCATGGGCGACAAATGGCGCGACCGCCGCGGCCGCGTCGGGCTCGGCTTCGAACGCGAAGTCGAGATGATCGCATCTGCGCGCAAGAAGAACATCTTCTCGCTCGCCTATGTCGCAAACCCGGACGATGCCAAGGCGATGGCAAGCGCCGGGGCCGACTGCATCATCCCTCATGTCGGCGCCACACGGGGCGGGCTCGTTGGCCATGAGGAAGGGCGGTCGGTCAAAGACGCGATCAATCGCATCAACGACATCAACGCCGCGGCCAGGAGCGGGCGCTCCGACGTTGTCCTGCTCTGCCATGGTGGTGCGATCGCAGAGCCCGCGGATACGGCCGAGGTGTACCGGTCGACGCAATGCGTCGGATTTGTCGGCGCCTCCTCCATCGAACGAATTCCGATCGAACGGGCAGTAAAGGCGGCAGCCGAGGAATTCAAAGCCGTCCCGCTTCCCCAACATCACTGACCTCAGTTCCAAGAAATCGCAGCGAGGCTGGAATGGACACACCGATGGGCCAATCAAGCAAGGGCATGACCGTGGCGATCGCCCGAAGCGCAAGGGCGGATCACGAATGGGCAACCGACGTTCTCGTAGTCGGGAGTGGTGCAGCCGGGCTCTCGGCCGCCCTCTATGCGGCAAAAGCAGGACTGCGCGTCACTGTCTGCGAAAAATCCGCCCGGCTCGGCGGCACGACAGCTCTTTCCAATGGTATGATCTGGGTTCCTTGCTCACCCCAGGCGCGCTCAGCGAAGATCGACGACTCGCTTGCGAAGGCAAGGACCTACCTGCAGCACGAACTTGGCACCTATTACCGGGCAGGCTTCATCGATGCTTATCTCGAGGACGGCCCAGCTGCACTTGCCGCCCTTGAGGACGGGACAGAGGTCAACTTCACGCTGGCCTCGGCGCCCGATTATCATTCGAGCCAGATCGGCGGCGTCGACAAGGGCCGGGCACTGAGCCCGGCTCCCTATGATGGGCGCCTTCTCGGAGCCGATTTCGATCTGATCGGCGATCCCATCCGGGTTGTGCTTGGTGGAATGATGATCTCATCCAGCGAGGTCAGAAGCTTCCTCAATCCCTTCCAATCCTTTGCCGCCCTCAGACACGTCTTGCGGCGTGTCGGTCGCTACGCGCGTGACCGGCTGGGCCACAGGCGCGGGACAGAGCTCAGCGGAGGGAACGCCCTGATCGCGCGCCTGGTCGTCAGTCTGCGCAAGCACGGCGTCGAGATATGGCCTGGCTCCCCGCTGATAGAGCTGATCAGGGAAGATGGGCGTGTCACCGGAGCCGTCGTCAAGCGGAACGGTTCCGACCTTCGCGTGCGCGCCTCGCATGGCGTCATCCTCGCAACGGGCGGATTTGCTCGCAGCGCAGAGTTAAGAGCCAGCCTCAGCGGTCCCCACCAGCACGATGACACGCTGGCCCATGTGGACGTTGTGGGCGATGGCATTTCCCTGGCGTCCAGGCTTGGAGCTGCGATTGACAACAATGTCGCCTCTGCCGGCTTTTGGACTCCCGTCTCAATTCTCAAGAGCGGCAGCTCCTCCCAAGTGGTCCCCTATGGCTGGCTCGATCGCGGCCGTCCCGGCGTCATCGCAGTGGGGCCGGATGCCAAGCGTTTCGTCAACGAATCCAATTCGTATCACGACATTTGCCTGGCGATGTTCACCAGCGGCTATCCGGCAGATAAGCGATTTTACTTCATCTGCGACCTGGAGTTCGTACGGTTGAGAGGTATGGGACATCTGCTGCCCTGGCCCTGGACCTTGAGGATCGGAAAATATGCGCGCCTTGGGTACATCAAGGTCGGCCGGACAATTCCTGAACTTGCCAAACAGCTGGGGCTAGATCCGGCTGCGCTTGAAAAGACCGTCGAAGAGCACAACACGCACGCTGCTGAGGGGCGCGATCCGCTGTTCAAACGCGGTGAATCCGCCTTTAATCGCACGCTCGGCGATCCGGCCGTGAGCAAGAAAAACCCAAATCTCGGACCCATCAAGACAGGCCCGTTTATCGCGCTTCCAATCGTTCCGGCAACGCTCGGCACGGCCACCGGCCTGGCAACCGACACTTGCGGCCAGGTCCTAGACGGGCAGGAAAGATCCATCGCGGGCCTTTACGCTTGCGGCAACGACATGACATCCCCGATGCGCGGCATCTATCCAGGAGCAGGCATCACCATCGGGCCTGCGATTGTGTTCGCGTACCGGGCTGTCAACGCCATCCTATCGGCGACGCAGCAAAAGACAAAGGCTGCCGCTTCTGGAGCTTGACATCGTTTGCATGGGGCGAGCGCGTGATCGACGAAGCATTGGCTTTCGCCAGGAGCGGCTGGCTCGAAGGCGGCTCATCCAAGGGGTTTGATTTTTGATGCGCCGCTCGCGCCATGCCAAGATCGTCGCAACCATCGGCCCGGCAACCGTCGAGCTCGACCAACTCCGTGCTCTCGATCTTGCAGGTGCCGATACATTCCGCCTGAACTTCAGTCATGGCACCAAAGACGATCACGCGCGCGCCTTTACCGCCATTCGCGCGCTCGAGCGCGAATTCGGCCGACCCATCGGCGTGCTACAAGATCTGCAAGGCCCGAAGCTGCGCATCGGTTCGCTTGAAGAGGGTGAGCTCACGCTGCAGGCCGGCGAAACGGTCCGCTTTGTTCTGGACGGAGCAAGAGGCGGAAAGCAGGCGATCCCTCTGCCACATCCGGAGATCTTTGTAGCTGCGTATCCAGGTCAAAATCTGCTCATCGATGACGGCCGTGTTCGCCTAAGCCTCGAAAAGCCAGGCGATGGCGACATGATAGCGCGCGTCATTGTCGGTGGAACGATCCGCGATCAAAAAGGCGTAAACGTGCCGGGAGCGTTGCTTGATATCTACCCCCTGACCAAGAAGGATCGTGACGATCTCGTCTTCGGCCTAGAGCTGGGCGTCGACTGGGTTGCCTTGTCCTTTGTTCAGAAGCCTTCAGACCTGATTGAGGCACGAGCTCTAATCGGTGAGGCAGCCGGCCTCGTCGCCAAAATCGAAACGCCAATGGCGCTTGATCACATCGATGATATCATCAAATTGTCCGACGCCCTCATGGTCGCCCGCGGCGATCTTGGGGTCGAGATTCCCCCGGAAAACGTGCCTGGCCGACAAAAAGAGCTCATTCGTGCTTGCCGAATGGCCGCAAAGCCCGTGATCGTCGCAACCCAAATGCTTGATTCCATGGTGGCAGCGCCGACGCCGACGCGCGCGGAAGCCTCCGATGTTGCGACCGCCATCTATGATGGAGCCGATGCTGTGATGCTATCAGCCGAAACGGCAAACGGCGCTTATCCGGCCGAAGCCGTCGCCATGATGGATCGTATCATCCGGAGTACGGAGCAACATCGTCTCTATCGCTCCTTGATCAGGGCTGCGCAAGTCGACGAAGAGATTACCCCTCCACACGCTGTCGCAGCGGCAGGCGCAGATCTTGCCGCCACGATCGAGGCCAAAGCCATCATCGGCTTCACGGCGAGCGGGACGACCGCAGCCCGCATTTCGCGCAAACGACCACCGATCCCCGTTCTTGCTCTGACGCCAGACGACATTGTGGCGCGACGCATGTGCCTGTTGTGGGGCGTCCATAGTGTCGTGGCCAGCGATCCCTCCGGCCATGAAGAAATAACCCGGATCGCGGCCGTGGCAGCGCAACGGGAAGGCTATGTGCGGTCCGGCGACTTGGCCGTCGTGGTCTTTGGCCTCCCATTCGGACAAATAGGCGCGACAAACAACGTACGCGTTGCTGTCTGCTAGAACAGTCCGTTCGCCCTGAAACGTCTGTCGAGCCATCTTGATGTCGATCCGGACTGCGGCGAGGCTCTACGCATGGTCGTGCACGAGATGCTCCAAGCCCGGCTGCAACTCCGGCCAGGAGCTTACATTGCCTGACGACCACGAGGCAGCTCTGCGCGGATGGGCGGTTTCGGTCGAAACCGCACAGCCTTTTTAGTCGAATGCCGCTTGCAGCGAGCAGACGGGCTGTATCGCTGGCATGAGGGCCTCAGCGGCAGGCATCTGCGTGCCGCCCGCGGCCTGTTGAACTGGTCCGTCAAGGAAGTGGCCCAGCGGGTGTGCGTCTCCACGGCGATCATCTGGCGGATCGAGGAGTACAGCGACACACCAATGTCCGACGCGCAGAGGGAAAGCTTGAGAAAGACCTTTGTCGATGCAGGAATCAAAGTTACCCTTCCGGTCGTAGGCAAGCCCCGGTGTTCAGCCGCGATGACGCTCCATCGGCAAATCGAGATGGCTATCAATCGTTATCTTTTTTGCAGCGCAGGAGGGCAGCGCCGGTCTCAAGAATCAACAAAATTGAGCTTCCGGCAGCTTCTCCTCGTGTGAAAGTGCTACTCAGGTGCCCCATGCTGGCAAGTCTCGGTCTTATCCTCCTCTGCCAATTGATCGGAGAGGCCATTACGCGCGGGTTCGGCCTGCTGCTGCCTGGTCCGGTCGTCGGGCTCCTGCTGCTGTTGATTTTGCTGCTCGTCCGTGACCGTTTCGCAATCATCGCTCAAGGACCGCTGCGAAACGGCGGCGTTGAGACTGCCAGCAGGGGGCTGCTCAACAATCTGTCTCTCCTGTTTGTCCCGGCCGGCGTGGGTGTCGTGGAAAAACTCGATCTCATTTATGCTCATGGGATAGCAATTGTGTTGATTCTTGCCCTTTCCGTCGTAGTGACCCTTCTCGCGACCGTGCTAACGTTTCGCCTGGTCAGCCGGCTGTTCGGTCATGAGGCGCCATGAAGGACCATGCATTCTCGCTCTGGGTCTATCTGTCGCAATCGCCTCTGCTTTGGCTGACGATCACCTTACTGGTTTATGCAGTCTCGGAAGCGCTGTCGCTTGCCCTCCACCGACATCCGCTCGCCAATCCTGTTCTCCACGCGGTCTGGATCATCGGCGTGTTTCTGTTCGTGACCAGCACGCCATATCCGGTCTATTTTAGCGGAGCGCAGTTCGTACATTTCTTGCTCGGCCCAGCCACAGTCGCGCTCGCTATCCCGCTCTACGAGAACCGCAGGATCGTCCTTGCCTCGATCGTGCCAATGCTGGCAGCCCTCGTTGTGGGCTCGGTCACAGCGGCCGCGTCGATTGTGCTGCTTGCGAAAGCTGCAGGCTTGCCGCGCGATGTTGTACTGTCCCTTGCGCCTAAGTCCGTGACAGCCGCGGTCGCAATGGGGATCAGCGAAACACTGCACGCCGACCCTTCTCTGACCGCCGTCGCGGTGATCCTCACGGGGATCATGGGAGCGATCATTGTCACGCCATTGATGAATTGGAGTGGTATCATTGATTTTCGTGCGCGTGGTTTTGCCGCGGGCATCGCCGCGCACGGCATTGGTACCGCGCGAGCGTTTCAGGTGGACGAGGTTGCGGGCGTGTTCTCGGGGATTGCGATGAGCCTGAACGCGCTGGTTACGTCTTTGCTCGTCCCTCTCGCAGTCACACAATTGTTGCGATAAGCCACCGCGCATGGCCGTTCTGACGAGGCCCATCCTCACTTTTTCGGATAGCCAAACCATCGCGGCAACGAGCGATACTTACTGGGAGGAAAGGCTAGCTTCGCCTCCGAGCTGGGCGACGATCCAATCGGCAAAAGCGCGCACCGCCGAGCGTTGCCGGCTGGCGCGCGGATAAATTAGCCTGTGACCGACGTATCGAATATCGGTTGCGCGGCCGGCCAATGGAGCAACCAGTCGTCCGCTAGCCAATTCGCGCTCCGCTAGAAGCGTTGATTCCAAGGCTACTCCCAGTCCTTCGGCGGCGGTTGCAATCGCCAGGAAACTTCGATCGAATCTCATGCCGTGAATCGCTGGAGCTTCCAATCCATTGGCGGCGAACCACTGATGCCATTGAACTTGCTTCACGTCTGAACGGATCAATGTCTGATCCAGGAGGTCGATCGGCTTCTTGATTGATTTTGCAAGCTTCCGGGAGCATAGGGGAGTGACTGTTTCCTCTGGCAGAGGAACAATCTCGACGCCCTCCGCCCTCGGCGGACCGTAAACGATGTCGACATCGAAATCATCGTTACTGAAACGCGCATAGTCTGTGCTGGCAGCCAAGCGAACTTCTAGCTTCGGATGGGCTGCAAGAAACTGCGCCAGTCGTGGCGTTAGCCATTGCGCTGCAAAGCTCGGAGCGGAGTGAACCCGCACCAACTGCGGACCACGAGCAGCGACTTCCTCCAAGCCGCGGCGGAGCTGATCGAATGCAGCGCCGGTATGTCGCATCAGGTTCTCGCCGGCCGGCGTGAGCCGCACCGCGCGTGCACTGCGCTCGAAGAGAACGGTCCGGAGCGTGTCCTCCAGCTTACGGATTGCATGACTGACTGCACTTGGCGTCAGGTGAAGCTCATTCGCCGCATCGCGAAACGATCCGGTGCGGGCCGCCGCCTCAAAGGCGCGAATTGCCGATATCGGAACATTCGAGAGCATCGCATAAGTGAACCAGATTCATCGACCCATGACAACTGTGCGCTTGTCGGCGCGGAGAGCGAGGGTCATTCCTAGCATTGTCAAGGAAAACAATTTGCGGGAGGAACTGATGCTGCTCAGCGGGAAGACAGCCATCATTTCGGGCGCGGCCTCGCCGCGGGGGATCGGGCTCGCCACCGCCCGGCGGTTTGCCTCCGAGGGCGCTCGGGTCGCAATCCTCGATATCGATGCCGGAGCCGCGGCAGGGGCAGCAGCCACTCTTGGCAAGGAACACCTCGGTTTGCGCTGCGACGTCGCTGACAAATCGTCCTGCGAGCGGGCAGTTGCAAGCGCGGTCGAGGCATTCGGTGGTATCGATATACTGATCAACAATGCCGGCATTACCCAGCCGGTGAAGCTCCTGGACATATCAGCCGCCGATTGGGATCGCATTCAAGACGTCAATCTCAAAGGCGTTCTCTTCCTCTCCCAGGCCGTGATCCCGCATATGCGTGCGCGGAAGTCCGGATCGATCGCATGCATGTCGTCGGTGTCGGCCCAGCGTGGCGGCGGAATTTTTGGGGGACCACACTATTCGGCAGCGAAAGCCGGCGTTCTTGGTTTAGCCAAGGCCATGGCTCGCGAGTTCGGTCCTGACAACATCCGCGTCAACTGCGTCACGCCTGGCCTGATCGGCACCGATATCACGGCCGGCAAGCTGACTGATGAAATGCGTGCGAAAATTCTGGAAGGCATTCCACTCAATCGTCTCGGCACCGCAGAAGATGTCGCCGGCATCTACACTTTTCTGGCCTCCGATCTCTCCGCGTACGTCACTGGTGCCGTGATCGACGTCAATGGCGGCATGCTCATCCACTGAGCCAGCAAGAGAAGGTCCAGATCGATGGAAGCGCCGACCAAAACGTTGACCAACACGCCCAAGCTGGCGGACCGCGCCTATAACATTCGCCGCAATGCGCTGCGCATGGGGGAAGTTCAGGGCCAAGGCTATATCGCTCAGGCGCTCGATATCTCCGACGTTCTCGCCGTGGCTTACTTTCACGCGATGCGCTATCGGCCGGAGGATCCGACCTGGGAGGAACGCGATCGCTTCCTGCTCTCAAACGGGCACTACGCTATTGCGCTTTATGCGGCTTTGATAGAAGCGGGGATCGTCCCCGAGGAAGAGCTTGAGACCTATGGCAGTGACGAGAGCCGCTTGCCAATGTCGGGCATGGCCTCCTACACGCCCGGAATGGAAATGTCGGGTGGCTCGCTCGGCCTCGGGCTCAGCATTGCTGTCGGCATGGGCCTTGGCCTCAAACGCAAAAGGTCCGAGGCGCGGGTATACACCTTGTTCTCCGACGGCGAGCTCGACGAGGGCTCCGTGTGGGAGGCCATCCAGTCGGCGGCCCACTACAAGCTGGACAACCTGATCGGCATTGTCGATGTCAACAACCAGCAGGCCGACGGTCCCTCGACGCAAGTCATGGCCTTCGAACCCTTGGTCGACAAGCTCCAGGCATTCGGCTGGTTCGTACAACGTATCGATGGCAATGATCTCGATGCCGTGCTCGCAGCATTCGACCGTGCAAAGTCGCATCCCGAGCCGAAGCCGCGAATGATCGTCGCCGACACCCTCATGGGGAAGGGCGTTCCTTTCCTCGAGCAGCGCGAGAAGAACCATTTCATTCGCGTCGAGCAGCACGAATGGCAACTTGCCCTTGCCGCGCTGGAAGCCGGGAGGCAGGCATGAAGACCGTCAGATCAGCACCGCAAGCGGGCAAGCCGCGCCTAACCACCTCTGCCATGATCGCCTCGATTGCGGCCGAGGGCCAAAAGACGAAGCCAGCGCCGTTCGGACATGCACTCGTCGAACTGGCACGGAGCCGGCCAGAGGTGGTCGGCATGACCGCCGATCTCGGCAAATACACCGACCTGCACATCTTCGCCAAGGAATTTCCAGACCGCTATTACCAGATGGGCATGGCCGAGCAACTTTTGTTCGGAGCAGCCTCCGGACTCGCCGCAGAGGGCTTCATGCCCTTTGCGACGACATATGCCGTGTTCGCATCGCGGCGCGCCTACGATTTCATTCATCAGACCATTGCGGAGGAAGACCGCAACGTGAAAATCGTCTGCGCCTTGCCCGGCCTGACCTCGGGCTATGGCCCAAGTCATCAAGCCGCCGAGGATCTCGCGTTGTTTCGGGCCATGCCAAATATGACGGTGATCGACCCCTGCGATGCCAGTGAAATCGAGCAGGTGGTGCCAGCCATAGCCGCGCATCAAGGTCCAGTCTACATGCGCCTGCTGCGCGGCCAGGTGCCTGTCGTTCTGGATGAATACGACTATAAGTTCGAGCTTGGAAAGGCCAAGCTGATCCGTGATGGCAAGGACGTCCTGATCATCTCGTCCGGCATCATGACCATGCGGGCACTCGAGGCCGTCCAAGCTTTGAAGGATGACCGCGTGGATGCAGCGGTGCTGCATGTTCCAACCATCAAGCCCCTCGACGCAGAGACTATCCTGCGTGAGGCCAGCAAGCCGGCACGGCTTGTCGTCGTTGCCGAAAATCACACGACCATTGGTGGCCTCGGCGAAGCAATTGCCGCACTCCTCTTGCGTTCTGGGGCACATCCGCCTTTCCGCCAGATCGCATTGCCGGACGAATTTCTCGACGCCGGCGCGCTTCCAACGCTGCACGACCGTTACGGGATTTCCACCGCAGAGGTCGCAAGGCAAATCAAACAGTGGCTTTAGCGCCGCTGGGCTGAGGTCCAACAAGCTGTACTCAACGTTGCCCGCCGCACCTTGCAGCGGCGAACGCTGGCTTTTGCCCAAATGCCGGCACTCAAGACGCGGGCACACGAATGAGCGGAACGGCTGCGCCGCCTGCGCTGAGATCGCCACCGCTAGGTAAATAGAACGAGGAGGAAGACATGAGCGTATCGAAACGCAGAGATATCAGCCGGCGTTCCCTGTTGAAAGCTGCAACGGCCGTACCTCTCTGCGCAATTCTCACTCGACCGGCATCTGCGGCCGAATTCGTTTATAAATTTGCAACCGGCCAGGATCCGACGCATCCGGTGAACGTCCGCGCGCAGGAAGCCATCCAACGCATTCTAGAGGCTACCAGTGGCCGGCTCGAGATCAGGCTGTTTCCGGCCAACCAGCTCGGGTCCGACACCGAGCTCATGACCCAGGTCCGCAGCGGCGGCGTCGAATTCTTTAATCAGTCCTCTTCGATCCTCGCCACCCTGGTCCCAAGTGCGGGCCTGGTGAACACCGGCTTCGCGTTTACTGACTACGATAGCGTTTGGAAAGCTATGGACGGAGATCTCGGAACCTACATCCGGACGCAGATTGCCAAAACTCCGATCATGGCGGTTTCCAAAGCGTGGGATAACGGCTTTCGTCAGGTGACTTCTTCCGGACGTGAGATCCGCAGCCCTGACGATCTAAAGAATTTCCAGATCCGCGTCCCCCCGGCGCCGCTTTTGACCTCGCTTTTCAAGGCGCTTGGAGCCGGCCCGACGCCTATTAACTTCAACGAGGTCTACTCCGCGTTACAGACCAAAGTCGTGGACGGCCAGGAGAATCCGTTGCCGATCATTGCAACCGCCCGCCTCTACGAAGTGCAAAGCACGTGCAGCCTGACCGGGCACGTTTGGGACGGATACTGGATCCTCGCCAACAAGCGCGCATTCGAGCGCTTACCGAAGGATGTTCAGGAGGTCGTGACCCGCGAACTAGATCGCTCCGCCGTCGATCAGCGGGCTGATATCGCAAAGCTCAGCCAGTCCTTGCGCACCGATCTGTCGGCCAAAGGTCTCAAATTTATCGAAGTCGATCGCGCCGCCTTCCGACAAGCCTTGTCCAAGACTAGCTTCTACTCCGACTGGAAGGGCAAATTCGGCGAGGAGGCGTGGTCGCAGCTCGAAAAAGCGGCGGGTCAGCTGTCATGAGCAGCGTGAGCCACGCTCCACATGCTGATGACGGTGGAGCGACCGCCTCGACTGAACGGGGTCCCCGACATTGGGCGGTAACAGCGAACACGATGTTGGGCCACCTCGTCGCGGTCCCAGCCGCGCTACTCGTCCTGGCCGAAGTCGCAATCCTGGCCGCAGGAATCGTAGGCAGATACGTATTCCGCTCCCCCATCGTCTGGTCCGACGAACTCGCCGGTATTCTCTTCCTTTGGCTTGCCATGCTCGGCTCCGTCATTGCTTTCCAGCGCGGCGAGCACATGCGTATGACAGCCATCGTCGGCGTGCTCAGTGCCCAGGTGCGTGCGTTTTTGGACGTGGTGGCGGCCGCAGCCTCGCTGGCGTTTCTTTTGCTCGTCGTTTGGCCGGCCTATGAATTTGCCGCCGACGAGGCCTTCGTCACCACGCCGGCGCTGGAGATCATCAACACTTGGCGTGCGGCGGCGCTACCGATCGGAATTGGGCTGATGCTGATCGCCGCGGCCCTCCGGCTCTGCCGAATTGCCAATCTACGCAGCTTGTTGGCCTCTCTAGCGATCGTCGCCGGTCTCATCCTTGCGTTCGTGCTGCTCGCGCCGGTTTTTAAGCCGCTCGGCAATCTGAACCTTCTGATCTTCTTCGTCTTTGTTGTCGGTGCGATGGTCTTTGCCGCCGTTCCGATTGCCTTTGCATTCGGTCTCGCCACCGTGGGTTATCTCACGCTTACGACGAGCACGCCGGACGTAGTGATGATCGGGCGGATGGATGAAGGGATGAGCCATCTGATCCTGCTCGCCGTGCCTCTTTTCGTCTTCCTGGGCCTGCTGATCGAGATGACGGGCATGGCTCGCGCAATGGTCGGTTTCCTCGCAAGTCTCCTCGGCCACGTCCGCGGCGGGCTGCACTACGTCCTGGTCGGGGCTATGTATCTGGTCTCCGGTATCTCAGGGTCCAAGGCGGCAGATATGGCGGCCGTGGCCCCTGTGCTGTTTCCCGAGATGCGGCAGCGTGGCGCCAAACCCGGCGACCTCGTTGCGTTGCTGGCCGCCACGGGGGCGCAAACCGAAACGATTCCGCCGTCGCTGGTTCTGATCACGATCGGCTCGGTGACGGGCGTGTCGATCTCCGCGCTATTCACCGGCGGATTGCTCCCGGGCGTGGTGCTCGCAGTTATGCTCGGGGCGATCGTGTGGTGGCGCTACCGGCGCGAGGACCTCTCTCACGTCAAAAGGGCGACTGGGCGGGAGATCGGCCGAGCCTTTGTCATTGCTCTTCCTGCGATCGCCTTGCCTTTCGTGATCCGGACCGCCGTCGTCGAAGGCGTTGCAACGGCAACGGAGGTCTCGACCATCGGCATCTTGTACTCGGCCTGCGCCGGTCTCCTCATTTACCGCCAGTTCGACTGGCGACGCATCTATCCTATGCTGGTCGAGACGGCCTCCCTGTCGGGCGCGATTCTGCTCATCATCGGCGCCGCGACAGGAATGGCCTGGGCGCTGACCCAGTCGGGATTTTCAGCCTCGCTTGCCAAGTTCATGACCAGCCTTCCCGGCGGTGTCCCCGTCTTCCTAGCGGTGACGATCGTAACTTTCGTGATTCTAGGCAGCGTGCTGGAGGGGATCCCAGCCATCGTCTTGTTCGGTCCGCTCCTGTTCCCGATCGCGCGGCAGGTTGGGGTCCACGATGTCCATTACGCAATGGTCGTGGTTCTCGCGATGGGCATCGGCCTGTTCGCACCGCCGTTTGGGGTCGGCTACTACGCGGCCTGCGCTATCAGCCGCATTAACCCGGACGACGGTATGAGACCAATCGTGGGATACATGATTGCGCTGCTCATTGGCACGCTGATCGTCGCCGCGGTGCCCTGGCTGTCTATCGGCTTCCTGAAATAAGACTATCCGGTCCCGTGACCGGACCGCGATCGGCTGCCACCTTAAGTGACGCGAGCGGATAGAACTTGCTGGCACCGGCAGCAGTTTATAACGCTGGCGAAGCGAAGCGCCCCGATCAGCGTGTGAACTGGTTCATATGCGCGGCGTGCAGCCTTGGATAACCAACAGAGCGAAGCAGGCTCCGGCTCGGCTGAGGCGGTACGTCAGCCGTTCGTCTTCTGATGAACGCTTGGCCCGCGCTTTGCAGGTGATTCATTGCGCCTAAAGCAGCAAAGTAGGCTGCCATGACGTGGATAGAAGCTTGTGGCTATCTGGCCTCTTCGCTCGTCCTCGTGACATTCTGCATGCACACCATGCTGACTCTGCGGGCCGTCGCCATCTGCAGCAATCTCGCATTCATCGTCTATGCCACTGGCGCCGGTATCTACCCTGTGCTGATTCTGCACTTTATTTTGCTTCCACTAAACGCTGCCTACTTCGTCCGCATGGTCTTGGTACTACGCCGCGCCAAGCTCGCCGCTAATACAGATCTTTCTCCGAACTGGCTTCAGCCGTTCATGCACACACAGCGGATCAAGGCTGGAGAGACAATCTTCGAGAAAGGGGATCACGCCGATGCACTCTATCTCATCGGATCAGGACAAGTCGAGCTTCCCGAAATAGACAAGCTCTTGTATCCAGGAGAGGTTTTTGGTGAGGTTGGGCTGTTCGCCGTGGATCGACGCCGCCGCACGCAATCTGCTCGAGCGGCCAGCGATTTGGAGCTTTTCTGGATCAAGGCCGACGCATTAAAGAGGATTTGCGAACGGAACCCTGGCCTCTCGCTGTACTTTCTTCGTCCTGTAGCCACTCGGCTTAGCTCAAATGCTTCCGAGCGAACAGAGCCCCGGCAAGCCCCGTCCGCGCGTTGCGCTGGGGACATTAGATGAACCGCATACGCTCTCGCTGACACCGCGGTGGCGGGCGTTGCGTAGCTTCTTTGATCTCTACGCTTTGTGGTGAGCGATATTGTAATCTCCCGGCATGCATTTGTGCCGCTGAATATGCCAAGTATCTGAGCGGTAAATTGGATGCGCTTCTTTCCACTGGGCCAGCCCTGTCTGGCCGTTCATAACGCAGCCCTGGAAAGTAAGCGTGCTGTCGAATGCAGAGCTCGTCACGATCTTATCAACGCAATCGGCGGATGCAAATTGGCAAAGCACGGCAACCATCGTCACGAACAAATCGTCCTCGAAATGAAACTCTTCAAAAACAAACTATGGACCTATGGACTGCAATTACCACAAGAGCTGCTCTCGTGCTAGCTGATGGTGGCTTTTTGACCAGCTCATAAAGCAAAGACGGGAAGCGGAGTCAGCAAATCGGCCAACTGGTGGAGGAGCATCGAATATCCAGGCTCAAAGTCTTTTGGGTACGTATGCATCCCTGGGGCTGATAATCGATCGGAATGCAGCGACACTTCCAGCTCCATCCTCCTCCTTGTTGATTGTCTCCTTGGTTTGAGATTTGATGCGAAATCATTTCAGATGAGGTCCTATGAGCGTCAAGGCCGTGATGGCAACAATCCTGCAGCACGAGCTCGCCTCCCGTGGCGTGAACTCACTCACGCGTTCTGATTACGAGGCGGTTATTGAGCAGCTGATCAAAAAGCTGACAGAGCTAGAGTTTGAGCTCCGCTCGCGATCAACTAACGGCTCGCAAGGAGTTCCGACCTAACCAATCACTCAACTCGCGTCGTAGCCGGACGAGTAATTGCCCAACTTCCGTTCGCGGCTCCGCGACATAGGCCGTCCTGGTGGGCGACGATCACGGCACTTCAACTGGCGGCACCGCCATGCTGACCAAAACAAAACATAACATCACCTCGCGCCCTGCCATTTACGTTAACTGCAGCCGAGATTTGCGGAGGAGCCGCCGCCGGGCCATCTCGTGCCTGTCAGCTATCGCTACTGCACCTGGGGCAGGGCAATTTCAAGTAGCTGACGCCGGGGCCGGTGGCCATAATCCTCGGCAAGCCAGCGGCCCCACTTGTCTTAGCTCCTGTTTTGAACTGTTCATGCTCGTATGTATCCGCCCCAGGCGCGCCGTCGCGAAATGCTAAGACCGCGAGCTGCCGCCAACTCATCTGCGGCCTGCACCAGCTAGTTGCTCTGTGCCAAGTGCCGCGTGCCGACCGGAAACGAGTTTCCAACCTTAACCGAATTTAGGCAGATGTAGAGGCACCCCTTCGCAGGGCACATCGAGCTCTTCAACCTGGCCCTTGCCGACCTCTGTCACGCGCAACTTCTTGCCTTCAATCGTGAAGGCGCAATTTGTCGGTTGCGGCCCATCCAGCATGAGCCGGTCCACGACGTTGCCGCCGCGGTCGAGCACAGTGACGTTCTTCTGATTATAGACTGTGCAATAGAGCCGGCCGTCGGTGCCAAAAGCCATCCCGTCGGGCCCCTTGAAGTCAGGATTGGAGTCGGGCTGCAGCACATTGCCGAAAACAACACGTTCAGGCATTGGCTTGCCGAGTACGTCATAGCGGTAGATTTCGCCTGTGAACGATGCGTTGGCATAGAGATGGTCGTCGGGCCCGAAAGCAATCCCGTTGGTGAATCGGATCTTGCGATCGAGGACGCGAAGGACCTTCATGGCCGCGGGATCGATTTCGTAGACGCGGCCGTCCCAATCAAGGTCCATATAGCCCTCGACGAAGGCCTGCCCGTTGATGAAATCCTCAGCCGCCATGCCTGAATCAGTCATGTAGAGTAGTCCGTTGGGGCCGAAGCAGAGGTCATTCGGAAATAGAAAGCGATCGGCGCCTTCGCCCTGCATGCGCCGGATCTCGTTTCCGGCTTGGTCGATGCAAATCAGCGCCCGCAGGCCCGCTTCCGCGATCCAGATGCGGCCGTGGCCGTCCGTCGTCAGTCCGTTCGGGCGGCCGCCCGTCGCGCGAACCACTCTGCGATTGCCTCGCTGATCGAGCCGCGTGATGCACAACGTCGATGCGGACATCTCCGTGACATACATCGATCCGTCGGGGAGGCAGATTGGCCCCTCGGGCGCTCCGATTCCGCTAGCAAAAAGTCTCGATGCCATGCTTTTCCCCCTGCATCCCGTTGTTGGGTTTGCGAACTCTTGCGCTTAGGCGATGACCGAGCCTGTGGCCGGATCGATCAGCACCATCCGATTGAGGTCGATGGCGAGCTGGATTCGCTCGCCATGGCTCTGAACATCATGTGCTTGCAGCTCCGCGACTGCGTCTACTCCGCCGATCTTGATGGTCGTGAAGGTACGAGTACCTGTAGGCTGGATGAGATCGGCGACCGCTGAATAGGGCACCACCCCATCGCGCAATGGTCCGTCGCCGGCTCGGCCGAAATGCTGAGGCCGAATGCCGACAATGACCTCACGTCCCGCCACGCTAGAAAGGGCAGTGGCCTTCGCAGGCGGCACAGTCAGGGACTCTCCGGAACCGAAAACGACAGAAAGCCCGCCATTCATCGCCGTCAGGGTTGCCGGTATGAGATTGATCGAAGGAGAGCCGAGGAAGCCCGCCACGAAGCCCGTTCGCGGCCGCTCGAACAGTTCGAGTGGAGCTCCCTGCTGCTCTATTTTTCCATCGCGTAGCAGCACGATACGATCCGCCAGCGTCATCGCCTCGACCTGATCGTGTGTAACGTAGATCATTGTGGTGGTGATCTCGTGATGCAGACGCTTGATCTCGGTTCGCATTTCGTCACGCAATTGGGCGTCCAGATTCGAGAGCGGCTCGTCAAACAAGAAAAGATCCGCCTTGCGAACGATGGCCCGTCCGATCGCGACGCGTTGACGCTGTCCACCGGAGAGCTGACGTGGATAACGCTGGAGGAGATTGCCGATGCCGAGCATCTCGGCGGCTTCGCTGACCCGCTTCCTGATCTCGATTTCTGGCGTCTTGCGGGCGCGCAGGCCGAACGCGATATTCTCATTGACGGTTAAATAGGGATAGAGTGCGTAGTTCTGAAAGACCATCGCAATGTTGCGTTCGCGCGGACGCAGATCGTTGACGATAGCGCCGCCAATCGCGATCGTGCCGTCGTCCGGATCTTCGAGACCGGCGATCGTCCGCAAAAGCGTGCTCTTGCCGCAGCCTGACGGACCCACGAGCACAGCGAATTCGCCATCGCTGATGGTTAAGTCTAGTCCCCGAACGGCATGCACGTTACCGTAGTATTTGTGCACTCCGGTCAACTTGACGTCGGCCACTCTAATCTCCTCAACCTTTGACGGCGCCGAGCGAGATGCCGCGCACGAGATAGCGCTGCATTACCGTAACTGCGACGAAGATCGGCAAAGTCCCCAGGACGGACATCGCCGCGATTTTGGCCCAGAAGTTCGACTGGCCACCGAAATAGTGCGTCAGCATGACCGGAAAAGTGATCACTTCGGTACGCGTGAGCACCAGCGCGAAGAGGAAGTCGTTCCAGGCGAACACGAAAGTAAAGACCGAAGTCGCCATGAGCCCCGGGCGCACCATCGGGAAGACGACTTTCCAGATGACCTGCCATCGGTTCAGTCCGTCGACGAGGGCGCTTTCCTCCAGCTCGAGCGGAACATCAACGATATAACCCCGCATCATCCAGATGACATAGGGCAGATTGAACGCGGTATAGAGCACGATCAGGCCGAAGTAGCCGTCAACCAAACCGAAATAGACGTAGATGAGGAAGATCGGGAAGACGACCGCAATCGGCGGGATCATGCGCTGGGAAATGATCCACATCGCAAGGTTCTCGCCACCCGTGCCGAAGCGGGCGAGGCTGTAGGCGCATAGGGTACCAAGAATGATGGCAATGGCGGAGCTAACGCCGGCGACGATCAGGCTGTTCAGGATGGCCATGACGTCACCATCCTTGAATAGGACATAATAATTCGAGAACTGGATCTGCCCAGGCATCCACAATGGCGGCACGTGATAGATCTCGTCCGGCGTCTTGAACGAAATCATAAACAGCCAATAAACCGGAAATAGAAACAGCAAAGTGACGACGCCGGCGCCGATATAGCGTAGCACCAGAACGCGCCCCTTCCTGGTGGGCAGCTTCATCAGCCTCATCGCGCAATCTCCATGCGCTTGAGGACAAGCGTGGTAATGAGAGTGAGCAGCGCAATCACCAGGAAGGAGATCGCGGCGGTGTAGCTGGTTTCG
This sequence comes from Bradyrhizobium sp. T-12, assembly GCF_058314695.1. Lineage (NCBI taxonomy): Bacteria > Pseudomonadati > Pseudomonadota > Alphaproteobacteria > Hyphomicrobiales > Nitrobacteraceae > Bradyrhizobium > Bradyrhizobium sp. T-12. The sequence continues at coordinate 441,219 of NZ_JBZFQJ010000002.1, read as the reverse complement.
AATTGCGAGAAGCCCTGCACATAGGTGTAGAGTGAAATCGTCTCGGTCATCGAGCCCGGCCCGCCTTCGGTGAGGGCCCAGATGATGTCGAAGATGCGCACGAGGTCGAGGCCGCGGATAAGGCATGCAACAGCTATCACGGGCGCGATCGCCGGCAGAATGATCGCGCGAAGCACGCGCAGATACGATGCCCCATCGATCTCAGCAGCCTCCAGTTGAGACTGATCGACATTGGACAACGCAGCGAGCAGCAGCAGAAACATGAACGGCGACCACTGCCAAACTTCGCAGATGATGATCGCCGGATAGACGTAAGCAGGGTTGACGGTCCACAGGATCCGGATCGGTTCGCCGGCGAAAAAGCTGAGTATCTCACCGATGGGACCAAAGCGGACGTCGAACAACAGGCGCCAGGTCGCACCAGCAACAATCGGAGAGATCACCGTCGGCAGCACCAAGAGCGCGACGAAGAGCTGGCGCCCGGGCATGCGGTCGATGAAGAGCTGCGCCATCAGGAAGCCGATCAGTAGCTCGAGAGGCAGGGCGATTGCTGTGATGATCGCGGTGTGGCCGAGCGATGCCCACAAACGGGTATCTCTGAACAACTCCGCATAGTTCAGCAAGCCGGCGAAAGACGTATCATTGTCCGTCATCGTGATGCGCTGGAAGCTCACGATCAACGAGTAGATGAGGGGAAAGAGGCCGACGAGGAGAAGAACCAATATTGCGGGCGCAACGATGAGATAGGGTAGGCGGTCCTCGAGCACACGCCCGAGCCGGCTCGGGCGGCGATGTTCAGTGCCATTAAAGCTTAAAGAGAACGTCATCATCAATCCAGGAATCGCGCCGCACGGGAGGCGGTGCCTCCCGCGCGCCCTCCAAGCCAACTATTGCGGATAAGCGCCTGGTTTTGCTGCCCAGACCTTATAAACCGCCTTCTGGTTTTCAATGCCCACCTTCTCGGTGATGGCATCAAACTGCTGCGCCATGCGGTCGAGAATGGTCTTCGGATCTTCGCCGGCCCAGAGGCTCGAAATGGCCTTGGTCATCGCCTCGTCGTACTTGTCCTGCTGCAGCAGGGAGAGATCGAGCAGGCCCTTCTCGCCAGATGTCTTGATCGTGTCGAGATAGGCAGGAGCATCAGGCCAGAGCGCACGGTATTTCTCGCTCGCGTAGTGCGACAGGCGGAAGGGATCGCGGAGCGTATAGGGGAGCTGCACGCGCTCAAGGCTGGTCTTCTTGCTGTTCAGCCATTGGATGAAGAGATAAGCGGCCTCCTTGTTCTTGCTCGTGGCCGAGACGGACAGGTCGAAACCGACGCCAAGCTCCGGGCGACCGAGGGGCGTGAGCGCATACCCGACCTTGCCGGCGACTTGCGATTTGGGTACCCATTTCAGCGCTTCCTCGCCCGAGCCGTAGCCGGCGGCCCAACGCCCATAAGGGGGCCAGGAGATCGTCATGGCGGTGGTGCCCTGGAGGAACGCGGCCAAGTTGTCGACGAAATTCCATTGCTCCACGCCTGGTGGCATGAACTTGTTCTCGGCCAACATCTGCTTGAAGACCTTCAGGCCGACATCGCTGTTCACCGTCGATTTCATCGTATCGGCATTGAAGAACTTGCCGCCCTCCATGCGGAAACGTTCCTGGAACATGTATTGCGGATAAGGCGCAGTTCGGAAGAAGCCGGCGCCATAGACCTTGGGCGCCATCTTGTCAGTGATGAACTGTCCGATGTCGTCAAGCTGCTTCCAATCCTTGGGCGGAGCGAGCTCGTAGCCGAACTTGGCCTTGAACCCCTCCTTCATCTTCGGATCCTCGAAAATGTCTTTGCGGTAGTAGAGCAGCATCACATCGCCGTCGTCCGGGAAGCCGAAGATCTTGCCGTCATACTGCATCTGGTTGTCGCGATAGGCTGCGGCGATGTCCTGCAACTCGTCGCGATAGCCGAACTTGTCGACATATTTGTCCAGGGGCTCGAGCGCTCCGGCCCGGGCCAGGTCGGGCATCCAGGATGGAATGACGTTCAGTGCGTCATAGGCCCCGGCGCCCGACTTGAAATCCTGCATGATCTTGGTGAACATCTGGTCGGTCGGCACCTCGACCACCTTCACCTTGATGCCAGTGAGCTTCTCCCATTTCGGACCCGAATAGTTGAGCGGGTCGAGCGATTGAAGGCCCGCCTCCCAGACGATACTGATCGTCGTGCCCGCATATTTCTTTGCTGCTTCGACAGCAATGTCGGCGGCATCCTTATCAGCGGCAGGAGCCGATACACCTGTGAGCGCAAGGATAGCGGCCACGCCCAACAATGTCCTGAACTTCATGCCTTCCTCCTCTTCATTTGAGCAATCCTAAGCCGCCAAGGTGGCCCCGGAGCTTTTGCCTCGGCGCGTCGACCGGTTACCCATGCTGGACGTCGACTGCCGCACCGTCGGAGGGCTGTCGAACGAACAGATGAGTGTCTTCTGGGGATGGCCATCCGCGCTCAGGCCGCGCTGCCCGATAGGCACGAACGCGATTTCGCCTTGGTAAAACACGCCTTCCCCCCAAAAGCTCTCGATGTATTTGCTTTTGGCGTCACTCTGCTGTGAGGCGGAAGCGGCCGGCAAATGAGAACTTTGCAACCACCGATGAGCCACATTCACCTGTCAGCAGTCTCTGCTGCGGCCCGCTCAAGCCTCAAAGCTGAAGAAAATCCGGTCAAAGCACGGCGGACCATTGGCCAAGCCAGTTGCGCCCTTGCGAGCCTTTGCTGAACTACGAATACGTTTCTTCAGGGATGGGAAGTACCTTGCCGAATATGGTTAGTTAGTTTGCGAGCGGCATCGCCTATTTTAAGGCGTAACTCGCTATCGACAGGGATTCTTTTGCAAGTGCAATCGCTTGGCGCCCTTTTACGCCATGGTCTTACTTGGCCTGAATATTGCTCAGGGTATGAGAGTTCGACAAAAAGATCATACCAGGGGAGTGGCGCCGCATGGGGCAGGTCACGTCACGAAGTGGCCTCTTGAAAGGCCTTAAGTTGAGAACTGTCTTGTTGCTGGCAGGGCTGACGCTGACCAACATTGCAGCCTGGGGCTGGGCCGTTGCGCTGTTCGCCGGTCAGCCGTCGGTAATGGCAACCGCGCTGCTCGCTTGGGTGTTCGGTCTGCGCCATGCCGTGGATGCCGATCATATTGCGGCAATCGACAATGTCGTGCGGAAGCTGATGCATGCCGGCCGCGCCTCCGAAACTGCAGGTCTCTACTTTGCGCTCGGCCATTCCACGATCGTTCTCGCTTCAATGATCCTGCTTGCCGCCGGCGTCATGACCCTCGGCGGAGAGGGTTTGCTCAAAAACTTGGGCGGCCTTCTCGGAACCTCGGTTTCAGCCGTCTTCCTGCTCGGCGTGGCCGCCGTCAACTTTGCGATCTTCGCAAACTTGTGGCGCACAATGCGTGCAGCGCAGGCCAGCGGCGTCTACGGTGCACAATTACTCGATGCGCCCCTAGCCGGAAGCGGTCTTCTTTCGCATTTGCTCGGCCCGATCTTCCGAATTGTGACGCAAAGCTGGCACATGTATCCGCTCGGATTCCTGTTCGGATTAAGTTTCGACACGGCGACCGAAATTGGCCTGCTCTCCCTCTCTGCCTCTGAGACTGCGCGCGGCCTGTCGCTCTGGCAGGCCATAGTCTTTCCTGCACTTTTCGCTGCCGGAATGTCCCTGGTTGATACCTTGGATTCAGCATTTATGGCCAGCGCTTATCGCTGGGCTTTCGTCGATCCGGCCCGAAAGCTTTGGTACAATCTGACAATCACAGGTGCCTCAGTCGCGATTGCGCTGTTCATCGGCAGCGTGGAAACGCTTGGCCTGATCAGCGATCAGCTTGAGCTCACGGGTGCCCTTTCGAGCCTCGTCGATCGCCTCAAGGGATCACAAGCCATCTTAGGCTTCGGCGTGATGTCATTGTTCGCTCTCGCCTGGCTAGCATCTCTCCTGCTGTATCGCGTTGCATGGAAGGGAAAGACCACTCGAACCGCCTTGCCGACATCACGCGCGACTTAGCGGCTGCAGCGATGCTGTCGAGCCGCTCGAAGCCTGCCGTCTTTGCCCGCTGGACGAGCATTGCAGCACTAAGCATCTGCGCCCTCATGATCGACGCTGAACCTAGCTCTGGAGACAATATCCAGACTAGCTACACCTTGCCTGCAGTCATAGTCACTCGTGAGGAGATCCCACGGCGACCGCGAAGAGCTCCAACGCCACGCTCGGATCGAGCGCTCGGCATAGGGTCCAGTAGCCAGCTGGGCGGGCAAGCCTCAGCGGTATCGGCCAAGAGCAGCGCGGCCTTGGCTCCCGCGTCGAGCATGGCAAGCCAGATCACAGTATCAGGCGAAGACGTCAACGCGCGGCCCGTGATGCGCCCGGGCGAAGTGCTCGAAGCTGTACCGGGGCTCATTGTGACGCAGCATTCCGGCGAGGGCAAAGCGAACCAGTACTTCTTGCGCGGCTATAATCTCGATCATGGCACGGATCTCGCGATCTATGTTGATGATGTGCCTGCCAACATGCGCACTCACGCCCACGGCCAGGGCTATGCCGACCTCAATTGGCTGATTCCTGAAGCGATCGCCGCCATGGAGGTAAAGAAGGGGCCTTACTTCGCCGATGAAGGCGACTTCTCCTCGGCCGGCGCCGTGCATATCGGCCTGATCGACCGCACGGTGAAGGGGCTAGCGCAGATGACCGCCGGCAGCTTTGGATATCGCCGCTTCCTCGGCATGGATTCGACGAGGCTCGGCGATGGGACATTGCTCCTCGCCGGCGAGGCTGGGACCTACAACGGCCCCTGGGACAACCCGGACAACCTCCGCAAGCTCAATGGGCTCTTGCGCTACAGTCAGGGCACGGCCACCGACGGCGTGTCGGTCACGGGCATGGCTTACGCCAACAGATGGAATTCGACCGATCAGGTGCCGCAGCGCGCCATGACGGACGGATTGATGGATCGGTTTGGATCTGAAGACCCGACTGACGGCGGCAACGCAAACCGTTTTGCCCTGTCGGCGCGCGTGGCGCAGAGCGATAATTCCGGGGCCTGGAAGGCGAACGCTTATGTCGTCAAGAGCGAGCTCGATCTCTACAATAACTTCACTTATTTCCTGGCCAATCCCGTTGTCGGCGACCAATTTCACCAGCACGACGGCCGCCTAATGGCCGGCGCTAACATCGCACGGACGATGGATGGCTCATTCGCTGGGCTGCCGATGCAGACGACCTTCGGCCTGCAGTCCCGTTACGACGCCATCGATCTCGCGCTCACCGACACCCACCGGCGCAGTTTCCTGTCCAACGTACGCAGCGATAAGGTCGGGGAAGGCAGCATCGGCGCTTACGCCGAGAGTACGTTGCACTTTTCGGACTGGCTGAGGACCACGGTCGGTTGGCGCGGGGACTATTACGCGGCCGACGTGACGTCGCTGTTCGATGCGAACAACTCAGGCCATGCCAACGCTACGATCGGAAGTCCCAAGCTTCGCATCGTGGTCGGTCCCTTTAACAAGACCGAGTTCTTTTTCGGCGCCGGCTATGGCATGCACTCGAACGACGCGCGGGGTGCGACGACGACGGAAGATCCGAGCGATCCCGGGACAAAGCTGCCGCGCTCGCCGCTGCTGGTCCGCACCAGGGGCGCGGAGGTCGGCGTGCGTTCGAGGATCGTCCCGGATCTCGACACCTCGCTCAGCCTCTTCGTCCTCGACCAGGATTCCGAGATCCTGTTCTCAGGCGATGCCGGCGATACCACGACGGCGCGCGCGAGCCGCCGCTATGGATTCGAATGGACCAACCATTACCGCCCACGGTCTTGGATTGACGTCGACGCCGATCTCGCGATGACCCATGCGCGCTTTCGCGGTTACGACAGCGACCAGGCGGAGGTTTATGCCTCACTCGCCGGCTATCCCGCCGCGCAGATCGGCAACGCGCCCGGCAACTATATCCCTAACGCACCGACCATGATGGCGTCCGCCGGCATCTCGCTCGGCGCGAAGACGGGCTGGTTCGGCGCCCTGCGTTGGCGCTATCTCGCCTCCAGTCCGCTGACGGAAGACAACGCCTTCCGATCGCAACCTACCGGCATCTTCAACGCGCGGATCGGCTACCGCACCGACAAGGGCTGGCGCCTCCAGCTCGATTTGCTCAACCTCCTCAACAGCAAGGCGAACCAGATCACCTATGCCTATGGCTCCCTGCTGAAGACGGACAAACTTTACAATCTCTGTGCCGCCAATGCCGCCCCTGCGCCAGTCTGTGCCATTGGTGTGATGGACTATGTGCTTCACCCGGTCGAACCCTTGACCGTCCGAGTGACCCTAGCGGGCACATTCTGATATCAGTCAGGTCGCGAGTCGCGAAACGTCCGTTCGCCGGTAATAATGGCCGATAGCATGCTCTGACGCGACACGATGTCCTCGCGCACGGCAGCATATACATGCAGGATGACGAAAGTCACAATGAACCAGAGGCCGAGATGGTGCACTGTATGCACGTCTTGACTGTTTGGGAAGATCGAGAACCACCAGCCGAACAGCGCATACCATAAGCTGTCGCGACCTTCGCCCTCAGCGTAAAGTGCAAATCCGGTCAGCATCATCAGGATCATCACAATCACGAACAAGAACATCGCAGTATTGGCCAAAGGATTGTGGCCGACGTATTTTTTCGGGTAGCGCACTAGGAACAGGTACCATCGCAGCTCGTACAAAAGGCCCCAGCGCCAGATCCGGTTGTAGATCGGAAACGCGAACAACTGGCGGGCATACTGGTTGCCGACGAACGCCCAGTAGACGCGATAAAGGAACGCGAAGGCGAGCACCTGTCCCGACGCGAAGTGAACAAATCGGATGTAGCCCATCGTGTACCAATTGCTAGCTTCACCAGGCATCGAGGGAAGCGGCGAGGCGATTAGATAACCGGTAACGGCCAGAAGAGAGATCGTTAGCGCATTTAACCAGTGCCAGATCCGTACCGGTGCCTCATAGACATAGATTGATTGGCGATCCGTGCCGACGGCGCCGACGGCGTCCAGCGTACCCGGAATCTCCGAGATTTTCGTCATCGCATGCTCCTGCATTGAGAGTGATTCGACGCAGCGAACAAACGAATCAGCGCATGCCATCGAGAATATCGCGCGCATGCCGGCGCGAAATCACCGCCCTGCAATTTTTTTCTTCACGCTTCAGCGGCCCTACGCAACGAAGAATTGGAAACCCGCTTTAACCGCAGGTGGAAATCCTGCTTTCATATCTTTATTGAACCTCTTTGCTATTTTCCGCTGCATCCACGTGGGTTCGCGGTCTTTTTCCCTGCATGAGCAGCGAGCTTCCTTACCCGGCGCACGACACTTGCTGCGCGGCAGCTCGCTGCAATTTACCGATGATTAGGAGAGACGGCACATCGTTTGCTCATTTCCAGCTCCAGCGAACCGGGTATTTGCGATATGGATTTGAGCTTCATTCGGCGCGGCGGCGCATCGCGCCGGGCAGGCGTCTTCCAGACACAGGGCCGGATGAATGCAGCGGCCATGAGCTTGCCGAAAAGCGAGCCAGTCATCGCCAACCTGTCAATTCGCCTGAAAATCATGATGGGATTTGCTATCGTTCTGCTGCTGTCGGCGGGCACCATGGCGGGCGCCTGGTTTGGCTATGAGGCGATCCTCGACGGCTTCGACGTTTATCGTATCAGCATGTCGGAATCGGATTATGCGCGCGAAATCGACAGCTCGCTCTCGGCATACCAGAGCAACGCGCGCTATTACGCCCTGACGGGCATAAAGGAGGCGGAAGCTGCCGCGGAAGAGGCGCGACGCTTGCTCGAGCGAACGATCACGGCAGCCAAAACCGAGACTGCAACTCTCAGCTGGCAGCAGTCGATAAAGGAACTGTTCGAAGCCTACCGCGCCTATACCGATTCCTTCAACAAAGTGTTGGCGCTGCGCGCCGGGATCGATCGCTCGGCAGCCACGATGGGCGGACAGGCGCACGTCATCCGGACCGCGCTCGATCAGGTGAAGGCGCCGGGCGCTCAAGCAGAAAATATCATTGAGCGTTTCGATACGATCGATCGCCTCGTAACGACAGAATTGAAGCTCCACGATGAAGTCCTCGCGAGGGACGTCTTACAGAGAATAGAAGGGTTTAAAGGTGCGATCGTGCGAGAGCGTCGCTCGCCGGACGTCGGCGGACAGGCGCTCGACGAGCTCGTCGCGTCTTACCGAGATGGGTTCGCCCGAGTGGAGGCCGCAGGCCAAGAGATCGATCGTTTGATGGCGGACATGTGGAAGCTGCGTCACGGACTATCCGGGGCGGCCGCCTCTCTGAAGCGAGTGGCTTTGGCGGAGCAGGCTGATGCCGAGAAAAAGACCGCGGTGCAAATCATCCACGGTCAATCGGTAGTGGTTGCCCTTGCGCTCGCCTCGATTGCAATTGGCCTCGTGCTCTCCTTTGCGATCGGACGCGGTATCGCAAAACCTGTCATCGCGATGTGCAGCTCGATGATCGAGCTGGCAAACGGCCGCTATGAGATCGTGCTGCCGGGGCTCGGTCGGCACGACGAGGTCGGCAAGATGGCTGGCGCGGTCGAGAGCTTCAAGCGGCAAGCCATTGAGCGCGCCGAACGCGAAGCTGCGGAGATCGAAGAGCGTAACAGGTCGGCGGCCGAGCTGCGGCGCGCTGAGCTCGCTAAATTCGCTGGCGGCTTTGAGGCCGCGGTGGGTGACATCGTCAACGGCATTTCGGGTTCTGCTCAGCAACTCGAAGCAGCAGCATCAACGCTGTCACGCAATGCGGAGGCGACAGGGGGCCTGACCAACGCGGTGGTCGGCGCCGCGCGAGAATCGTCGAGCAGCATTGGTTTGGTCGCCTCGGCGGCCGAGGAGCTGTCGCTGTCGATCAATGATATTCGCACCCAGGTCCGCAACTCGAATGCGATCTCCGGTAATGCGGTAGCCCAGGCCAAGAGCACGGACGCCCGCATCGCGACGCTCGCGCAAGCCTCGCACCGGATTGGTGATGTCGTGAAGCTGATTACAGCGGTCGCAGAGCAGACCAATCTGCTCGCGCTCAATGCCACCATTGAGGCAGCCCGCGCCGGAGAGGCGGGCCGCGGCTTTGCCGTCGTCGCAGCCGAGGTGAAGTCGCTTGCAAGCCAAACCGCCCGTGCGACGGAGGAGATCGGCTCTCACGTCGAAGGTATGCAGCAAGCGACCGGAGATTCGATTGCCGCGATCAAGTCGATCGCCGGCATCATTGGCGATATCTCCGCCATCTCGGGTTCGATCGCGTCCGCCGTCGACCAGCAGACCGCGACGACACAGGCGATCGCACAGAGCGCGCAGCAGGCGGCCTCTGGCACCGCGCAGGTGTCATCCAATCTCGAGCAGGTCAATCGCGAAGCAAGCGAGACCGGCTCGGCGGCTTCCGCCGTGCTGCAATCAGCGCGCGGACTAACCGAGGCGAGCCACCGCCTGCGCGCGGAGCTTGACCGTTTCATGGCCAACGTCGTCGCGGCGTAGTCTGGCTCGCAATGCGAGACGCCTGCGACTACCATTGCGCAAGTGCCAGAGACCTGCGCTAGTCAACGGACAAGCCGGCACCCTCGCGTGGGCAAACCGGTATCCTAGGGATCGTCGATGGAGCATGGTCTGGATCTGGCCGGATTCGCGTTGCACCCGCAACGCGGTGCAGTGTTGGGTGAGGTGCATGCGCGTCCGTTCACGCGGCTCTCCGCGCCTCTCGCAGTGCTGCGATTTGCTTTTTTGGGCCAGGGAGAAGCGGCGGCCGCCGACCGGCAGGCCTTTGTAGGCTTTTGCACCGCGCAGGGCTTGGCGGCACCCGAGGTGTCGGCTAAGCACCACCAGGTGTCAATCGGAGCAGTTTCGCTACGCTGGGAACAGCATTCCGAATTCACGACTTTCACCTGGATCTGGAGTAATGAGGCATCCGCGCTGGCGTTCGCTCCCATCGGTGACGAACTTACCGCATTGATCCGGGCACTGCCGCAAACGGGACAGCTGCTTGTGGCGGTGAGGCTCGAGGTGGAGCAGACCGAAGCGGCCGTCGCGCGCGCTGAGGAGCTGTTTGATAAGAGCAGCCTCGCAATGGCGACAGTCCGCAGCGGCCCTGCGGTCGTCGCTTCCGACTTTCGTGCGGATGCGCAGGGCTTTGTCCGCATTCTCATCTGCAACGACGGCCTGTCGCCGGGCCGGCTTGGCGCTCTTGTGCAGCGCGTGCTGGAGATCGAGACCTATCGCACGCTGGCGCTGCTCGGCCTGCCGGCCGCGCTCGAGCTCGCGCCCTCGGTCGATCACATTGGGCGGCGGCTGGTCGAAGTGCTCCAGGAGATGCAGGGCGCCGAGGACCTCAAGCTCAACAATCACCTCCTCACGGAGCTGACCGCATTGGCCGCCTCATTGGAGCGCGGCGCAGCGGGTAGCCTGTTCCGCTTCGGCGCGAGCCGGGCTTATTACGACATCGTGCAGGCCCGCCTTGGCGTGATCGAAGGAAGCGAGATCGGAGGGCGACCGACCTGGTCGTCCTTCCTTGCCCGGCGGATGGCGCCGGCGATGCGCACCTGCGCCGCGATGGAGGACCGCCAGGCCAACTTATCGATCAAGCTAGCGCGCGCCGCCGATCTCCTGCGCACGCGGGTGGACGTGGAACTGGAGGAGCAGAATCGTGACCTGCTGCGCTCAATGAACGAGCGCACCAAGCTGCAATTGCGCCTGCAGAGCACCGTCGAAGGCCTCTCCGTGGCGGCGATCGGCTATTACGTCGTCAGCCTGTTCGGCTACCTCGCTAAGGGCGCACATGACGGCGGCTTGCATGTCGAGCCGTCACTCGCGACAGCATTGTTCGTACCATTTGCCGTCGGTCTAATTTGGATCATCACGCACCGGATCCGCCAGAGGCACCTTAAACATGAAGGCGCGCCGGGCGATCATGACTGAGTTCCTTCGCGCCGAGGGCTTGCCATTCGAGCCGGGTCGGCCGAAGCTGGTGGAGCTGGAGGGCAAGTGATGAGCCAATCGAACGGAATGACCAACCTGCTCTGGCTGCAAGGCGCGAGCTGCGGCGGTTGCACCATGTCGATCCTCGAAAGCGGCTCTTCCGGCTGGTTCGACGAACTGAGGCAGTTCGGCATCAACCTGCTGTGGCATCCCTCGGTCAGCGAGGAGACAGGCGAGGAAGCGGCCGAGGTGCTCAACTCCGTGCGCGAGGGCAGGGTGCCGCTCGACCTACTGCTCCTCGAAGGCTCCGTTGCCCGCGGCCCGAACGATAGCGGCCGCTTCAACATGCTCGCGGGCACGGGCCGCTCGATCTACCACTGGATGCTAGATCTCGCGCCGCGGGCGGACTATGTCGTTGCGGTCGGAAGCTGTGCCGCCTATGGCGGGGTGCCAGCCGCCGGCGCCAATCCAACCGACGCGGTCGGGCTGCAATTCGAGGGCGCCGATGCTGGCGGCGCGCTCGGCGCAGGCTTCCGCTCCCGGCTCGGCTTGCCGGTGATCAATGTGGCTGGCTGTGCGCCGCATCCGGGCTGGATGATGGAAACCATTTTGGCACTGACGTCCAAGGACTTGTCAGCGACTGACCTCGACACCTATGGCCGACCGAAATTCGTTGCCAACCATCTTGCTCATCACGGCTGCTCCCGCAACGAGTTCTATGAGTTCAAGGCCAGCGCCGAAACCATGTCCGAGCGCGGCTGCCTCATGGAGCATCTCGGCTGCAAGGCGACTCAGGCTGTCGGCGATTGCAACCAGCGCTCCTGGAACGGCGGCGGTTCCTGCACGAAGGGCGGTTATGCCTGCATCGCCTGCACGTCACCTGGCTTCGAAGACGCGCAGAATTTCCTGGAGACCGCCAAGCTTGCCGGCATCCCAGTCGGCTTGCCGACCGACATGCCAAAAGCCTGGTTCGTCGCGCTCGCGGCGTTGTCGAAATCGGCGACTCCGCGGCGCGTGAGGCTGAATGCGACCGCTGATCATGTGGTGGTGCCGCCCGGCCGCACCACGGCCAAGCGCACGCCATGACGAGGATTACGATCGGCCCGTTCAACCGCGTCGAGGGCGATCTCGAAGTCCGCCTCGACGTCGAAAGCGGCCGGGTCCAGCGCGCCGAAGTGACGGCGCCGCTCTATCGCGGGTTCGAGCAAATTCTGGAGGGGCGGCCACCGCTTGATGCGCTGGTGTTGGCGCCGCGCATCTGCGGCATCTGCTCGGTCTCGCAGTCGGTCGCCGCCGCTGCCGCGCTTCGCCATGCGATGGGAACCGAGGCGGCGCCGAACGGTCTGCTCGCCACTAATATCGCGCACGCGGCAGAGAATGCCGCCGATCATCTTACGCATTTCTACATCTTCTTCATGCCTGACTTCGCCCGTGAAGCCTACGCTTCGCAGGATTGGTACCAGGAGACTCGCGAGCGCTTTGCGGCCACCCGCGGCAGTGCGGCGCGCGATGCGCTGCCGGCGCGGGCGCGGCTGCTCGAGACTATGGGAATCATTGCTGGCAAATGGCCACACAGCCTTGCCTTCCAGCCGGGCGGCGCGACGCGCGCGATCGAACTCGGCGAGCGCGTACGGCTGTTGTCGATCGTGACCTCATTTCGCACGTTCCTTGAACGTACAGTGTTCGCCGATACTCTAGAGAACATGCTGTCGCTCTCGACCGCAGACGAGCTCGACCGCTGGCGCGCGGGGCGCAGCGGTGATTTCGCTCATTTCCTCAGGCTTGCCGACAGCCTCGCGCTCAGTGAGCTCGGCAAGGGACCGGGCGTGTTGATGAGCTATGGCGCCTATCAAGGCGCCGATTGCGGACTGTTCCCGCGCGGCATTGTTGGTCCAGACATGGTTGTGGAGCCGTTGCCGCTGAGTCAGATCAGCGAGGACGTTTCCCATGCATGGATGCGGGATTGCTCCTCCGATCCTGCGCACAGCAACACCGTACCTGATCCCGACAAGGCAGGCGCCTATAGCTGGTGCAAGGCGCCGCGGCTTTCGGGCCAGCCGGTCGAGGTCGGGGCGATTGCGCGCCAGACCGTGGCCGGGCAAGCGCTGATAGCCGATCTCGTCGCCCCAAGCGGCACCAATGTCCGCAACCGTGTGATCGCCCGGCTGATCGAGACTGCGCGCATCGCACTTGCGATGGAGCAGTGGACCCGCGCGCTACGACTTTCGGAACCGTTCTGTGCTCCCTCGCAGGAGATGCCCGACGGGGCATATGTCGGTCTCGTCGAGGCCGCGCGCGGCAGCCTCGGGCATTGGGTGGCGGTGCGCGGTGGAAAGATCGAGCGCTACCAGATCATCGCGCCGACCACCTGGAATTTTTCACCGCGCGATTCCCTCGGCGTGGCAGGCCCTCTGGAACAGGCGCTGGTCGGCACCGATGTGGGCGAGGCTGGCGCACGTTCCGTTGCGGTTCAGCATGTCGTGCGCTCGTTCGATCCTTGCATGGTGTGCACTGCGCATTGAAACGGGCTCGGCGGCGTAAACCTCGTTACCGCCTGCAAATCGAATTGTTTCCGCTTCTTTCGTGCAGTGCCGCTCGATCTTCGCGTCTTGCACAATTCAGATCTCGCAACCTTTTGACATTCCTCTAATTTCATTTTGCGCCACGCAGTTGGCCTGCTTCTTGCTGTCCCTAAGCGTCATTGAAAGCCAAAGCTGACGGCGGGAGGATTTATGGGCACGGCGACGGAAACATTTTACAGCGTGATCAGGCGGCAAGGCATCACGCGTCGAAGCTTTCACAAGTTCTGCAGCCTGACCGCGACGAGCCTCGGCCTCGGCCCGCTGGCGGCGAGCCGCATCGCCAATGCGCTCGAGACCAAGCCGCGTGTGCCCGTGATCTGGATGCACGGTCTCGAATGCACCTGCTGCTCCGAGAGCTTCATCCGCTCCGCGCATCCCCTGGTGAAGGATGCGGTGCTGTCGATGATCTCGCTAGACTACGATGACACGATCATGGCGGCCGCGGGCCATCAGGCGGAAGCGATCCTCGAGGAGACCCGTGCCAAGCATAAAGGTCAGTACATTCTGGCCGTTGAAGGTAATCCGCCGCTCAACGAGGGCGGCATGTTCTGTATCGACGGCGGCAAACCATTCGTCGAAAAGCTGAAGATGATGGCCGAGGACGCGATGGCGATCATCGCTTGGGGCGCTTGCGCGTCCTGGGGCTGCGTACAGGCGGCAAAGCCCAATCCGACCCAGGCCACACCGATCGACAAGGTCATCACCAACAAGCCGATCATCAAGGTGCCGGGATGCCCCCCGATCGCCGAAGTGATGACCGGCGTCGTCACCTTCATCACCACCTTCGGCAAGCTGCCCGAGCTCGACCGCCAGGGCCGGCCTAAGATGTTCTACTCGCAGCGCATCCACGACAAGTGTTACCGGCGCCCGCATTTCGACGCCGGCCAGTTTGTCGAGGAGTGGGACGATGAGGCGGCGCGCAAAGGCTACTGCCTCTACAAGATGGGCTGCAAGGGGCCAACGACCTATAACGCCTGCTCAACCGTGCGCTGGAACGGGGGGGTCTCATTCCCCATCCAATCGGGACACGGCTGCATCGGCTGCTCAGAGGACGGCTTTTGGGACAAGGGCTCGTTCTACGATCGCCTCACCAACATCAAGCAGTTCGGCATCGAGAAAAACGCCGATCAGATCGGCATGGCGGCAGCGGGCGCCGTGGGTGCGGCGGTGGCCGCGCACGCCGCCGTCACTGCGGTAAAGCGGCTTGCCAGCAAGCGCGAAGACGCCGGCCACAACAGCTGATCAAAAGACACATTAGGGTAGAAACGATCATGGGTATCCAGACTCCCAACGGCTTCAATCTCGACAATTCCGGCAAACGCATCGTCGTCGATCCCGTGACCCGCATCGAGGGACACATGCGGGTCGAGGTCAATGTCGACGCCGACAACGTGATCCGCAATGCCGTATCGACCGGCACGATGTGGCGCGGGATCGAGGTGATCCTGAAGAACCGCGACCCGCGCGATGCGTGGGCATTTACCGAGCGGATCTGCGGCGTCTGCACCGGCACGCACGCGCTGACCTCGGTGCGCGCGGTCGAGAACGCGCTTGGGATCACCATCCCCGAAAACGCAAACTCGATTCGCAACCTGATGCAGCTCGCACTTCAGGTGCACGACCACGTCGTCCATTTCTATCACCTGCATGCGCTCGATTGGGTCGACGTCGTCTCCGCACTCTCGGCCGATCCGCGCGCGACATCAACGCTAGCCCAGTCGATCTCGAGCTGGCCGCTGTCCTCGCCGGGATACTTCAAGGATCTGCAGACCCGGCTCAAGAAGTTCGTCGAGTCCGGACAGCTCGGTCCGTTCAAGAACGGCTATTGGGGCAGCAAAGCCTACAGATTGCCGCCCGAGGCCAATCTGATGGCGGTCGCGCATTATCTGGAGGCGCTCGATTTCCAGAAGGAGATCGTCAAGATCCACACCATCTTCGGCGGCAAGAATCCGCATCCAAACTGGCTCGTCGGCGGCGTGCCCTGTCCGATCAACGTAGATGGGACAGGTGCTGTCGGTGCCATCAACATGGAGCGGTTGAACCTGATCTCCTCGATCATCGACCGCATCATGGAATTCAACGAAATGGTCTACCTGCCTGACGTGGCCGCGATCGGTTCGTTCTACAAGGACTGGCTCTATGGTGGAGGCATTTCGGGTCAGAACGTGCTCGCCTATGGCGACGTGCCAGAACATGCCAACGACTATTCAGCCAAGAACCTGAAGCTGCCACGAGGCGCCATCATCAACGGCAATCTCTCCGAGGTGCTTCCGGTCGATCACGCCAATCCCGACGAGATCCAGGAGTTCGTGGTCCACTCCTGGTACAAGTATCCCGACGAAACCAAGGGCCTTCATCCTTGGGATGGCATCACGGAGCCGAACTACGAACTCGGACCCAATGCAAAGGGTACCAAGACCGCGATCGAACAGCTCGACGAAGGCGGCAAATATTCTTGGATCAAGGCGCCGCGCTGGAAGGGACATGCCATGGAGGTCGGCCCGCTCGCGCGCTGGGTCGTCGGCTATGCGCAGAACAAGGCGGAGTTCAAGGATCCCGTCGACAAATTCCTGAAGGATCTCGATCTACCAATGTCGGCGCTGTTCTCGACGCTCGGCCGCACCGCGGCGCGCGCGCTCGAATCTGTTTGGGCCGGACGCCAGATGCGCTATTTCCAGGACAAGCTCGTTGCCAATATCAAAGCCGGCGACAGCTCGACCGCGAATGTCGACAAGTGGAAACCGGAGAGCTGGCCGAAGGAAGCCAAGGGCTTTGGCTTCACCGAGGCCCCGCGCGGCGCGCTCGCGCACTGGATCAAGATCAAGGAAACCAAGATCGACAACTACCAGTGCGTGGTACCGACGACCTGGAACGGCTCGCCGCGCGATCCGCAAGGCAACATCGGCGCGTTCGAAGCCTCGCTCATGAACACGCCGATGGTTAATCCCGAGCAGCCGCTCGAGATCCTGCGCACGATCCATTCCTTCGATCCGTGCCTTGCCTGTTCGACGCACGTCATGAGCCCGGACGGCCAGGAACTCGCCAAGGTCAAGGTCAGGTAGGAGGCGGCCATGATGGATGCAATTGCTCCCCCGGTGGAAAGCGAGCCGGACCTGACGGCGATCGCGGCCGATGCTGCTGGCGAGCATGCGGTGGGCCGGCCCACCGTCTATGTCTACGAAGCGCCGGTGCGCATCTGCCATTGGGTGAACGCGTTCTCGATCATCATCCTGATGGTCACCGGGTTTCTGATCGGGACGCCGCTGCCGGCGGTCGAGGGGGAGGCGTCGGCCAACTTCGTGATGGGCTATATGCGCTTCGCCCATTTCGCGGCGGGGCAGGTGCTCGCGGTGTTCTTCCTCGCGCGTATCCTGTGGGCCTTCACCGGCAACCACCATTCCCGGCAGATCTTCTATCTGCCGGTGCATCGCCGGCAATTCTGGAAGGAAGTCTGGCACGAGATCCGCTGGTACGCCTTCCTGGAACGTCAGCCGAAGATGTATGTCGGGCACAACCCGCTGGCGCAGACCGCGATGTTCACGGGCTTCACGTTGTTCGTGACCTTCATGATCGTGACCGGCTTTGCGCTCTATTCGGAAGGAGAAGGCATCGATAGCTGGCAGCACAAACTGTTCGGCTGGGTGTTCTCGATCTGGCCGAACAGCCAGGACGTTCACACCTGGCATCATCTGGGCATGTGGGCGCTGGTCGTGTTCGTGATGGTACACATCTACGCTGCGATCCGCGAGGACATCATGTCACGCCAGAGTATCATCTCCTCGATGATCTCGGGCGAACGGCAATTCCGTGACTGAAACTGGAACGATCTCGATGTTGAACGCCCCAAACGACGACCACATCTTGGTGCTCGGCATCGGCAACATCCTGTGGGCCGATGAAGGCTTTGGCGTGCGCGCGGTGGAGGACTTCCACCGCCGCTACGCCGTGCCTGATAATGTCACGATTCTCGATGGCGGAACGCAGGGGCTCTATCTCGTCAACTATCTGGAGGACGCTGATCGCTTGCTCGTGTTCGATGCCATCGATTATGGTCTGCCGCCAGGCAAGCTGAAGCTCGTGCGCGGCGACGAGGTGCCACGCTTCACCGGCGCGAAGAAGATGAGTCTGCATCAAACCGGCTTCCAGGAGGTGATCAGCGCAGCCGACCTGCTCGGCCGCTGCCCGAAGCACCTCGTCCTGATCGGCTGCCAACCGCTCGATCTCGAAGACTGGGGAGGTCCATTGACGGCGTCCGTACGCGATCAGATCGCACCGGCCATCGAGCTTGCCTGCAAAGTTCTGGCCGAGTGGGGCATCGAGGTGAAGCTGCGCGATACGCCGTTGGCAGACTCCGAGCGCCTGCTCGCCAACGACATCGACCATGCGAGTTACGAGATGCGGCCGGCCTGACCGCCGGAGCGTGCCGGAGAAGACGGATGTGCCTTGGACTGCCGATGACTATCGTCGAGACCGATGGAATTTCGGCTTTGTGCGAGTTTCGCGGCGAGCAACGCCGCGTCTCCGTGCTTCTGCTCTCGCATCCTCCGGCCGGTGCCCACGTGCTGGTCTACATCGACACGGCGATCCGCCTACTTGAGAAAGAAGAAGCGTGCCTGATTGCGGCTGCCATCGACGGTCTCGGTGCAGCGCTCGACGGCAACGATTTCGACTGCTTCTTCGCCGATCTGATCGACCGCGAACCGCAATTGCCTGCGCACCTCCTGACTGATTAAGCGGGTTGTCATCCTAGAATGACTTGGCCGGCTGACCTCAGCCGCTGGCCGAGGTGCTCGCCGGAAGACAAGTTTCTAGTCTGGAAAGAAGGCTTTCGTTTGTAGTGGAAAGTAGCTTATCATTCGCATCCACTCGGCTTGATGGCGTTGAAAATAGATCAGTGAATTCAACTACATAAATCCTGACTGTCCCTGGCACGCAGCTTGCTAACACTATCCCGATCAGAAAGATAAGTCTGTTTTGGGAGGTCAAATGGAATTCCAGGTAGGACGG
Source organism: Bradyrhizobium sp. T-12 (assembly GCF_058314695.1). Taxonomy (NCBI): domain Bacteria; kingdom Pseudomonadati; phylum Pseudomonadota; class Alphaproteobacteria; order Hyphomicrobiales; family Nitrobacteraceae; genus Bradyrhizobium; species Bradyrhizobium sp. T-12. The sequence goes on along the minus strand of NZ_JBZFQJ010000002.1, from coordinate 422,642 downwards.
CATGATCTCAGTCGGCATGGCCTCAATGAGGTCGATGTCGCGACCGTCGATCATTTTCTTAAACATGCCGACCAAGCCGGTGCTGTCGCCGTGCTGCTATCGGCGGGTAATCCCAACCGTTTTCCGGAGGCCATTGATGTCGCCGTAGTGCTGCCTGAGCTGGTTACGGCGTTCGGAGGCCGCCTGCGCGCCGCGATCATTGCACCCCATGCCGAAGAGGCGCTTGGCGAACGTTTCGGGGTGCGAGTGCAGCCGACCCTTATCTTCGTGGCCAAGGGCGAGACGCTGGGGCTGATCGCCAAGATCCAGGATTGGTCAGTCTATGTCGACCGCATCACTAAGCTGATCGACCGCCCGCGCGGGCAAAGCGCAGCCATTGCCGTTACCATTGTTCCCCAGCATCGCGCAAAAGGTGTCGAGCTATGAAGGTCGGATTCTGGGATGCGCCGGAAGGCGCCGAGCAACCCGTCAGCGTGTTCCCTATCGGAGAAGAGAGTCTCAATGCCTCAAGTGGCAGCCTGACGGCGGCCGGCGCACTCGCAAGACTCGCAACATTAGACAGTGTCGAGCTCGCTAAGAACTGCCCCAAAGCCGTCACGCTGCTCTCCAACATCGCGGAGGCCATTGCAGGTCAAAGGGCGGACGCACCCTCGCAACTGTTCCGGCTCGGCAATCTCAACGATCTCGAAAGCAAGCTCGTCGCCGATGTTCTCGGCGAGGGGGAGGTCGGCGGCGTCGTAGCGCTGCCGGACGGATCGCTGGCGCAGATTCAAGAATCGGTGCTCGCAGGGATCTGGCGTGTCAGGATCGAAACTGACGCGGCTTCCGAATATATTGAAGTAGGCGCTGTTCCCGAGATCGTCAGACGCGCAGCAGCCGATCTGACAGCCGCCGATTTCGAAATCGGACAGGCCCCTGAAGGCGCCATGAACGTCCTACCGGTGCTCGCCGAGATCCGCGAGCGGGCGCTAGCCTGGCGTCCTGGCATCCGCTCGCAGATCATCAATTTCACTCTGTTGCCGATGAGCCCGGTGGATATGAGCTTTTTGCAGGAGACTATTCGGAACGGGCCGATCCAGCTTGTCTCGCGCGGCTATGGCACCTGTCGGGTGCTGTCGACTGGCATTCGCAATGTCTGGTCGGTGCAGTTTTTCAACGCCATGGACACCATCATCCTCGACACGCTGGAAGTTGGCGGGGTACCCACGGTTGCGCTTGCTGCAGACGAAGATTTCGAGGATTCCGCCGAACGGCTCCAAGAAATCATTGAGGCATATTTCAAATGAGCGCCTTTGAGAACTTTGGCGTGCGCCAAGACGTCACTGAGGCTGCGCGGCTTGAATGCGGCATCTGTTGGACCGTCTATGATCCGGCCGATGGTGATGCGGTGGCGCAGATCGCACCCGGCACACCGTTCTCACTTCTGCCGGAGGAGTGGCGATGCCCCAACTGCGACGCCCCGAAATCGAAGTTCATGGCGATCGAAACATGACTGCCAGCGCGCCAAGCTCTCCCAGCGACGCCGACGCGGTGACATGGGGCGAGCTATTGGCAGGAATGTATCGCCAGATCGGCGAGCGCGCGATGCGCGATTTGCCAATCTACAACGAGGCCCTCGATGTTGAGGCCATTGGTTTCCGTCGCTTCGAGGGAACGTTTGTCGGCATCATGGTCACTCCTTGGTTCATGAACGTGGTGATGCCGGCGAGCGCCGCTGGGGATAGGTCGGGCGCGACCGTGCGTATTCGCTTTCCAGCCGGTGATATCGAATTTACCCTCAGCGAGGTGCAAATGGGCCGCATCGCTAGCTGCTCGCTGTTCTCGCCAATGTTCCAATTTGCGGACATGGCATCGGCGCGAGCAACGGCTGACGCCGCTCTTGCCGAGCTGATGCTGCCGGCCGACAGCGAGGAGGCGGTCCGCCGGCGCGAACCACCGACGACCCCGATTGATCGTCGGAGCTTCCTGCGCGGTACCTTGACGGAGCGGCCGGGATGAGTCGCCCCTTTCGAAACGAAATTGACATAATGGTGTGGCTCACTGGTACCACAATTTCGGACGTTGCTATCCGGCCACGGAGCCGGCCTCCCCTGACGAGGCTGTTTGCCGGAAAGCCGGCAAGCGCGCTCATCCCTGTGCTGCCGCGCCTGTTCTCCTTATGCTCGGTCGCCCACCAAGTGGCCTTCCTTTCAGCAATCGAGGCGGCGCAGGGGCTGGAGACGATCAAGCCGATAGCGATGCATCGTCTCACGGCCGTTGTCGCCGAGCGCTTAACTGAATTGATACGCGGCCTGTTCGTCGCAGGCCTCGAACTCGATCAGGAGAGCGCACCCGCAGTGCGAAGCATGATACAGGCGAGCACCACTCTCAGTGGTGCGGTTGAAACCGTGCCAGATACCGTGCGCCGCGATGTCATTGCACACGTCAAGGCTGCGCTCCGCGCGCTCGGAGTTTCGGGTGAACACCAGCCTCCGGCGCCAGGCAGCGTACTTTCCACCTATCTGACGCGCTGCGATCGTGAGGTGATGTCATTGCCGGCGGCCGACCAATTCTTTCTGACCCCCGCTGACGATCTTGAGATCGTGACGCGCCTCATGGCTGAAGGGACGGCTTATTCCGAAGCGCCGGAACTCTGCGGGAAGGTTCCGGAAACGGGCGTCTGGGCGCGGCGGGCGCAGCGCGAACAGATTTTGTCCTTAAGTGCTAGCGGCGCCGCGCGCGTGAGAGCGCGCATCGACGAGATCGCCCGGCTCACCTGTTGGCTGGACGCCAGGCGGGACGCTCCCGATAATGGCGTCGTTGCGAGCTATCGGCTCGGCGAGCGCCGGGGCGCAGCGGCAGTGGAATGCGCCCGAGGCCGGCTCCATCACGCGGTTAAGCTCGATGAGGAAGGACGTATCGTCGGCTTCGAATATATCGCTCCGACCGAGTGGAATTTTCACGAACGCGGACCGCTGGTGCGAAGCCTCAAGGGCGCGCTCCTCTCCGCCGGCCGGCAGGGCCAAGACGCGGTGCGGACACTTGTCGGGGCGTTCGACCCCTGCGTCGGATTCAGCGTCAGCTTCCGCGAGGCCAGCCATGCATGAGATGGCCTTGTGCGAGGGCATCATCGGGATCGTCGAGGAAGAGGCGCGCAAGCGCTCGTTCTTGCGAGTGAAGGCGGTGTGTTTAGAGATCGGTGCGCTCAGCCATGTCGCGCCGGACGCAATGCAATTCTGCTTCGAGGCCGTCGCGGCGCGGACCATCGCGCAAGGCGCAAGACTCGAGATCATCGCGACGCCGGGCACGGCCTGGTGCATGGCCTGCTCGCAAAACGTCGAGATCAAGCAGCGCTACGAGCCGTGTCCATCCTGCGGCAGCTATCAATTGCAGGTCACCGGCGGCGAAGAGATGCGTGTGAAGGAACTGGAGGTCGACTGATGTGTACGGTCTGCGGCTGCAGCGACGGCAAAGCGTCCAACGAACATACGCATGATCATAATCAGGATCACGAGCACGCTCATGGAGGTCATCATCACCACCATGGCCCCGGTCACCATCACCACCACCATCACGACGGAAGCCACGATCATGGGCCTGGCGATACGGGCCTGCTCGACTGCAGTGCAGACGCCGCCGGCCAACAGATCGCGGGCATGAGCAGCGATCGCATCATCCAGATCGAACGCGATATTCTCGGCAAGAACGACAGACTCGCCGCCGACAACCGCGCTCGCTTCCGTGCCGACGGCGTGCTCGCCTTCAACTTGGTTTCGAGCCCCGGAGCCGGCAAAACCTCGCTGCTAGTCCGCACCGTCAGTGAGCTGAAGGACAGTTTCCCGATCGGCGTGATCGAGGGTGACCAGCAAACCTCCAACGATGCCGAGCGCATCCGCGCAACCGGCGTGCCGGCGATCCAGGTCAACACCGGAAAGGGCTGCCATCTCGACGCGGCCATGGTCGGTGAAGCCTATGACCGGCTGCCCTGGCTGAACGGTGGGGTCGTGTTCATCGAGAATGTCGGTAATCTCGTCTGTCCGGCGGCATTCGACCTCGGTGAAGCCTGCAAGATCGTGGTGTTCTCGACCACCGAAGGCGAGGACAAGCCGCTGAAATATCCGGACATGTTCGCTGCCTCCGCGCTTATGCTGATCAACAAGATCGATCTTGCGCCCGTGCTCGATTTCGACCTCGCCAGGACCATCGAATATGCGCGGCGGGTCAATCCCAGGATCGAGGTGCTGACGGTGTCGGCGCGCACCGGCGAAGGCTTCCTGGCCTTCTATGCCTGGCTCCGCAAGCGGGCTTCGAAGGCGAAGCCGGCCGAGATGACGGCAGCGGAGTGAGGATGAGCGACAAGGCCACAGCGCGGGACGGACAGCGGCTGCGCCTGCATGTGCGTGGCGCCGTGCAGGGCGTCGGCTTTCGTCCCTACGTCTATGGTCTCGCCACCCGCTATCGCCTCGGCGGCTTCGTCGCCAACGATCCGAACGGCGTTCTTATCGAAGTCGAAGGCGAGCGGGCGTCCGATTTCGTCGCCGCGCTGCCACTGGAAAAGCCGCCGCTTGCCAGGATCGACGAGATCTCGGTTCAGCCGATCGGCGCCGCCGCCACCGAGGAGTTCTCGATTCGCACCAGCGAGCAGGGTAGGGTGTCGACGCGCATCGTCGCGGACGCCGCGACTTGCCGGGAATGCCTGAGCGAGCTGTTCGATCCGGCAAGCCGATTCCACCGCTATCCCTTCATCAACTGCACGCATTGCGGTCCGCGCTACACCATCGCCGAGCGGCTGCCCTATGATCGTCCGGCCACCGCAATGAAGCGCTTTGCGATGTGCGCAGCCTGTGCCGCTGATTATGCTGACCCCGGCAGTCGCCGCTTCCATACCGAGGCGATTGCGTGCCCGCGATGCGGGCCGCGGCTCAGCCATGGCATCGCCGAGATCGCCGCCGCCGTCGCGGGCGGCAAGATTGTCGCGATCAAGGGCCTCGGCGGTTATCAGCTCATCTGCGATGCTCACAATGATGCGGCCGTGCGGCAACTGCGCCTGCGCAAGCAGCGCGATCAGAAGCCCTTCGCCGTCATGGTCGGTACGCTGGAGGCAGTCGCCGAGTTCGCCGAGGCCGACGCTGTCGAACTTGCGCTGCTCGAGTCACGGCCGCGGCCGATCGTGTTGCTGACGTCGCGCGGGCGCCTTGTGCAGTCAATCGCGCCGGAGCTGGCGCGCATCGGCATCATGCTGCCGGTCGCACCGCTTCACCACCTGATTTTCGATGCGCTGAATGCGGCGCATGCGCCGGTCGGCGAGAGCTGGGCGATTGTCGCGACCAGCGCCAATCTCAGCGGCGAGCCGCTGCTGATCGATAATCGCGAAGCGGAGCAACGACTTGCCGGCATCGCCGATCTCATCGTCACGCATGACCGCGACATCGTCACCCGCGCCGATGATTCCTTGGCTGCGGTGGTCGCCGGACGGCCCCAGTTCATTCGGCGTGCGCGAGGCTATGTCCCGGAGCCTGTCCGGCTTGCGCGCTCGGTGGCGCCCCTGCTTGCCGTCGGCGGAGCGCTGAAGTCGACGGTGGCGGTGACGCGCGGCAACGAGGCCTTTGTCTCCCAGCACATCGGCGACCTCGACACCGCAGAAGGCATCCGATTCTTCGAGGAAACTGTGGACCATCTGCTGTCTACCCTCGACGTCGAGCCTGTCGCCCTGATCCACGACTTGCATCCGAACATGGCATCGACCCGTTTCGCCGAGGCACGCGGGACCAGGCTGATCGCGGTCCAGCACCATCACGCCCATGCGGCCTCGGTGATGGCGGAGCATGGCATCGCAGGTCCGGTGCTTGCCTTAGTGCTTGACGGGTTCGGCTACGGCAGCGACGGCGGCAATTGGGGGGGCGAACTGCTTGCCTGTGAAGGCGCGCGGTTCCGGCGGCTCGGGCATCTGGCGCCGCTGAAGATGCCGGGCGGCGATCGGGTCGCGCGCGAGCCGTGGCGGATGGCCGCCAGCGTGCTGCACGCGCTTCGGCGCGGCGATGCGATTGCGTCTCGCTTTGCGGCACAGCCGCAGGCCGCGCGCCTATCGGCTCTGCTCGAACAACCCGGTATGCCCACGACGACCAGCGCCGGCCGGCTGTTCGATGCGGCCGCAGGGCTGCTCGGGGTCTGCACCGTACAAACCTACGAAGGCGAGGCTGCCATGAAGCTAGAGGCGCGGGTCCGCGAGCCGCGCGTTGTGTCCGGCGGCTGGGTGATCGAGAATGGCGTGCTGTCGCTGCTCCCATTGCTCGACCGTCTGGTGGTCGATGCGCCGGATCCCACCGACGGGGCCGGGCTGTTTCACGGCACCTTCGCTGCCGCTTGCGTCGATTGGATCTCCCAAGCGGCTCGTGAGACCGGACTTGAGACCGTCGCCTTGAGCGGCGGCTGCTTCCTGAACGCCCGCCTCAGCACCGGGATTTCGCGCGGTTGCATCGCTGCCGGGCTCACCCCGCTCTTGCCGCGCCAACTGCCGCCGAATGATGGCGGCCTAAGCCTGGGTCAGGCCTGGATCGCGGGGCTGCAACTTCTCGAACACCAAGGCTTAGAAGGAACCGCCTGATGTGTCTTGCCATACCCGCCGAGGTGACAAAGCTCCTGCCTGACGACATGGCCATTGTGTCCATCGACGGCGTCAGCAAGGAGATCTCCGTCGCGCTCATCGAGGATCTCGCCATCGGCGACTACGTGATCATCCATGTCGGCTACGCGCTTACCAAAATCGATCCGGAAGAGGCGCAACGGACGCTGGAATTGCTGCACGAGCTTAGCGCCGAGGCCCTGGGAGCCATGCCATGAAGTATGCCGACGAGTTCCGCGACAAGGAGATCGCGCTCGGGCTTGCGAACGCGATCCAGTCCGAAGCAGATCCGCAGCGCCCCTATCGCTTCATGGAATTCTGCGGCGGCCACACGCATGCGATCTCGCGTTATGGCCTGGAGGACATGCTGCCTAAAAACGTGCGGATGATCCACGGTCCGGGTTGCCCGGTTTGCGTACTGCCGGCGGGGCGCATCGACATGGCGATCCGACTGGCCGAACGGCCCGAAATCATCTTCTGCGTCTATGGCGATCTGATGCGCGTGCCGGGCTCGCAAGGCGCCTCGTTGCTGAAGGCAAAGGCGAAAGGCGCCGACATCCGCATGGTCTATTCCACCATCGATGCGCTCAGGATCGCCGAGGAGAATCCGCAGCGCCAGATCGTATTCTTCGCCATCGGCTTCGAAACGACGACGCCGCCCACTGCGGTCATGATCCGTTTGGCCGAAAAGAAGCAGCTCGCCAATTTCAGCGTCTTCTGCAACCACGTGCTGACGCCGCCGGCGATGCAGAACATCTTGGAGAGCCCGGATATTCGCAACATCGGCCGGGTCGAGATCGACGGCTTTGTCGGACCTGCGCATGTCTCGACTATTATCGGGACGGCTCCTTACGAGTTCTTCGCGGAAGAATTCGGCAAGCCGGTCGTGATCTCGGGCTTCGAGCCTCTCGACATGATGCAGGCGATCCTGATGCTGGTGCGGCAGGTCAATGAGAACCGGCACGAGGTCGAGAACCAGTACAGCCGCGCTGTAAAGCGTGACGGCAATCTGCGCGCCAAGGAGGAGGTCTCCGACATTTTCGAGCTGCGCGACCAGTTCGAATGGCGCGGGCTCGGGCAGGTACCCTATAGCGGCCTGAAGCTGAAGCGCGCTTTCGCGAAATACGATGCCGAAGCGCGCTTCGACATGAAGGAGCTCCGCGTTGCCGACAATCCGGCCTGTGAATGCGGCGCCATCCTGCGCGGCGTGAAGAAACCGGTCGATTGCAAGCTGTTCGGCACGGTCTGCACGCCGGAAACGCCGATAGGGTCTTGCATGGTCTCGTCCGAGGGCGCCTGCGCTGCGCACTGGACCTATGGCCGCTTCCGCGACCATCAGCAGAGGCGGGCATCATGAAGGCCCATCAACGCAAGCTCGACATCAAGAACGGCTGCGTAGACCTGTCCCACGGCTCTGGCGGCCGCGCGATGGCACAGCTGATCTCGGGTCTTTTCCACTCGGCCTTCGGCAACGAATGGCTGGCGCGCGGCAATGACCAGTCGGCCTTCGATGTCGCAGCCGGACGCATGGTCATGACGACCGACGGTTACGTGGTCTCGCCGCTATTCTTCCCGGGCGGCAATATCGGCTCGCTCGCCGTGCACGGCACGGTCAACGACATCGCCATGGCCGGCGCGCGGCCGCTCTACCTCTCGGCGAGCTTCATCATCGAGGAGGGCTTTCGCTTCTCCGACCTGAAGATGATCGCGGAATCTATGGGCGAGGCGGCGCGCGCGGCCGGCGTCCATATCATCACGGGCGATACCAAGGTGGTCGAGCGCGGCAAGGCCGACGGCCTCTTCATCTCGACCGCCGGCGTCGGCGTCGTACCCGATGGCCTCGATCTATCCGCCGAGAAGGCTCGCGTCGGCGATCGCGTCCTGATCTCCGGCACGCTCGGGGACCACGGCGTCGCTATCATGTCGAAGCGGCAGAACCTCGCCTTCGAGACCGAGATCGTCTCGGACTCAGCCTCGCTGCATGATCTCGTGGCAAAGATGGTCACCGCAGGCGGAGAGGGCATCCGCCTGATGCGCGATCCGACCCGCGGCGGGCTAGCCGCCGCGCTCAACGAGATCGCCCAGCAGTCTGGCCTCGGCTTCCGTGTGCAGGAGGAGGCGATCCCAGTGAAGCCGGGCGTGGCCGCGGCCTGCGAACTGCTGGGCCTCGACCCGCTCTATGTGGCCAACGAAGGCAAGCTGGTTGCAATTGTGGCCCCGGAGGCGGCCGCTGCCGTGCTCGCGACGATGCGCGCGCATCCGCTCGGCTGTGATGCGGCCGACATCGGCGAGGCCGTGGCCGACGATCACCATTTCGTGCAGATGGCGACGAGCTTTGGCGGTGGCCGGATCGTCGACTGGCTGTCGGGCGAACAACTGCCGAGGATCTGCTGAGGCCGGTCATGCGCATCCTGCTTCTCACGCACTCCTTCAACAGCCTGACGCAACGGCTCCACGTCGAGCTCAGGGAGGGCGGCCACGAGGTCTCGGTCGAGCTGGATATCCACCCCGACGTTACGCGCGAAAGCGTGGCGCTGTATCAGCCAGATCTGGTGATCGCGCCGTTCCTCAAGCGCGCAATCCCCGAAGATGTCTGGCGTAGCGTGCGCTGCCTGATCGTCCATCCCGGTCCGCCCGGCGACCGCGGTCCGGCGGCGCTCGACTGGGCGATTCTGGAAGGTGTTTCCAATTGGGGCGTGACTGTGCTTCAGGCCGACGGCGGGTTCGACGCTGGTCCGATCTGGGCTTTCAGAACCTTCCCGATGCGGTGCGCGGCTAAATCCAGCATCTACCGCAACGAGGTCACGACGTGCGCGGTCGCGGCGGTGCTCGAAGCCATTGCAGCAATCGAAGCCGGACAGCCGACACCGTCGCCGATGCCTGCCGATGATCCCCGCATTCGGGTGCGCGGGCCCTGCCGGCAGGCCGACCGGATGATCGATTGGCAGCACGACACGAGCGAGACCGTCCTGCGCAAGATCCACAGTGCAGACGGAATGCCGGGCTTGGTCGACAGCTTGTTCTTCAAAGATGTCAGGCTGTTCGACGCCCACGAGGCGCGCGGCATCTCCGGTGTGCCCGGAACCATTGTGGCGCATTGCGATGGAGCCTTGGCCCGGGCCACGGTCGATGGTGCCGTCTGGATCGGCCATGTGCGGCAGCTTGTACCGAAAAGCCTGAAACGATCCGCAGCAAAGGTCTTTGCGGAGCAGGCGATGCGCCTGCCGTACCGACCCGATTGCGGCTATGCGCCCATACGATATCGCGAGCAGGGCGAGGTCGGCGAGTTGCAGTTTTCCTTTTACAATGGCGCCATGGCGACCTCTGACTGCGAAGCGTTGTTGAACGCCTACCGAGCTGCGCTGGCCCGCCCAACCAAGGTGCTTCTCCTGACCGGTGGACGTGATTACTGGTCCAACGGCATTCACCTCGCCGAGATCGAGGCGGCTGACAGCGCTGCGGACGAGTCTTGGCGCAACATCAATGCGATCGACGATCTTGCGCACACTGTCATCGAGACCACCGATCGGCTCGTCGTTTCCGTCATTCGCGGCAACGCCGGGGCGGGAGGGGTATTTTTAAGTCTCGCTGCCGACGAGGTCTGGGCGAGCGATCAGGTCGTCCTGAATCCACATTATAAGGACATAGGCAATCTCTTCGGCTCGGAATACTGGACTTATCTGCTGCCGCGCCGCGCGGGTGCAGCGAACGCCACCCGGATCACGCAATGCCGCCTGCCGATGGGCGTGGCAGAGGCGGGGCGCCTTGGCATCATCGATCGTGCTCTGTCGGGCGGGGAGCTGGCGGAGGGCCGCCTCATGAGCCTTGCCGCGAGCATGGCGGCGGATGAACGCTTTGCGACGCGTCTTGCTGACAAGCAGCGACGTCGCGCAGCGGACGAAGCCCACAAGCCCTTGCAGGCCTATCGCGACGAGGAGCTGCGGCGGATGCGGCTTAATTTCTACGGATTCGATCCGAGTTACCACGTCGCCCGCTACAACTTCATTCACAAGGTGCCGAAGTCGCGCACGCCACTCACAATCGCACCCCATAGGTCGCCTCGCGCGCTCGACAAATCTACCCGCATGGCGGTGCGCATATGAGCTTCCAGGGTACTATTTTGGTAGTCGACGACGAGGTCAGGTCACAGGAGGCGCTACGCCGCGTCCTCAACGAGGATTTTGAGGTACTCTGCGCCGGCAGCGCAGCAGACGCTGAAAAGCTGCTCGAAGGGGAGATCGTCCACGCCATCATCTGCGATCAGCGCATGCCGCACGAATCCGGCGTCAGTTTCCTCAAGCGGGTGCGCGAGCTCTGGCCCGATCCGGTTCGCATGATCATCTCCGGCTATTCGGAATCGGACGACATCATCGCAGGGCTCAATGAGGCGGGCATCTATCAATACATCACGAAGCCCTGGCAGCCGGACCGGCTGATCGACATTGTCAAGGAGGCGGTCCAGCTCTATCGGCTTCAGAAGGAGACAGAGACCGCAGGGGTCGACGTCAAAGCAACGCCCGAGCACATCAAGAGGGTCGTTTCGGTCAAGCGCGGCGCAGCTAAGCATCTCTATGACTTCAACCGAATTGTGCACGCCCCGGACAGCCCGATGCATGCGGTCATTGAACTCGGCCGGCGGGCGGCCGAATACGACATCTCCGTGCTGATCACGGGCGAATCCGGAACCGGCAAAGAGCTGCTGGCACGCGCGATCCACTACGGCTCAGCCCGAGCCGGTAAGGCTTTCGTCGTTGAGAACTGTGGGGCGCTGCCTGACGAGCTCCTCGAAAGCGAGTTGTTCGGGTGTAAGAAGGGCGCTTTCACAGGCGCCTACCAGGATCGCATCGGTCTGTTCGAAGTTGCCGATGGCGGTACCATCTTCCTTGATGAAATCGGAGAGACCTCGCCGGCGTTTCAGGTGAAGCTGCTCCGCGTGCTGCAGGAGAGCGAGATCCGTCCGCTGGGCGCGCAACGTGTAAGGAAAGTCGACGTCCGTGTGGTGGCAGCCACCAATCGGGATCTTGAGGCCGAGGTGGAGGCGGGCCGCTTCCGCCGTGATCTCTATTACCGGCTGGCGGCGTTCCCGGTTCACATGCCGGCGCTTTGGGAGCGGCCGATGGATATACCCTTGATCGCAGAAGGAGTACTGTCTCAAGTCAAGACTTCCTTCAACCGGCCAGGTCTGCGCTTTGCCTCCGCTGCTCTTGAGGGCTTCGTCAAATACCTTTGGCCAGGGAACGTGCGCGAACTGCAGAACGAGATCCAGCGTATGGCCGTGCTGGCTGACTCGGACGAATTGCAGGCTCCCACGCTGCTCGGCCGGCGCAACGGCAGGCGGACCGCCACGGGGGTCATACAGAACCTGAACGGCGCAGCGAGCCTGAAGGACAGGGTGGAGGATCTGGAGAAGTCGGTTATCATCAACTCCCTGGAGAAGTATGAGGGCAATATCAGCCGGGTTGCCAGCGAGCTCGGCCTGTCCCGGGTAGGCCTGCGGAACAAGCTGTCCAGGTATGATTTGAGAAAAAATGGCAAAGGCGACGCATTCTCCTGACGGATCCGACTCGCTGCTCAAGTTGATCAGCGATCGCGGTGCTATCGAGTTCGACCACGAGCGTGAGGGCGCTTGGATCGAAGTCATCCGCAAGATGGATGAGGTTTATTCCGACCTATTGCGTTATGAGGTCGATCTGGAACACAAGAATGCCGAGCTCGAGGAAGCTCAAGCATTTGTCACCAACGTCATCGAATCTGTCTCTGATATCCTCATCGTTTGCGACGCGAAAGGCCAGATCCAGCAAGTCAATTCCGCTTTACAGCGCACGCTTGACCGCGCCAATGACGAAATCGTCGGCTGGAGGATGGCAGACATCATTGACGCTGCCGATGGCGCCAAGCTCATGTCGCTCCTCAAGCCTCGGAGCCCGTCCGAGGTTGTGGATGGCGAACTCCGTTTCTTGACCGAAGGCGGCAGCTCAGACCTGTTCGCAATCAACAGCTCGCCCCGACACGACCATCGGGGCCGCTTCATTGGCGTGGTTCTGACTGGAAGGCCTATCGGCGAGCTTCGCCGAGCCTATGAAGCATTGCACACGGCTCATCAGGAGCTACAGCGAGTGCAGCGTCAATTGGTAGAACAGGAGAAAATGGCAAGTCTCGGCCGACTGGTGGCCGGTGTCGCTCACGAACTTAATAATCCCATCAGCTTCGTCTATGGAAACGTGCACACCTTGATGCGCTATCGCACGGCGCTGACATCCTACCTTGATGCCGTCCACGGCACATCGATAAGCTCCGAAGCTGCAGCCTTGAAGAAAAGCCTCCGCATTGACGCCATTCTAGAGGATCTCGGCCCGCTCCTGGACGGGACAATGGAAGGCGCCGTGCGCATTAGCGAAATTGTAAAAAACTTACGCCGGCTTTCCCTCAGCAAGCTCGGGGAGTTTGATCGCGTCAACATCGAGCCTCTGATCAACACCGCCGTGCTCTGGGCAGTCCGCACGAAGCAGGTTCGCCTCGACATTCACATGGACATCGAGGCGGATCTTTGGACTTGCGGGAATGAAGGGCAGCTCCACCAGGTTATCGTAAATCTCGTCGAAAACGCAATTGACGCGACGCGCGGCACTCAGGAGCCACGGCTAAAGATATCGGCTCGCCGCAATCAGAACGAGATCCTGATTCGTTTGTCCGATAACGGGCCCGGGATCGAACAGCACAACATAGGTCGCATATTTGAGCCGTTCTTTACGACCAAGCGCGTTGGAGAGGGCACCGGGCTCGGCCTTTGGATCAGCTACGGAATCGTGCGCGAACATGGTGCCGAACTGACTGTTGTCAACGCACCAGAGGGAGGGGCAATATTCTCCTTCGCTCTCCCGGCGGCGTAGAGTTAGTCAGGGCTGCGACGGTTCGGCGCCGCTTCCGCCCTCAGGGCTTCTAATTTACTCGCTAGCGCGAGGTTCGGCCGCTGGCCAGGCTGTCGGCCAAGCCGGATGCGGAGGCTGTCGGCGCGAGATTAACGATCTCGACGTCCTGGAGCGCTAGCGCGTACGACCACATTCGACGTTCTCGTCAACAAGGCCGGTCAGTCGCAGCGTAGCAACATCCTAGACCTTGCGTCTGACGAAATCCACGCGCTGCTCGACGTCAATCTGCGCGCGGCACTGCACGTGAAACGGCTGATCGTGACAAGAATGCCGATGCGCGCCGCTACGTGGTTGACGTCTGGTCGGTCGCTGGCCACTACGCCTTTCCAGAACGCCCTGGCTTTCTTCATCCCTAGCCATCATGCCACCAAGGCCAGCGTATTGCGCGTTCGCGGGCTGAGCCCCGTTCTTTACTGATCTCGCGCTCGCGTCACCGAGATCTCGCCCGGTCGTGTGGCGACAAGCATCTTTAAGTGCGTTCGATACACTTCAACTCCGAGGACATCGCCCATGCCGTTGCCATCGCGCAGGTGTCACGGAAAGAGCACCTCCCTTTCCCGCTCCGGAGCTCTAATAATGGAGACCGCCATCGAGACTGCCGCTCAGCGGTTCGCGAGGCCCCGCAACGCACAATCAATGGATGGCGCGTTTTGTCCTAGCATGGGCCATTTTTTGTGCTGAGGGTCGGCCTATGCCTTGGATGCATACTGACCTTGATAGAATGAATTTGATCCAAAATAGCCCGCCCCTTAGCGTTGCTAATTAGCACCGTCGAGCTGTGGCGGCAGGAAAGCAACACTTTACGAGTTGCGAAACTGCCGCCCAGCTTCCCGTGTCGAGCCCAAGCACGCTTCGCGGTTTGCCGTGCTGGCCAATGGAAGACGTCGGTGCCGCGTCATTGAGGTCTAATTTCCTACCCTCAACAGCACGCGGCCGAGTGAAACACGTGCCCCTGAAGGCAAGGGCTACCAATAGGGAGGAGAAATAGATGGGACCGTGGCGAGTAAACGGGTTCACCAGTCAAATCGCGAAAGTTGTTGCCCTATCAGCAATTGTAGGGCTTTCCATTGCCTCCTGGAGGGTAGTGAGTGCAGCAGAGATCCAGGTGCCCGACGCAGTCAAAACGGCGGGAGTCCTGCGCATGGGTCTCAGCAATGCATTGCCACCGCTGCAGTTCAAGGATCCGGAGACGGGCGAATTCAGAGGGATGAATGTAGATATTGGCCGGGAAATCGCAGCACGTTTGGGCGTCAAGGCCGAATTCAATGAAATGCTATTTGCGCAGTACATCCCGTCACTGCAGACCGGTCGGATCGATATCATCATGGGTGGACTTAGCGACCTCCCTGAACGTCATTCCATTATGGAGATGGTCGATTACTTCAGGGATTTCTATCAGGTCTACGCACTTTCCAATTCTCAGCTAAAGGAGTTGTCCGATCTTTGCGGTAAGCGGGCCGGCGCCATTCGGTCCACTGTTTGGTACAAAGTGATGCTTGCAAAGAGCGAGTCGGACTGCGTTCAGAAGGGAATGCCGGCTGTGAAGTTGATTGGCACCGAATCAACGCCAGATACGCGGCTGCAGCTAACGCAAGGCCGAATTGATGCAGCACTGCAGGGCTTCGTCGAGGTTCCTTACATGATTGCGGAGTCCAAAGGCCTTTACAAGACGATCGGCGAGCCCTTCGCGCCAGAATTCAAGGCAATTGGTGTGCGTAAGGGCGATGTCGCGCTGCGTGACGCGATCGCCGACGCTCTGGATGCGATGATTAAGGACGGCACTTATGCAAAGATCCTGGCTAGATATCAGTTGAGCAAACTCGCTATTTCGGAAGTATATCTAAATTCGGAACCGCGAAAATGAGCGCGGTGTCAAACAAGCCTGTACGATCGAGCAGCGGTTCCTCCACTCTCTTTTCACGGCCCGATCTGTCGTTGGTCGAGATCGTGCCGCCGCGTTACGTCGGCCGCTGGATAATGGGCGTACTAGTTCTTGGTCTGTTGGTCCTTATTGTAAGGGCCTTCGCTAACGCGCAGATCGAATGGAACGTTGTTGCCAAATACTTAGCGGCGCCTACAATTCTCGCGGGCTTCTGGCATACGATGATCTTGTCCGTGCTGGCGATGATTGTCGGTGTCGCGCTCGGCT
The DNA here is from genome assembly GCF_058314695.1 of Bradyrhizobium sp. T-12. Taxonomy (NCBI): domain Bacteria; kingdom Pseudomonadati; phylum Pseudomonadota; class Alphaproteobacteria; order Hyphomicrobiales; family Nitrobacteraceae; genus Bradyrhizobium; species Bradyrhizobium sp. T-12. The sequence goes on along the minus strand of NZ_JBZFQJ010000002.1, from coordinate 406,963 downwards.
TGGCTATCTCGATTATGCGAATGTCGGATAATCCGCTCCTAGTCATCGTCGCATTTGGCTACCAATGGTTCTTTCGCGGGACGCCGGTAATCCTCCAGCTTCTGATTTGGTATAATCTAGCCTTAATCATCCCAGTCATCGGCATTCCCGGTCTGTGGACGGCCCCGACTGTCGATGTCATCACGCCCTTTTGGGCCGCGCTGCTTGGCCTTGGCATCAATCAGGGTGCCTATACCTCGGAGGTCATTCGCGCCGGAATCCTCTCGGTTGATGCGGGCCAGCACGAAGCGGCACAGTCGATTGGCATGACCCGTCTACACGCGCTCTGGAGAATCGTCCTACCTCAAGCAATGCGCGTGATAGTTCCGCCGATTGGTAACGAGTTTATTGGAATGGTAAAAATGACGTCACTCGCCAGCGTGATCCAGTACACCGATTTACTTTACAGCGCACAGAACGTGTACTTCGTCAATCAGCGCGTGATTGAGCTACTGATCGTAGCAGGCGCTTGGTATCTCCTCGCTGTCTCCATTCTCACGCCGCTTCAGTTGCTGCTCGAATGGCGGTTCGCGCGGGGAACATCTGTCGTGAGGGTCCGATGACCAAGCCTTTGCTCTCAATGAGAAGAGTTAAGAAGCGGTATGGAAATCTACAAGTTCTGGACGGCGTCTCCCTCGACGTCATGCCCAATGAAGTAGTGTGTTTGATCGGCTCATCAGGCTCAGGCAAAACGACGCTCTTGAGATGTATTAATCAACTGGTTTCCGTCGACTCAGGACATATCTGGATAGACGACGAAATCGTGGGCTATCGCCAAGTGGGGTCGCAATTGCGGCCACTAGGCGGTGCGGAACTCGCCCGCCAGCGGACGAAGACCGCGATGGTGTTTCAACGATTTAATCTCTTTCCCCATATGACTGCTCTTGACAATGTCATTGAGGGACCCGTGCGTGTCTTAAAGCGCAATAAGGCTGACGTCGTTTGTGAGGCGGAAGCCCTCCTAGCACGCGTAGGCTTATCCGAGAAGCGTAACGCGTACCCTTCCAGCCTGTCTGGCGGCCAGCAACAACGTGTGGCCATCGCGCGGGCTATGGCTATGCACCCGCGCCTTATGCTCTTCGACGAGCCGACATCTGCACTCGATCCTGAACTCGTTGCCGAAGTCCTCGCGGCGATGAAGGAATTGGCACGCACCGGCATGACTATGGTGGTCGTTACGCACGAACTTGGATTTGCGAGCGAGGTCGCAGATCGCGTGATCTTTATGGAACAAGGCCAAATCGCAGAAGAAGGCACTGCCCGAGAGGTTCTTATGCACCCCAAGGGCGCAAGGACCAAAGAGTTCATTTCGGCGGTGCTCGATTAACACGCAGCATCTCTACATACGACCAGAGAGGAATTGAGGAACGAAATGGCAAAGGAAATCGCTTTCGCCGCACTCATACATGCAGCCGGTAGCGCAAGTGCCGCGTGGCGCCATCCAGATACGGATCCAAAGAAGGCGTTGAGTCTTCAGTACTACACAGAGCTCGCAAAGCTATGTGAAGCAGGCCGCTTCGATCTGATGTTTCTAGCGGACAGTCCGGGCGTTGATGTCGACAATCTCCACGCAATGGCGCAATGGCCACGCGGGCAAAACGTACTTGAGCCCTTGACGCTTCTCTCTGCGCTAGCTGCGAGCACAGAAGAGCTTGGCCTCGGCGCCACGGTATCTGCGAGCTTCACTGAGCCGTTTAATATCGCCCGGCAATTCGCATCGCTCGATCACCTTTCGGGAGGGCGAGCAGCGTGGAACGTTGTGACGACTGCAAACCAGTATTCATGCCGCAACTATGGCTATAAGACGATGCCGCCACACGACGAGCGCTATGCCAGAGCCAGAGAAGCCCTGGAGGTGGTCCGAGCTTACTGGGATACTTGGGACGATGATGCCTTCATCTTCGACAAGGCAAGAGCTATGAACTTCGATCCGAACCGATTTCACCACGTTCGATACGAAGGGAAACATTTCAAGGTACAAGGCGGACTCAATATTGCACGTGCTCCGCAGGGGCAACCCGTCATTATCCAGGCGGGCGCGTCCTCGGTGGGTAGGGAATTTGCCGCAGAAACCGCTGAGGTCGTCTTCGGAACGGGCGCAACTCTTGAGGAGGCTGCGTCCCTCTACAAGGATATCAAAAGCAGGATGGCGAAGTACCGCCGTGATCCTTCCGAACTTAAGGTACTCGCCGGCTTCCGCGCGATGGTCGGTTCAACCGAAGCAGAAGCGAAGGAAAAGCTTCGCCTACTAAACAGTGTGATGCCGATTGAAGCCAAGGTCGCGTATGTCAGTACGGACCTTGAAGTCGACCTGTCGAAGCTGCCACTGGACGAACTCGTTCCCGAACAGATGATCCCGACTTCCTCAAACCTTCATCAGGGTTATTTCAATATACTTGCGGACATGATCCGATCGCGTAAATTCACGCTAAGGGAGATTGCACAGCGCTACGAACGCGGATTCGAGATTTTCTGTGGCACTCCAAGCCAGATCGCCGACGAGATGGAACGTTGGATCGACAATGAAGCTGGAGATGGGTTTATGATAACGTTCCCTTACATGCCGACCTGCCTGGAAGATTTTGTGTCGATGGTAGTCCCCGTGCTCCAGGAACGCGGACTTATGCGCAAAAGCTACCGCGGCAAGACACTTCGCGAAAACCTCGGGTTACGCTATCCCAAAAACGTCAATACGAAACGTCCAGCTACAGGCGTTCCATAAGAGATCTCGTGGCGCGCCGCCTTTGTCGAGCCTTTCAATGCGCATACAAAAGGGCCGCGGTGCAACAAAGCGCCGCGGCCTTTCTTATTGTGGGAGCTGAAGTTCATCCGTCGAACGACTTGACGCATGGCCGAGAATACCATTTGATTTATTCGAATCGGGCTTATGCATCTAAAATGTAAATTTGTTTGGGCGGCATATGGCTAGAGCGCTCAGTTCCCGCGAGATCGATGCGTTTCGGGCTATGATGCAATGTGGGACAACGCTTGCCGCAGCCGAAATTCTAAATACAACGCAACCGTCGGTGAGCCGGCTGTTGGCGCAAGCGCAAGACGCTGTGAAATTTCGACTGTTCGATTATCGACGGGGCCGTTTGGTTCCAACCCCTGAAGCCAAAATGCTCTTTGAAATCGTCCAAAAGCACTATCTTGGCTTGGAAACGATACAGCAAGCCGCTGAAAGTATCAGGTCATCCGGCACCGGCCTATTGCGCATCGCTGCCACTCCGTCCCTGGCTATGGGCGTTATTCCAACGATCATGAAGGCATTCCGGCAGTCTAGCCCCGGTGTGAGCATCAACCTTCAGACGGGAGGGTCGCTGCAGATCAGAGACGGGCTCCTCAATGGCATTTATGATGTTGGCCTGACGACGAGCGGAGCTCATTTCCGAACAGGAGAGTTCGAAATCGAGGTGTGTGACGAATCTGAGGCCCTATGTGCGGTCTGCGCAAACAGCCCGCTTGCTTCGAAGAAGGAGGTTGCGGTCTCTGATTTTCAAGAGGCAACGCTGCTCACTCTCAATCGTGGAGACGATCTAAGTGATTTGTGGCGTCAGACACTCGCGCAGCACGGCGTGAAACCCTCGTCCGAGATCGAGGTCACCTATTCGGCGATCCTCTGTTCGCTCGCCGCCGCCGACCTTGGCATCGGCGTCGTAAGTCCCTACATCAAACCGCTTATTTCCGATAACGTTCGATTTGTTCGTATTTCGCCGAGAATCTCGGTTAAGATGTTCGCAATCTTTCCGGGACATCTTGTGAAGTCATCGCTGTCGCAGCGTTTCACGCGTAGCTTGAAGGAAACGTTCCTGCACAACGACCCCCATGTCGTGAAGTGCGGCGACTGCACGGAGTAAGCCCCCTAGCGGGATTTCGGATCGAGCTAGGCAACTCTCGCGGGCCGACGTGCCCGCCAAACAATCCCAATGCTATATCACCCGCGTATAGAGCGTGCAGCAAGAAGAATTGGCTGACGCGTTTAGCCTGACTTAATGTCCCGCAGAATGCCCGAGCTGGTGCGACTGTCGCGCAGCGCTTCGTGGGCGAGTGCAAGACCGTAGGGCAAGGCCGCGGGCGCTCCAAGGAGACTGACACGTGCTTGATGCAATCCAGCTTGAATTGATTTGGCGAAGGCTGATTTCTCTGACTGAAGAGGCCGCTACGACGCTGCTGCGTACCTCCTTCTCATCCGTCGTTCGCGAGTCTAATGATTTTGCGTGCGTTCTCATGGATGCCGAAGGACGCTCGTTAGCGCAACCCGCTAACAGCATTCCATCCTTTATCGGTACCGTTCCGCGGACGGTTCGTGGCTTTCTCAAACAGTTTCCACATGAGACCCTCTCCGAGGGCGATATCCTGATCACCAACGATGTCTGGCTTGGCACCGGCCATCTGCCCGATATCACGGTAGCCAAGCCCATTTTCTTGAATGGCAATATTGTTGCGTTCGCTGGGTCGGTCACGCACGCTCCTGACATTGGTGGACGCATCCGTTCTGCCGATGCACGCGAGGTGTACGAGGAGGGATTCCAAATCCCAATGATGAAGGTGGTTGAGGCGGGTCGAATGAACCGCACATTTGAAAGCCTGCTTCGCCAGAACGTTCGTACGCCAGATCAGACGGTAGGCGACCTTTATGCGCAGTTTTCTGCACTGCATCTGATGGAGGTGCGCCTCATTTCTTTGCTAAAGGAGTGGGAGCTCCGTTCATTCTCCGAAGTGTCTCAACAGATCCGCGGTCGGACGGAAGCCGCGATGCGGCGTGCGATTTCCGCAATACCGGATGGCGTCTATCATGCCACCGCCGTCAGCGATGGATTTGAAAATAGCATCGTGTTGCGGATGGCGCTTAAAGTTCATGGTGATGAAATCGAGGTTGATTACCGAGGTACAGATCCTCAAGTGCAGCGCTCCATCAACGTCTGCGCTGCTTATACGACGGCATACACTGCCTATGGAATCAAAGCCGTTCTTACGCCCGACACGCCAAACAATGACGGTGCGTTGGAACCGCTCAATATTCATGCACCTCTTGGCTCAATTCTTAATTCAAAGCCGCCCGCAGCGGGCGGGGCACGCGCACTTATCGGACATTTCCTGCCGGCGATGGTCTTGCGTGCGCTGTCACAAGTCGTGCCGGAGAGAGTCATCTCCGACGTCGGCTCACCTCTCTGGTGCGTAAACCTGGCCGGCGTCAAAGAGGATGGAAAGACTTTCGCTAACTTATTCTTCCTGAACGGAGGCTATGGGGCCAGCGCGGCCTCGGACGGCGCAAGCGTGTTGTCTTGGCCGAGCAACATTTCCTCCACGCCCGTCGAGGTGCTGGAACGAACCGCGCCGATCAGAATTTGCCACCGCCGAATCCGATCGCGGACAGCGGGCAGCGGTCGGTTCACAGGGGGGGCTGGGCAGGAGTTTCTCTTCGAGAATCTAAATAAAGGGCCTACCATAATTTCCTTTATGGCTGAACGAACTAAGCCAGAAGCTGTGGCGAATGGCTTAGCAGGCGGCGATCCCGGCGCTGCCGGTGAGATCCAGATCAACACCGTTCGGGTTGATCCCAAGATACAACACACTATCGACTTTGGTGCCCGCGTTCTGCTGCGCACACCTGGCGCTGGCGGATTTGGTGTTCCGATCCGCGCTCAGGAAGCGCTGGCCGAAGCCGATGGCGCCAAAGATTTTGTATAAGAAGGGTTAGATCCGATATGTACTCGCTTGGTATCGATATTGGCGGCACGTTCACCGACATTGTCCTCTATTGCACTGATGATGGTCGCGTTGTCGCACACAAGGAGCTGACGACGCCCCATGATCCAACAATTGGAGCCCTCGCCGGCGTAAAGCAGGTCGTTAACGCCAGCGGCACCGATCCCGATCAGATTGGTCGCGTGGTCCATGCGACAACGTTGTTCACTAACGCTCTCATCGAGCGTCGTGGCGCAAGGACCGGATTGATCACAACGAGCGGCTTTAGGGATACGCTCGACTTACAGCGGGAGTTTAAATACGATCTGTATGATCTATTTCTGAAATTGCCAAAACCATTGATTGAGCAGGATGATCGCGTTGAAGTTAATGAACGCACCTTGTTCAACGGGCACATCCAGCATCCACTCAACGAAGACGAACTTCTAATAAAAACACGCCGGCTGCTCGACAGGGGCGTCACTTCGCTGGCAGTTTCATTCTTGCATTCATATGCCAATGGGACAAATGAACTGCGAGCCAAGAGCCTAATCGAGCGGCATTTCCCACAAGTCCAACTGTCGATCTCGTCCGAGGTCTGCCCACAAATCCGGGAGTACGAACGAACGTCAACGACCGCCGCGAACGCGTATATCAAGCCCATTGCAGACAAATATTTGCGTGAACTCGAGGTGCAGCTAAAGGCCTTTGGAATACCAGGAGCACTTTTCATGATGCTCTCAAACGGCGGATTGACGCATATCGAGGAAGCGCGCCGTACGCCGATCGAACTGTTGGAGTCGGGGCCGGCTGCTGGCACATTGGTGGCCGCGTATTTCGGCAAACGCTCCGGATTTGACAATGTGCTTGCCTTCGACATGGGCGGGACAACTGCAAAGCTTGGCGTGATTGAGAACGGCGAGCCCCTGATCGCGTATCAGTTTGAAGCGGCTCGCCAGAAGCGGTTCGCCCCAGGAAGCGGATTGCCGGTGAACATCTCGACTGTTGAGCTTATCGAAATCGGTGCGGGCGGCGGGAGCATCGCACATGTTGATGAGCTAGGAATGCTCAAGGTGGGGCCGCAAAGTGCGGGATCGCGACCTGGCCCCGCCTGCTACCCGAACGGCGGAACTGCGCCAACGGTTACCGATGCAAACGTTGTTTCGGGGGCGATTGACGTTGATAACTTTGCCGGTGGCACTATGGTTTTGCGCCGCGGAGCTGCAGAGGCGGCGCTCACAGGCGTCGGGCACGCCATAGAGATGCCATTCATCAAAGTGGCGAATGGCATTCAGGCCATTGTTAACGAGACGATGGCAGCCGCCGCGCGTGTCCATGTTGCTGAGCGAGGCCACGATATAACTAAGTACAAGCTCATCGTGACGGGCGGTGGCGGCCCGATGCACGGTTGTGACGTCGCCAGACGTCTCGGCATCAAACAGGTTATCTGTCCGCCGAATGCTGGCGTCGCGTCGGCACTCGGCTTGTTGATTGCACCCGCGCGTGTTGATCGCTCGAGAACGCTTGGCGCCCTGCTGGGATCGATGGAAATCGAGAAACTCGAAGCAGCCTTCAGGCGCCTGGAAGACGACACAAGGCGCGTGATTGCGCAGGCCAGATCTCCGCACAGTACACTTCAGATGGAGCGCCGCGCCGACATTCGCTTTGTGGGCCAAGGGTCGGAGCTGGTAACAGGACTGCCCGTTGGACCCTACAGCGAGAGCGAACGTGAAACTATTCGCGCTGCGTTCATCCAGACCTATAAAGGTATCTTCGGCGATATCATACCCGATCTTGATCTTGAGATTATGAACATCCGTGTAACCCTGAAAGAAGTACGAGAACCCGCGAAACTTGGTCGGATGGAAGACCCTCCTCGCTCGGAGGGATCTCGCTATCGACCCGTGTATGATGATGCAACTCGCGCTTGGGTTAAAGTCCCAGTTCTTCGACGATCGGAACTCGGGATTGCAGGATCGATCGAAGGCCCGGCCCTTTTGGATGAGCAATCATCAACACTAGTTGTGCCGCGCGGGAGCCGCATGACGTTGGACGCCTCTGGCAATGTCATTGTTCAGCTCAGGGATGATGGTGACAGTGTTACCGTTCCAGTAGCAGAGCACGCCACCGAAATCGGGGCGTAGGGCTCTAATATGCAGGCCTGTCACGTCACGGCAGTCGCGTGGCGCCGCAGGATGTCATGCCGGGAGGCCTTCGGATCTCGAAGTCAACCAAGGCGCGAGGCAAGCTCTCGGATGGAAACGATCATACTCGCCCCCTCAGTCGCGTTCGTATGCATGCTCTAGCGACACCACCGGGCGGCAACGCGCGAGCCAGGAGGTGTCGAGCACGATCCGCCGATCGATCGGCGGTGTTGTGCGGTAGAACGGTTTTCTACCGTTGCCCTTCTGTAACCGGCATGAGCCCCCCACCTGGGCATCGCGCGAATGAGCTGCGATACAGCCTGGCATGAACTGTTTTTTGGAGGTGGGCTATGGCAGATGCCATGCATGAAGCCAGGCTTGATGCCAGGCAGGAAAGCGGCTCCTATCGTCGGATCGAGGTGATCACAGGGCAGCGTCGACGACGGCGCTGGACGGCTGAAGAGAAGGCTCGGATCGTGGCCGAGAGCTTCGAGGAAGGGGCCAATATTTCCGAGGTCGCTCGGCGCCATGGCGTTGTCCGTGGGTTGCTGACGGTGTGGCGGCGCAAGTTCGCGACGGCAGTGAGCTTTCAGGCGCCAGGCTTCGTGCCGGTCCGGATCGCTTCCGAGAGCGGTCCGGCGACGGCAGACGAGTCGGACCGGTTAGCGTGCGCGCATAAGGTGCCGCCGCAGATGGCATCGGCTCCAGGCAAGCTTGGCGGAATGATCGAGATCGAGCTGGGCGGGGCACGCATCCGGGTCGAGCCCGGAGTGGAGCTGGCGACGCTTTCGACAGTGCTATCGGCGCTTCGGGGCATCCGTTGATTGCATTACGGTCTGACCTCAAGGTGGTGCTGGCGGCACAGCCAGTCGACTTTCGCAAGTCGGTGCACACGCTGTCGGCGCTGGTGAGCGAAGCGTTGCACGCGAACCTCGTATTGCGGCGACATCTTCGTGTTCCGCAGCAAGCGCGCGGACAGAGTGAAGCTTCTGGCATGGGATGGTAGCGGCATGGTGCTGGTGACGAAGTGGCTGCACCAGGGACACTTCACCTGGCCGCCGGTCCGCGACGGCGTGGTGCATCTGAGTGCGACACAACTCGCGATGCTGCTCGACGGACTTGAGTGGACGCGTGTTTCACACAAGCCTGTGAAGCAGCCGGCCGTTGTCGGCTGAGAGGCGAAGATTTTGCTGGAGCCTGTGATGGGCGGATATATCGTTCGATCATGGCGATTCGTCCCGAAGCTCTTCCGACCGATGCAGCGGCTCTGGCCGAGATGGTGCTCGCGCTTGACGCCGAGAACGAGAAGCTACGTGTGGCGATGCAGACGCTGAAGGAGATGATCTTCGGCAAGCGCTCAGAGCGGCTGGCGGCGATCGTGGCCGAGCAGCTCGCGCTCGAACTGGACGATCTCGCGACTGGCGTCACATCACCTGCGCCAGCCAACGACGATTTGCCTGCGACGAAGCCGGCTGGGAAGCCGCGCAAGAAGGCGAGGCGCAACATCGGCGCGCTACCCAAGCATTTGCCTCGCTGCGAGCAGGTGCTCGAGCCAGACACGACAGCGTGCCCGTGCTGCCAGGGCCTTCTGCACCGGATCGGCGAGGATGTGAGCGAGGTACTGGACGTGATCCCGGCGATCCTGCGGGTACTGCGCACGATTCGTCCCAAATACGCCTGCCGCGGCTGCACCGACGGCGTGGTGCAGGCGAAGGTGCTGCCGCGTCTGATCGACAGCGGCATGGCATCGACGGCACTCGTGGCTCACGTGGTGATCTCGAAGTTCGCCTGGTATCTGCCGCTGTACCGCCAGGTGCAGATCCTGGCCGGTCAGGGCCTTCATCTCGACCGCGCGACGCTCGCCGGCTGGGTGAAGCGTGCGGCATGGTGGCTTAAGAGTCTTTATGAGCTTCAGCTGCGGACGATCCAGGCTTCGCCGCGGCTGTTCTGCGACGAGACGCCGATGCCGGTGCTCGATCCCGGACGACATCGCACTCGTATCTGCCAGTTCTGGGCGCATGCGATGGATGATCGCCCATGGGGTGGCCCATCGCCGCCGGCGGTCGCCTATGTGTTTGCGGATGGCCGCGGCACCGAGGAGATCGCCGGGCAATTGGCCGGCTTCTCCGGCATTCTGCAGGTGGATGGCTATGCCGCCTACAAAGCGCTTGCCCGCGGTCAAGGCGGGGCGATCCAGCTGGCTTTTTGTCTCGCGCATGCCCGACGCAAATTCGTCGAGGTGTACAAGACGATGCAGTCGCCGTTCGCTCACGAAGTGATCGAGCGCCTGCAAGCGGTCTACGCCATCGAGGCCGAGATCCGTGGCTTGAGCGCCGAACAGCGGCTTGCCGCCCGCCGCACCAGGTCCGCACCGCTGATGGAGGTGCTGAAGGCGCGACTGACCTCGATGCTCGACCACCTGTTCTCCCAATCGAAGCTAGTGGAGGCCATCAACTATACGCTCAATCACTGGGACGGACTGACGCTATTTCTCCGCGATGGCCGCGTCGAGGTCGACAGCAACACCGTCGAGCGTTCAATGCGCCCGATTGCGATGGGGCGCCGTAACTCATTGTTCAGCGGCAGCGAGGGCGGCGCCGAGAGCTGGGCAATCCTTGCGTCGCTGGTCAATACGGCAAAGCTCCACGAACTCGATCCGCAGGCCTATCTGGCCGATGTGCTGGAGCGCATCGTCTCCGGTCAGACCAAGAGCCACCAGCTGCACGAACTTCTCCCCTGGAACTGGAAGGCGACCCGCGAGCTCAGCGCACGGGTGGCCGCATGACCCGCCGCCGCCGTTCATCATCTTCATCATCGATGGCGGCAGCCGCGATGCCGCTCGACGAACTTGAGCCTTGGCTACAGGCTCGTGCCGAGCAGCATCCCGTCGCCACCAGTCTTCCCATGCTCGACGGCTATGTCGCCGCGATCGTGGCCGGGCCGGTGTCGATGAGTCCGCTCGACTGGATCTGTCCGCTGCTCGCCATCGACGCCGACGCATTCAACCATGGCGGCACGCCGGAGTTCGCCGCGATTTCGGCCGTCGCGCTGCGCCACAACGACATCAGTAATGTTCTTTCCACCGCACCACATCGGTTCGCACCGGTCCATGGCCGCAAGCCGAATGGCGACGTTGATGCGCGGCCGTGGTGTCAGGGATTCCATGCCGCCATGCGGTTGCGACTATCAGCCTGGGGCCCACTGCTCGACGTCAGCAACATACACCACGGCTTGCTCCTGCCCATCCTGCTGCATTGCGTCGACGATCAAGGGCGTCCACTGCTTGGACCACCAAGGAAAGGCCGCGAGACCGAGGAATTCCTGCGCAACGCCCATGCCGACATTCCGGACGTCGTCGAGGCCATGCGTCAGTACTGGATGCCGACCCGCTACGCTCGCACAGGCTGATCACTGCAGACGTGGGAGCTCATACCGGTTACGCCCTTCTGTGCGTCCCTCCCGAACTCGGCCGCCAGCCTCAGAGGTCGGCGCTCCTTTTTTCTGAGGAGTGAATGGCTACCGTCGCGGTTTGAGAGCGGCTTGGCTCGAGGATGAACGGATTCTGCGTAGGGGACTCCGAAGCATCGTCGCCTGGTCATCGTGACCGTTGGAGACCACCGGGCTGCCTAACACAGCTGGCATTTGAGGCGCCCGTGACCACGGATGAGTGGCGTTGGTAGGAGTATAATCAACGGTCAATGGCAATCAGCGCGCTGCGCGCCGCGCGCGGAACATGCGAGTTTGGTGCAACTATGCCTGATCCGAATACATGCCTTCAGTATCTCAATTGGATGAAGGCCAATGGCAATGATACGTCTTTGTTCGCTGTGGACGGGGCCGTCCTTCGCCACCGCTATCATGCTTTCGCTGGTACCTCAAAGGAGGGTCCATTAGATGATCGATGCAGGTCGCGCCATTGCCACAGCGACGCCCGAAACATTTCGAGAAGTGTCGCGGAAGTGGGCCTCTGGAATCGCCGTCGTAACTGCAGTCGATAGTCACGGAGCGCTTTTCGGCACCACGATGAGCGCCGTCGTCAGCCTATCGATCAGCCCCCTGCAATACCTGATATGCATCGACAGAAAGTCGAACTCGCTCCCCGCCATCACTTCGACAGGGTGGTTTTGCATCAACATGCTCTCCTCATCCCAAGAGCGCATTGCGATGACGTTTGCAAAGAAGGGGACAGATAAGTTTTCGGCGATTTCCTATCGAGAAGGTCTAAATCGATTACCAATTATCCAGGACGTCGCCTCATATATTATCTGTCACCTGAACAGCAGCTTTGATGGCGGCGATCACGTCATAATCGTTGGCGATGTCATCGAGATCGGTCTCCACGATGCGTCTCCGCTGGTCTATTTGAATGGACGCTTTAATAACGGATGACTTGCGGGGAACACATGAAATATGAGAATACGCTCCTCTTTATTGACGGAGAATGGTGCTCCGGCTCTGAGAAGCAAACGATCCCGATCTTTAATCCAGCAACTGACGAGGAGATCGGTCACGTCGCTAAGGCGACGGTGGCCGATCTCGACCGTGCAGCTGCGTCCGCCGAGAAGGCGTTCCATGTTTGGCGGAGAACGCCCGCGGTGGAACGCGGAGTTACGCTACGTAAGGCAGCTGGCCTGCTCCGCGATCGACTAGAGTCCATCGCCCATGTTCTCACCTTGGAGCAAGGTAAGCCTCTTTTGGAAGCGCGAGCGGAGATCGCGAGTTGCGCCGATGCCTTCGAATGGGCTGCTGAAGAGGGAAGGCGGCTCTATGGGCGCGTGATACCGTCGCGTGCAGCAGGCGTTGCGCAATATGTCGTACGTGCTCCAGTAGGCCCGGTTGCTGCGTTCACCCCGTGGAATTTCCCCGCGAGCCAAGTCGCGAAGAAGCTTGCTCCAGCGTTGGCTGCCGGATGCTCCGTGATCGTCAAGGCCTCGGAAGAGGTGCCACGATCTGCCGCGGCAATCATCACGTCACTTGTCGATGCTGGCATTCCAACAGGTGTTGTCCAGCTCGCATACGGCACTCCCGATGAAATATCGCGGCACCTGATTGCCCACCCGGCGATTCGGAAGATCTCCTTCACCGGCTCTGTTCCGGTTGGAAAACATCTAGCTGCGCTCTCGGGCGAGCAGATGAAGAGGACGACGATGGAACTCGGCGGGCATGGGCCGGCGATTGTCTTCAAAGACGCCGACATATCCTCAGCCGCGGCGCTGCTCGTTTCAGGCAAGTATCGCAACGCCGGTCAAACCTGCGCCGCGCCGACGCGGTTTATGGTACACAACGATGTTTATCATGAGTTCGTCGCAGCTTTTGTTGAAAAGACACAATCGCTTGTCGTTGGCAACGGTCTGGATGCGACAACGCAGATGGGCCCCCTCGCGAACGAACGCAGAGGGAAACTCTTCGATCAATTTGTGGACGACGCGAGGCAGCGAGGCGCAAAGCTCATGTGCGGCGGCGAGAGCTTATTTACTCGCGGAACATTCAGGCAGCCAACAGTACTTGCGAATGTCGATCCATCGATGCGAGTCATGAACGATGAGCCATTCTGCCCAATCGCGCTCATTAGCGGCTTTGACAATCCAAATGAAGCTGTTGCAGAGGCTAACCGATTGCCCTTCGGGCTCGCCGGATATGCCTTCACGGAATCATCGGCGAACGCTCAGTTCCTGGCGGAGAATCTTGAGGTCGGTATGCTCAGCATCAACCACCTGGGCCTTGCCTTGCCGGAAACGCCCTTTGGCGGCGTCAAAGAGTCTGGGTACGGTTCCGAGGGTGGCCTAGAATCAACTGAAGGCTATCTCAATACCAGATTCATCACCAATAAGGCCTACTAGGCGTCATGCCATTTGGGCAATCGACCACGACGACTCTGTGAGGAGCAATGTCCCCTTCAACTATCAACGAAAGAGTCAGCATCACACGACTTGGTGGTCAGGATTACAACTTCTTTTTTGGTTACTATAATAAGACGCCGTGGGACGGGCAGGGTCGCCTTATCCTAGGCCACCAAGTCGATGAACCTAACTTCCGCATTGGCAGAAATAGCGGCTGCAATGTCGGTTATTTTGATGAAGCGCGTGAGTTTCGGCTGGTTGATCGAACCCAAGCCTGGAACTGGCAAATGGGGAGCCAACTACAATGGCTCACCGGCATGCCTGGCCGTAACATAATCTACAATATTCGTACGTCGCACGACGCGGGTGGCCCGTATCCCAACATCGGTGCGCGGATTACCGACGTGGATACGGGGCGCACTCGCGATCTCAATATCCCGATTTACGTCGTAGCCGCGAACAGCAAATTCGCGATGTGCATTGACTATCGACGTCTCTACAAAACGCATGAGACGATCGGCTACTGCGCACTCGCGGGACGGCTTCCACTGGATAATGCACCGGACGATGATGGCATTTGGCGCCTCGACATTGCAAGCGGCGACTCGACACTCGTTGTCAGTTACCGCCAACTTTACGAGCTTGCTCATAAGCCATCCATGGATAAGGCAATTCATTGGGTGAGCCATATTGAGATAAATCCGTCATCAACACGTGTGCTCTTCCTTCACCGATGGACAGAGCGTGTTGAAGACGAGACCTGCTTCTTGCATCGCTTGATCACAATGGATCCGGATGGAAGCAACTTACGTCTCCTTGAATGCTCTGATCATCCATTGCCGCAGCTGGCTCGGCGGTTCGATTCAAAGGCCGTAGGTACCTACGACTACGAAAAGTCCGAATACCAGATCTCTCACCCGTTATGGCGGGATGATAGCAGCATCGTCGTCTGGGGACCTCACGCCGGACGTATAAACTATCAGGTTTACCAAGACGCGCACAATGGCTTAGTCCAGACTATTGGCGACGGCCTCCTAAGAGAGAACGGACACATGTCCTATTCACCTGTGAATATGCGCTGGCTTTTGAGCGATACGTATCCGCATTCCGAGACCAACCTGCGTGATCTCTTCCTTTTCGATGCCAACAATGAAGTCCGGCTCGACCTCGGAAGCTTTTATACTGATCCAACTCTGGCTAAAGAGAACCGGTGTGATCTTCACCCAAGGTGGAGCCGCGATGGGAAGTGCGTTTGCATCGACTCCTATCACGAGAGACGGAGGCGAATGTACACAATTGATGTCTCCGCTCTCGTGTAGTGCTTGTTGTTTTCCCTATCCAGCGACAGCAGGTGTCTAAAAGCAAGGGAACGTTGTTTTCCGCAAGGCATCCGTCCAAGGGCATTTCGACCTACCTTGAGCGCTCAGCTCATCGAATCTCGTTGAAATTCAGCATAACGACCTCGCTGAAGGGGCTTGCTTGCCTCTTACAGCGGCGGGAATACTTCGAATGGTAGCTATCCGCCGTCCGATCCGGTTTCGATCGAGTACAATGGAGCAAACGTGACCACATACAGTGGACCTGTCTTTGACATGGCCGTACAACAGTTCGAAGTGATCGCTGATCACCTGTCTGTGCCGCAGGACGCGAGGGCGCGCTTGTTAATACCAAAGCGCGCGATCACTGTATCTTGTCCTATTCATCGAGACGACGGCACGACGGCGGTTTTTGAAGGGTATCGAGTTCAGCATCACCTCACGCTAGGACCTACGAAAGGCGGCACGCGCTTCGCGGCTAGTGTGGACCTCGGCGAGGTTGCTGCGCTTGCGATCTGGATGAGTTGGAAGTGCGCCCTAACCGGCTTGCCCTATGGTGGCGCCAAGGGCGGCATCAGCGTCGATCCATCGAATCTATCAAGGCGCGAACTAGAGGCATTATCACGCCGCTACATGCAGGAGATGATCCCCTTCGTTGGCCCTCACACTGATGTCATGGCCCCCGATATGGGGACCAACGAGCAGGTGATGGCGTGGTTTATGGACACCTATTCGATGTATCAGGGCCGGACCGTGACGGAGATCGTTACCGGTAAACCGGTCAGCGCCGGAGGGACATTGGGACGCCGCGAGGCGACAGGGCGGGGCGTCGCGCATCTGACGCGCCGCGTGATGAACGAACAGGGCATCAATCTGAACCATGCAACGGCTGCTGTGCAGGGCTTCGGAAATGTCGGCTCGATCGCCGCACTTGAGCTTCACCATATGGGCGTTAAAGTGATCGCCGTCAGCGACCACACCGGCGCGCTCTACTGCGCTTCCGGCCTCAACATTCCAGAACTCGTGGTACATGCGGCAACACATGGCAGTCTCTCGGGGTATTCGAGTGAACTAGCCTTCGATCCGCAGGAAGTCCTCACGCTGTCTTGTGATGTTCTTGTGCCAGCCGCGATGGAGCGGGTCATCGACGCTGCTGTCGCCACGAAGCTGCGTTGCCGTATTGTCGCTGAAGGGGCCAATGGGCCGACGACACCGGAAGCCGATCTGGTTCTTACGCAGCGACAGAATGAGATCTTCCTGATCCCGGATATTCTGTGCAATTCCGGCGGGGTAGTGGTGAGCTATTTCGAATGGGTGCAGGATCTGCAACAACTCTTCTGGGAAGAGGAGGAAGTAGTACGACGCGAATACCAGATTCTCGATCGAGCGTTCGATCGGATGGTGGCGAGGGCGAGCCGCGACAAGGTGTTCAATCGCACGGCGGCCATGGCCATAGGCGTCGAGCGGGTGCGGGGCGCCAAGAATACGCGAGGTCTATTTCCATGAGGGACGGCCTGGTCGGATTCCGTGATGTATTTGCCCGAACCCGCAATGGTTCACATCGAGCCTTATTAGCGCCGGCGAGCCGCAATGGCCACAACCTGAATGGGATGGCGGTTGTATCAAGCGCACGGATAGTCGCTAATTCCATAGCGGTATGATGCCATCATGTTGCAACTCCGCGCTCAGTTTCAGAACAGCTTCTGCGGCGCATAGATGCAGGCCTAAGCGCTCCGACATAATCCCACATGATCATGCTCGCCTCCAAACTCTCGAACCGGATTTCCTCCATGTTCGACGCGATCACTCAATCGAATTAGAAATGGATACAGAGATGTCATTAGAAGTAGTAGATACGATCGTGATCGGAGCCGGTCAGGCAGGGCTGGCTATGAGTGAACATCTGACTTCGGCTGGTATTCCTCACGTCGTCTTGGAAAGGCACCGGATCGCGGAGAGATGGCGAACAGCCCGGTGGGACTCGCTGGTGGCTAATGGTCCCGCGTGGCATGACCGTTTCCCCGGCCTAACATTTCAGACGCACCCTGATGCGTTCCCGGGTAAGGAGGAGATCGCGGACTATTTCGTTGCCTACGCAAAGAAGATTGCCGCGCCGGTGCGCTGTGGGGTGGAGGTTACGGCCGTACAACGGAACGAGGGACGATTGGGCTTTCGAGTGGAAACCTCGCAAGGGACGTTGGAGGCAAATAACGTAGTTGCAGCGATCGGTCCATTCCAGATTCCGACAATACCTCAAGTAGTACCGCAGGACATTGGAGTCGTCCAAATTCACTCGAGCGACTACCGAAACCCGGAGCAGTTGCCTAGAGGGGCCGTGTTGGTTGTTGGCGCAGGATCTTCCGGAAGCCAGATCGCAGACGAACTTCTGCGCTCTGATCGGAAGGTCTATCTCTCCGTGGGCCCCCACGAACGCCCCCCGCGCTCCTACCGCGGCTACGACTTCTGCTGGTGGCTCGGCGTCTTGGGAAAGTGGGATAATGAAGCAAGAGTTCGCGGTACCGAGCACGTAACGATCTCCGTCAGTGGGGCCCGTGGGGGATACACGGTCGACTTCAGGAAGCTCGCCGCAGACGGAATGATGCTTGTTGGCTCAACTGAAGCGTTCGAGGCAGGCAACGTAACGTTTGCCAGTGATCTCGCGAAGAATGTCGCGATGGGTGACGCCTCGCTCTTCACTCTGTTGGATGAGGCCGATGAATACGTTAGGCGGAATGGACTTGCACTTCCGGAGGAGCCTGAAGCGCGCAGGTTACTCCCGGACCCGGACTGCCTAATGAATCCGCAGCGTGAGCTCAATCTAAAGACTGCCGGCGTGAATACGATCATCTGGGCGACGGGCTTTTCGTCGGACTACAGCTGGCTTAAGGTCAAGGCCTTCGACGAGGCCGGAAAACCCGAACACCAACGTGGGGTATCCTCGGAGCCGGGCGTCTACTTTGTGGGCTTGCCTTGGCAATCTAGGCGAGGGTCCGCTTTTATCTGGGGTGTCTGGCATGACGCTAAATATATTGCTGATCGTATCTCTACTCGGCGGCGTTACCTGGAACATCACGTCGTAAAATCGGAGAAAGTTGATCCACGAAAAGCGACGGGAGGCCCCTAAGTTTTTTGGCGAAACAGTTCACCAGTTGGGGTTGCGGGTGCTGACACGTAAGAAGGAGCAAGAAGTGGCTCATAGGCGGATTCGGAAATTCAATACGAAACACACTTATCCGGAGCAGAAGCTCGACAATGATCTATGTCAGGCAGTGGTGACTAGCGGCGGAAAAATTATTTGGCTACGGGGCCAGTGCCCCCAGAGCTTGAATGACGCCGTCAACATCGACAGCCATGATCCTGTCGAGCAGACGCATAAGGTGATGCAGAATATTAAGCAACTCATCGAAGAAAGTGGCGGTAAGATTGAACATTTGGTCAAGGTTGTCGTTTACCTTACCGACGTGCGGCATCGGGAGGCCGTTTATCGAACGATGGGTCAGTACATAAAGGGCGTGCATCCCGTGTCCACAGGACTTGTTGTCCAAGCGTTGGCGCGACCTGAGTGGCTTGTTGAAATCGACGCCACAGCGGTGATACCCGAGTGAGCGTATGACGTTTTCCCTAGTTGCTCGGTGCGACCAGACTGGAATGTTCGGCGTAGCGATTTCGTCTTCATCTCCGGCTGTCGCTTCAAGGTGTTCATTCGCGCGAGCTGGTGTCGGCGCGGTCGCTTCGCAGAACGTAACTGATCCCTCGCTAGGACCATTGGCCTTGGATGCGATGGAGAGCGGCATGTCCGCGTGGGAAGCCGTCGAAGAAGTGAAACAACGTAGTCGATTTATCGAGTATCGCCAGCTACTGGCAGTTGACCGCGACGGAAATGCCGCTGTTTATTCAGGGCCCAATTCACTAGGCATATGGGCTCAGACGAGCGGAGAAAATGTCGCGGCCGGCGGCAATCTCCTAGCAAATGACGGAGTACCGCACGCAATTGTCGATGCATTCATTGGTTCGTCAGGGCATCTTGGTGACCGCCTGATTGCGTCACTAAGAGCCGGGTTGGCCGCCGGCGGGGAGGCCGGTCCGTTACACTCAGCCGGCATGAAGCTTGTTGACCAAGTCAGTTGGCCAGTCGTGGACCTGCGCTGCGACTGGACACAAGAGTGTCCGATCGAACTGCTCGTTTCTGCCTGGAAGGTCTACAAACCCCAACTTAACGCCTACGTGAAGCGCGCGCTTGATCCACGAGCGGCTCCTTCGTTCGGCGTCCCGGGTGACGAATAGCGCTCCGACGAGCGCTCGCCATTGGCCGCACCGCTCCCTTGATCGTCTTCATGACGCGGTGCCAGAGCACAGAGTAGATTGAGCTATACGCTTCAAGTCAGCAGTCTACGCAAACCCGCGGATGTTGACAGAAGACCCCTGAATTGTGGGCATTGGCAAATGTCGGGCAGATTGGGGTTAATTTTGTATCGACCTTTCATAGCGGAGATCTGATGCTGTCTCGGACAACCATGATGACGCTGTAGTCTGGCGACGAGCGAACGCTACGAACCTCAGAAGAACTGGAAAACTGAGCAAAATACAGATGGACAGCATCGCCATTATTCAGAGGTTGGTTGCGTTTCCGACCGTCAGCCAGGAATCAAACCTCAATTTGATTGACTTTGTCGTTCAGCTGCTTCGCGAAAACGGCGTGACCTGCCGTCTTGTCTATTCGCAGGACGGGCGAAAAGCGAGTTTGCTGGCTACGATCGGACCCGATGATCGGCCAGGCGCAATTCTCTCAGGTCATACGGACGTCGTTACGGCCGATGATCAGAGCTGGACCAAACCGCCATTTAGCGCCACACGACAAGACGGTAAGCTGTATGGTCGTGGAACTGCAGACATGAAAGGCTTTGTGGGCTGTGCCATTTCCGCCGCGCTTAAGGCGTCGAAGACACGCTTAAATGCGCCTCTCTACCTGGCACTATCATATGATGAAGAGATTGGCTGTGTAGGAGTGCGAGGTCTGCTTGACTCGATGGTGAATGAGCTGCAACGGCAATCTTTCTGTATCGTTGGTGAGCCAACAAATATGAACGTTGCAATCGGACACAAAGGCAAGGTTGCGGCTCGCGTTACTTGCGTTGGCCGGGAATGCCATTCCGCATTGGCGCCTACCGGGATAAACGCGATCCATTTGGGTTGCGAATTTGTCGAAGCCATCCGCAGAGAGCAAGCTAAGTTGTGCGACGAGGGCGCGCGGGATGCGAGCTACGAAATTCCGTATACAACGCTTCACGTCGGCACGATTAAATCGGGGGGAATGCTCAATATTGTGCCGAGCCGATGCGAGTTAGAGTTCGAGATCAGGAATGTCGCAGCGGAGATACCTGAGGAGATATTGAGTAGGCTGCGAACTAGAGCGAGTGAAATCGCCAATGGCGCAAGGACCATCGCGTCCGAAGCCGCTATAAATATTGATGTAGTCAACAGTTATCCCGGGCTCAATATCGCCTGCGACGCCCCGGTCGTCCATCTTGTCAAGTCTCTCACCGGTGACGCCAACGTGGTGAAGGTGCCATTCGGAACGGAAGCCGGCCTGTTTTTGCAGAGACTGGGGGTTCCAACGATCGTTTGCGGACCGGGGTCGATGCAGCAGGGTCACAAGCCGGATGAGTTTATCGAAATTGACCAGATTGACCGCTGCGACAAGATGTTAGATAGATTGATTGACCGACTAGCAAGCGGCCATGGCTTCCCCTGAGCGAGGCGTTGCGGCCCGATGCGGCAGGAACTCGCGCAACGATGTGACTTGCGCCCAGACATAGAGTGAGCCCGGGAGACCGCGGCGGTGAGATCGCCGAACTACCCCGCTAGACCATCACCCACTTGGGTGGCGCGGGAACCGAGCTGCCTGCGGGGTTGGACCAGCCGCTCCCGCCCGGCTGGGGCGAGACATAGGCTTCTTGGCACCACCGACCATCAAATCAGCACTCGAAGACTGCGAAGCTCGGACTGCTCAAAATCCAGCTCGCGAAGGATTTCAGCCGGCGTCCGCTCGAGGATATCGCCTCGCGAATCGCTGACGCCTGACGCGCTCTGCTCTGAACTCGACCGGACGCAAGACTGCAAGCTCAAGTTCAAAGGCGGGAGAGCTGTTGGCCACCGCCAACGTCGATATGAATGCCGATCGCATAAGGGATCTCTCCGCGAACAGGGAGGGTCACGGCCCGGCCGATCTCTTCAGGCCCCAGCGCGCCATTGGAATGCCGCCGGTGGCGATCAAATCGTCATAACGATCCTTCGCCGCGGCTGTCATCTCGGTGCGAATGATGACGAAGCTGTTCGCCTCACGACTGGCTTCCGAGCCTATCACCATCTACGACGTCAGGCCGGGTGTCATTCCAACGCCCGCCTTGCTGATACAACAGTCGGCCCTGTTTTCGCCGATGATCTCTGCATTCGCCGAGCCGATGAAGATCACCGATCCCGGGCGCCTTTCGACGAGGCCCAGGCACCTCCTCGCAAAACACTGTGTGAGGAAAAAGCCGGCACGAAGGTTGATGTCCAGCGTCCGATCGTAGCTTTCCGGCTCAAGGTCGAGGATATCCCCGCGCTGCAGTGCTGCAGTGAGCTTACGCTAGCATTGTTGACCAGGCAGGTGGCTCGCCGAGCTCTCCCGCAATCCGGGCCAGCAACGCATCGTTTCCCGATCTCGGAAAACATCGTATCTATAATACCGGTCGGGAGCCGGAATTGGCTCCTGCTCCAGATCCTCGGGACTCACGTGGGCGACGGTGAAATTGGCCTTACCGAGCGCGTCGGCGATTGCACGACCGATTCCACGCCCTGCGCCCGTAACGACCGCCACGTCCCTCATCGGTCGCGTCCTCCCACCGGCGCCGCCAGCGCACGAGACGGCCACCACAAACCGCACCTCGGAGCTCACCTGCGAACGATTGAACTAAGCTGGAAGTACCGCTCCGCCTTCTCGACCGAGTTCGGCAAGTTGTTCGAAGAGATTGCGCTCGATCGCGATCCCGACCTGGTCCGCTTGCGCGCGCAGTTCTGCCGCGCGCTCGCCGGGAATGCGGCCATTTCCTCCGACCGCTGCGAGATAGCGCTGCGTCCAAGCCTGCATGTTCTGATCGAAAGCATCTTTGCCGATGAGCGCCGCCGGATCGAACACGAAGCCGAAGGCGCCGACGCCGCCCGGGGCGCCGCCTTCCGACAACAGGGGCCTTGCCCCGGTCAGCACTCCCGCAAGCACTTCCACGATCATCGCCAGCGCGAGTCCCTTGTGACCGGCGGCCGGTAGGATCGAGCCGGCGAGCGCCGCGGTCGGGTCGGTCGTCGGCCGGCCCTCCGCGTCGATCGCCCAGCCTTCCGGGATCGGCAGGCCATCGCGTAGGGCGACGTGGATCTTGCCGCGCGCGACATTGCTCATCGCGAAGTCGATCAGCAGCGGTGGTCCGTCCGGCCTCGGCGCTGCAAATGCAATGGGATTGTTACCGATTGCCGGCCGCGTTGCGCCCCCGGGAGCCATCACCGGCTGGGTCACCTGCGACAGGAAGCCGACCCTGCCGCTTTCGGCGACGTCGAGCAGATGCGAGCCGACTGCGCCAAGATGTCCGGCGTTGCGGATCAAAAAGGGGACGAACGGTCGGGTCGGGCCAAGCGCATCCATCGCCAGTGCCAACGCCTTGGGGCCAACGATTTGTCCAAGCCCAAGATCGGCGTCGATTACCAACACCGTGCCATGCCAGCCGCATTTGATATCCGGCCTCGGGTTCAAGCCGCGGCGCGCGAGCTGGCGCCAATACGAGGGCAGACGCGCGATGCCATGGGTCCGTACGCCCGTGATGTCGGCGAGCAGCAGACGACGGGCTGCCAGCCTCGCGTCATCTTCGCCGAGTCCGGCCCGCGCGAAGATGGTTGCGACCCACGCTTCGAGCGGCGGCAGCAGCATGTTGATCGTCTCCATCGCCCGGCTTTCTATCTCAAATCTCGAACAGCAGCTCCGGGCGCGGGGTAACCTCGCCGCGTTCGACCTTGCGGACGATATCGACGATCCGCTCATGCGCCGGCGCTGCGCAGCCGGCCTCCTTCGCCTTGCGGACGATGAAGCCGTTGATCTCACCGATCTCGGTGCGCCGCCCCTTCTGGATATCCTGTGCCATCGAGGGACGCTGCAAATTGCTGCGCGCCTGCGAACCGGTTCCCTTCTGCATGTGCCGCTCGACCTCGGCCAGCGCCGTGGCGTCGCCTTCGGATGCCGAGCGTAGCAGGTTCGGCTCGATGCCCGTGATGTGCTCGAGGTCGAGGCCGAGCGACTGGCCGGTCCGGATCGCTTCGCCGCCGAGGCGGATGACGAGGCGGCGGATCACGGGATGGGCGTCGCGTTCGTTTCCGCTCATGCCGGTCGCGGCGCTGACGCCGTTGCGCATGCCGTTGACGCAGAGCTTCGACCAGCGCACGCCCCACAGATTGGTAGTGACGCCAGAGCCGTCGATCGGGGTAAACAGGGCGTGCAGCTCCTTCACGCGCGGCGTCACGCGCCCATGGACCTCACCGACGAGAATCGATTTGGTCTCGAAGTCGCGCGGCATGGTGCGACGGACGCAGCCCGGTTCATAGAGATCGACGGCGAAATTATTGCCGACGATGCAGCCGACCGTGCGTCCCCATCCGACGACGCCGGCGATGATCTCCTCGTTGATCGAATTCTGCGCCGAGACGACGTAGCCCTGCGGCGAGAGATACGGCCTGATGAGGGTCGTGCACCATTCGGTATCGTAGGATTTGCTGGAGATGATCGCGATATCGATCGGCCGCTGCCTCGAAAGGCTCTGCACCTCGGTGAGGTGCATCGTCGGGACCGAAACGATGCAGGTTTCCTCATCCCTCATGCCGGACAGATGCAGCCCGCGTTGGCGGATCGTCTCGATGTGCTCGGGCCAGGGATCGATCAGCGTGACGTCGTTGCCGGTGCGCGCCAAATGGCCGCCGAGATAGCTGCCGACAGCGCCGGCGCCGACGATTGCGATACGTTTCTTCATTACCATTGTTCCTTCGTCGTCGGCCTTGGTTCTTACTATGCCGTCGGTGCGCGGCGAACGAGCTTGTCGAGAACGTGCCGGCAACTCGCGATCTCGCCGGGCGAAATGCCGGACAGTTCCTTTGCCTCGATTGCGCGGGCGCGCGCGTGTAGTGCGTGGTTGCGGTCGCGTCCCATGGCCGTGAGTGTCAAGCCGCCGCTAGCGTCGGCCTCGACGAGGCCCATGCGCACTAGCTCGTTCACGGTGCTCTCCGCGGCGTTGAGCCCGAGAAACAATTCAGGCAGCAAGCTCGCGAGCGTGCGTCCCGGCAACGTTTCGATCGCGGCCATCAACCGGCTCTGCAGGACGCTGAGACCTTCGGCATGGCGACCCTCGTCGAGCGCTGCCGAGAGCACGCCATGGGCACGATACATCAGCGCCGTCATGAACTCATTCATCGGGCCGCCGGCGTGCGCCTGTCCGGTCGCCTTCGACAGGTCGGTGGGATCGGCGAAGTCGGCGGCCATGCAATAGCGTCCTTGCGCAAACAGTAGCGGGCCGCGGTCGTGGCGCACGAAGCGTTCGACTTCACCCAGCATGATCAGATGATCGCCGCCGGGATATTCGGCCGCCTTGCGGCATTCGAAGCTGCACAGCGTTCCCTCGAGCAGCGGTGCGCCGCCGATGCCGCGCTTCCAGGAGACGCCCCCGAACTTGTCGCCGCCCGAGCGGCCAAAATGATTTGAGAGAGCGATCTGGTCGCTGGATAGAATGTTTACGGCGAAATGCGTGGCGACCTTGAAGGTCGGGAAGCTCTGGCTCGTTCGCTTGGCCGACCACAGCACGAGCGGTGGATCGAGCGAGACCGAGGAGAACGAGTTCGCCGTCATTCCGACGAGCTCGTCACCGTGAGCGGCGGTGACGACGGTCACGCCGGTCCCGAATTGGCCGAGGCAGCGCCGAAACGCGGCCGGATCTGCCTTGGGATCGCCGCTGTCGACGGCCGCGATGGTCGGGGAGAACTGCTGCATGGCGTGCACTCGGCCTTCTGGTCAGTCGCTCGGAGGTTGCTGCGAATATCCTGATCACGCAGCGTGGGAGTACATCGGCCGTCCCGCCACCGGCATTTCCGCTGCGAGGATCGTACCGCTCTTCGATTCCGTGATGAAGAGTGTCCGCCGATCCGGACCGCCATAGGCGCAATTGGTGGTGAGAAGTCCCTTCGGAGACTTGATGCGCAGCATCGGTTCTCCGAGCGCGCTGAACAGCCAGGTGGCGCCGAGGCCGACGTGACAGATCGCGATATTGTCGTCCTCGTCGATCGCAAGGCCATCGGGGCCGCCACCTCCGGAAAGCTGGATGAAGGTGCCAACCTTGCTTGCGGTGCCGTCGCGCATCAGCGGCACCCGCCAGATCGCATTGGCGCGCGTCACCGCCAGAAACAGCATCGTCTCGGCCTTGTTGAGCACGAGGCCATTCGGGCTCGGAATCCGGTCGAGCACGCAATCGAGCTGGCCACTGGGTCGCAATCGATAGAGGCGGCCGCTCGGATCATGCAATCCGGTCTGCCCCTGATCGGTGAAGTACATGTCGCCGTTCGAGGCGAACACGAGATCATTGACGCCCTTGAATCGCTGCAACAGCGAGCGCTCCAGGAAGGGCTCGACGCGACCCGTGGCCGGGTCGAACACCATGATGCCCTGCTTGTGGTCGGTGATGAAGCCGCGCCCGTCCCTGTGAAACTTCAGGCCGTTCGGCTCACCGTCGTACTCCGCGCCAACACTGACCTCACCGTTCGGCGTGATGCGCAACAGGCGGCCCCAAGGAATGTCGACGACCCAGAGATCGTCATTGCGGTCAAAGGATGGGCCTTCGAGAAAGGTCGGCGTCGGTGCGCCGTGAAACTGCACCTCAGCCCATTCCGAGCGCTGGCCGCTCTTGAACAGATGCTCGGGGATTGCAGTGAAGACGCGCGCCTCCACGCTTGGCGGTGCTGCATACATCGTCGAGTTCTCCCGTGCGCGGAGTTAATCCGCGTCTCGTTAAGCCGCGCATTCCGTGACGACACGTGAGCGCAACCGGCTTGACAGCCGTGGTGATTGGCTATCTATTCTTATATAAGGATAACGTTCCGAAATGAGAACGCAAGGAAAAACCGGGGCGTCGCGCCAGCGCGATGCGGCTCGGCTTTTCGGAGGGAGCGACTTCATGCGTGGCGGCATGCACTTGATCGGGTTTCTGATCAACTCGCCTATCAATCACACGATCCTGAGCTGGTCGGATCCCGCCGATCAGCGTCTCGAGGCGATGGGAAGCCTGAAGCGCTGGCAGAGGCTTGCGCAGACCTATGAGCGCGGCCTGTTCGATGGGCTGTTCTTCGCGGATACGCCGGGTGTGTTCGACCGCTACAAGGAGCGTTCCGACGAGGCGGTGCGCTACGGCGTGTGCTGGCCGCCGCACGATCCGGTCGTTCTGCTGAGTGCACTCGCCGCCGCCACCGATCGGCTCGGCCTTGCGGTGACGCTCTCCATTTCGGCCAATCATCCCTATCAGGCGGTCCGCTCGCTCTCGACGCTCGACTATATGAGCGGCGGTCGGGTCGGCTGGAACATCGTCACTGGCCATCTGCGCGGCGAGTACCGTGCACTCGGTCTCAATCAACTCGATCACGACCAGCGCTACGATCGCGCCGATGAATATATGGAAGTCTGTCGTGCGCTCTGGAGCGGGGTGCGCGAGGGCGCGGTCCAGGCCGACAGGACGACAGGCGTCTATGCTGATCCGGCCAAGGTGGACATCATCAATCACGAGGGCGAGTATTTCCGCTGCCATACGGTGCCGCCGGCTTTGCCGTCGCGGCAGGGCCATCCGGTGCTGTTCCAGGCCGGATCCTCCGGCCGCGGCCAGCGCTTCGCGCAGAAGCACGCCGACGTGGTGTTCTCCATTCAACCGCATCTGGGCGGCATGAAAACCTTCATGCAGGAGCTCGGCGCAGCATCGGGGAGCGCGGCCGCGCCCAAGGTGACGTTCGGCGTGCAGCCGATTCTCGGAAGCTCCGAGGCGGAGGCGAGGCGCCGGCTCGACGAATTCGCCGCGCGCATTCCGCTTGAGGCCGCGCTGAGCCGCTTGTCCGGTTCGCTCGGGGTGGATTTCAGCCAAGTCGAGCTCGATCTGCCGCTCGAGGAGCAGAAGACGCAGGCATCGCAGGGTCTGATGAAGGCCATGTCGGCCTCGTTCGAGAATCGCCGCTTCACGCTGCGCGAGGCGGCGGTACGCTGGGGCCTTGCGGTCGGCATGCCGCAACTGATCGGAACACCGGAGCAGGTTGCCGATCAGCTCGAGACGATCTGGCGGGAGACCGGGTGCCACGGTTTCAATATCACGCCGACGACCACGCCCTCCAGCGTCGAGGAATTCGTTGACCAGGTGATCCCAATTCTGCAGAAACGAGGTGTGTTCCGCACCGCATATGAGGGCGAGACGTTCCGCGAAAATTTGCTGAACTGAACGGCAACGGCCACGCGAGTTGGCCGCGTTCCAACGAGTATCGTTACGAGCAGGGAGGAGATCGTGACAATGAATCACACTCGGAGAGCGTTCGTGAAGACGACGCTGCTCGCGGGCATCGGCGCGCCGGCCCTTGGTCTTTTCGCGCCGAACATCGCGCGGGGGCAGGGGGCGGTCACCCTGAAATTCGCTCATCCCGACAGCAACCTCCATCCCAACCACAAGATGGCGGAAGCCTTTGCGGGCCGGGTAGGCGAACGCACCAATGGCGCTGTCAAGATCGATATCTTCGCCGGCGGACAGCTTGGCTCCAGTGTCAGCATCGCGACCGGCGTTGCGACCGGGACGGTCGATCTCGTGTACCACACCGCGGGATTCCTCTCCTCCATCTTCCCAATGATGCAGGTGCTCGATCTGCCGTTCCTGTTCCGCGACGCGCGCAGCGGCGAAAGGGTGACCGATGGCGAGATCGGCCAGATGATCTTCGCCAGCCTCGCGCCGAAGAATGTCTATGGCCTGGCCTGGAGCACCAATGGCTGGCGGGTGGTGGAGACCACCAGAAAGGTCGTGCGAGCTCCCGACGACCTTTCCGGGATGAAGTTCAGGATCCAGCAAAGCCCGGTCTTCGTCGCGATGGCCAAGGCATTCAACGCCCAGCCCGTGTCGCTCGACGTTTCCGAGATGTATCTGGCGCTGACGCAGAACACGATCGACGGCTACGAATTCCCGCTGCTCTCCGTCGTCGCGACCAAGCTGCACGAGGTGACGAAATTCGTTTCCGAAACCAATCACACCTACAACGCGATGGCGCTGCTCGGCTCGAAGTTCAAGCTCGACAAGCTCGATCCGACGCACCTGAAGGTCCTGCGTGAGGAAGCGCTGCGGTTCGGCAACGACACCCGCAAGTCGATCGTCGAGGCCTCCGCCGCGGCCAAGAAAACCTGCCAAGATGCCGGCATCCAGTTCAACCCCGTCGACTACGCGCCGTTCAGGCAAAAGGTCGAGCCCGTGTTCGCTCAGTTCCGCACGTCGATGGGCGAGCAGCTCATCGACAAACTGCTGAAAGCCGCCGAGGGATGACCGAGCAGGTCTGTGATGTTCCGGCTTCAGGGCACAGCCACGCTCTGTCGCGCTTTGGTCTCGGTGCCATCGCCGAGATCATGGTGGCGATCGCGCTGGCGTTGCAGCTGGCCATCACGCTGCTCTCCGTGCTGATTCGCGAGGTGACGCCGTTCTCCATCCTGTCGGTGGACGAAACCGCAAAATTGTCGCTGAGCGTGATTGCCTTCATGGGCGGCGCCATCGCCTATCGGCGCGCCGAACATGCCTCGATCGAGGTCATCACAAAGCGTTTGACCCCGCACTGGCGACAGGTCCTGGGCTGCGTGGTCGACCTTGGGGTGCTGGTGACGGCGATATCCATCCTCCGGGGCAGCGCCTCGCTGTTCATGGTCCGTCTCGACGAGCATCTGCCGATCACGGGTTGGCCGACCGCCACCCTGGTCGTGCCGCTCGGGCTCGGGCTGCTGCTGATCGCCCTGACCGCCGCCGAGCGGCTCTTGGCAAAGCGCGGGCGACCGCTCCTGGTCGCGCTTGCCGCCGCTACCGTGCTTGCCGGCTGCCTGTTCGCCGATGCCAGCCTCTTCACACAGACTTTCAGCTCGCGATATTCGCTGGTGGCGCTCTTGATCGTGCTGTTCGCCATGATCGGCATCGGCATGCCGATCGGCTTCGCACTGATGGCGGGCTCGCTGATCTACCTCCTGGCCAACGACATTCCACTGGTCGCGATCGCGCAGAGCATGATCGACGCCAACAGCAACTTCATCCTGCTGGCGTTACCGTTCTTCATCCTCGCCGGCGGTATCATGGATCAGGGCGGAATCAGCGTGCGCTTCGTGCGCTTTGCGATGTCGCTGGTCGGCCATTTCCGTGGCGGTCTGCTCCAGGTGGTGGTGATCACGACCTATCTCGTGTCGGGTATCTCCGGATCGAAAGCGGCCGACGTGGTCGCCGTAGGATCCGTCATGCGGCGAGAGCTTGAAAGAACGGGCTACAAGCCCCAGGAATCCGCCGCGGCGCTGGCGGCATCGGCCGCAATGTCCGAGACGATCCCGCCGAGCATCGCGATGCTGATCCTCGGAACGGTGACACCGGTTTCGATCGGCACGCTGTTCGTCGCCGGTCTGATACCCGCGGCAGTGATTGCCGTGATGCTCATGCTGCTGATCTATGTTTCCGCCCGCAACAGCGGTTTGTCCGCCAATCCCAAAGCGACCGCCGGAGAGCGAGCCAGGGCCGGCACGGACGCGTTGCTGCCGCTCGGCATGCCGGTCATCATGATCCTCGGCATCAAGTTCGGCTTCGCCACACCGACCGAAGTGTCCTCGATCGCCGTGCTGTATGGGCTTGTCCTCGCATCCGTGTTCTATCGCGCGCTCACGCTCAGGGCATGCGCCAGAATCCTGATTGAAGCCGGACGGCTGACAGGGATGGTTCTGTTCATCGTCGCGGCCGCGGGCGCATTCGGCTGGGTGTTGACCGCCGCCGGGCTGAACGCGCATCTGAGCCAGGTCGTCGCGCTGCTCGGCAACAGCAAGTTGCTGTTTCTCCTGGGTTCGATCGCCCTGATCATCATCGTCGGGGCCTTGCTGGAGGGGTTGCCGGCGATCATCATCCTCGCACCCGTCCTGATGCCGATCGCCAATCAACTCGGCATCGATTCCATTCATTATGCGATGGTAATCATCCTGTCGATCGGCGTAGGCGTCTTCATGCCGCCTGTCGGCATCGGCTTCTATATCGCTTGCGCTGTCGTACGCGCGGACATCGACCAGGCGTCGCGATCGATGGTGCCGTACCTCGTTGTGCTCTGTCTCGGCGTGCTGCTCATCGCCTATGTCCCCTGGTTTACGCACGCGCTGCCAAATCTGATCGGGAAGTGAGGCTCCGGACCGTCTGCCGCGGTCGAAGGTCTCGACGATGTCGTGCCAAGAAGAAAGAAGAACGGTGACCCGGAGTTCTCAAGCAAGTTTCAAGACCATGCCGGGACGGACCGATACCCATTTCCATGTCTTCGGCCCGGAGGCCCGATATCCCTATCGGACCGAGCTGACCTACGCGCCGCCTGCTGCAACACCCGCAGCCTATATGGCGTTGGCCGAGCGGCTTGGCATCGATCGTGCCGTCATCGTCCAGGCCAGCGTCTATGGATCGGATAACAGCCGGCAGCTCGATGCGATGCGCGAAATCGCAGGCGTGGAAACACGTGCAGTTGTCGTCGTCGATCCCGATGTCTCGGACGAAGAACTCGACGAGCTACACCACAAGGGCGCGAGAGGCGTGAGGTTCATTGCGACCCGGCCAGGCAGCTTGCCGCTCGCACAGCTGGAGCGAATTGCATCCCGGATTCGGCGATGGGGCTGGCATGTCGCGCTGATGCTCGACGGTCGCTCCATCGTCGCGCTTGAGGACCGGCTGCAAAAATTGCCGTGCCCCTTCGTGATCGATCACCTGGCCGATCCCGACGCCCAAAAGGGAACGGAACAACCTGCTTTTCAGGCTCTCCTTCGGCTGCTCCGATCGGGCAATTGCTGGACGAAGATTTCGGCGCCGTATCACATGAATACCGCTGCACCGGCTTATGACGAGCTCGAGCCGCTCGTCGAAGCCTTATTGGCTGAGGCACCGGATCGTCTGCTGTGGGCGACCGACTGGCCGCATGCCGCAACGCATGGACCGACCCCTGACGCGACAGATCTCCTTTCGGCGCTTTATTCGTGGTGCGACGAAACCGTCCTGACCAAGATCATGGTTCGAAATCCGGCGGCTCTGTACGGATTTGGCTGATGCAATGCTCGATCATGACCGTTGGCAGATGCGGCTCGTGTGAGCACCCGAGGATGCGGCTCCGGGCAACTTGAAAACCCTTCGTACGTGAAGAACGCTTACAGAAAGAGGAAACATGCAGTCCGTCATCTACAAGCGCATTCCGCAATGCCCGGCAGACCTCCTGGCCGAGGTCGCAAAATATCCGGTCTCCGATTTGCACGAGGCACTCGGCCCGGTCGAGGGGCGCATGCAGCTCATGAGCTCGCGCATGCGGCCGATCGCGCCAGGCCAGCGGATCGCGGGCCAAGCCGTCACGTCGTATAATTTCCCTGGCGACAACCTCATGATCCATGCCGCCCTCAACGTCGCGCAGCGAGGCCAGGTGCTCGTCCTCGTCAACGGCGGTGGCGCGCACGGCTCGTTGTGGGGCGACGTGGCCGCGACCTTCGCCAAGCAGAAGGGGATTGCGGGCATCATTGTCGATGGTCCGGCCCGGGATGTCGCTGCGCTGCGTGAGCTCGGCTCGCTGACCTGGTCGACGTCGATCTCCTCCAGTCATCCCGAAAAGCGCGGCCCCGGCGCGGTGAACGTGCCGATCGTTTGCGACGGCGTACGTGTGGATCCCGGTGACGTGATCGTCGCCGATGATGACGGGGCGCTCGCGATTCCGCTGCGCTCGCTCGAGCGTGCGGTGAAGGGCGCACGGGAGCGCAATCGGAAGGAGATCGAGCTGCGCGACCGTCTGAAGACCGGCTCGTCGTTGTTCGAGCTGCTGCAGATGGACAAGAACGTGCAGGCCGCCGGCGCTGAAATCAGGGATACTCTCTGGATTGACGGCTGACCGGACGGCGTCCCTGGCGCGAGGTCATTTCTTGCGCCGCTTGCCGGTGTCGGCCCGCTCGGCAGAATCTTCTGCCGGCGGATATGGGCCGCGATAGCCGAGGATCTGCGAGATCTGTTCGGCGGCCTTGAAGGTCAGCCGCTCGATGTGCTCGCGCGCAAGCAGCAGGCGCGCGGTAGGGCCGGCGATCGTCACCGAGCAGCTGACGAGGCCGGCCTCGTCAAAACAGGGGCTCGCGATGCCGGTGGCGCCATCAATTATACCATTAGCGTCGACAACGACGCCGCGGTGACGGATTTCGGGGAACATGGCGACGAGTTCCTCTTTCGAGGATGTGTCGTCCGTGAACTTTACAAACTTGGTCTGGGTCAGATACGCCGTCTGAACATTCTCTGGTAGGAATGCCAGCATCGCCTTTCCTGCGGCCGTACAATACAGCGGCCGCCGGTTGCCGATGCGGACCGCAAAGCGCAGCGGCTTTTCCGATTCGATGACATCGACGTAAGATATCTCGTGGCCCTCCTCGGAGAGGACACCGAGCAGGATCGTCTCCTCGGTCTCTCGTGCGAGCCGCTCCAGGACGGGACGCGCACATTTCGGGAACGATCGAGCCTGAGCCAGGCTCGCGCCAAGCTTGATCGCTTGATCGCCGAGAATGTAGTGGCCGTTGTCGCTGCGAGCATATCCCCCGCCTTCGAGCGCGCGCATGAGGCTGAAGACGCTCGTTTTCGGCAGTTTTAGGCGGTCACTGAGCTTTGCCAGCGTAAGACCTTCCGGTTCGGCCGCTAACGCCTGCAGGATATCCATCACCCGAAGCGCCGAACGAGGGCCGCTGAAGGCCCGTTCGGTTGTCCTCGCGTTGTTGGACATTTGTTCGTCGTGGCGTTTCATCGGTTGATCTTACTTTCATTATTCCTGTCATTCGATTAGCCAGAGCGCAAGCAGCCCAAGCGAGCATCAGTTGAGGGTCCAGATAGACCGTTCTAACAGCTATAGGTTATACTCCACGCAGCCGACCGCGACGCGGCTGGCCGTTGTCTACCCATGTCATCGCCAATGGGGCGGATTGGGCTCAGGTGCTGAAAGAATATGAAGATCTCCCCAGCCATGCCTCGCTAGGTCCGTTTAATCGGCGTGGAACGAGAAGCGCACGAGCGCAAGCTCCGACTGCACGACCCTCGGATGCGTATCGAGGGTCAGAGCCGAGCCACATTGCGGATGAAGCCGTCGGTCCTGTTAGGATGTGAGAGCAGGGCCGGGGGGCTGAACGGAAAAAGATCAGTCTTGATAAAACAGCCTTCCCCCTATGCGTAGGCTCTGCCCAGAATTACTTCTGGACTTCACCGGGCGGTTGCCCGGTCCTGGGCCAGTTCCGCAGCATTCCATGCTTATCCGGGGCGGCCCCGAAAGTCTCACCTTGCATTGAGCTACTTGACCCCGGGGAGGGGACCCCAGCCAACCGGAACTTCAGTATTTTCGTTTATTTCACTTGTTGCGTTTATTTCGAATATAGCCTACATACAATGCCGTACCGAGGAGAACAACGATTACGATGCCAGCCTACGCCGAAGAGCTGGGAGGTACTCGCCTGCCTTCCGCGAGCGAGAAGGCGGCAGCCAACCAGCTTCGTCAAATACTCGCGTCGCATGCGACTGGGGATGCCAAGCTACGCGTGCTCGACGATGCTCAAAAGGCTGCTGAGATAACCTTGTCGCCGGCCCTGTCGAGCCTCTTAATGGAATTGCTTCGGCACATCGGCCGCGGCGATGCGGTGACCCTTGTGCCTGTGCATGAGATGTTGACCACACAGCAAGCTGCCGACATCCTAAATGTCTCACGTCCGTTTCTGGTTTCTCTGCTAGAGAAGAACGAAATTCAGCACGTGACAGTGGGGCGTCATCGCAGGATTAGGGCAGAGGATCTATTCGCCTATAAGCGCACGCGTGATGAGAAGCGAGGCAACGCGCTTGCGAATCTCGCCGAGCTGGACGCGGAGCATCTGTAAGCTTGTTTGCGAATCGTTTCACCGCATTCGTCGATGCGTGCTCCCTTGCGAGTGCCCTCAAAAATAGACTGGCCTCAGGCAGCACAATTTTGATGCAGCTCTGATTTCGGATATTCCAAAATGAAGGTTGTGCAAATCAACGAAAGCTGACTGAGATCAATCGCCTGCGTGTAAAACGACCCGCTGGCTGTCTCCTGCACTCGCGCCACTCTCGGTCTCTGCGCCGAACTAGCGCTATCAAAGGCAGTATTCCCGCGACTGGACCACCGATAGATCATCGCTTCCAACTGCCCGCGAAGGTCAATCGAATGCTCTGCGTATTCAGCCCGACTGTGATCGCACCATCGGCTCTGCAGCGTGCGCGTCCGATACCTCGCCTGCTGAGGGCCCACCAGCCTCTGCTTTAGGGCGGGGAGTGTTGCGCTCCGTCTCCACGGCCTGGTTGCAAAGCAGGACGCGTGTCTGCAGACCGGAAACCTCAAACCAAGGCATCTTCTATGGAATTGGAAGCACGGTGATTCTGATTTTCGTGGTGAGTCCGGGAGAATGCCGTTCGTCAGCTGATCGTCAGCCAAGCCGTCTATCTAATTAGGCTTCACGTTCTCGCCTGGATCGGAGTTAGAATATGACGGGTATTGGCCGGCCTGGCAAATCGCTCGTTGGGGCTCCCGGAGCCGACAGCACTTGGGACTCGAGCAGTTTGCGTTCAGAATCGAGTCTCGCCGCTGGGGAGGGCGGCCAATCCTTCTATTCCATCGTGGAGCGAATGCGCTCTTGGCCTCAGGATAGAGCGGCGTTGGTCGGCAGCCAGCCGCGAACTTCGGATATGGCAGTCCCCATTTCATCGACGGGTGACGAGATCAAGGCAACAAAGCGACAAATGGAAAGCCTGCTCTCGGAAGTTGGCGCTCGCAGTAAGGCGGCCATGCAAGCGCGGAGCTCGTCAGAGGCACAAGAGCTGATCGACAAGCTCATCCAGGTCGGCTCAAAAGTTCTGGAGTACTACGCCAGCCTGCCCCAGCACGAGGCGCGCAGGATTCTGTCTGACGATCAGGCTCGCGGTCTCCGGGACGAGGTGCTCCATGCGGCGGAGCAATGTAACGCTCTGGCCACCCCGACCATCTACGCCTTGGAGCAGAGCAGGAAAAGTGCAACCGTCGTGCTCCAACGGATGCTATCCAACACTCCCTCTGACCTACTGAACCGAGCGGTTTCCGGCGTAGCAAACCGCTATGCGGACTGCATGGAGTGGTGGGGAAAGAAGGCGTTGCGTTCGGAACGGATGCAATGCGTCTGCGCCGCTACTGCTAATTTACCCAATGTAACGGCCCAAAAGCGGCAGGCCGACGAGGCCGCACTGCGGCTGCACAGCGGTTGGGCACTGCACACCAAGTGCATGCATCTGCAATCGCAGGTCGCTCTCGCACAAATCATGATTGAGCCTCTCGAAAGCACGTTCGACCCAGCCACGAGGGAAATCCTCATGGCCGAGAACGGACGGGCTCGCCTGCTCGGCACTTTCATCGATGACGTTTTTCCGGCATTCATATCGACAAAGGACGCAGTTCTACAGAGCCAAGGACGCGCACTCGACGCGGCGCACTGCGCGGTCCTGGAAGGAGTTATGGAGCGGCTTTCTGAATTTGCGTTGGGAGTGCACAACCTCGTTTCAAAGCTAAGGGGTCAGGGGACCGGTGACGACCTGCCATTGAAACTGTTGCATCAGATCGTGGAAAGCGCGTGGGTCACTGCACACGACGTTATGCGGCTGCTGGATCTACAGCCCAAAACGTCGGCCATCAATTCACCGGCGGTCGAAGCAGGGGCTGCGAAGCCGGCCAACGCTACGCGAGAGGCTGTAGCGGCCGAAGGCACTTCTGCGCGCAGGAAGGGTAAAGCCAAACGTACACCGAGCACTCTCGCCGGGAGTTCGGCACGCGACGGGACGCAGCTGCAGATCGCTACAACCGACAAAGCCACGGCGCCAGCAGCCAAAGTTGTGGTGCTCTCGGATCTGGGTACGAAGAAGCTCGTGAGCGCGGAAGAGGCGCATGCGAGGGCGACATCCTCGGCGACGGCACACTTGGCGATCTGGCAGGCCCCGCCATCAATGGAGACGCTGGCGCGCCTACTCGAGCGGTTGGACGCACTTTTGCAGTTTGATCTGGCTGGTCAGCAACGGGCCGTCTCGCAAGCCCGCCAAATGAAGCCCGAGGACGCCGACCACGTTGTGGATGCCGTGATCGAGCGCCTGCAGACCCAGGCCGCCGAAATGCAGGCTTGTGAGGGTTCGCTCGCGGAGCCTGGTCGACGTATCCTACTCACGCCAACGCAAGTGCCCGAGGTGCATGGCAAGCTAGTCCGACTCAAGATGATGCGGGCCGAGGCGCAGGGGCTCGCCAAGACTTTGGACGAGCGAAGGGCATTGACTAGGATTGAATGCATGAAGACCTACGGCTTTCCGTCGCAGAAGTACCTTGAACAGTTGCGCGCGGCCGGGGAGTTGGCGCCTGCCGATCTACCGCGCGCGTTAAAGGGCGAGCCAGGGGTGCTGTTTCAGGTTAAGCTGCAACCCAAGGCGCTGCGCAATGGTGCAATGCCGAGCCCCATGTGGGTTCACATCCATACGAAGCGACCGGTACATACGGGCCAGTTGGCGACGCTGGATGACGCCGACTTCGCCGCTTGCCACGTCAAGTCCAACGAACAACGCGGCTATAATCAGCAGTGGCAGAACGCCCGGGCGGCGACGGGCTGCGAAAACGTCGTGATTCACCGCGGCAAGCTCACGCCTGCGTTCTGTAAGTCCTTGTTGGCCACAGTGCGTAGTGACATCCCACCCTATCGGCTTGCCGAGGCGGAGCAACTGTCAACGCAGGCCGCTCGACTTGGGATCTAGGGGCTTTAACGGTAGAGTACCGAGTGGCGACATCATTGGTCAGACCAGGAAATCCGAAGCCAGTGGGCCGTAATCGGGGTCGTGGGCCTACAAGCTGGCCGGCGACAGCTTGCGCGCGACTGTCCGGTCTGGCCGCAGCGATTGGAAGGAGACAAACTGAGCGTCGGGCGCACCCTTTCGCCGACGCGGACGATCAGCCCGCGTAAGTAGGTCAGGCAGGCTTTGTTGCAGCGAGTCGCCAGCGCGATGTTTCGACAGGAGATTTGGTACAAGTGTTGCAGGTACGAGGTGAGGTCTTCGATGCGGAAATTCTTTCGGTGTTGGGAAAGATCTATGATGAAGCGGTGGCGGCGCTGCCTGCAAGTATGCGAACTCCCGTCAATCGAACAGAGCTTGCCAAGCTGGTACTTAGGCGCACGGCCGCTGGTGAGGCCGAACTGGCTCTCCTAAGAAGGCTAACGGTGGCTATTGCGCCAGTCGCTTAGGCGAGCAGCGGTTGAATGCCTCTACTTGAATTCCAGAACTATAACCGCGTTACCACGGCCGGCGCAGGTCTTCGAAGATCCGGATCAACGTCAGCTGTTCACGAGCCGGTTTAGCATCGTTCGCCGCGAGCAGTCCGTCAAGCTCTACTGGCCATCCTCCCAGCTTTGGCCGCGGCTGCACTTGGCGGTCAAACTCGAAGGAGGTCTCCCCAGACCTCAGTACCTTTCGGACCGTGTTCCGCGACACCTTCGGGTCACAGGCGATCTCCTTGATCGTCTTGCCTCTGATGAAGTGCTCACGCCGTATTCGCGCAATCGTCTCCATGACCAGCATCGCCGACCACCTGCTTCATTCCAAAGCAGGCAGCGCAACAGCCCAACTGGGTCAATGTTGGGCGCGATCCCGGCTTAGGGGGGCAATATTGCAGACGATGACGTAATTGCGGTCGCGCCCGCGGCACGAAAGGTCCACTATCTTCAAGCCCTCCACCATCTTACGAATCGGAGGGGCTATGAAGCAATATGTTGGGCTGGATGTCTCGCAGAATGAAACGTCAGTGTGTGTGCTCGACGAGGTCGGTCAGGTCTTGTTAGAGGGAAAGGCCAAGTCCGACCCCGGGCGCTCACGGCACTGCTCCGCAAGCGAGCTCCACACGCCGAGCGCATTTGTTTTGAGACCGGGACGATGGCGAGTTGGCTGTGGCACGAGCTTCGTAGGGCTGATCTTCCAGTGGTCTGTATCGACGCTCGGCATGCGCAGGCGCCTTTGTCAGTGCTCGAACCGCTCGGATTCTCAGTCATTCTCGCGCAGTCGCGCTACGACTCTCCCCTCGCAGGATCGCCTGCTGACTGCACTGCTGTCGCGGCGGCCGGAGGCGATCATCATGGTCGGATCACCCGCAACGGAGGAGGGCGCTCGCCTGCTGCGGCATGCACGCAGTCCCGTAGGTGAAACACGGGAGCTGCCATCGTCTCCAATCGATGCAGTCGTCGGTTTCGATAACTACCAGGCGGGCGATACCGTCGCCCGGCACTTCGTCGCGCAAGGACGCAAGAACTTAGCGTTCATCGACGGCACCGACCCGCGCACGACCCGCCGCCGGCTCGGATTTCGCGACAACGCCGTTGCGAGCGGCCTTACTGACCCACGTCGGCTGATCCTGGACCGCAACACGGCCTGCACGACGCTGGCGCATGCGCAGCTTCCCGGCGTAGACGCCGTGTTCACGGCTAATGATGCTGCCATCGGTTAAATGGCGGGCTTGCGCAAAGCCGGTTCTTGCGCGAGGCCTGCCTCTGAGGCCCACACTTCTTTGAACGTTCCAACGGTTCCGCTACAGCGTCCAGCACCAACATCCGGCCGACGCTTGCGACCTGCGCCAGCATACACTTCGATACGCGGCCACAACGGTCGTCTTATGTCGTCCGAATAGTCGTCCATTGTGAGCACCCTTGCTGAAGATGACTTTTCTAGCGGGGATCACGCGACTACGCAACCGACGACAGCAGGTACTTAGGGACCAACTTCAGACTACACAATTTGATGCAAACTCAACTTCGGATATTACATAATGAAGGTTATACGAATCAATCATCTTCGATGCTGGAGCCAAGGCCCGTCCTTTGCTCACGAGCGAGCTCTCGCACGTTGCAACTGCCGCAACGCTTGGCGTCGGGTTTGTTTGCGCAGGCGTCGAACCGGCGTGATCGACGGCATCGGCGACAGTGTCGTGGCTGGCGCCGGCTCCTCGACCGCGCGGGCATCAGGCAGCTCCATTGGCTGAGCTGGTGCGGGCCGCGCCTCCATGACCGCGAGAACCTCGCGTCCCTTATCAGTGATGCGCCAGCCGCCGTTCCTTCGCTCGATGAGACGTTGGGAGAAGATATCCAGGTCAGGCACGCGGGCCGCCAATCGCTTCGTGCGTTCGGCCCAGTCCCGTCCGCTGGTGGCCAGAATCGCCATATCGCGCTTGATGTCCTCCAGGACGGCGAACCCGTCCGGATAGCTGACCAGCACCTTGAGAACCGTCACCTGGAAGTTCACTGCCCCACCCGTACGCGGCTTCCGCGAACTTACTTCCCTACATCTTAGAGGCACTCGAGACCTCCTGTCGACTCACGCCATTCATTCGTTGGTTTGTCTTGGAGGTGCGGGCGTGGTGATGGCGTAGCACTCCAGCTCGGAACGGTCATGCCCGCGTCGGGATTGAGGATAGTTGACGTGCAAGCTTGAAGAATTCACCCGCGCGCGGCGCCGCAAGCAGCCGCTTAGATTGCTTCCGCGATCCAGGACGCAGCTAGGCCCGCGCGAAGCGGCGGCGTTTCGCCACTCGCTGGTAGCCGCCAGTCACGTTGAGCCGCACGAACTCGGCGCAACTGACAGGCACCTAGCTGCAAGATCCAAGGGGAGAAGACCTTGACACTGTTCTTTATTTGTTCTAGCTGATAGCATGCGCATCGGTCTTCGTCGGGAGGCCGCACCGGAGCAGGTAGGAGATCATGAACGACAAAAAAGAAAAGGAATTCCACTTTTTCGTTGATGGGGTGAAATACGAGACCGAGCATTCTTATCTCTCCGGGGCCGACATTAAGCGGATCGCCAAGATCGAAGCGAATTATCAGCTTTTTTTGGAAGAGCAGGGAGACACGCCGGATCGTCCGATCGCTGACCCAGATACAGTGCCCCTGAACGATCGGATCAAGCATTTTTTTGCAGTGCCGCCGGCGACATTTGGACATGGAAATCATTGATAAGCAGTTTGCGGCGCTCCAACAGCATTTTCCCTTGGCGCGTCGAACCCCGATGTCCAACGGAGCTGTATTGGTTGAGATTCCGGAATTCGATCTTCCAGAAGGTTGGAGCATCGCTAAAGGGACCGTCATTTTTCTGCTGCCACCGGGATATCCTTCGGCACAACCGGATTGCTTCTGGTTGGAACCGGGGCCTGTTCGCTTGGTGGACGGCGGCGCTCCAACCGCCTCGAACGATGCCAATCCGGTCCCAGGGGGTGAGCCGCGAGGCACTTGGTTTTCGTGGCACTTGCAATCTTGGAATCCAAATCGCGACAACATGCTGACCTATGTCAACGTCATCGCGCAACGTCTAAACCCCGCACGATAGTGGACGATCTTCTCATCACCTTTGCCGATCTCGACTTCGTCCGGCGCTCCGTGCTGGGCGGTCGAACCGAGTTATGCTTGGTCTTGATGTGCGGCAGAACGTCTCGGGCCGACGGTCGTGCAAGGGTGTTGGTGCGAGAGGTCGTAGTGCCCGCTGAAGACGACTACACTCGGCGCAGCCAACTCGAAGCAGAGCTGCGGCCTGCGTTCATCGCCAGGTGGGCAAAGATTGCTGCGCGGACCAAAAGTAGCCTGGTGTTTGTGCATAGCCATCCCGGGAGGGCCGCGCCCGAGTTTTCGCGCATTGACGATGCGGGCGAGGAGGTTCTCGCACACTTCTTTCGGCATCGAACCCCTGACTTGCAGCATCTGGCCCTTGTTGTGAGCGACGGAGGGTATGCATGTCGCTACCTTGGAAGCGACCGACATCTTCGTCTGATTGCGGTAGGGGATGATCGACGAGTCCTGTTTGATCCCAGTCGATCACACGACCCTTCCGATCTTTACGATCGGCAGGTTCGGGCCTTCGGTCGTGCCGGGCAGAGCATCCTCCAAAGCCTCAGGGTGGGGATCGTGGGACTTGGTGGCACGGGATCGCTGGCTGTGCAGCAATTGGCTCACCTCGGCGTCAAGGAGTTCGTTCTAGTTGATCCAGATGACGTCGAGCTGACTAATTTGAACCGCTTGGCAGGGTCCGCATCTGCCGATACGGGGCAGGCCAAAGTCGCGGTGGCCGAGCGATATATTCGCGCAGTTCAACCTCGTGCCGTAGTCACCTCTTTTCAAGAGAACGTCGTCTTCGTCGAAACCGCAAAGAAATTGCGAGACGTTGATGTGCTGTTTTGCTGCACCGATTCACACGGTAGTCGAGCCGTCCTTCAGCAATTAGCTTATCAATATCTCATTCCTTGCATCGATATCGGGACGGTTATCGCCGTTAAGGGGGGCAAGATCACTCACATTACCGGCCGCGCCCAGATGCTGTCGCCTGGATTGGCTTGCCTCACCTGCGGTGGCCTCTTGGACGGTAACGAGGTCCGCCGCGACATGATGTCGGAGGCCGAGCGCAAGCAGGATCCTTATCTCGTCGGCGCTCGTGAACCTGCGCCCGCGGTGATCTCGATCAACAGCACTATTACCTCGCTCGCCATCACCATGTTCTTGTCCGCTGTTGTCGGCGTGCCATCGCCGGCGCGGCATCTTCTGTATGATGGTCTGAGAAGTCGCCTCCGGTCGGTCAAGGGTGAGCCCGTCCAGGACTGCATCGTCTGCTCGCGGGCAGGCGTTTTGGCAAGGGGCGATGGATTGGCTCTCCAAGGCCGTCTCGCTCAAAATGTCAATCGTTGACGTTACAGCTTTTGGTCGGTCGGAGGTTGGCTGGATCGGCGCCGATCCCCCGGCTGAGGCTAAGGCGCCGTTTCAAGACCGCGGCCTCACGATCAGACAACAGCAGATTACCGCTTTTCAGCCGATGGAGCCTGCTCTGTTGGCGAGCCTTGCCGCCGTCGTAATCGTCCAGCAACAAGATTACCCATCAAGATTCCAGCGAATCGTTCGAAGCTGCCTTAAGCACCTGCTTGATTACGAATGCCGCGTCTTTGTCGTGCCGTTCGGCGTTGCTGGTCTTCCGCAAGTGTATAGATGTCTGGAAGAGGCGCGTGTGTTTGCCAGCAACCTTCCGAGCGACGTCCTGCGCAATCAGTTCACGTGGCAGAGATCATTGGGCGATCCGATGCCTCTCCCCCCGCTGCCGCACGTCACCATCTTGTCGCCCATTGCCAATTGGTCGGAAGCGGCCAACTTCTTGGTTCGGCATCTCCCCGGCGAGGCCGTACAAGAGTCTGTCAGTTTCAGCTTCGCTCCCGAATGCGAGTTTGGAGAGAACGACGCTGGTGTTGGCCAAGTCCTTCTGAAGCGCGCATTCAGAGGTTACACGGCCGTGCATTTCAGTCCAATGACCGAAGGCCGGTCCGGGGCTGCCGTATACCGTGCCTACCCGGTCTTCGGCGCCTTTCATACTATGCCGCGTTTTGTCAAACTCGGTGATCGCAGCAAGATCTTTCAAGAATTTCAGAATTACCAATTGAATGTCGAGAAATACGTGCCTTTCAATCTCGGGCCGCGATTGAACTACGATTTATGCTGTCTCGGATCGACACGCGGTGTGCTGGTCGGCGATCTCATCGAATCCTGCGAGAGTCTAAGGCTTGCCGCACGGAGCGGCCGGGCCGGGCCGGCAATATCGTGCCTGTTCGATCGAACGCTGCAAGCGTGGTATCGAAATATCGAACGCCGAGATACGCCACTTTCGCAGACCCTGGGTCCGCGCTTTCCAAAGCAATTTGACCGGCGCCGGATGCAAAGGGCGCGATCGATCGGCTCGAGATGCGACCGCGATCGACTGTTTACATTGTTCGAATACTGCGCAAGTTCTCCGGTGTTATTCGCAAAGATTCATGGCGATCTCCACGTCGACAATGTTCAGGTGAGGGGGCACGAGGCGCTCGTCATCGACTTCTATGCCAATCAGGATGGACCGCTGGTGTGGGACATAGCGACCTTGGAGGCCAGCCTATTGGTCGATGCCTTCGATAATCATGAGCTCTGGTCCTTCGATGAGTGGTGGAGGTCGATTGAGCAACCGTATGGTGGTAAGCCGCTCGACATGCTGCTCGGGCACGGTGATCCGCGCGATCCGCATCGCTGGTTTCACGAAGCCGTGCGACAGATCCGGCACTATGCCGCGCGTGTCGCGTCAGCAGATCAATACGGAGCGGCTCTTGCACTGGCCCTTCTGAACAAGGCGGCCAAAGATCCAAACCTGAAAGGTCCTGAGGATGAGCGTCGCGCCGCTGCGTACGTGTTAGCAGAGCGCATTCTCAACAACAACTTCGCACCGCAGTGAGGCGAATTCATGGGCATCGTCATTCTCAACTTTCGGGCGAAGGTTTCTTCACGAGGCGAGGCGGACCAGCACCTGTCGAAACCCGGCGATGCTGTCCTGGTCAACCGCGGTGGTCCACGTTGGCTTGTGTTGTCCTGTCCTTGCGGTTGCGGCGAACGATTTCCAGTCAACCTCGATCCAAGAAGTGGGCCCGCCTGGCGTATCTACAATGCGGAAGGAGGAAAAATGAGTGTGTTTCCTTCTGTTTGGCGCGATACCGGCTGTCAAAGTCACTACATCATCTGGCGCGGACGTATTTATCTGTTCGGATCAGACAATGATGCGGAAACAGACGCTGGTATTGCATTGGACGATTTGCTCGAGCCAGTGTCGAAACGATTGTCGTCCGCCGCTTGGCGGTCATTTGTCGAGGTCGCCGATGACCTCGGAGAGATCCCTTGGGACGTTCTGGAGGCCTGTCGGACCCTCGCTCGCAAGCGGGTGGCCGAGGAGGGAACTGGCAAGCTGAGAAGCCACTTCCGTTTACGTT
Organism: Bradyrhizobium sp. T-12; assembly: GCF_058314695.1. NCBI lineage: Bacteria > Pseudomonadati > Pseudomonadota > Alphaproteobacteria > Hyphomicrobiales > Nitrobacteraceae > Bradyrhizobium > Bradyrhizobium sp. T-12. The sequence continues at coordinate 362,788 of NZ_JBZFQJ010000002.1, read as the reverse complement.
CGGCCTTGGGAAGGACGGACAAGGTCGACTTCACGGCTTGAGAACGTTTGCTTCAAACGGCTGCGAATATCGAAGATAAAATAGTCAGCTCGCGTACTCGTCACTTGATTGATCAGCACGAGAGCGCGTTGGGGCAGGGCAAGTTGGGTTGAATTGCTGCGCTGGCAAATAGCTCGTTCTGCAAATGCTCGATACTAAAAGAGGTTGTGATCGGCTAGGATTACTTGGATTCGCATAATGAAGATTATGGAATACTTTTGCAATTCTTGCGAATAGGACTGAAACGACCTTAGATTACTTTGATATACTTATTTCGGCTTTTCGTCCAGCCCAGCATCTCACGCCGGGTCACAGCTTGACGAGTGCCGCTGGACGTAACCACGACTGGTTTTTCGCCTGAGCCAACACTCAAGGGCCTCGACGGCCTGCGCGTGACCATCGAACAAATCGAGCCGCCGTCGACCGCGCCCACCGAGGCGCCCCCATTCACGCACCAATGCCGTATCGCCAAACAGCGTCGGCTCGATCGTGAGCACATAGAACCGCGCCATGTTACGGGCCGGATCGCGACGCTCGAGCACGAGATATTGCACGGTGAGTTCGGACATGCGCCAGAATCGCAATTACCGAATCGACCGTCCAATTAAATAAATGAACCGATCAGGGCCTAAGATTCAGAAATTTCATTGTGGCAACAAACGCCGAGGCCAAGCGTATCCGCTTTCCGCCGATGACCCCGTCAAGCGCCGCCCGATAGAGCTTATGCCGTTGCGTCGACAACTGCGCCCAATCGATTGCGAGGCCTTTAGCGGTACAGCCCGGTCATGGATGCGCCCACACCCGCCGATCGCAAGATCGGGCGCGGCATCGTCGCCTAAAACCAGGCGTGCCTCTCCAGTTTGAACTCGGCGATGCCATTTGTCGGCTGGTCCGTAAAATATTCACCGCTTAAAGTCTTCGTCCCCGACATCCCAACACTCATTATAGCCACGCCTCGATAAATCGTAGGAAGCCCAGGCTTAGTGTACTCAGCCTTCCGTCGATTCTCGAAGACGTAGTACACATGGTATTGCGTGCCGGTAGGATCGCGTGTGGCTACAACCGCCAGCGTAGTCGAGGTCGATTCCCTGGTTTCGAGGACAAGAGACATCCCGCTCAAGTGATGTCGGATCGTCAGCGTGGCATCCCTGAGCTCCTGCCTGTCGGGTGGACCATAGCGCAGCACACCGGTCCACCGGCCACCCAAATAGGGGAATGTCATACGCTGAAGTATCGGGATAGCACGCCATGCCCCGTAGATGACGACAGCAAGAGCAGCAGGTATGCCAAAGACATACCTGGAGAATATCCAGACGTCTTCGTAGGTGTTGCCGGTGAATACATCGGCAAACTTCAACCCTGCGAATATCGCTATCGCCAGACAGACGACTATCGTAAATAGAAGCCGGGTCTGAAGAAAGTTGATCATGTCGAAGACCGAAGCCGCGATGACTGGAATAGACGAAATCTTCAGGATTCTGGCTGGACGTCCAGCAGCTTTCGATCCGCTGATTTGCTGTCTCTACCATCAGAATAACCTACCACGTTTCGCCGAGCCAATGCCGCGCGATCCTTCCCCCGAGGTGGGCCAATTCCTCGACCAGAATTTTGCGGAGACCGTGCGAGCAGCAATCGCTTTTAACGAGGCGATTCACGATGGAGCGATCATGGCTGCCGTAGATCATCATTCGCGCTGTACCATCACGGGGTGGTCCTACCGCCTCTTCCCTCCCCCCTCAGAGATACCCCCACCTGTCAACAAAGGATCGGCGTTCAACAGTTGCGTGGCGATGTCCCTCGTTCCCGGGATCCTGGCTCTCTACCTGGTCTCCAAGGGCACGACGTGGAGATTCGAACGCGGCAGCGTCAATAGGCTTTAGCGGCCCGACGACTTAACTCGGTATCTCGATCGACTCGATGGCGCCTCGCGCCACCCCCCAGGGTATGCCCAGATCGAACGTCAGTTGCGGCTTCTGCTCCTTGGCGACGTTCTTCACGAGATCATCGATTTCATGTGAGAGCGCCTTCATGCCTTCGTACTTCTCCTGTGTGTCGAAAATGAACCGGGAGCTGTCCGGGACGCGCAACTTCTTTGCTTCTTCAGGGTTGTGATACAGGTAATCCAAATGTCGCTGCACCTCCGCGAGGACCCGTAACTCGTAGAGATATCCGATTTTCAAGGCCGTCTGATCCGCGTGATACATGGTAGCGGCTATGTCGAAGCTGGGGAAATTGATCTTGGTACCCTCCTCGACCGCATCAGCCTTGACGTTCTTGCAGAGCCGTATGGCCTTCCTCAGGCCGCCGAGACACGAACTGCAACGATCTTCGATCAGCTTTATGTGTTTGAATGGGAAGTTCTCGATTGTCTTCGGCACTTTGCGATCGAGAATAACAACTCCTCGGTCGTGAATCTGTCTAGACTGCTGGTAGACGACGGTATCGTACCAGTGGGACGGAACAACATCCACCGGTCGCGCCAGAGACCCTCCAGAAACGGCGACCGCCTTCCCACCGGACGTATCGACGTCGGCGGCTGGAAAGTTCAATGGCAGGATCTTCTCGATCGAGGAACGTAGTTCGCCTAGCACTCCAAGCGAGTTGCGCGCCGTGGGAACATAGGTGCCTGCCGCGGGCCCCGACGAGTGGAATATGAGGAAACCGGTCTCCAGCACGAGCAGATCGACGTCGCTGACTCCCCGGATATGGACGTTGAGGGGCACCGACCCCTGAAGCCGAAATTCGACCGAATCGATGGATTTCTGGATTTGGTTGCCCACGCGCTCGGCCGTTTCGACACTGATTCTGGTGTACTCAGGTCCCACCTCCTGCATCGCGCCAAGCGCATATCGCGTGTAAGCATGCGACGGAGCCCTATTCTGCCAGCTTTCCGCAGCCAAGCTCTTCGACAACACTTCCTTGCGGGAAGCCTCGTTGAGTTTTCCAAGACGGTCGACGCCCCTGCGACGCAGGCGCAGTTTGTTCAGTCGACTATTGATGTCCCTTACCATGGTCCCTCTTCAAACTAATCGTGCCAAATGTGAAGCGGCCGTGACCGTTGAAATACTCGCCCTCTGCTGATTCCAGATCTTTCGAGAAAATAAGCATGCAGGAACCGAGATGGCTTCTTAAGTCCACCTCTCCGATAGCCGGGTCGTTCCGATAGTTGTACAGAAGCCTATATCCCTCTGCGTCGTCGCAGATCAGGGCTGCCCAATGCTGTCGGAGCCCGATTGATCCGTCTTCAGCCTCACTCGGATCTTGTCCCAGGTCTGAAAGATCGTGAGGGTCGCCCTCCATGCGTAGCCGAGGCTCCCGTCGGGCTTGAGGCTTCGTCCTTCGCAGGACCAGCTCCCAGCGAGATCCGGGACCTTCAGCGCCGCATTCAGAAAGGGCCATCGCCACGCGTACCGATCGAGCGTCCAATAGAGCGCCGCAAAGACCATGCCCGCACCGACGAGGGAAAGGACCGATGGTGGCAGGTTGACATTGAGCCCGAAGCGGTTCGCCACGTCGACCACGGAAAGCAGCGTGAAAACGATCGCAGCCGATACCGACGCGGCGATCAACGTTAGGTAGCGTCCGACCTTGGCTCGGTTCAGTCCACCGTGCAACGAATAGTCGTGTTGTTTCACTTCAACGTTCCATTTGGCAAATCTCGATTGCGACACATTGACCGAAACTTTAACCTCGATGATCCCGCACTAGCTTTCCGGCCCCACGAGTAGCTCGCATCTCAACCTGCTCGCGGCCTTCAGGCAATCTGCCGATGTTACGCGTTGGATCCCTCTTGCGTAGTTCACACGTGATAGAACGTCGGCTTGGTAGGCCGATGTGCCAACATATCGATGACGCGCCTATCGTTGCACAGCGCTTGATAGCAACCGTCCGCCATCCCTAGCAGGGTCTTCCGCCGGCTCTCGGTCGCGAGGTCCATCCCGAGATCGGAAATCTGCTCGGCGGAGGGCTGCTCGTCGAACCTGATGTAGCGATCGCCGAGCTGATGCTTGAGCATGAAATCGACCAGCTGTTGCTGCGAGGAAATGATGGTCGATGGAAGCCGGTTGTTCTCGAGCCAGTCCCTTTGGCCGAAATTGCGTCCCGCCGACGTCGGCAGCGAGAATTTGCTGGTGGTCGTGCCAATGCTCATCACCGATACGTCCTCGATCTTTTGATCCAGGAACTGGACAGCTTCGTGCAGCGCACAAAGGTCAGGTGCGTTCGCGACCACGCCGCCGTCAATGAAATAGCTGTTCCCGATCTCGGCCATCGGGAAGTACAGCGGCGCGGCCGCCGTCGCCATGGCGATGTCCGCGGCCTTCACCTTGTAATCGGTCATGAACCTCGGATTATGCGCGGTCTTGAACATCTGGACGCTTCCCTTGGTCATGTTGACCGTCGGAACAAGCACGCGCGTCTTCGCGTCGCCGAGCTTGGCGTCGGCGCCGAGCACGCCCTCGATCTTGCTCCGGAGCACCGTACCGTCGTACTTGGGATGTCGCCACTCGAACCACCGGGCCTGCATTTGCGCCAGCCGGCTTTTCGGCGTCTCCCCGCGGGGGAATATCTCTTCCCCGTGCTTGAGAAACATCTCCTGAATCGTCTCGGCCTTCTTTCCCATCGCCAGACCGAGGGCGATAATGCCGCCTGCCGATGTCCCCGAGATCAGGTCAAAGCATTCGTGAAGGGGGCGCTTTGCCTGCTCCTCCAGGCGCGCCAGGACCGAACTTGTGAACAGGCCTCGAAAGCCACCGCCGCTGAGAGCAAGTATCTGAAAAGTCATTGCAATCTCTAGTTTCGGAGCACGCTGTGGCATCGGAGATCCACCGAGGCTCGGGAATCCCGTATGAAATGTTCATTTTCTGTTCTACAATCTAGTGGACTCTCAAGATAGAGTCTGATTCGCGCGGTTGTGCGACTGGAGGGCATTGTCCACCGTCTAGATCTCCCTCGCTTTTCCAGATGGAGATCGGCCATGGCCAACGTCTCGAAAGTGCTGCACGCGTCTGGCGACGCGGCGTGTTTCCTGAAGAACCTGAACATCGCCGATACCGACCGCGCGTGCCTCATGGAAGCGCGCGAGAAGGTTCGAGATTGCCTGCGCAAGACGTTCGCGGCTTTGACCAAGCAGGAGCTCGGCGTGACAGTCCATCCCCGGTTTTTCACGCAGGGCAGCTTCGCATATCGGACCATCAACGATCCGTGCTGGACCCCGCCGCAGCAGATGGACCTCGACGACGGCGCCTACCTCCCGATGACGTTTATCCAGGGCGTACAGCGGCCTTCCGTCGCCGCTACCGCCTTCTTCAAGGTGGTTGACGCCGCGCTCGAGAAGCTCGCGAAGGAAGAAGGCTGGCAGTTCGGGAAGAAGCCGACCTGCTCGCGGCTGGTGATCTCGTCGAACTCGCACATCGACGTGCCGCTGTACGCGATTCCAGATGCGGAATTCGAGAAGCTCGAGAAGCAGATGAAGTCGTTCGACGCTATGGCCCGCGATGCGCGCGTCGACAGCGATGATCGTTGGGACGCGCTGCCGTCGGACTGCGTCCTGCTCGCCCATCGCGAGCACGACTGGATCTCGTCGGATCCGCGCAAGATCCGGGACTGGTTCGTCGAGGCCATCAAGATCTATGGTCCGGTGCTTCGCCGCGTCTGCCGGTACCTGAAGGCCTGGCGCGACCACCACCGCCCCCATCTCGACGACGTATCGTCGATCCTTCTGATGGTGTGCGCCTTCGAAGCGTGCGAGGACCTCGGCCGTCCGAACGTTCCCGGCCGTGACGACCTGGCGCTGCTGCGGATCGCCGAACGTCTTCCGCGCCTGCTGGAAGGCCCGGTCTACAATCCCACCGACCGCGACGAGCGCGTCGACGGCAGACTGAGTGCGGCCAGCCGCCGTATCGCGATCGACATGGCCAAGAAGTTCGATGCGGAGCTCACAGAGATCGTCGAGAAGTGCTTCGATCCCGAAGAAGCCATTGAAAGGCTGACCGCATTGTTCGGTGACCGCATTCCGGATCAGATCGATCTCGTCGACGTCACCAAGGCCGCGCATGCCGAGATACGCTCGCATGCTCCGAGGATCGCCGCCGCCCCCACGGTCGGCAAATCGACCAGTGCCTGAGCGGGACGACGATTCTGTCCGGCGCATTCACGACGCCTTCAGTCAGCGCAACTTCCGGCGCGACTTTTCGCGTCGTGGCCTTCACTACATCGGCCTTCTCGACGAGACCGGACTCAAGGTCCCGGCGGTCGTATCCGTCGACGACCTCGACTTCATCAGGCCTCCGGTCATTTGCCTGACCGACCCGGAAGCGGGATCGAAGGGGCAGGTCCCGCATGTGCTCCGCTCGGACGGCACGTTCTGCTATCTCGACCGCAAGAGCGTCGTGCTCGACCGCTACAAGCCCGCCGAGACCATCATCCAGTGCCTCGAGCGTGCGGACCAGGTGCTGCGTGACGCCGTAAGGGGCCGCCTGGTCGACGACCTCGCCGAGGAGTTCGGCGGCTACTGGTCGGACGGCGAGGTCTTGGTCGATCTGCCCCCTTCTTTCGAAGGCGACGCGAAGGTCCACATCCTCAGGCTGGACCGCGATCCGGAGCACAAAACCATCGTCGTCTCCCACGACAAAACAAGTTTCGCGAAGCTGCACCGGAGGAACACCGTGAAGGATCCTGGTCCAGGTATCCTTTGCCCGATAATTCTGGTGCCGCCGCTTTCGTTCGATCCGAAGCTGCCGTGGCCGCCCAAGGATCTGGCGCAGCTCAACGGCTGGCTGAAGAAAATGGCCCCCAATGCGCTCGGATCGATCGAAGCGGCGTTCGCCAGGACGAAAGATCTCCACATCCAATGGATCTGCCTGTCCGCGCCGAACGGAAGGTTCTTCGTATCGGCGGAGATCGCCAAACCCTATCGGACGCCGGAATTCCTGAAGAACAGGCGAGCCAGCATCGCGCGAACGCTCGATCGGATACCGGCCGCTGTCGAAATTTCGGGCTATGTGGGAGTCCCCGCCGATGAAGGCTATGTCTTTTCGAGGAATCTCGGTCACATGAAGAACCTCGCAGGAAAGCGCATCCTGCTGATCGGATGCGGAACGGTCGGCGGATTTCTTGCGCAGCACCTGGCTCAAAGCGGTGCCGGCGCCGGCGGCGGAAGATTGATGCTCGTCGACGACGACGAACTCCAGGGCGCGAATCTCGGCCGGCACCTCCTCGGCGCGCCGTATCTCACGTGGAACAAGGCCGAAGCCTGCGCCGATTTTCTGGGCCAGCAGCTGCCGCACCTGGACATCGGGTTCAGCTGCGATTCGATCATGAAGCAGCTGGCAATCCTGCAGCGGTACGACCTGTGCATCGATGCCACAGGCGAAGAAGCGCTGTCGATCGCGCTGAACGACTACGCCGTAAGAAAGCGTCCTGACTTCCCGCCGATCCTCTATACTTGGCTCGAAGGAAACGGTGCCGCCGCCGTCGGCTTCATGTCGCACGATCCCGATCTCGCCTGCTTCAAGTGTCTGAAGGTTGAGCTCGCAGGCGAGAAGAGATTCCGGCTGCTACGCGAGGGAGTGGAAATCGAGACCGCCCGGAATCTCGCGTGCGGAGACGCCCACTACATCCCCTTCCCCGTGTCGCGGGCGGCTAGCGCGGCCGGCCTCGCGTGCGACATGGTTCTCGATTGGGCGAACAACGGCGAGCGTCATCGCTGGCGGTCTCTCACGATGGATCATCGGACCGCCAACGAGGTGAAGGACGGCAATCCCAAGCGGGTCGTCAAGTGTCCCGCCTGCGGCGGAAGCGCATGATCTTTCTCGCGAAGGGCCGTCTGGTGACCCTCGCCGACGCCGTCGCGCAAGAGCTCGCGCGCTTCGCGGCTCCGCCGGAGTCGGATCGCGAGGCCGGCGGCATACTTTTGGGACGCTACCGAGGCCCGCACGTCGAAGTATTGAAGTGCACGACTCCGATGCCGGAAGACCGCCGCACCCGCTTCGGATTCGTGCGGCAGGACAAGGGCCATCAGGAAATCGCGAGCAGAGAGTGGTTCGAAAGTGGAGGGGCCGTGAACTTCGTGGGCGAGTGGCACACCCATCCCGAGCGGCATCCAACGCCGTCCTGGGTCGACCGGCGGTCGTGGCGCAAGCAGTTGCGAAGGCACAAGTCCGACCCTTTGGTATTCATCATAGTCGGTACAGCCGCGACGTACTGTGAGATCGGCTCCGACGGGCACCTCGTCGCCATGGGCAAGATCGGTTGAGCCGGCGCAAGCGCTGATCTCCCGCAAATCACAAGCCGAAGTCCCAGGTAGGCGAGCCGAAATGAATTCGGATCAGCCTAGTGAGTGCGGAAACAGATTGCGCGCTTCCTGCGATCAGCTTCAAAAGCCTCTTGCCGTCATCCATTTTATCGACTGCGAAGAGCGCCAATGCGCCCTTCATGACGGAATCGCAATCCTCGTTCGAGGCGACCGATCCAGCATATTCCACCTGATTGAAACCGATCGACAACCAGGCGCTGGCCATGTCGAGGAGCCGATTCCTTCCGCTGCCATCCGGTTGCATGTGTTTGTCCAAGGCGTGGACTCCATGCGCCAGAACGTAGGACAAAAGCTTGCCTGACGTCGTCTGAGGCGAGGGGTCTGCGATTTTCTCGAAGCAATCCGGCTTGGTTCGACAGTAATTCTGGTGATGCCGGACGAAGTCCAATCCCGAGATGTCCGACAACGGAAAATCATCCGCAACCATAAACTCTGAACAGAAATCCGGATGCCACCGCCACTTCCCGTCGACACGCCTCAATGGGCCGTCATCCTTCTCCGGATCGTACTTCGTCACCAACGGCGAAGCGATATCCTCGAACGCCATGAGAAAACGGAAGGCCGGCGGGTGGTAGTTCGGCATCGCCTCGACCCAGTAGATCTTCTTGTGTTTGACGAGTTTCTCCCAATCGAACTGAAATTCGACGGTCCCATAGAGTGACCCCAGCGACCAATTATTGGCCGACAGCCAGGTGACGCTGATGCGTGATTTGTTGAGCCGGCTCTTGTCGAAGACAAGCCCGGACTTTATCCGTCCGTCCTCGATGATCCGGCGGGCGACAGGCAGGTGCACGATATGCCGCACGGTAGTGAGTTCGGCGTACTTGTCGGCAATCTTGTATCGCTCCCATTCTGGCTGGGGCATTTCAGTCCTCGGTTGTCTTCGAGCTCCAAGTGTCGGAACCTGCCCTATCTATCGAACGAGAGGGATCGTCCTTCCGTCAGATCGCCAAGGAACGCGGCGCAACGCGATCTATCGGAGCATAGAGCAGACCGTCTCCGCCGATCTGAACCGGTCCGTCGCTGCGGCGCGCCCTCGCGTCGAGGCGTTGGCCTGCGAGAGCTCTCCGGATGACATCCGCATCGACCCCTACGAACCGGATCGAGTTCGGCATCGCTTGGGCGAGGGTCTGAGCTTGACCGAGGGGAAACGGCAGCACGCCAAGCGGCCCAACGGGTACGCCTAGATAGGTGGCGGAGTCCTCACCGTCAGACCCGAGGAACGCTCCCTCCAGAGGCCTGTTGCCGCCGGCAACGTGCTCCGCCAAGAGCTGCGATGCCATCTCGCTGAACCCCATGCCGGCCAGAAGGTAGCCGACATGAGCCCGGGCAATGTCCTGAACTATATCGTCCCGTTCGTGGGCCGACGGGGGTTCGCCGTGCGTGTCCGGATCCAGCACGTAGAGGAAAGCACCTCGTGGTGGGATTTCGACCCCCCAACGCGACATGACCGCCCAGCCCTTTGCGCGAACCGCGGTCCAGCTATTCCTTCCCGGCCACGTTCCGCAATCTCTCGACCACGACTCCCTTGAGTTGGCCGTCGGCAGTTTTTATAGGACCAGGCAACCCGGTGCCGGTGCCGTTCGATGCCTGACTGGTACCCTTTGCCTCGGCGACCGCAACTCGACCCGATCCGGAGCCGCAGATCCAATCCGGAAGCTCGGTCCCCTTTCCGGCTAGTCTGGTGACACGCAGACGCTTCGAGACGTTCGTTGGATCTCCGTCGATCGGTGTGAACCAATCGAAACCGTGGTATCGGGCGAGGTAAGCCCGGGCGAAAAATCGCCCGAACAACCCCGAAAACGCGCGCCGCATCTCCTTGCCGCGGCCAGGCCCCTTGCCCTTCCAAATGAGTCCGTCTCCGCCGGGGACGAGGAGCTCTTCGAACAGCAGGGCCAATGGCCTGCTCGATCCGCCACCGGTCTGAAGGAGCTCTCCGATGGCACATGCGGCCACGAAATCGGTATCCACCTCGCATTGGCCGCCGGGACTTATGCCGGAAAGCAACTCCTTTGGGCAGGCGCTGGGCGGCCGGACTACATAGCGAATCTTGTGAACGCTCATCTGTCCCCACGCCCCTCACAAATCTCCGTTAAAATCTAATACCATGCACGAATGTCGCAGCCTTTCCTCCCGCGCGACCATGGATTCACTTAGATTGCGCCGGACTTGTCCTGCAAGCGAAAATTGAGCAAAATTCTACCGTGCGGAGACAATCGACGTGGATGCATTCGTTTTTCTGAAGGGATTGCCAGCCGTTCTCGGCATCGTGGGCTTCTTCGTCTATCTCTGGGCCGGCCAGTACCGCATCGGCGGTGACCTCATGAAGGGCGTCGTCGATAAGCTGCGCGCCGCTCCAAATGTCGACATCAAGGATTACGCATCGCTCACGCCGACGCGCATCGGTCAATTGATCGAACGGGACACGGCCGTCCGCAGTGTGGTGAACGATCAGGACGTGAAACTGATCCGCCTCATCGTCATTCTCCATAACGTCTTGACCTTGATAGTGCTTCTAGTCTGCGCCGCACTCGTCGGCCTCGGCATTTGGCTCATCGCAAGGCCTGAGCCCCTGTCAATCGTGGCCAGACCGCCCGTTGCCGCACGTGCGAACGCCGACCTCGCGCTGACCGTTCTCGATCTGGTGAAGGTCGAATGGGATGCGAAGGGGCTGACCGAAAGCGTCAGCGTTTTCCTAGAGAACGTCGACACGAATGCGAGAACGAGCAAGAAGGCGGTATTGGCGGACGTCCGGAGCGTGACTTTCAGTGCCGACGATCTCCACGACGTCGCGAGCAACCGGAATTATCGCGGTAAGAACCGGGTACGCACGGTCATCGAATGGAGTGGACAAACCGTACATTCGGACATCGCGGATATCCTCGTTGGAATCAAATACAGGCTGATGGTCGGTGGGAAGCTGATCACTCCGCAGGGAAGCCGGTCGATAAATACTCTTTTGGCTACAATCGACGACAGTACGGAGCAGATGCCACGAGAATATTGCTTTTCGGTCGACTTCGCCGGCTGGAGCCACTCGAACTCGGCCTTAGTGGCTCCCCTCAAAGCCTGCAACTCCAAGGCGGAGGTGAACCTGCCCTTCCTTCAGCAGGTCGAATGGGGCCGCCCACCCGGCCTTGTTCTCAACGATCCTCTGGCCGACAGACCTATTGCTCGGCTGTGCATTGCCGCGCCGCAGCATTCCGGCAACAATTGCTGACGGACCATGTCGATGGCGGCACCTGCACTGCCTTTCCTTGGAGAGAGATCATGACGGAAGTGAATAGTGAAAACCTCAAGAAATGGGCCCTTGCTATCGTCGCCGAGGTCGAGCCTGACGACACGTTCGTCGTGGAAGACGGCTTCGATGCGCTGGTGGAAGAATGGCATCGCGCGGACGCACAGGATGAGGGCCGCTTCATCGGCGGGGCCGAAGTCGCGACTTTCGCCGCCATGGTCGCTCCGTTTCTTCTGGCGTTCTTCGGGGACGTCGCCAAGGACGTCGTGAAGGACAGAGTAAAGACGGCCATAGGGTCCCTGCTCGATCGGGTGCTGGATCGTCGTGCCAGGAAGGACGACGTGGAGAAGCTTCGCAAGGAAGTGTCGTCGGCGATCAATAAGAGCCGCTTCTCCGCGGCCGAGAAGGCTAAACTCGAGGCCGGTTTCGCCAAGCTGTTTGCCAAGGTTGGCCCGAAGAAATGAAGGGGACCCATCCCAGGAGTTTGCTGCGCCGCCTCGGCATTTCCGACGGCCCCGCCGCGGCGGCGATCATCATCTCGGTTTGTCTGCAGTATCTTTTTCTCGCAAAATTATGGGAGGGCTACCCGATACGGTACATGGGCGACGTCATCCATCAGAACGTCGTGCTTTCGATGATCGGCCTGACCGTGCTTGGCGCGATCGTCATCGCAGCTGCATCGCTGTACCGATGGCGAAACGGAACGAATGCCGCGTCGAAACTAGAACGACTTGCCGTGAACCCGTCCTTCGATCCCATCCGATCAACGCTGGAGCAGATCGCGGCACGTTCGACCCTGCGTTCGCAGCCTCGCCTCCTGTACACTCCGAAGAACGGTGACGCGTTGGAAGCCAGAGAACGCGTGACGCCGTCCGGCGATGCGGTCGTCGTCGGTCTCAATCAGCGTGCTAGACAACGCGATCAACCACGTGCCTTCGAAGCCATGATTGGGCATGAAGTATCGCACCTCGAACTTGGCGAAACCTGGCTTGAAATTTGGGCAAGACGCGGCATCCTCCTGCATTTTCGAACGCTCGGCTGGGCGGTCGCGATATTCTGCCTGGTGCTCGGTTTCATCGATCGCAGAGGCATCGGCAGCCATCCCCCTTTCGGAGGCTTCATTCCGGTCTTCGATGGCGCTATCTTTGCCGGCCTGTCCTCCCAGTTCGCGGTTCTGATCCTCTCGAGCGCGATCGTTTTCGTCTATTCATACTTCTTCGTCGTTCGCCGCGAGCACATCCACGATTTCCGCGGCTCCCAACTTGCCGGAACGGACGCCTTGGCCGACGTCTTCGCCGCCCAGCAGCCGCCGGCGTTCCGGCCGTTCGACGCCTTCAAAGATTTCTTCAATCTGCATCCTGATCCGGCCGCACGAACCCGCGTGATCAGAAATCGTGACCTGATCCTGATTTCGGTGATCCTGTATCCGTTGGTCATGTCGGGCTTGCAGCCGTTGACATTGTTGCTGACGGCGGGCTGGCGCGACTTTTTCGGCGTGGCGAGAGAGGCTTGGAATTTCGGCCTGACTGTCGCCTCCGGCCTCTTCCTGTATGCCGTTCTGCGCGCTGATCTTGCAAGGTTGGGTTTGGGTCTGCTTTTGGACCCACGTCGGTACGCCCTGTTCGTTCCGATCTACGCTCTGGTCGCGGGTCTAGCCACACAGATCCCGCGCATCGTGCTGGAAGTCCTATACGGCTGGCGTCATGAATTTTCGCTCGACCAGATCGCCGATCGGATTTGGAGCGGAACGCTGATCGGGGGTGCTCGCATCGCGCTCATGACGGCCGCCATCCTCGGCCTGCTCGCCTTCCTGAACGGCGTCCGCATCGCCGCAACCGGCGAAACAAGGCCGGGCAAATGGAGCGCTATAGGTGACGCGGTTGCCGCCATTCTGGTGGTCGGAGCGTTCACCATCGCAAGCCTATCGAGCCTTCAGTTCGCTATCGGCGTGCTGGCATTCTGCGCGCCTCTGATCTTCGCTTATGCAATATTGTTTGCATTAGTTTGTCGATGTCTGGACTGCGGTCGCAGGCGCACTTCTGCTCTGCGGCTGTCGACGCGATGCAGTTGCGGGAGGGACCATTTGTCTCTGCCAAAGCTTTGGACTCGACATCCATTCGAGGTCCAGCTGTCGGTACCGAACCAGGTGGACATCAAGGGTCGAGAGAAGCCGGCCTAAACTGGTCGGACTCGGCGAATGTGAATTCGCTTTCCTGGAGGGCCACTCCGAATTGCCAGGCGATCTTCTGCGGCAAAGCTTTGCGCCAGTACAAGCTCTGCTCGTGCAAGGAATGCGAGTCGCCTTCCAAGTGCTTCTTCGGACAGCCGCCCCAACAGACCGGAAGGAACGAGCAGCGGCTGCAATTGGGCTGCCGCGTTGGGTCGAAGCCGGTCCACCAGGCCGCATCGCGGCCGGGCACCATGTCGCCTCCGGCACGGCGGATGGCGACGGGGCGGTCCTTCTCGCCCACTTGAAGCCCGCACCGATAGTGATTGCCGTCCGCTCCGATCACGATCGAATCGTTGGCCAGCGCTGCACAAACGGAGGTCCTTGGCAAAGGATAGAGCGAGCGGGTTGTGGTTTCGTCGAGAGTTGCTTCGTCGGGGACCATCTGCCGGGACCGTTCGCGAAGTCTCTCAAACTCTTCCTCAGAAAGCTTCGTGCGGCTAAGAAATCCGGCGCGCTCGGAAAAGTCGGATATCCGTGCGAGTTGAAAAACGCACGGAAACGCTCTGTCGAACCAGCCGCGGTCCTTGCAGAAGGCGATGAAGCCGTCCAAATCGCATTGGTTTCCGTGATCGGCATTGAACCTTACGTCGACGCGTACCACCTCGAGCAATCCGTCGACCACCGCGGTCGCCTGATCGAACGAGGAGACAGACGGATCGGGCGCCCTGCCCCTTCTATATCGGCGTCTCTTGTCGTGGTTCGGTTTGAGGCCGTCAAAGGAAATCTGCACCTGCCGGAGGCGGTGTCGCCTCACGAAGCCGGCGATGTCGTCCGGCCAGCATGTCCCGTTCGAAATTACGGAAGCGGAGTAACTTACCCCGATCTCCTTGCATAACGATTGAAGCGCAGCGGACGCTGCATCGATGAAATCGACGTTGAGGAGCGGCTCTCCGCCGTACCAGTCGACGTGAAGGCTGTCCTTACCCGACGCGACAAGGCGCTGTCGGGTCCAATCGACTATCGCCGGAACATCGCCTTCTGCGAGAGCATCGCGGGATCTCTCTTCGTAGCAGTAGTAGCAACCCAGGTTGCAGTCCTGCGTCGTCGTGAGGGTGATGACCATAGGCGTCCGTCCACGCGCATGCCAATAGCGCTCGCGGATCATGTCTAGCTCGTCGAATTCGTGGTCGACGAGAAAGCCCCCTCGCCGTAGTGTGGCGAGGAGCGTACGCGGGATCGTCTTGGCGGCGACCCTCCGCGGAGGACCGCAAAGCAGCTGCGCAAGCTCGCGCGCGTCCTGGCCCGACAGCCGAACCGAAGCGCCCGTACCCGCGTTGTACAGGACGTTGTCGTCGCCTAGCGGGACGCAGAAGTTGTAGCGCGATGATCGCAGACGATGCCGCGCTGCAGTCACTTGTCGATATCGACGATGGCGAGGCAGATATTCGTGCCGTACCCGCAAAGCCGAGCACCGACGCGACCGGCCTTCTTCAGATCCGGAGTGATAGTTTCGACCTGAACGACGTGCAGCTTGCCGGGTCGGACCTTCAACTTTACGTCCTTGTCGTCGGAGACGATCAAGCTCACCTTCGGCTTCTTGGTCGGCTTTCGCGCCATGGCTTCCTCCCGCCCCGTTTCCGTGAACAACCTATGGTCGCACATTCTTCGCAATCGTCAAGTGCAGCCTTTTGCCCGTCCGAACTTAGGAATCCCTGACGGCGGCGTGCGCCTGGCATCGAAGCCGTATCGAGGCTAAGCGTCCAGCGAACTCGTTTTCAATCGCTCCACCGGGTTTCGCCGATGATGTGGGTACCCGACTTCGCGACGGCCGCCGACGGCAGGCACGTCGGCAAGTCCATCGGCAGGGTTGTAGCCGGTGGAGGACCGATTGAGACTTTGGTCAGGTGGCGTTCAAGGTCGCTTCGGCTGCTTTAATCTTGCCGAGGATATCCTCGAAAGAAGGGATCCTCCGAAGATCATGCCGGCCATCTTCTGGTAGTCCGCCTTCAAAGGTTCGAGCATGCCGTCGACCGGTACGATACCGAACGTTCCGGGAGTCGCCTGGTCGAGATCGAGAGGCTTCCGGTTGAAGTAGAGGCGGGCATGGCGAACGCAGCTTTCCGCGAGCTCCAGATCTTTAAGTGCGGCTTCGCCGTGTTCGGAGGTCAGAAGCCGGAATATGTCGTAGTAATGGCGCGACAATCGCTGCCCGTCCTTGTAGAGCTCCCCTCTGTTCTGGAACCAGTGTCGCTGTCCGTGTAGGATGATGATCTTGTCCCAGAACGTCCTCTCGGGCTTGATCGTCAGCACGTTTGGCACGGTGAGGTCCAGGCCGTCGGTGTCGGTGGCAGAATATGGACTGATCGTTTTCGTCTCATGCGGATCGAGCGCCGACTTAGCGCCGGATTCGATCTTCACGACGCGTCGGACGTACCGCTCGTCGGAATCCGCGAATGCGCTTGGATAGTGGAAGAGCAGGGATTGAGCGTCGGGGTCGTCCGGATCGGGCTCGATCTTGAACGTCAGTCCTTCGAGCTCACCAGCGGCGAAGTTCGTCAGCGCGTTCTGGAATTCGCCGTTAATGAAACTGCTGCACCGCTCCTTTATTTCGTCAAGCTTTCGCTTGCGTTCGTTCGATCCCATCGCGCGGAGATCGTCATCTGACGGGAAGTTTTCGCCGGGCAGGTCGTCGCGGAATACGGTGATGTCGATGTCTTCCGAGAACCGCTGGATCAGATCGAAGGCCTTCGAGAGTGACGTGCCGCCCTTGAAAAGCAGACGCTGCTCGATGCCCGCCTTGTTGTAGAGCGCGTCGAGGATCCAACAGACCCAAAAGTCCTTTTCGATGTTCTCCGGGGGGCACGAGAGACGCTGTCCGGTTTGTTGGAACAGTCCCCGCCGGTCTTCAGCGCTTGCTCGAATGATCTGCGGCAGGTCGGTCATGATCGCATCTCATTGGCCGCGGATCGGCGGGAGCGGATCTGGCGCCGTTGCGTCGGACTTGAGGATATCTTTTACGATAGGAACGAGCCAGTCGGGGAGATCACCCAAGTGGTCCTGCAAATCCTTTCGCATGCGGTGCCCGTCGTCGCCGTCGTTCAGGATGGACTTGAGGCGCTTTGCGATCTTGTCGCCATCCGAAGGAAGAACGTCGCGCAGCCAAATCAGAGCTTGCACCAACTGCGCGGCCGGGCGGTCAGCCCACAGAAGTCGACTTGGCGCGACTTTCTTGAAGTCGATGACCATTTGGTCGAGTTGGATCGGCTTCACGCGGGCGTCCGTCCACACGACCACCTTCGCCGGGACGGCGTTGGTAAGTCCCAAGTTGTTGGCGGCGGTTATTCCGTCGACCAGTACTTTGGCGCCGTCCCGTCTCGCGACCGCCTGAATCACCGACTTGTAGTCCGGTGGCGAAATCTTCTTCGTCAGTTGGTTGGTGCGAGCAAGATCGTAGAGACCTTGGTCGATGCGCCTGATGCGGTTGTCACTCCGGAGGCGGTGGAGGGCGACGTCGACAGCCGATCGAGTGCCGGTGTCCGCAAAATCGCGTGCGGTCCATACCTTGCTCGGCTGAGGGTCATGGCTCATCCGATCGTATATCTGGTTCGCTGTGCTAGCCATTTTACGGTTCCCTTGTAAGAAATTTGCGCCTTAAATCTTACAAAGTCAAGACCGCGTAAGAAATATGACTCATATTCCTTACGGCCGTCTAATTTCGGCGCCGGAACATATCGGAGCAGCGAAGCACCACGCGATGGGCCTCTTCCAGGAGCCATCGCGAGATTTCCGGCTGTTTCGGCGTCTTTGCCCAGTCAGATTACGTAAAATAGAGGATTCCCTCGGGTTGGTTTGGAAAAGTGCTAATTTACTTAGTATGGCTGAGCAAAAGGACAGAAAGCTAAACAAGCTCGAAAGGACTCTCCCTCAGGGGCTTCTGGTCGATGCTGCCTGGATGGAACGACAGGGTTATTCCACCAGCCTGCGCAGCCAATTGGCGCTTGATCCTGTTTTGTTCTCATCTAGAATATATTCCCAATAGAACGGCTCGCCCTGAGGCGTGGCCTTACGTCGACATGTCGTGATGCCTTCCGTGGAAAATCCCCCGGCCAGGTCGATATCGGCGACGCGGATGTGGACATCGAGAGCGGCGACATCGCAATCGCGCGCGGATGGTGTTCAATCCTGCTCTACGATGACGGGGGAATTCATGAGTTTCAAAGTAACCGCAGCCGGCGCTTCACACGAACCTACCCTGCATTGTCCCAACTGCAATCACGAGATCCGGTTGACGGAATCATTGGCCGCTCCCCTCCTCGCTGAAATTCGTCAGCGCTTTCAACAGCAGCTGGCCAGCAAAGATGCAGAGATGGAGCGTAAGACCGAGGCACTGCGGCTGGAACGCGAGCAGGTCGCTAAGGACCGCGAGCAAATCGAGGACCACGTTGCGAAACGATTGATCGCCGAACGTGCCCAGCTGGTCGCGGCCGAAAGCAAGAAGGCGCGAGAGGCGGCCGCGGCCGAGCTGCAGGCGAAGGAAGCGGAAGCCGCGGAGCTGCGAGCCAACCTGCTTACCAACAACGCAAAGCTTGCCGAGGCCCAAAAGCAGCAAGCCGAACTGATGCGACAGCAGCGCGCACTCGAGGGGGAAAAGCGCGAGCTCGACCTGACAATAGAGAAGCGCGTGCAGGCCTCAATCAGCGAAATCCAGATCAAGGCCAGGCAGGAAGCCGACGAGGCTGCGCGCTTACGCGTTGCAGAGAAGGACCAGACTATCGAGTCGATGTCTCGAACGATCGAGGAGCTCAAGCGCAAGGCCGAGCAGGGATCACAGCAATCCCAAGGGGAAGTACTCGAGCTCGAGCTCGAAGAGCTTCTGCGCGGACGTTTTCCGACCGATTCGATTGAGCCGGTTGGAAAAGGTGAGCTTGGGGCGGACGTTATTCAACAGATAAATGGCGCCATTGGCAAACCTGCCGGCATCATCCTTTGGGAAACCAAGCGAACCAAGGCATGGAGTGACGGATGGCTTGCCAAACTGCGTGACGACCAGCGTCGTTCCGCCGCCGACGTCGCTCTGATCATCTCTCATGCGCTGCCGAAGCACGTCGAGCAATTTGACCTAGTCGACGGCGTATGGGTGGCCCATCCGCGTTGCGCATTGCCGGTCGCCGTGGCGCTGCGCCAGGGGCTGATCGACGTAAGCGGATCGCGCCTCGTTCAGCAGGGTCAGCAGACCAAGATGGAGCAGGTTTATCACTACCTGACCGGCACGAAGTTTCGGCAGCGGGTAGAAGCTGTGGTTGAGAAATTCAACGATATGCGCGACGACCTGGACAAGGAACGCAAGTTCATGGGCCGGCAATGGGCCAAGCGCGAAACTCAGATCCTCGCCGTGGTGGAGTCGACCGTTGGCATGGTGGGCGATTTGCAGGCGATCGCCGGCAAAGCCATGCCAGAGATTCCGAGCCTGGATATGCCACTGCTTGAGAGCCACGCCGCTCCTGAACGAAAGGTGGGATGATGGCGGAAGCTGATGGCGAGCTCGAGTCGGAGAGCATACCTCGCTCCCGCCGCCTCCACCCGAGCCGGCGGACGGGATCGACTGAAGCTGGAGGCGTGAGGGAGCCAGGATAGCGGCACTCCTCGTCAGATCTCGTCTCCTCACCGGTTCAAGCGATTAGTCGAGGAAGCTAATCTCGATGCCCTTCATCCCCTCGCCGCTTCGCTGCTTACCTTTTTCACTTTGACTACCTGCCCGCCTTGCAACCTCTGATTATGTTGCTTTAAGACTTACTAGCGGGGACTCAGGTCGGTCCTGCAACTCGTCGCGAGGGTCCATGGAGTGGAAGGCGCACGGTTACCGGGTTGGTGCATCGAGCGAGACCTTCGATAGCATCCCAGAAAGCGCAGACGAACTTGATCGGTTCATCGCGCTACACCGCCGAAAGATCGAGCCGTGGCTCTCGGCGGTATTCCAAGCTGAGCATCTGAACCTCCTGCTTGGCAGCGGCTTTACCATTGCTGTGGGCTTCGCTGCCGGCGTCAAGGCGACGGGTATGGCGATTGCGACGGGGAAGTCGAAACATGCCAAGGCAATCCTCGTCACGCGACCGCAAGCGCCAAAAAGATGGGTCGCGGTCAAGCTAACATCGAAGATCAGTTGCGTAGCGCCATTGCTGTGCTCGATGGTCTTGACATCATCGATAAGGGGTCGGCGCAAGGTGTTCGCGACGACATTAACTCCGCAATCGCGACATTCCTAACCTCACTGCTTGCTACCGAGCGAGGTATTTTCGAAGCAAACAGTGCATCAGCACTGGCGACGGTGCAGTCATTTCTGCTCAGCTTCGTCAGCCGCGCCGCTTCACGCGAGCGTTTACATATCTTCACGACCAACTACGACCGGTTGATCGAACATGGCTGCGATCAAGCGGGGCTACGGATCATTGATCGCTTTGTGGGGAGCTTGCGTCCACTGTTCCGCAACACTCGGATCGAGCTCGATTATCATTACAACCCACCCGGGATCCGCGGTGAGCCGCGCTTTATGGAAGGCGTCGTCCGTCTGACCAAGCTCCACGGCAGCCTTGATTGGCGCTTCGACCCCATCGCGCATCGGATCTATCGGTCAGAGACACCATTTGGTGCCGACGACGATCATCCGAGCTTACCAGATTCTCCAGTTGATACCGTGATGATCTATCCTAATCCGGCTAAGGACGTGGAGACCACCCAATATCCTTATGCGGAGCTATTCCGTGATTTCGCCTCGGCAACTTGCAGACCCAACTCGGTGGTGGTGACCTACGGCTACGGGTTCGGTGATGACCACATCAACCGTGTTCTGCTCGATATGCTGTCGGTTCCGTCCGCACACCTCGTGATCATCGCCTTTGAACTAGACGATCGCATCAAGGGATTTCTCAATCAAACTCGTCCTGCACAAGTCAGCCTCCTCGCCGGCAACCATTTCGGAAGCCTCCAGCACCTCGTCGACGATTATCTGCCAAAGCCCGCGCTCGATTACATCACCGGGCGTATGTCTGACTTGCTGAAGAACCGCGCTTTCGCAGATGCCGCTGCGGGCCTGGCGCCAGCCGAACCGAGTCAGCCGCCAGCGGGCTCTGGAGGAGGAACGTGAGCTCCCCGATCGAACGGCTCGCTGAACTGGTCATCGGCACGGTCGAGTCGATCTCCTCGGATGAGATCCGTGTGCTGCTCGATCTCGATGCGCCACAGGCTACTGCGCTCAACACCGGCACACCGATGAGCTTCCCAAGGCTCAATAGTTACGTGCTGATACCGAATGAGGCTGGTGCTACCGTCGCCTACGTCACGTGGATCGGGATTGAACGATCGCCGTACCCCAAACGGTCGGGGCTTAAGGATTTCGGCCTGATCGATCTGCCATTCCCTCTGCGGAAGATGTCGCTCACTCCGATCGGCACCCTGTCTGTCGCTCGAAACCGACGCGAGGGAAGCAGTATGTTCGAATTGAGTCGAGGAATCGTTGCGTTCCCTTCGGTAGGCGATCAGATACCAATCCCAACGCCGGAACAAATCACAGCTATCGTCGGAGCAAAGGACAAGGACCGCCGCGTTCGCATCGGCTCGTCACCGCTGGCTGCAGATACCTCAATTATGGTCGATCCCGATAAGATCTTCGGGCGGCACGTCGCCGTACTCGGCAACACCGGTAGTGGAAAATCCTGCTCCGTCGCTGGGCTGATCCGCTGGTCACTCGATGCGGCGCAGGCCGCTCTTGAGAATGGCACAGAACAGCCGAATGCGCGGTTTATTATTCTTGATCCTAATGGGGAGTACGCCAAAGCATTTGCAGATAGGGGCGGAAATATCCGCCTGTTTCGTGTCCCGCCCATCGACCTCAACAGGGGTGAACGCGCGCTCCGTCTGCCGGCCTGGCTCTGGAACGGTCACGAGTGGACCGCGGTATCGTTCGCACGACCCGGAGCGCAGCGGCCCCTGCTGCTCCAAGCGCTTCGTGAACTAAAGAACGGGCAGCTGGCGGGGACGCCTCGCCAAACTATCGTCAGGCGGCATTTGTATTCCTATCGCATCATGATCGCCGCTATGTTGGCCGAAGGTGCCGCGACCTACGCTGGCAGCGCAAGCAATCGGCGGCGCTGCGGCGAACTGCTAGACAACATTGCATCAGACTGCAGCAATATGACGGAATCCGTTGATGGTGAGCACAAGACAGCTCTGGAAGAGATAAGCAGCATTATCGAAACTATCGCTAATTCCCGTCGGTCAGGAGACTGGTTCAACTCCTTCTCAGTACAGGACATGGAAGCGGTGCGGAGGTCACTGCAGAGCTTCGTAGATCTGGTAGAGGATGCTTTCGCCATCGCGCATCTTACGGAAGATGCACCGATACCATTCGACGTACACATGCTGCCAGAGCACCTTGAGAGGATAGCAGCGACGGAGGGAGGTGCGTTGGCCGGATTCATCAGCACGCTCGGCATGCGCATCCGCGGCATGATGTCGGACCCGAGACTCGGTCAAGTGATTGGAAGTGACCCGGCGATCACCTTCGATGCCTGGCTTGACGCGTTCGTGGGCAGCAACGCCTCGGCCAACGGACAGGTCGCAATCGTTGACCTTTCGTTGGTGCCTTCAGAAATAATCCACGTAGTCGTTGCGGTTCTGGGACGGCTGACGTTTGAGGCATTGCAGCGCTACCGACGGCTTCATCCTGATGGCAAACCTCTGCCCACGACCTTGGTTCTAGAGGAAGCACACAACTTTGTTCGGCGAGGCGCCAACGAAGATGGGCCGGCAGAAAACCCGACCCAGCTCTGTCGCGAGACGTTCGAAAAGATCGCGCGCGAAGGTCGCAAGTTTGGTCTTGGATTGATGCTATCGTCACAACGCCCATCGGAGCTCTCGCCCACGATCCTTGCACAGTGCAATACTTTCCTACTGCACCGGATCGTAAACGACCTCGATCAGGCGCTAGTTGGACGTCTCGTTCCCGACAATGTGGCGGGCTTGCTAAAGGAGCTACCTAGCCTACCATCCCGTCAGGCAATTTTGCTGGGATGGGCCACGCCGATTCCTTTGCTCGTGGAGATGGATGAACTTGCCGAGGCACATCGGCCGCAATCGTCAGACCCAGATTTCTGGGACGTTTGGATCGGCAAGAACCCACGTCCGATCGATTGGCCCACCCTCGTCGGCGATTGGACCGGCAGTGCGCAGAATTGAACAGACTGCGCTCCTCGATCAGACGTTTCCATGACTGCCGCACGCCTTATGAGTCCGACGGGAGAAAACAAGGTGAGCTGGTGATCTCATTGCTCAATGGCTTGCAGGACGAGACGGAGAGCGAGGTCGAGTTCGTCGAATCCGCTATTGTCATTCGGCGTCACAATTGATCCCTTCAGCATCCAATTTTGCATGCCGAATGACAGCTTGCCCGCTAAGTTGAGTGGCGTAAGTCGGCCGGCGTCAGCAGGCGATGAGATCGCTTCGACGGAAACACTGATCCGGCAGCAAGTGCCCGAGCATTGCTAACTGCGTTTCGTGTTGCGGGGACTTCGTGCTGAGCACAGACGAGGCTAGGGCCGAGATCGATCGGATCGACACCATTGCAATCAACTGGCGCCAAGTTTTTGAGGATGAGGGTGTCGACGAAATCGAAAGAATAGCACCTGCCTTCCCAATAGCAGACTGCTTTCCCCGCAAGCTCGTCTCCAGCCTTAGAGAGCTCAGCCGACTTTGCCGGCTGCGCTGGCCTTGCTTTTTACGGTCGTACTTCCACCGTTGTGACTGATAAGCACTTCTCTACGAGATGGAGAGCATGACCTTATCCCAGTTAGAGAATCCCTCCGCGAAAAAGGCCGGTCTTTTCGACCCCCGATCCTTATTCGATCGTTCAACTGCGCTCTCGACAAAGTCAGACGTATCGGCATTCAATGCCCGCACCACCTCTGATACAATATGGGGCCGACCACCGATGAGCGTGACCTCCGGCTCCGAGCGGCTCGATGATACAATCGGAAGTTCGATAAGCGCCGTATAGCGCGACCCAAAACATTCGAGCGAAAAAGGCGTCAACAAAGCATCGTCAGAAGTCAGTTGAATTTCGTCAGGCCAATGGTTGAAGATGATATTGACGCCTGGCGTTGATGCTACGGCAAGAAATTCGATGTGAGTATCAACCCAATCGACGAAGTCGGCAAATTTAAAGCGGCGCGCTGTCTGCCGACCTGCCCGAACCATCGCCGATACAATCCTACGAAGAACTGGCGCGGCCGGAATCCAATGCGCAAATGGCCCTTCGCCTGGTGCCATTTCCAACTTGAGCTCTTTTCCCTTGAAACGGAGCGTTATCGATTTCTGCGGCCTGGCCAGTATGACGCCAATCTCGATGATGGCGACCGCCTCCTCCAGGTCGACAATTCGTTCACCGTCATAGTTGAGCGTTAGGTTCGCCTCCGCCTTCGGAAAGTCGATCAAAAATTCAAGGAAGTTGTTTGCAAGTCGCACCGGCCCGAGCTTTCCATCGAATATCGGAGTGACGAACATCTCGAGCTCTACCGAGGTCCACTCGCCTGCTTCCGAAGAAAGTTCAACCGTGGTTGACATCGATGACGATACGTTTAGCTCCAGCACCGCTTCCCGAAACTCATCGCGATCATTGTCGAGCGGAATTCCGAACCGGCGTCGCTCAATCGTCAGGTCCGTCACCTTAAGCGTGCGAGGGCCACCCAAAAAGAGCTGACCGATCTTTTCGCCCGCATTTTCTCCTGGAACGAAAAATCGACCGACAATGGATCTGTTATCAAAACCGCAAGTCTTGCGGTAGTCGACCTTCCCTGCAATTATAATCGGCAGGTGCCCCTCCGAGCATTCCGTTTAAAGCCTTTGCCAGCCCTTCTCCTGCTGGAGACAATTCTACCGCACGATCGAGTGGCACAAGAATCGTGATTCTGTGAATGTTCCGCTTTCCTTTGGCTTCCTCGCTGCGAACCCGCTTGAGGGTGTCGTAGATCATTTTTTGATCGACCGGGACGAGGAGAGTGCGAATCGGCGTCCGCCCGTCTTTGACGAAAAACATGACGACGATCGCCGCCGGCAGGTCAGCATCAACGAGATGCTTGAGCGCCGACAGCTTGATCCTCGGCGGCTGAGATCCTTCTGTCGCTTTCACTTGGATCAAGAATTTCGGAAGATCGTTCTGGGAATCAAGCGGACGCTCTTTCATCCGCAAAGGCTCGCCTTCAAGGAGGTAGTCCCAGCCGAGACGGTCTGCCTGTGATTTCTGGGCACGAAACCCTTCCGGTTCACACCAACCGATGAACACATTCTCACCTCGCGCGCCAAGATCTGGAACGCTCACTGAATTCTTCATATTTTAGACCATAGCCTTAGCTACTGCTGAAACCAGATCGATAGTCGGGAAGAACCCGAGTTCGTGGAGTTGATGCAGTAATTCCTCAAATTGAAGGTGATTGGCGCTGCCCTTGGCGGCAAGCTTCGCCAGTTCATCGATTTTGCCGGCGAGTAATTCGATGTCCCGCTGGCGGCGTTTGGAGTCCGCAGGCGACAGCCGCTGCGGGCCATCGACAACAAACGCGGCCGAATGTTTTCGGACGTACTCCGCGACGTTGTCCAGCGCAATTTCGCTTTCGCCGGCCTTTGAAAAAGCCATGCTGATGCTGTACGCGGCATCTTCAAGGTACGGCCTGTCCCGCACGAGGTCCGGCGAGCTGTCTTTGCGGCGGTACCCGCTGAGAGAGAAGCTTCCGTTTTGCAGGTTGTAAAACCCGATCTCAAAAGGACCGAACGTCGCAACGCCTTTAGCGATATTGACCGACCATGGATTTTGCGGCCCGCCGCGAGCTTCGACCGCTTTGATCAGCCCGCTCACCTCTCGCGCATGAAGTCGCGCACGCTCGAGCTGAGCTTGGTCGTTCTCGAATATGGAAATGGCGTCCGGCTTCCAAGCCAAGTGCCGCGCGTGGAGTTGGTGCCAGGCACGCAGAGCGGCTTGGGCCGGACCGGGAATTTCCTCGCCTTCCATCCATCTTCGAAGCGTTCGCGTCGAAACTCCCAACAGTTGCGCAGCCTCGGCCAGGTCGAGGCCCAGAAATGTCAAAATTTCAGTCAGCTCAATACTTGTCATTATGTAAAATCCGTTTTGATAATTTGTCCTTCGTATTTTGACAATATGTCAGAAAAAAGAACCTGCTTTGTCCCCCTCCCCTTCCGCGGGAGTGTCGTCCCGACGCGCGAGTTGGCGAATGCCGTCACCAAAACAGATTGAAAAATGGACCGCCGCTACTCGGTCGTCGTCATCGCATTCCGTCGGTTCAGACGCAGATTTACCGCAAGAGTATTGGGATTCAATCCTGGCTGACGCGAGCGTCGGAACGAGTCCAGGCGTGCCAATTCAGCAGCGACGGCTATCGGAGATCCCTCGTCACGTTTTGCGGGTGACCTGCCAGCGCTGCAGTCGAATCGTTGAGATCCGAAAAGGCAGATGCGGTCGGGTCTTTCGATCAGCATGCAGTCTGGAAGGACGTCGGGCAGAAGTCGGCCGATCGGACATGTCAGAATCGTAGCGCGCGCTACGAGGAGGATGGCTGCTGGCTATCTTTCAAGAGCTCCTAAAGGATCCGCTCGCGATCGGTTTGTTACTCAATGGCGCTTAACCACCATCCAACACCCCTGTCCGGTGGCGATCGCAACGCTCTAAAGAAGGAGCTGGGCAAACGACTCCTTGAAATCGACGGGCAGGGCCAACCCGAAGGGGTAGGTCGTCGGAAAAGATCGGGGATGAAGGAGCCTTAACAAGCGGGACACGGATCGGGCTAACGACTTCACGCCGCCCGAAAAGCGGCCGGCTTCGAGTCCAGTTGAGAGGCCGCTGCCCGCTTTGGTGGCATCTGGCCCCTATCGAGCCCACGAGACGCGGCTTCCCGAAGTCTATCTTGTTGAGACGCTAGGCTGTCAGCCGGCGACCGCCGTCGTGCTGATCGTGTCGCCACGGTGGCGAGACTTGCCTGCCGATCGCCTGCAGATCATCCATCCAGGCAGCCGTTTGGTCCTCGACACCGGTAGCACACATCTCCTGCCCGGCGCCTACTATGTCGCTCTCCGTACTGGCACATCATCGCCACCGAGGAAACTCACTTTTCGCCGGCATCATCAGTCTGATCCCGACAGCCGCCTTCACAGGCATCCCGCAGTCGGGGCGCGCAGCACGCAAAGGCGTAGAGAGAGCGAAGCGTCTCCTTCTTGGCACTGTCGTGCAGCCCGCACCTCGTTCGTAATCAAAGCCTAAAGCTGCCGCGATCCGCATAACCTTTGGGCCGAATATCCAGCGCGGCGATCAGGTCCAGGCGCTGCTTCCGACAACCAAACTCGGGGTGATCTCCCACCTGGAGCCACGCTCCGTCACGGCGCTCAAGCCATCCGGATGCAAACACCTCGCCCGCCAGGAAACCGCCATTTGCCGTTCGGACCCAGCGTTCGCCGTCGATCGCAGGCCACAGAGCAACGTGGATTGATAGCTCGTCCCAATCCGCGTCGTGAACGCTGGCAATCGCCGCAATATCCTCGATCATGAATCGGTACGTTCGACCATCGTCCCCGTACCTCGGATCCAGCAGCGGCCAGCTGTTTTCTCCTGCACGCGGCGTAAACAATCCCTGGTCGATGCCAGCATTGATCCCGGCGACCATCACATTGCGCCAGGCCCGCCGCCTGCGGGACCCGTCGTATTTCACCTTGGTTACCCCCTTGGACGCGGTCGGAATCACGTCCGCACCCTCGTAGTTGAGGCGATCGAAGGAGAATCCGCGGAGGTCTTCGTCCGATGTCGGAACACCCGTCATCGCCGCGAGCCGGCTCAGGAACGGCAATTCCTCGAGCAATGCAAAGTCCGGATGCACCGGTGCACGCTCCAACATGCGGGCTCGCAGCGCTGCATGACTTGCAAAGCCGCATGCGGCTGCGATCGCCTCGGTCAGATGGGATGATTTGTAGTTCGGATAGCCCTGCCTAACCGCACGCTTCACGGACGTGAGCGCAGATTCAGTCAAAGGGATAGCGGTCAAAGGATCCACCTGTTCATATCGGCGGCCGATGTCCACAGATTACGCACCGACCTGGATATGACGGTCGATCCAAGGATTTGAAATAGTGCCCACTTTGACCCTGTGGCAGGTCCGGCGAGACGGCCGATTCGAAGAATGCACGATCTATCAGCCAGCTTTCAAGGACCTAGGCGCCTCAGGGCAGCCGCTCCATAGGGGTGTAACTTCCCGTTGACGGCTCCAATGCTGTTCGCGCGCTCGAGGAACATGACAAGCCGCCAGTGCACATCTACGTGCCAACCGATGAAACGGTTGGCGGAGCGCGCGGGCGCCTTACCTCGTCCGCTCATCGTCTCGCTTGTGACCGCGCAACTCGGCATCGATTCCCTGCTCTGCCTTGCGGCGACGGCTATTGGTGAGCTCCGAAAGCTCATTCTTTAGTGCATGCCGCCGGGTTTCAACGGCGGGCATGTCGTTCACGAATTGCCTAACCTGGCGCGCGAGCGCGTGATCTGCCGCCGCTCCAGAATGCTGCAGCTCGGCTGCGTAATCGAGATATCGCCGCCGGATCGCATCCTGACGTGACTTGATCTGCTCGTCCCAAGGACGTTTTGCAGTCGTGCCGCCCCTCACCTCCGAAAGCACCTCTTTCCGGGCGAGCCGGTCGACATCAGGTACGATTTTTCGCTTGCGCATAGCGAGCACCGCCCCGCGATCGGCCTTTTGAACTCGCCCGCGGGTTCGCCGCGGCGTTGCCTCGGCCGCTATCCCGCGAAGCCGGAGTTCGCCAGCAAATCGCTCCCGCCAAGCCTGCAGATCTGCCTTCCGAGGGTTGAGACGCTTGCCGTCGTGGCCCAGGGACCGGACGGTCAAGTGCACGTGGGGATGTTTGTCGTCGAGGTGCTGGACGAAGACATAGTCATGATTGTCCCCGAACGTTTCGATGGCAAATGCCCGGGCTGAATCCTTGACGGCGACGGCATCGGTGCCAGCCGGCATCGACAGAATGATGTTGATCGAAAGCGACCCATCACGGCGGCGCTTGTCGTCAAGGCCGGCATCATCCTCCCAGCGTTGCTGTAGGTCTTTCAATCCGGAACGACCGGCCAGACTCGCGCCCTGCTCTGTTTCCGCATCGAGCTCGCCGTTTCGCGTGATATACGCAAGGTGCGACTTGAGATGCGCCACGTCCTTGGTGCGGCCGGTGATCTTGACCATCACCTCTGGCGCTCGGCGCACGATCCGTTCGAGCTTCGCGCGCATAGCCGGCGTCAGGCGACTAGGAACCGCCGGATCGGGGATATCCCACTCGGCCCGCCGCGGGCGCCGATTGGGCGTTTCCCAAACATATGAGATCGGCGGAAGCTCGGAGGCCAGGTCTGCCGGCCGCGGCTTATGGCGCCGACTCATCGCCGCCCATCCCAATAATCCGCGTTGCCGTGCAGCGCATTGCGTAGTTGCGCGAGCTCTTTTTCGATGACCAACTGGGCCTCTTGAATTGCGGACAGATCGGGCTCGACCGCCCTGCCCTGCAGCACACTGGCGTTCGCTGCGCGCGCGATCTGATTGATGTTGCCGCCGATCTGGTTGAGCTCGCGAACAATCGCGCGGAGCGCCTCGTGCTCGCCTGGAGAATGCTGCACCGGTGATCCCAACCGCGAGCGCACCAATGCAACGATCCAGCCGGTTCGGGTCATGCCGCGCTGATGTGACACTTCCGCGAGCTGCCGCATCTCGCTCTCGCGAAATCGCACCGTCACCTTCTCCGGTCGCCCGACAGGCAGCACGGAGATGCGCGGCACTGGTTCAGCAAGTGCCTCAGCAATGAGACGCCGCAAGAGCGCGGATTTGCCGCCCTGGGTCGCTGCCAAAGCTGAGAACTCCGCAGCGACTTCGTCAGAGACGCGAAGCGAGATCAGAGCCATGCACTCCAATCCCAATCGCGATCTAATACATCGCTGGCGCGAAGCCTATCCTGCACTAGAAAAAGCGAATCCTTCCACTCCCTCCGTGTTGGTTCGAACCAACAGGCTCGGCATTCAAAGCTCGGGATTTGCTGCAGGTGAGATCCAACCCAGCCGACGATCGATGCGCAGAATTCCTCCGGGAATGGCGCCGCCGTCAGCCCCGGTGCTCTTATTCCACGAACGCCGCGCGTGGAGACCGGCAACATTGGCACCGGGTATGTGGACCGCGGCTTACCAGCAGCCTCCGGCCTCTCTACGGCGCTGTGGGGGGCGCGTTCGGCCTCCGGCTGCTGCGCTAACGCGCCATCCTTCGGATGGGAAATCCGCTCCGCCGGCATGCCAAGCGCAGCGGTCTTTCTGAGGAGACAGTCGAAGGCCAGCTTCATGCGAAAATGATCTCTTCGATGGTGATGGTCGATGCCGGCACCTCTTCCACTTCTTCTGCGCCATCGACCAACAGCACGGCATGGCGTGAGCCTTGAGACGCGAGCCGATCGACGAGAAGACAGCCCGCGCGATCTTGGTGGCGCACTCTGATCGTCACTGACGAACTCATTCGCTCATTTCGATGGACGGAAGACCTGGAGCTCTTCTCCGCGGCCGCCGTTACACGGTCTCTCTCTATGGGTCGCAATGCTACTTGCGGTGCGATCGGGCCTCGCGCCGATTGAGCTCCAGCGGCACCTTCGCTATCAGCATGGGAGCCCCCAACTCCGCTACGAATTTTGCGAGCCAGCTGGCGGGCGTGGGCGTCGGTGAAGCTCTCCTGTGCTGCACATATGGTCTCGACGGCGTTGGGCTGCTCACGCCAAGCCTGGTAGAGTTCATACACTGCACGGATTGACGAGCCCGCAAGCTTCGACCGGAGAAATTCCGGCATACCAGGCGGCGGGATCGCTCCTGATGGAAGCTGGGTTCATTGTCGCCCCGGCTTCTTCCTTCCCGTTCGCGTGCTATCACGATTGCATCGTCGGCTATTCCTGGAGCGCCTGCAGGCGGCGTTCGATGGCACCAAGCTCCAGTTGTTCGGCCATCTCGCGCACCTCGTCGAGCCAGCGGCATTCGCCCGCCATCTAAACGCCCTCCGCAAGGTCGAGTGGGTCGTCTACGCCAAGCGTCCCTTCGGCGGACCAGAACAGGTTCTGACTTATCTCGGGCGCTACACTCATCGCGTTGCGATCGCCAACGGCCGGCTTCTTACCTGTGAGCAGGGCCACGTCCGCTTCCGGTGGAAAGATTATCGCGCCGGGAACAAATCCAAAGTAATGACGCTCGACACTGAGGAGTTCCTTCGTCACTTTCTGCTTCACATATTGCCGAAGGGGTTCCGCCGCATCCGTCATTTTGGTTTCCTGGCGAACGCCTGCCGCGCCGCCAAACTCGCGCGCATCCGAGCGGCACTTGAAGCCCCGCAGCCACCTCCGCCTGCCGAAGCTGTCGACTATCGTGAGCGCTGCGCCATCCTCCTTGGTCACCGCCTCGACGTGTGCCCCATCTGCGGAGGCCGCATGGTCGAGATTGGGCCTGCGCCGCGTGCGCCGCCGCGACGCGCACCTCGCTGCGATACATCATGACCGACTACCTCGACTTATTCGCTCCCACTGCACGTCAAGCGACGCAGCAGCGCGCGCGGGAGGGACCTGTGGGCCGGTGGGGCGATCGGGCGCGCGGTGGTCACGCGTTTGTCCTATCGTCGGCCCGCCGGCGCAAGCTGTCGCCTCACCTCCGAGGACACGACCGCCGTGAGCTCCTCGTTCAACTGCGCCGCGATTGAATTTGCCACCCGCAGATTCTCTTCCTTCTTAGTGGCGGCCAGACGTTGCGCTTGCTGAAACACTGAGGCTGCGAAAGCAACCGCGGCGTGTTCCTCCGCTTGCCCACCACTATTATTGAGTTCGGCGGGGAGCTCGAACGATCCTCCCGTCTTGCCGTCCAGAAAATCCCAGCAGGTCCGAAATAAGTGGCGATAGCCTTGGGTTGCTTCCGGCCCCCTATCGACGACGCCGGCTTGCTTTGCGTACTGAAAATCCCGCTCATAACCGAGCTCTGTCAAGAGCTTCGCCCCAACCAGGTCGGTCACGACTTGCATCTCTTCGATGCTCAAGTCAGTTTGCCAAGCCTCCACTGAGCGGTCATCGACGGCCTTTCGCTCCAGGATCTTGCGATCTCCGAAAGTGCTGGAGCGGAGATAGTCCGTCTGCCCCCCCGGCGCCGATCCCGTCTCGGTCGGAGTGTAACCGAGGCCGGCAAGCACGCGCCGAATTTCGTCATCGGGGTGCGCCACAAGGGTCTCATAGTGGACCACCTGCGTCTGAGGTCGACTGCGGTATGCTGCTAGCGCAGGCAGGCCCAGGACAAGATCTGCGAGAGAAGATGCGATCGCGGGCGTGGGCTGGCCCAACGCGATATCGGCGAGACACGATGCGATGGCGGGCGGGGAACTTGCGGCCAGCAGAGGGACGCCCCATGTCGTCTTCAGTGATGCGGCGATGGCGTAGGGGTTACGCATGAGAACGAGACGCGGTGCTTCCGGATAAAGGGAATCCAAAAAGTCGAGCACCGTCCAATAGCGCGGCGTCTTGTCTATGAGAGTGCGTTTGCCTGCAGCAGCTAAATACTGGCAATAAGCTGCATCGGAAAAAGCGCGGGTAACGATCATCCGATCTATTCGCCCCAAGAACTGCGAGGTTGCGCTTTGAACCAATGATGCGCCGGCTGGGTGGCGGTGGTCGACTTTACCGAAGGCCTCAAGTGCCAACATGAGCCACGGTTCAGGCGGAGCCAAAATATCCGGGTGCCGCTGCAGCAAATGCGCTAGCAGCGTCGTCCCCGAGCGGGGAAGACCGAGCAAAAAGCACACCGCAGGCGCATGGCTTACATCGCGGTTCATCATTCAACAGCCTATCTTGGACAGACCGAGCGTCCGTCTTAAAACCTTCGTCCGGTAGAAAGAGACAACACCAGCAATGGCAATCCAGATAGGGTCAACCATCCCTATCCTCAGATGACGTGACATCCGCGAGGATGACATCATGCCGCGACAACATTCGATGGCCCTTGTGGCAGCTTTGGCTTGTTCGCTGCATGAGCGCCTACTGCGCGCTTCGGATGGACGCGCGCCATCTCCGATTGGCAATGCGTACGTAGATTGCCCGTTGTTCAGGTTTGTTGCAGATAGACCGTAACTCTCATCGATCCCATTCGTAGCGGAAATGGAAGACGACCCTATCCCTGTTTCGCATGATCTGGGTGCCATGAATTCAATCCATTTAGCCAGCCACAGCACCGCACCTGAGATCGGCTGCGCCCAGCTCCTTTCGGGGCCGGAGCCTCCAAGCATCGCCCCGCCGCGCGGAGCTAAGCCATATTGAGACCATCAGAAAAGCTATACCGTGGTTTATCGGAAATAAGCGGCAAAGCGACCGCGGAAGCCCGTCGCTTCGAGCCGCCACGATGCCATTCCCTCGCCAGCCAAAGAAGACGGTAGCTCATCTCGATGTCTAAGTGCGCCATCTGAACCCAATATCCGCCATTCGTAGGATCGGCAAAACTCAATAGTTTTGATGGAGCACATCCATACCGTGGATTGATGGCTTAACCGGCCAACGGCCTCTGCATCCAAAGAGACACGGCCGTGCTCTGCCTGTCATCTCGCAAGGAACAGAGCAGGGGTGCCGAAATCATTCCCGCATCTTCGGCATCCCCTTAAGCGCTCTTCTACTCCACACCATCATGCTCGTCGGCACGCGATCAGCCGCGCGAGCCCTCCAGAAGAGCAGGGAGCATCTCAAATGCCAGACCACCGCCGGCTGCCGCCGCGATACTTGCGGAGCCCCGAAGCGGCACGCTTTCTCGGCCTGTCCGCCGAACTTTGGAAAAGCATCGCACATACGGTACGGGGCCGACTTATCGCAAGCTCGGTGGGCTCGAAAACCTCGAAGCCTTGGTGGACCGCGGAGCCAAGAAATCGACCAGCGATCCCGGCACAGGAACGGTCTTGCTCGCAAAGCGGCAAATACCGCATTCCTTATGTGTCGCGCGCCATGGAAAACTGCCCCCCATATTGCCTCAGATGACAATGTTACCGAAGTCACCCTGGTGTCTTCTGGATCGACTGCCGCGAGTCGGAGCAAGCCGCTCGCGAAGCTCGCCCCCCAGAGCGCCGTAGCGAGCGAGCGGCTTGCGGTGCTTCAGCGAAAGAACCTGTCAGGATTAAATACGAAGGCGCGAAGCTTGGACCGATAGTGTGATCTCTGTGTTGCTGATGAGCTGTCGAGCGGCCTTTGATCGCCAATTCTTCACCAATCGCTGCACCGTGCGCCGCTGATGGCCGCTGAACCGACCGGGCGCATGCGCTTCCAGCAGGGAGAGAAGATCGACCGCAGACAAGTGCGGAGCTGCGGCGAGCCATTCCTCGATGATGGGAATGTATGGGTCGAGCATCGATGGCCGACGTGGCACAGGCTTGCGCCGCACATAGCGACGCCGATGAATGCCTCGCTGCTCACCCTGTTTCCAACCATCGCCGAGCTCTCGGGCAAAGGCCGCCAAATCACTGTGCCCCTGCGCGACAGTCATCGCTGACTTTCCAGCCCGTTGATCGACACGCTTACCCAACTCATTCTGAGCGTCCCGCATCTGTGCCAGCAATGCCACAGGATCAAGCGTCCGGTAAATCTCCCGCAGCCGACCTTTGAATGCCTCATTGAGCCTCGGGTGGACCAATGCTTTTTCGTACGGCGTAGCGGGAGGAAGATAGCACTTGATCATCTTGGCACCTTCGCGGTGCTTCTCCTTCAGCTTAAACGAGGGCTGGAAGAAATTGATGTATAGCCGGGCCGCCGCAAACAGGCGAACCAATGAACGGGCGGCATCAATGCCTTCAAACCGCCCGTAGCCCACCAGGCGGCGAACGATAGCTCCGTTCTTTTGTTCAACGAATGCCTGATCGTTCTTCTTGTAGGCCCTGGAACGAGTGACTTCGACATCGTGAGAACGGCACCACGACACGACCGTGTCGTTCATGAAGGCGCTGTCGTTGTCAAAATCGAGCCCCCGAACGGGCCAGGGAAATAGGTTCTGCGCGCTCGAGAGCTTCGACCACAAGAGCTGCTTCACGCACAACAAGCGGAAAGCATTCGGTCCACCCGCTGATCTGATCTCGCGCTTTGCGCGCATGCTGATCTTCCCTGCCATACCTGCCACCGAACTGATTCGGCAGCTCCGCCCCAGACACGGCAGAGAAGTTGTCCGGTAACATTTTTAGTGAGGCAATGCGGGGGGTCAGTTCCGGATGGCGGGAGCCGGTGACCATGTCGAATGACACATGCTCTGCTTGTGGGCAACAGCGCGGTCGACTCGATCTGTTTCACTCATTCCCGGCGATCTGGCGCCGCACGGATCCACGCCTCGCTTGAATAGCAACTGATGGAGCATTTCTATTATGGAGTTCGGTTGATCTCTCCTACTGAAACCATGACACTATTTAAATTCGCATAATTAATTATGGAATACTTTCGCAATTCTTGGAATATGGTCGAGTATGATCTCGGATTACTTTGATATACTTCCACTGACATTTTGTCCAGATCAGCCGACTTGTGGCGTGTCGCACGCCGGCTCCGAGCCCGGAAAGTGCCGCTGGACGTAACCGCGACGGGCGTTGCGCCTGAGCCAGGACTCAAGAGCCTCGACGGCTTGAACAGATCGAGTCGCCGTCGACCGCGCCCACCGAGACGGCCCCATTCGCGCACCAATGCCGTATCGCCAAAGAGCGTCGGCTCAATCGTGAGCACATAGAACCGCGCCATGTTACGGGCCGGATCGCGACGCTCGAGCACGAGATATTGCACGGTGAGTTCGGACATGCGCCAGAATCGCAGCCGCCGAATCGACCGTCCAATTAAATAAATGAATCGATCAGCGCCAACGATTCAAAAATTTCATGCTGACAACGAGACAGGTCGCGGCGAGGCTCGCGATGGGCGACTGAGCTGAGGCGCGCTCCGGCCTCGCTGGGTGGCAGCGTCTCCCCTGGAGAAGCCGTCTGAACAAGTTGCCATCGCATGGCCGCCAGGTAAATGGAGGGTTTCCTCCTCCGACCCCATGCGTTGCGCAAGACTTTCTCGACTTGCGCGACGAGCTTCGCCCTGTGCTCGGCAGGCAGTTTGTCCAGATTGATCTGCTTCCAGCGTATAGCCGGCAGGTCCGCCGCGCCAGGGACGCCCAGCAGGCTCCAATCCGGCTCGCCGCGCTTGAGGTCCGCCATCACGGCGAATGCGCAGGAGACATCGATATATTCTTCTCAACGGCTGCCTTCTCTGGATCCCAAACTAGAATCCAACACTGACCTTATCGGAATGCTTTGCGAGCTACCTTTTCAAGGTCTGCGGCCGCACTTGACGACCAGCCGTTCCGCTGAGCCCATCGGCGGACCTCAACTGGATCAAACGAATGCCCTTCCTGACGCAGCTGCGCGATTGTGCGCTCTGCGTGTTTCTTGTCTGAGGGATGATTGAGACCCGTACCCAAATTGACGGCTTGGGTCAGGCTCTGCAGCGCCTCCTCCACGGGCTCGGGCAAACTAACGGTCGGTGCCGGTGCAGTAGTGGCTCCTACGATCTGAGCTCCCCATGTCGCTCGCCAGTTTTTGCCGTCGGTATCGTTCCAAGGAAGGTAGACGATCGCTTGCGCGCCGATCGCATCGTCCAGCTTGTTCATGTCTTTGTCCGAGATGTGGCCGCCGATCAGCAGCCCATCTGACCAACTCCCCCGGGAGGTCTGCGCACTTTCCAACTTCATCTGAACGCCCTGCGCCACCAGAACGGGTTGCCCCTTGACGAGCGCCTTTACGACGTTCGGTCCGAGGAATTCGGCCACGATGGTCCGATCGAAGCCGCCCTTCTGCGGCACCACCAACGTCACGCTGGAGATATTCCTTTCCTTGCAAATTTCGAGGACGCTCTTGAAAGCGAGCCGGACCTGGTCCGGCGACCGCTCAACGACATATCGCGCGACTGATGCCACCTATTGTTCCCCTTTAATAGAAAAGCGACCGATCAAACGTAGTTGCTTTGCAAAAAGTTGCATCGCGAATGCGAGTGGTCCTTCGACAATGAGCGAGCGTCGCTTCATGTCTCCCGCCATGCTCTACCGATTTCCCAAGAGCTTGGTTCGAATGAGACTGAATAACTCGGCCTGATACTGCGCATCATGCAGGGCCTGATGATCGCCCTTCAACCGAGGCGACAGGCGCTCCGTCATTTTGCTCGATCGCGTATCGGCCCAATCGCACCCCGTCGCACCCATGAAAAGCGCCTTGATGTCCAAAGCCGTGAACCCGAATGGATTATCGCCCGTGAACCGATGGAAATAATAATTTACGAATGACCAATCGAACGGCGCGTTGAGCCCGACGAAGACGACCGAGCCGTCTTTTTCAACAAGCGCGTCGAGCCACTGCGCGAAGGCCCGCATCGCCTCCGCCGGTTCGAGCCCGTTCTTGGCAAGCTCATCCAGCGACAGGCCGGAAACCTGCAGGGCTTTCGGATCGGCATTGCGATTGATCGGCTTCAATTCGCAGGAGAAGGTCTTTGCCGGATCGTTGACAACGCAGGCGCCGATCGACAGAAGGCTGTACTCACCGGGGATCGGCCCGGCGGTTTCAACGTCGACTGAGACGAACACTTCGGTTTTACGCCTCATGAGATCAATGGCTCCGCCGGCACGAGCGAGGGTCGCGTGCGGATCGCCTGCCAATGTTCGCGGAAGGCGCGCCGGCGATCCTCGGCCGCGCCGCTGTTCTTCCAATGCAGGCCAGAGAGCGTGGTGATGTCAAACGGCAGGTCCGAGCCCTCACGCGCCGTCACCATAGTAGGCAGCCCGCGACCCAGAGCATATCCCAGCTCGAGGAAACAATTCGATCGTCCGCCGGTAATGTCGGCGATCACGACGGCGCTGCGGTGCAACTTGGCGAAGATTTCCTGATCGATACGGGCATGGTCGTGGGCTTGCCGGCCGTCGATGACGACGAGCCGGTAGCCAAGCTCGTTCTCGATCACCGGCTGCACGACGGTGTCGAAAAAGTCCTGCACGTCGGCATAGTCCGGCAGCGCCGGATTCAGCAGCCGCACCGCGAAGGCCTTTGGTCTTTCCAGGGACTCGAGCAGGTCGACGAGGACCGCGACGCGATCGGGGATGGACTGGCGCGGCGGAAACCGGATCTTGTTGAGCCAGTCATGGGCGTCGCCGTCATCCGCAACCTGGAACAGGCGGCGGGTTTGGCTGCTAGTCAATCCGAAGCTGTAGAGCCGGCGAGCGCCCGCCGTTTCCGGCGACACGGGAAGATTGAGGGGAATGATCGGCTTTCCGGCATCGTGGTAGAGATTTGCGAGGTAGAGGACCCCTTCCGTCCCCCCGAGCGCGACAAGAATATCGCCGAAGCGGGCCTGGGCTTCCATGCGCTTGCTGGCCATGTTCCAGTGCGCGGCGTTCTCGATCTTGACCATTGGCGAGCTGCGCAGCTCGTCCCATAGGTCGGCATACTCAGCCGGGACCTGATCTTCGCTCTTGTGGTGCTGCACGGCGACCGCGAGCGGGCCCGGAACATTCGCCGGGCGTGACGCGAGGCTCTCCCTGAGCGTCTTCCAGATCAGCCAGTCGAAGCAGATCGGAAGCCCGTCGGATTTGCGCAGAGGTTCAGCGTCGACAGGCACGACGAAATTCGCACCGCGACGGGCCAATTCCTTGACCAGCGCAGCAACGAGCTCGCGGGCCTGATTGACGTCGGCGGTCGAGGCGATGGCAAGGTCTTCGACGATGCTGCCGGCAATGTGGATGCGCCGGCCGAACAGAGGGGAGCGCGCCATCAGCGATCCTCCATCACCGGCGACGCGGTGATCGCCGCGGCGGCGAGCTTGAGTTGATCGAAGCGCAGTGGCCCGCTCGGGAAGGCCTTTGCCAGCGCGGCCGGATAGAGCCTCGTCCTGATATCCGAATAGGTCCAGGACGGCTTGCCTGCCCGCGCTCCGGTGGCTTCGACGAGCTGCGATAGCTGAATGGGCGTCAGAGACAACCCGGCCAGATCCATCGTGAGCAATTGGCGGCGCTCGTCGTCCGTTGGACGGCGGAACTCCTCGATGATGGCGGCGCGGCGGCACAAGGCAGGATCCAGGACCGACAGCCGGTTGGTGCACAGGATCACCACGATCCGGCCGCCGTACTGGCGCAGGTCATCGACGCCCTGAATGAGCGTGTTCACCGCTACCTTGTCTTCGTGGTGGCTGTGCTCCTGGGCGCGCGAGGCGGCGAGGCTGTCGCCTTCGTCGATGATCAGGACCGCGCGGCGGTGCTTGCCGGCCGATTGAATGACCTTCTTGAAGGCTTCCGCGATCAATGTTCCCATCTCGCCGACCATGCCGCTGCCGCGGACGCGGTTACTCAGCTTGAACAGGATCGAATCTTCGCTTCTGGCCTCGATTACCAACTTGTTGGCGATGCACTCCGCTGTTGCGGTCTTGCCGGTGCCGACATCGCCGTGAAAGATCACCAGCGGATACTGCTCGGCGACGAGATCGCAGATCGGAAGGCTCTTGCCGTGATTCTTGTGGCTCCAGCCCGCCAGCTCGCGGACATTCAGCAGCAGACGAAGCTGATCGTGGACCCGCGCATATCGGGTATCGAACCCCAGAAGGGTCTTCTCGCGTTTGGCCAGCGTATCGCTGGGCAGCGGCGTCTCGCTGTCGAAGATGCTGGGTTGACTCACGAGGCCCAATCCTTGCGCTGCATGCCATAGGCATTGCTGACATAGTTGCGGCCGCCAGCCGACGAGAGAGCGGCATGGCTGGTATCGTCGTAGCAGGTCACCCAACCGATCTTAAGCTTACCTTTCGTGGCTTCGCGTGCGGCACTGGTGTAGTCGTCGGTGTAGCTCAGCACGACACGAAGCTTGGCCCCTGCGACCTTCGGCCAAAGAACGCCGCCGGGCCGGCTCGTAGACAGCGAGCCGGCGTCGGTATCGACTTCGAACCTGACGGCCTTGATCTCGACCCCACTGCTGATCAGCGTGACGTCGACCCATTTGAGGTAGCCGTCCTTGGCCAGGACCTCGATGTCATGGGCGTAGTTGCGAGCCTCCTCCGGAGTCCAGCAGCCGGTGCTGTCCGCGATCATCACGAGATCGGCGTTGACGCGCCGAACGACGTTCTCGATGTCGACGTAGGTGTAGGTCGCGCTCGCGCTTCTGACCTGGGTCATGCTCATCTTCAGTCCTCCGTCTTGAATCGAGGGCCGAAGATCTCCTTCCAGACCTCATTGTCGTTCTCGGCCGATGCAAAATTGGACGTCTCCCAGGCCTCCTGGGCGGCGGCGACGATCTGTTTCCGCTCGTCCTCGGAAATCCGGCTGGTCACGTTGTTGAGGCTGTAGACCGGATCGAGAATGACCACCGGATCGCAGAACGTCGTGAATGGCGCGACATTCTCGGGAAACTTGATCTCTTCCTTCAACTGCGACTGCGCGACGTAGAGGAGGAAATTGCGAAAGCGCTGTTCGATGCTTGCACCGTTGCCCTGCTTGGCGAGGACATGCGCCATGATCAGCTCGATGGCGAAGGACTTCAGCGGCTTCAGTTCCGCCTGGTTGCGCCACTTCTTGGCCATGCGCACCAAGGTGCGGAAATCCGCGTCCTGGTCCTTGCGATCGCGGACGAACTTGATCTGGCAAGGCGCGCAGGTCTGCGTCTTCGTGCCGTCGTGAATGTCGAACTGCCAACCGTAGCCGGCGCGGTTCTCGTCTTCGATGACCGGCACGATATCAACGCTGAGGCCCGTGCCCACGAAGGTGACGGTCGCCGCCTTGCGCTGGATCTCAAAATCCTCGACCGACTTGTTCGGATACTGCTTGATCAGCAGCGCGTAGATCGTGTCGTTCAGGCTATCCAGCGTCTCCTTGCTGACGTCTCGGCCAGAAATGTAAAAAACGACATCGACATCGACCGGATCGACAGCGGTCTTCCGCAGAATCGTGTATTTGGCGAAGGCCGGCCTTCACGACCTTAGTGATCTTGATCTCGGTCTTGTCGCGAACGGTCTTGCGGAGTTCATCGATCAAGCGATCGACCTGCTCGTGGTATTCCTTGCGCTTGTCGGCAGGCAGGCGCAGCACGTTGCTGTCGTAGTACCGCAGTTGAGTATTGTTCAACATCGCTGCTCGATTCCTGCTGGTCGGTTTCGCCGGCGGCTGGCGCAAAAGTACGCCACAGTGGAACTTGTCCGACCCAGACCGGTTTACAAATCCGGGACAATGGAGCGGTATGCGGGCCATATAGGCTCAATTTTCCGCGCATCAAGGGTTTTTGGTTTACAAATTTGTGCCCATATCGTACTTCTGTAAACTGAGACGCAAAGGAGGCCCAGATGATCGGACACAAGCTTAAGGTCGCACGGTCGGCCTCGGGCCTGTCGTTGCGTGGCCTCGCTGACGCCATGGATGGCATCGTATCGGCCCAAGCCATTGGCAAATATGAGAGAAACGAGGATATGCCGAGCTCGCGGGTGCTGATCGCCTTGGCGGCGACGCTCCACGTGACGGAGGATTACCTGCTCAGCGAGGACGAACTTGCCCTTGAGGGCGTCGAGTTCCGCAAGAAGGCGGGCACGTCGTTCCGGGAAGAAGCCGCCCTCGAAGCCCGCGCGATTCACATGCTGGAGCGCTATCTCGCGATCGAGGACCTGCTCCAGATGCGCAGCATCGATTGGGAGCAGCCACGCAGCGCACCACATCCGGTGGCCGATGTCCGGGACGCCGAAGATGCGGCTCGCTCTGTCCGCGAAGACTGGGGTTTGGGAAACGATCCCATCCCGCAGCTCGCCGAGCTTCTGGAGGAGCGCGGGATCAAGATCCTGTCGCTCGATCTCGACGATATCGACGGGCTTGCCGCCAAGGTGCGACGCAAGGACCGCAACGCTGCGCGAGTAATCGTCATCAAGCAAAGCACGTGGTCGGAGCGGAAGCGCTTCAATCTCGCCCATGAGCTCGGTCATATGGTGCTGGCCCCATCCCCCGGCGTCGATGAGGAAAAGGCGGCGCATCGGTTTGCCGGCGCCTTCCTGATGCCGGCCGACGTCCTTCGGGCCGAAGTTGGGGTCAGCCGATCGTCGATCAGTCTTGGCGAGCTGGTCGCGCTCAAGAAGCGTTTTGGCGTCAGCATCCAGGCCATCGCCTATCGCTGCAAGGATCTCGGCATCATCAGCCAGTCCGCTTTTGGCCGGCTGTTCAAGATCTTCGCGGAACGGGGATGGCGGACGGCGCCCTATGAAGAGCCAGGCCGGATGAAGCCTGAACTCGAGGAGCCGAAGCGCTTCGAGAGGCTTTGCTATCGTGCGCTGGCCGAACGAGTCATCGGCGAAGCCCGGGCCGCTGAACTGCTGGGAATAACGGTTCGCGAACTGGACGCTCGTCTGGATCAAGTTGCGGCGTAAGCACCTTGGCGGTCCTCGTTTCCGATACCTCGGTTTTGATCGATCTGGAGCGAGGCGCCTTGCTCGAGGACCTGTTTCGTCTCCCTTTTGAGTTTGCGGTCCCCGACCTGCTCTTTGTTCGAGAGCTGGCCGGGGACCTGGGCGATCGCCTTACTGCGCTCGGCCTACGGGTCGAAGAGCTGTCCCCGGCAGAATTGACCCGCGCGACGACAGTCCGCGGCAACGCGCTCATCTCTCCACGCCGGACACGTTCGCGTTTGCCATCGCGGAGGCCCGCCAATGGACGCTTCTGACCGGCGACGGAGGGCTGCGCGAGTTGGCGACCTCGGTCGGGCTGCAAATGCACGGCGTGCTATGGATTTTCGACCAGCTCGCCGACGGCAACCACTGCGAACTGAGCCGACTGCACGCGGGTTTAACTGCCATTTCCAGGCATCCTCGCTGCCGGCTTCCAACGACGGAAGTTCGGCGACGACTGACCCGGTTCGGCGCGTGAACGATCCACCACGCCCCCCCCCCGAAGACGACCGCGAAAGCGCCGAGCTCACGCCAGAGGTCGTATCCATACCCCCTGCCCGCCGGGACGGTCTCTGGACCATCGAAACCGGCGGCGCAAAGTCAATAGGCGCAAAATCCCTCGACGCTCGGCCTAGGTCCCGAGGAGGTTGGACCATTCTCCTTCATCAAGAGGAAGAAGTTTCATTTTGCCATCAAGCCCGACATGCAACTCAGACCAAGGGCTGCTGTCGCCCTGGCGCGCCAGCTGTCGACGAGGGAGTTTTAGGTCGATGGCGCGATAGACTCTCGCACTTCAATGCTAACGAAGGGCAACATCGTTCCTGGCGAACGCGAACCTCATAGGCGGCTCGCCGCTTTCTATCGGTCGTAGTGTTTGCCGCCGGTGCTGATTTGATAAAGGGTCGCCGAATAAGGAAGACGCAGGAGAATGGGACCTTCCTTCGTGACCTTGCCGAGGACGGCAGCCTGGCACAGGAGGCTGACACCAC
The DNA here is from genome assembly GCF_058314695.1 of Bradyrhizobium sp. T-12. NCBI lineage: Bacteria > Pseudomonadati > Pseudomonadota > Alphaproteobacteria > Hyphomicrobiales > Nitrobacteraceae > Bradyrhizobium > Bradyrhizobium sp. T-12. Next base: position 319,505 of record NZ_JBZFQJ010000002.1, on the reverse strand, counting down.
CCATTGTTCGGTCGCAAAAGGCGTCCGCGCTGTCGATAAAGTTCAGCTTTGTAAGGCGAGCTATGACGACGGTCCGCCCCTCGGGTAACGCGCCAATAGGCTGGACAACAAAGATGGTGATGAACTGCGCGCCAATGATGAGCGCTAGAAGGAGCGCACCAATACCGAGTCAGGCTTTCACCCTCCCCTCCGTCTACCTTGAATAATCTATTTCGGCATACTCGGCGCCGACCCGGGTCGCCATGATCAGGCTTCTCACCCGAGGTGGCGAATCCGGCTTGCAACATCGACGCGCGTTCAGCGGATAGGCGCATCGCGCGCCTTTTCTCGAGCAAGCTACGATCGGCAAAGACGATGTGGGCAAATCTCGCCAAGCCTGCCTCGCGCATCTTCTTGCCGCCAGAGGCGGTGATAAAGACGAGAACGATATTGCGGTTCATGCCCTCAATGCGCAAATCCGACAAACACAACAGCGAGCATTTCTGAGCGTCTGCTGTTGGAATAGGTGGTAGCCATTTTGGCGGCCGCGTGTCGTATGGTGGAGACCATCATACCTCTAGCCACGGCGGGACTTACATCGGCGGCTCGGGCTCTTCTCATAAAGGCGGCTCCTACCGAAATCCAAGCACCGGAAACGTGTACGGCACGCATAGGTAGGCGCGTCCACTGTTCGATAGGCGGCTGAGCTGAAGCCCGCAAGCTCTGGGCTCGCTGGGTGGCGGGCGTACCCCAAAAATTCTCTCAACAAGTTGCTACGAGCGTGCTCGACTGAGATCCCCTCCTCCGACCTCAGGCATTGCGCAAGACCTTCTCGAGCTGCGCGACGAGCGTCGCCCTGTGCTCGGCAGGAAGCTTGTCCAGATTGATCTGCTTCCAGCGCACCGCCGGCAGGTCCGCTGCGTCAGGGACGCCTAGCAGGTTCCAATCCGGCTCGCCGCGCTTGAATCCCATGAGGAAGTCCTTGCGAGCTTGCCGCATTTTTCCCGCGATTTCGGCGATCAGCGTTTCCCGGGTTTTGAGCAACTCGTCCAGGGTCACTTCATCGGCGGTCATGCCCTCAAAGCCGTGCGTGAATTCGTGCTGGATGTCCTTGCGACGAGGAACCACGACCTCGGAGATCGGCCGGTCATGGCTGATGAGGTAGACAATGAACGCTTTGCGGAGATCGTCCGTGATGCCTTCGTTGGCGAGCAGATCGCGGACATCGAAGAGGTCGCGCGGATGCTGCCGGTCGAGCGCCGCGACAAGCTTGCCGGCGTATAGATCGGCGAACGAAACGACTTTCATCTGCGCGAAGCCGAACGTCTCTTCGACGCTCGGCGACACGTCGCGCAGCTCCGGCTCGAAGACGCAGCCCCTGATCACCGGCGTGATCTCGATCTTGATCTGCGCGTCGCCTTTCTGGACGGTCAGCTTGGTGACGATCTTTTCACGGGGATTGACGACTTCCGTCAGCCGCGCGCCCGGCAATCCTTTCCTTATGGCCTCTGTCATGCGCTTCATCGCCGCATCTATCGCCGCAAGAGATTCGGGACGCGGAGCCACCGGCAGATATGTCAGGTCGATATCGACCGATAGGCGCGGCATATCTCGGTGGAAGAGATTGATGGCGGTGCCACCCTTGAGCGCAAAATCGGGCTCCGCCGCGACGAACGGGATCGTCTCGATCAACAAGGCCACTTGATGCCGATATTTTTCAGACAGGGGCATTGAGGTCGTCTGGGATGGTTATGAGGTATTTGGTGTCGAGTTTGCCGCCCTTGACGAGCATGCGCTTTCCCGTGCCGAGATTGACTTTCGACTTGTCGATCTGTTTGAGCCAAGCGTGCTGATGTCGCTCCGCGAACCAGAAAAACAATCGTTTGACCTTGACGCTTTTGCAGTCGTTCAGAAGCATTTGCAGCCGCCGGGGGCTCAGGCTCCTCAAGCCTTCCGCCAGTGCATCGACGTGATGGAAGCTTTCGTGGCGGGGCAATTCGTCGAGCAGTTCGAGAAACGCGCGTTCGGGCGTCGATACCGTGAGAGGCCAGTCGAATGGTCCCGGTATTTCCCGCGTTGTCCCCGACTCTGATGTGGGCAGGCTCCCGTGCGTTTTGAACAGGCTTTGCGTGCGGTGAACGCGGAATTTCTGTTTGAGCGGAAGTTTGCCGAGCCAGCCGGGAGCAGACCGCGTTCCGTATAGATGTATGGTCGAAGGACCCGTCTGGCTCAGGTAGTGGCCGAAGCCTTGCACTTCGATGGCGGTGCGTCCGCCAACGACGAAGTCGGAGCCGAGCAATCGCTGGAGTGACACGACGGCGCCCTGCCAGGAGAGTTCACCGAGCGGGCGCTTGAAGGTTCCCCGCGCCGGCTGAACGAGCCAGCCGGCCGATACGTATTGGCTGCGCAAGCTGGTGGAATATCCATGTCGTTCCATCCAGGCGGCATCGACCAGAAGTCCCTGCGGAAGGGTCCTTTCGAGCCTGTTTAGCTTTCTGTCCTTTTGCTCAGCCATACTAAGTAAACTAGCGCATATTCAAACTATATCCAAGGTTTAAGTTCTATCCATTTCCCATGGCCAGACTAAGTAAAATCGTCGTCATACAAACTCACCTCGGGATCCAAAGTTGACGCGCGTTCCTATTTTGTTCTATTCTGGACTACATTCGTGCGAGGCTGCTCGTGCACGCGTTCGGGTAGATCGACGTGTCGGTGGAAAACCCGCCGGCCAAGGTCGAAATCGACGACGCGTATGTGGACATGAAGTCGAGCGACATCGCAATCACGCACAGATCATGTTGAATCCGGTTGCAACGATGATGGGGAATTCATGAGTTTCAAAGCAACCGGCGCTTCGCACGAGGCGACCCTACATTGCCCCAACTGCAATCACGAGATCCGTCTGACGGAGTCATTGGCCGCTCCCCTCCTCGCTGAAACCCGTCAGCGCTTTCAACAGCAGCTGGCCAGCAAAGATGCAGAGATGGAGCGTAAGACAGAGGCACTGCGGCTGGAACGCGAGCAGGTCGCTAAGGACCGCGAGCAAATCGAGGATCACGTTGCGAAGCGATTGACCGCCGAACGTGCCCAGTTGGTCGCGGCCGAAAGCAAGAAGGCGCGAGAGGCGGCCGCCGCCGAGCTGCAGGCGAAGGAAGCGGAAGCTGCGGAGCTGCGAGCCAACCTGCTTACCAACAACGCAAAGCTTGCCGAGGCCCAAAAACAGCAAGCCGAACTGATGCGACAGCAGCGCGCACTCGAAGAGGAAAAGCGCGAACTCGACCTGACAATAGAGAAGCGCGTGCAGGCCTCAATCAGCGAAATCCAGATCAAGGCCAGGCACGAAGCCGACGAGGCTGCGCGCTTGCGCGTTGCCGAGAAAGACCAGACCATCGAGTCGATGACGCGCACGATCGAGGAACTTAAGCGAAAGGCCGAGCAGGGATCACAGCAATCCCAAGGGGAAGTGCTCGAACTCGAGCTCGAAGATCTTCTGCGCGGACGCTTTCCGACAGATTCGATTGAGCCGGTGGGAAAAGGTGAGCTCGGGGCGGACGTAATTCAGCAAGTAAATGGTGCTATCGGCCAATCTGCCGGCATCATCCTTTGGGAAACTAAACGCACCAAGGCATGGAGTGACGTGTGGCTCGCCAAATTACGTGACGACCAGCGCCGTTCCGGCGCCGACGTCGCTCTGATCATCTCCCACGCGCTGCCGAAACAAATCGAGCAATTTGACCTCGTCGACGGCGTATGGGTGGCTCATCCGCGTTGCGCATTGCCGGTCGCCGTGGCGCTCCGCCAGGGTCTGATCGACGTGAGCAGCTCACGCCTCGTTCAGCAGGGCCAGCAGACCAAGATGGAGCAGGTCTATCACTACCTGACAGGCACGAAGTTTCGACAGCGGGTCGAAGCTGTCGTTGAGAAATTCAACGATATGCGCGAGGATCTCGACAAGGAGCGCAAGTTTATGGGCCGGCCAATGGGCCAAGCGGGAAACCCAAATCCTGGCCGTCATCGATTCGACCGTGGGCATGGTCGGCGACCTGCAGGCAATTGCCGGCAAGGCCATGCCGGAGATTCCCAGCCTAGATGCTCCGCTGTTGTAGAACGCTGTCGAGGCCGAACGGAAAACTGGGTGATCCGTCCCCTACCCTCTTTGCGCTGCATCCAGCGATTGGGCTCGATCGCCATTGATGGCGAATACTAAAGCGGAAAACGATCAGCTGTTGCGACGATAGATAAAGGTGACCGGCTTCAAACGGTCGTTCTCTGGCTTCCACGGACGCTGCAAGTCGATCTTTCCCCCTGATTTCTTGCGTCGGCCCAAGGTGATACCGTGAAGGACAAACAGCACGCAGTCGTGCAGTGGATTCTGCGCGTGCCCTTACTTCGTTCGCCGTCAGCACGATCTGCTCACCAGCCGTCGTGGTCTAGTCGGCCAGGCAACAAGGTCCTTGCCTCCGAACTGGACCACTTTAGCATAGCTGTGTTCTTTGCGCCGGGTTGGAACTGCGACAAGGGTTCATCGGCATAGTCGTTGCAGCCCAGCCAGATGGGTAGGGTCTACGGCCTCCATCATCGCGATCAAGGCCGCCGTGGCAGCCTTACTCTCCTCCAGCGTCATAGAGGAAAACCCGATTAGGTCATCGATGTTATCGGAGTGCGATTCCAGTTGCACGAGACGTTCCAGCGCGGCCAGGCGCTCGCCGTCGAGCGTAGCATGATCTTTTCGCAACTGGCCCATCTTCGAAGCGAAACCTGCACTTCCCGGGCACCGGAACGCTAAGAAAACGTCGAGCACTCGCCGAAGTACATTCGGCATCATGTAGGCGTATTCGTAGTCTGGATCTGCGCTGGCGTTGAACTTCAGGACGTGATCCACCAAGTAGTGGTATTCAGACTCATCCTCACGGAGCAGCTTTGACATCTCAACAATAGCTGTTGAGCGTCCGTCCAGCCCTTTTGGAATTTTGACATCTAAAAACAGGAGGCTTGCCGTAGGCGGGGTCGCTTCGTTGCGAGGTTTGTGGAAACCCTTCCAGGCTTTCTTGAACTCGTTCATGCAGTTTTGGTTGTGTGTCAAAACGAACACCTGAGCTGCATTCCCAAGCCGACTTAAAAGAAGGGAACACGCTTAGTTCAACGCTCTGCTGTCCAGGCTAGAAATCGGATCATCCACGACGAGGATACGGTCCTTGATCGAACGCCCTTCAGCCTCAAGCCTTGAAAGGAAATAGCAGAGTGCGATCGCCGTCTTCTCCCCTTCGCTAGGACTGCTGTCTATCGGCCTACCGCGACGGTGGATTTCATAGCCTTTTTCTACGCTTGCAATAGAAAGTTCCTTGTGGCCAAGGTAGGCCTCGATCAAGCGATTGATTTTCTCCGCAGCCTGACCGTGCTCTTTGATCCGAGATCGCAAGTCCGTGGCTTGCTCTTGAAGTTGATTGTAACTGAGCGTCCTAGCATCAACGTCCGTTTTGGCTTCGCTCACCGCGTCGCACGCGTTCTGAAACTCCTGGGATTTGTCAGCCAAATGGTGGCGCCTCAGAGCAAGACGGGCTTCATCCTGCCGTTGGGTGAATTGCGCGAAGGTCTCGTTGTGCTGCTTGATGGCAGCGTTGAGCGTGCCCACCCAGGCGTTTACCAAGCCCAACGTCACGGCGATCGTCTCGTCGTCGTTCCACGCCAGTTCCCGTAGCGCAATTGTCGGTCGGGCTAACTTTGCGTCGATGGCGGCAACCGCCGGACTGAGAACTGTCTCGACCGCTTCTAGCAGGCTGCTGAAAAAGTCGTTTCGTGAGGCGGCTGGAGTGTGATTCTGTGCATGCGGTTGATTCCTTTCGATTGAGGAACGGGATGCGCGGCGAAGATGAGCATGCGGAACGCCTTTTTAGCTACGTGCGGCTGGAGACCCGGATCCCGGCGGACCATCCGCTGCGAGCGATCCGGGAACTCGTTGATGCGGCGCTGAAGGATTTGTCGCGGTCGTTTGATCGGCTGTATGCCCGCGAAGGACGGCCATCGATCCCTCCGGAGCGGCTGTTGCGAGCGCTGTTGCTGCAGGCGTTCTACACGGTGCGGTCGGAACGGCATGATGGAGCAGCTTGACTACAACCTGCTGTTTCGCTGGTTCGTCGGCTTGTCTGCGGACGATTCGGTGTGGGACGCGACCGTGTTCTGCAAGAACCGCGATCGGCTTCCCTGCCGCAGCTCTGTTGAGACTGTACGAGCATGCGCACGCTTGAAGTTTGCTAGCTGTTGCTCCTTTGCGCGAAAGAGCGCTTCTGCCGCGATCTTGCGTTCGTTGGCAACCGGTAGCGCTGCCTCCTTCTTTGCAAGCTCGGCGGCTAACTCGGCCTGTTCTCGGCCGATGTAGAAGACGGGTTTGGCCCGACCAGCCGACCATTGCAGATTCAGGTCGATGAAATCTTCATTGAAGACTGCAAGGCGATTGCTCAAGCTATTGCCCGCACCCGCCTTTACCGTCGTTCCTTCGCTTGTCACAAACTCGAACTCGCAACCAGCGGGTACCCGCAGCTATACCCGCTACATGCGTGTCGCTAAGCTGAAGTCGGTCTGATCAGTCGGAGACCGACACTGCTTCAACTGTTCGACAGATGGTTCAATGCTGGCTTACTTGTTGCGATCTCTGACCGCGCGGAATTTCGCAATCGCCGCTTCTCCATGGTGAAGTGTGGCGTCGAGAAGATCGCGATAACCCACGGCGCTCATGATATCCGTGGGAAGCCCCTTATACTTCTCGGTGGGATCGGGAATATTCTTGAGCGGCAGCGGTGGATAACTGCTATGGCGGAGAATCCTCGAATAAGTAGCCATCGACATCGCGAACCAGCCGAGGGGATCGAGCTCATCCTTCAATTGAAGATATTCGTTTTGATCGGCCTCAGGCCAATGGGGAAACGAGGGCGGCAGGAACGGCTCGGAAAAGCCCATCAGCGGATCGAGCTTCGCTGTGATCACCGGAGTGAAACAATTTTCGAGCCAACTCGGCTCGAACGCGTTCTGAAACTGATCCCAGGTGACCAACTCGACATTTGTCATCTGCGCGGCATCGCGGGCTCCCGACTGAAAGCCCGAACTCGAGATGATGTAGCCCTTGTGGGCGCCGACATCCGTCATCACGCTGCGAAAGGAATGAACCACGGTTTGGGGAACGGCGGCCCTCCAATGCTTGCACCCACAAAGGATGATGTATTTTCGTCCTTTCAGAGTTTCCTCGGCATAGACGTCGATTTCCGCTTGGCCACGAACAAGCTTCACCTTTTTTTCGATTTCGACGGCAAACCCGCATTCCGCCAAGATGCGTGCGGACTGTTCCTGAAGATCTTGCCAGCTTGAGGGGGTTCTCGATGTGATCATGCGAAAGGCGATTGAATGAACATAGCCGACGATGGACAGGGCGGCGGCGCATCAATGTCGCTCGTTGGCACGCTTCTGCAAATCTGCGCAGCGCATCATCAGACCGGCAAAAGGCATGGCGTCGCCGAGAAGCAAACCGGCATCGACCATCTTCTGATAGTCGGCCTCAAGTTCTTTGCGCATTTCACCGTCAGGGACGAGCTGGAGTTTGCCGGAAACGGCGGCATGATAGTCAATCACGTTGCCGTCCCGATCTTTTGTGCGAAAGAATTTGCTTTTCCAGTCGGCGACTTCGTTTGCGAGATCCTGATCGTCGAATGCAGCCTTGGCATAGCCAGCATCATCAAGCTTCACAAGGTCATGCCAATGGCGGGAGATGCGATCGCCTTTGATGCCTTGGGCGCAAAGGACGTGGACGGCGGTGGCTTTCTCCCAGAAGGTGCGCTGAGGCAGCATGATCTTGGGCGCCGCTGCCGAAAACGATAATTCCGGCAGATAAGATGCTGCGTCGCATGTGACCTGGCGTATCTCGGCCGGCTCGCCGGTTGATCGAGCACCGAATTCGAGTTTGACGGACGGCGCTACATATTCGGAACCTTCGGAGACTTGGTGATAGTCGATATAGATCACATCCGCATCGACGCGGAATTTTACATTCACACCCGTCGCCGCGGCATGTTGCTGTAGAACCGGCAGGGCTTCATCTTTGACCCACACGACTAACTTTTCGCGCGCAGCCTTCGTCCATTTGTCGGCTTGGGCGCGTGTCTCGGGTATCGGGTGATCGCCTTTGGCGAGTTCGGGAATGATCTGACGAACGTCGTAGGTGAGATCGATATCTTCGGAGAAGCGCTGGATGATGCCATAACCTTTTGAGAGCGAGGTGCCGCCCTTGAAAACGAGATGTTCGCCGAGCTTCGTTTCAAACAGGCCCTGCAAGGCCCATACGACCCAACTATCTTTTTCAAGCAAATGAATGGGTCGGCTGAGGCGGTGGCAGCAACGCCAAGTGCCTCAAGCCGATCTTCGGCAGAAAACGTCAGAAAGGATTCAGCCATAGCTTAGCAGCGATTGGCTGATCGATTTTGACATCCACGCAGGCAGAGCGGGGCGCACGGCGATGAGGTCTTGCAACGTTTCCGCCGACAATTTCTGCTTAAGGACCCGCAGCGCATCGTTCGCTTGCCGTTTGCCGAGCCATTCCAAGGCGCGAATGGCTTGCCCGGCAGCCGGCTTTGCCGGAAACAGCATCCATTCTGGCGCATGCTTCACCTCAACGGTTTGTGCGCCGAGCTTAAGCTCCCGGTCAGGACCAGACGTCAGATAGACGAGTTTCGTTGGCACCTGGGTCGTAAGACCAAGTGCGTTTGCAGCTGCTGCCCCGTGCGGGACGATTGTTTCGGCACGCGTGGCAGCGAGCGCTTGGACGACTTTCTCCGCTTGCGGTGCGCGTACACCGAACCGGGTTTTGACCGGCAGGACGTAGAACCCATGAGCAAGGCGCATCAGCTCGTTGCGCTCAGAAAGCCTTTTCAGAGCTTGATCGACCGCTGCACGGCTCCCCAAATGCAAAGCATCCTTAGCACCAATCAAGGCGCCTTCGGGCAATGTTCGGGCATATTCCAGAATGCGCTCAGCTACGGTCTGCATGCCCCTCCTCCTATCTGTCAGAAATAGATAGTGATTTCTGACAGCCTGCAATACTTAGCATGCTTGCCAAGCAAAATCAGCAGGTTAGCTGCTAAATTCATCAAGCAGGTAGGTCGAAACACGCTGGATTTTGTTCCCGAGCGGGCTGATGGATCGCACGCCCGCACCCTAAGATAGTGTCATGAGGAATCCGTCACGCAAGCTAATTCACCGAGGTTCCGATGACCCGAATTGATCGTTACTCGCTGGCTGTCGTGCCGCTCGAACAGCTCTTCAATGAAGAGAGCCTGGACATTGCCATGGGTTTTATTTGGAGCCGAAACGGACGTTTCTATTTGGTCACGAATTGGCACGTCATCACATGCCGGCGATTTCCGACTGGCGAAAACTTGCATAGCCAAGGCGCGCGGCCGAACAGGTTGCGCGTCTTGTTCAATCTGGGATTTCAGCAATTTGGAAAGCAGGAGCACCTGATAACGATACGTGACGACGACTCTCGCCCTTGCTGGCTGATCCACCCGAACCGGAATGTCGATGTCGCTGTGAGGGGGCAGTTTTCCATGGCGCGCGACATGTTTCCTGCGCTCCCGCGGCATTACGGGTGTCTGGGCGCGCTCAGGGGCGTAACGAGTCTCCTACCACTCACTCCCGCAATCACGTTTCCGGGAACAATCGCGGAAACAGCACATCCAAGGCCTCAACCGGAAAGCGGAGCGATACCGCGCCCTTGGGCGTGTCTGATCCGAGCACGCCGTCGGCAAGCACGTCAGCAAGCACGCGACGCGCGGTGCGCTCAGGCAAACCCGTTATCCGGGCGACGTCACCACGCTCGAACTGCCCGCGAACCAGCGCCTCTTCGAGGAGGCGCTTTGCTTCTGGCTTGAGCGTGTCGCTGCGTTCGACATAGGTGTTTAAGCGCGAGCCTAGGTTATCAAGCTCAAACAGCCCGTCCATGAACTTCACCTGATCAAGACAGACCTGGAGAAACCATAGAACAAACTCGTTGAGCGCCTTCAGCGAAAGATTGCCCCGTCCGTCGAGGTCTCCCTGTCGTGACGAGTCCGCCATATCCATCATGCGCTTGTACTCGCTCGGCGATTTGAGGCCTCGGGCGAGGCCGCGCGAAATCGACCATAACCCGTGTGAACCGATGCCGGCCAGCTGGGCCATAGCGTGGCTCATCAAGCGGCTAACGCGGCCGTTTCCGTCAGGAAACGGATGGATGTAGTTGAAGCGGTGATGCGCCGCAGGGATCGCCATGATTCGGCCGGCTGTTTTCAGCGGCCTGAAGGCGTAGCGTTGCTCGAAATAGCGCATAAAGTCGTCAACACGCTCGCTAGATGGCGGAACGTGACGGCCTATCGCAACATCATGCTCAGGCTTCGACCGCCATTCGCCGGGCACCATCATAAAGGTCGTGTCGTTGCCGCGGATTTGGAGCATATCGCCCGGCGCCCCTCGATAGAATTCACGATGCAACCACTTGATAAACTCCACTGAGGCCGGCTCACCGAGCTCGCTGTCGGCGGTAAGGCGATCGATCTCCGTCTGCACGCGTACATGTGCCGCGGCCTCCAGCTGAAGGTTGCGACGGCCCTCGTCTTGGTCAAGCTCCCCCTCGAGCGCGCGAGCAATGTCCTTTGGCCGCGTGTTATGGCCCTCGATGAGGTTGCTGTAGTAGGTGTTCATCAGCCGCACCAAGTTGGCAAGGTTCGCAGCTGTGCGCTGATGAAGCCCGACACCGAGCCTGGCCGAGGCTGCCGACAGGTCGGCAACCACATCCGCGATGGCCTCGGACGTTTCCTCAAGCCGCGCCGGCTCAATGCGCTGGGGTGTTTCTATCGCCATTGGCCGATCTTATCGCAAATTAACTAGCTGATTTTACGCATGAATTTCCAAATTACAACCGAATTTGGCCCATTTATTGGCCGATCTCCGATTGCGCTTTCGTGACCGCTGGAACTTTCATTCAAGGCATTGACTTTAAAGCATATTTTAGACCTTTAACGTTTCGATTGGCCGGTATTTTGGCCGGTCCTGCGATCTCTACATGAAAGGTTCTTCATAGGCAGTCCTCTCACCCAACGGCCCTCCTCGCTGGCCGGTACATACATATGCCTCGCCGCCCACTACGAAAAATACCAGTCCCGACGTACTGGGATGTTTATAATCTTCGCGCGACATATTCGGCAAACTCGCGCGCCGTGACGTGCGGATAGCGGCCATGACGGCGAGTGCTGCGCTGCGGCGTTCCTACCCGAGTTCGTGCATCGGCCACGGTCTTGGGCAAACGCCTGCGTGGCGCTGACCGATGACGGTAAGGAGGCCAAGTAAAGCGCTGCCGCAGACATCACGTTCGCCGATTTGAAGCGAGCCGGCGTCCGCTGGGGCCGCACTTGGGTCGATGCCCGCGTTACTGTCGTTCGAACCACTGTTGCTCCCCCGAGCGGTTACTCGCGCCCAGAAGAACACGTCGTCGAGGTAGTTCAACGGCAATATCTCGGAGAGTGTCACCCGGTCTCCGGGCTTCAATTGGACGCGCGCGGGCGAGTAGTAGGCGGATCCAGACTCGACGACCGGACAATCGGATCGGAGGTTGACTGCGATATCCGGGGAAAGCCTCGTGCCCATCAAGAATCCACGCTTATCTGCGTCGAGGAGTATCTGCAGAGTACTCAATCCGAAAGGCATGTCGGGCGTATTTTTGGCGAGCCGAGCCGAACGTTTTCCGAGAAAGACGCACCCTGAAACCGCGATTTCGATAGCATCTACGGCCGTGCTCGTCGGCCTGGTTCCGCCGAGCTCGGCCATGCTCGGAATGGCTTTTCGCGCGATCGGTGACGCGGTCGGACCGCTGAGGATCGATGCGAAGCGCGTCACCGGAATTGCGATGCCTTGCGTCGCGCTGCCCGGCTGGTTGGTCGCTTCGATCATAAGTCCGATCACCCGGCCATCCGAATCCAGCACCGGCGAACCGCTGTCCGATCGGACGTAGTCGCCGGACAAAGTTATCTTGTCGGCGGTCTCATCGAGAACGCGCGCGGCCTGGGCCGTCGCTTTCGCACTCTCCTCGCGCAACTAATCTGCTAGCCTAGTGCTTTGCAGTGAGTCTCGGACGACGATGGGGAATTACTATGGTCTACGCAAGGTGCAACTGTGGTGCAGTCATGCTCTCGCTCCCGGAAGAACCGTCCAAGATAGTCGTTGCTTGTCACTGCATCGACTGTCAACGTCGAACAGGTGCGCCGTTCGGCGTGGGAGCATATTACCCCGCGGAGGTTGTTACCGTCTCAGGAACTTCAAAAGAGTTCGCACATGCCGCTGCAAGCGGCGGGGAAATGCATAACTATTTTTGTCCGCAGTGCGGATCAACGGTCTATTGGAAAGTCACCAGCTTGCCTTCGATGATCGGTGTTGCAGTCGGCGCGATGGCAAATCCAAAGTACCCAGCTCCCGGCATATCGGTTTTTGAGAAATCGAAACACGACTGGGTTCAAATTGAGGGTGCCGTAAAGCACTTTCGGGAAAACTACCACCCGGAAAATTCAGGCTGAAATCTCGCCCCGCGCCGACGAGGTGATTGACGCGTCGAACTTGCGGTCCGAGGTCGGCCACCGCCTGCTTAAACCAATCTTCGAGCAGACGAGGGTCGGATTCGATCCACTTGCCTTCCCGAAGAGCGAGCCGGAGTTCGTCCTGATTGAGGCGCTCGTATATCTCGTCATCGAGCGTCTCTGCATCAAGAAACAGCGCGCTGTCAGCCCGCTTGGTCAATGCGGCGTCCTCGGCCAGCCGAACGAACTCCTGATCCGGGATCGCGTACAGCGGAAGGTCGATGTAAGCTTTGCTGTCGAGGACGACGCGGACGCATTTTTTGGCTCGTCTATCCAACGTCCATTTTCGTTTTTCGCAGAGCGGCGCAAGGACCGTCTCGACCAACCGGTAGTAACCTGCGGCCGCGATCACGGGGTTTCCCGTCTTGGCGAGAAACGAGACCGGAAGGTAAACGCCATCGTCGTAATCAATCTGCTGCGGCGGATGTGCCGGATCATTGAGCGTGCGATACGCGGGCGAGGCACTACCCTGCATACGGAACTTCAGACGCAATCGAGGTTCGGTCGCGCCCTTCCGAACGGCAGTCGTTTCCATAACCAAACTACGATCCGCGAAGCGTTGCCAATCCGAAAATCCAGCCTTAAGCGTCTCTCGGATCTCGTCACGTGCCTTGCGGAGCTTTCCCTCGCGCGGCTCCGGTACCGTGAGCCGGGCGAGATAGTCGTTCTCGGTCGCCGCGTCAGTGAATGCGCGATGCAAGTTGAGTAGAGCCATTATCACCCCCAAATCGAGCGGAATATCAACAAAATGTGGTGGGCTGCTGCCCAGACACGAGAGGTGACGTGAACAAATAGGGTCCCGCCGGAACGCGCCTTCTTTCCCAGTTAAAAATGCGAGAGGATTCGGTCTTCCGGTGGGCAAGCCGTGGTTTGTAACAAAACTTCAAAAAAATATAAGTGATTTCAATACGATCTGGCAGAGAGAGTGGGACTCACCCCCTTTCGGGGTCGCGGACCCCTTGTTTACAAGCCTAACCTTCATTTTCAGGGGTTCTTGTACGGCCGGTCCCACACCGAGGTGCTCCACCATGTCGAATTTCAAGATGCCCAAGCCGATCAAGCGACCGACCTCCGAGAACTACTGGATCCGCAAGAAGGTGCCCCTGGTCGGCAAGACCGAGCTCTGGGCCACTCTGGGGACCAAGGACGAACGCCAGGGCCAACATCAAGATCGGCGCCGTCAACGTGGCCATCGAGGCTCAATGGGCCCGCCTGCGTGACGGGGCTGCCCGGGCGGCGAACTCGACCGAGGTAAGTGGCGACCCGCGCCAAGCTCAAGAAGCCTCTGTTCTACGATCCGGAACGTCGTCGCGGCGGAACGGTCAGGGCATCCTCAATTCCACAAGCTCGCGGAGCGGATCGGCGAATGGGTTCACGGTCCCGGAATCAACATACCCTACGACGTGAAGCCCAACCACGGCTGGCGCCATCTGTTCAAGAGCGTGGCGAGGCACGTCAAGATGGACCGCGAGGTCGAAGGCTTCATCACCGGCCACCGTCCCAAGGACTCGAACGCGGGCAACGACTACGGAGACTGCTGGATCGAGACGATAGCGGCCGAGATCGAGAAGTACCCGCGCTACGACATCGCCGCTCTTGATCATCCCCCGGTGCCGCACAAGCGCCGCGGGCGGACCAACTTCGACGTCGCGATCGCGAAGGTGGCGAAGGAAGGGCGCAAGGCAGCACGCGCGAGCCGGAACTCTGGTGCTGGCTAGGCGACAGAGGAGAGCGGGTGGATGGGGCAAGCGGAATTCGCTTCCCAATTTCCGGATTTCTCCGGGCAGGAGTAGCGGATAGTGAAGGAACTGGGGTAAAAACGACCTGTGATGTCGCAAAGCTGTCCACCTTCGCCGGAGTACCCGCCGATCAAGACCGCCGATCTCTACCTCATCGGATGCGGAATCCTGCCTGCGCGAGACGTCACTTTGGAAGCGCTCTCGATCCTGCGTCAGGTGGTCTCATATACGACGCTGCCAAGCCCCAATCTCCGGTCGTTTCTCGAAAGCAACGGGCTTGATTTCGTCAACATCGAGCACCTCTACGAAAAAGGGAAAGAGCGAGCGAAGATTTACGCAGATGTCGCCGCCCATATTTTCGAAAAGGCGACCAGGGAGCGTCCGGTCGCGTATTTGACCTACGGGCATCCGATGTATCTCGACGAGCCCGTTCGTTTGATGATAGCCGGCGCACCGGCAAGAGGTCTGCGGACGCACGTCGTACCAGGTGTCTCATTCGTCGATTCCATCATCGCACGATTGCCGCTTGTGGTCGGCCCGGCCGGCTTCCAGGTCATCTCGGCCGATCCCTTGGTCGAAGGCACAGCCTCGATCAATCCGTGGCGATCGACCCTCGTCGCGCAAATCGGCAGCTTTCGGATCCCCACCGCAGACGGCGAGCAGGCATTGGCTCCCGCATTGCTGGCACCATTGATGGAGCGGCTGCTCGAGCAGTATCCCGCCGACCACCGCATAACTTTTTGCGACCTCGATGAGAGCGGCGCGGAGCCGCTGTTTCTGACCGTTCCGCTTTGCGCTTGGAGCCTGGCGGCGGATGGGGTAAATTACGCGACGACAATCTACATTCCGCCGATCGACCCCGCCAATGGCGGTCGCGAGAACGGCTTTTGAAACGGGACGTTTGCCATGACTACCGGCCCACTTGAGCGCGTGCTCGCCAGAGCGAAGGAGTTGCTGCTGACGGCGCCCGACGATTGCGCCCGTGAAATCAGAGCAATGCCGGAATTCACACAGCTGTCATCAGCCGAGCGGTCGGCTGTCGCGCAGTTGCCCGTGCGCGAGATCGCCGGTTTCCTGGCGACCGCCGATATCAGGCGTGTGGCGTCACGGAAGGCTGCGCAGGCTTGACGCAGACAGGTGAGCCCGAACAGGACTCACCCCCGCCGTACCGCGAAGTCTACGCGGCGGCGATTATGCCGTTCTTGTACCAACCCAATATTCATGAGTTTGGGGGATGCGGGAGCACGAAGCACTTCACGCGAGTAAAGTCTGAAAAAAAGACGGCCAAGGCAGCGACGTCCCCCCAGCAGACGCCCGAAGCGGCGACACCAAGCTGGGTCAAGGCATTCGGCAAAGCTAGAGACAACATCTACAAGGCGCAACCGGCTTGGCGCGAGGTCACTCAGTTCAGCATCGAGGTGCCGATCGAAAAATTCGACCTCTATAAACAAGAGCTTGAAGAGAAGCCTGATAGAGAGGAGGCTAAAAAGCCGCGGAAATTTCCGATTGAGAATCCTCGCTTCAGGGCGATCGTTTCACTCTTCCCTGGGACGGGCGTCGGCACGATCGCCTTCTGGCTGAAAATCGGGTCAATCCATGCGTGCGATGCTTTGCAAGCGGTTGACCTCTTCAAGCTGACCGACCCCGCTGCGGCTTTCGGCTGTCTGAAGGTGGCTCACAGGTCGACCCCCTTTGAGCAGGTCTCGGACCTTGCAAAATTTTACCTGCAGATGTTCCGGGAAGAATCTCCGGCCTTATTCACCGAGCCCCCCGAGCGTCCTGCGGTTCATCCCGAGCTGCGACGATGGAACGAGACCTATAGGCAAGTCTTGGAACGTGCCCGAGCCTACTGGGCCAGATTTCAAGAGAAGTATCCGGATCTTTCGCGCGACTTCAAGGAACCAAGTCAAGAGGGTGATGAACAAGACCCGTCTTTCTCCTATCCTTTCTTGTACGTTTCCTCCGTCGCGGACACGAGAAATGCGGCCGACCTCAAAGAGGGGAAAACAGGGCAGGAGATCGTTTCGATCAACAACCGCTACCGCCTCTTGGACCAAACCATTGCGGCCTCCGAGGTCGAACAGGCGTTCGAGGCCAATCTACTACAATACGACTATGGGGTGATCCTGGTCTCGCGTGCGAGCACGGTCGAAATCCATGCGGAGATGCCGTTCTCAAGGCCGAAGGCCGGGCAGACGGTGCAAGACTCGATTCTCGACGACCTCTTCCAGTTGATGCTCCTCGCCGAGGTCCCGGTCATGCAGTTGTTTTCGCTGCAGCACGTGAATTTACGACTAGGGAGCGATCTCGAGAACGTTCGGACCGAGTTGCATCCTAGGACTTGGCGTAACCCGCTCGCTGTAGCCTTAATTTCGCTGGTGGCTCTCTTTGTTGCAGTAGTCATCATTTACGCATCTGTGCGGGCATCGTGGCCGCTAACACTTTTGAGATGGCCAGCGAGGCTTTTGGAAGTTTGCGCTTCCATCCTCTTCTGGCTGTCGATCTCGGTGGTCGCTTTCAGCTTAGCAGAACCGCTTTGGCAGAATTTGCTGCAAAAGCGGAAGTTCATGAACTTGATCAGCCGCTTCGGCACTGTGTGGGTAGCCGGTGAAGTGATCTACGGTCGATTCAACGATGCCTACCAAAGCGCGTTTCCGATCGCCCAACTGACGAAGAGTTACGAACAGAAGCAGGCGACACTCGATTCGCTGCTTGAGTCCGGGTTCCGTCTATTCGTTACGGTCGTAGGCCTGCTGGTCGGGCTGTTCACTGCGCTTGTTCGATGAGCACAAAGGCGCCGGTCTCGTCTCAGCGAATCCTCCTCGCCGACGATGGCACAGAAAGCATCTTCTCGGCGCCGGAACGACCAAGCTCGCTTACAAAGCCGCACGCCTGATCGCCTGGGCAGACGACACTGGAGGCTCTTGCGGAGCAAGGGGTCGACCGCGCGCTCGACCTCGGTCCGGGACACGCGCTGGCCCAGATGATGCAGAGCACATTCCCCTCGATCCGATGTTATGCTTCCGACGGATTCCACAGCATCAATGGTCTGCGCGACTGGATCGCCTTCAGGAAAGCGATCTCGTCCTCGGACGCTGTCTCGCAGACGTCGATGTACCCAGGATTTGGACCGACCGTCGCTGCCGTCGCTCCCGCGATAGCCGCGCCTCTTGAGTAAATCCTTGAGATCGAACGGGGATTGCTCCGCCCACACCCGCAGCGTCGGCTTGCGGGCGGTCCCGAGCAGGAGCGCGAGAGCAGGCTCTCCTGTTGTCGGCAGGTCGATCGAGAGGATTTCCAATAAAGCGTGGCAATCGTCGACCGCGCGATGCGCATGGTGGAAGAGGCCGGCACCGTTCAACAGGTAGCCGAGACGCGACCCCTCGAAGCCATGCTTCCGCCAGTCGACCTCGGTAGCCGAGCATCCCCAAGCCTTCGTCTCGAAGACCGGCCAACAGCGCGCCGCCATCTCTGCTGCGAATTGCGCCAGCCACGGCAGATCATACCGCGGTTTCATGAAGAGCGGCGATTTGCCTGTCAATCGGCCTGCAAATTTGACCCCTCATCGGCGTCCAATTTTGACCCCTTCGTGCGGCGGGCTTTGCTGGTAGCGCTCGTCTCGTCGGAGCTGGCCGGGATAGCGGAGGCGAGACGAGCGCGGTGGCGTGATCGTCGTCTCGGCTCTTGAACCGCCAGCTATCGTTGCCGGTTTCGACAATGTCGCAGTGATGGGTCAATCGGTCGAGCAGCGCGGTGGTCATTTTGGCGTCGCCGAACACGCTCGGCCATTCGCCGAAGGCGAGATTGGTGGTCACGATGACGGAGGCGCGCTCATGGAGCCGGCTGACGAGGTGGAAGAGAAGCTGGCCACCGGACTGGGCGAAGGGCAAATAGCCGAGTTCATCCAGCACGATGAAGTCCATCCGGGTCAGATGCTCGGCGAGCCGTCCTTGCCGTCCGTTGCGGGTCTCGGTCTCGAGGCGATTGACGAGGTCGACGACGTTGAAGAAGCGGCCACGGGCACCGGATCGGATGCAGCTTCTGGCGATGGCAATGGCCAGGTGGGTCTTGCCTGTGCCGGTGCCGCCAACCAGCAAGACGTTGCGTTGTTGGGCGATGAAGCCGCCGCCAGCGAGATCATTGACGAGAGTCTGATTGATCGGCGTGCCGTCGAACTGGAAGTCGGCGATGTCCTTGGCCAACGGCAGCTTGGCAATGGTGAGCTGGTATTTGATCGACCTGGCTTGCTTCTCGTTGATCTCGGCGTTGAGCAGGTCGCCGACAATGCGCTGAGGTTCGTGCTGGCGCTTGACGGCAGTTGCCATGATCTCGTCGAAGGCAGCCTTCATGCCGTAGAGCTTGAGTTCGCCCATGAGGTCGAAGATTTGGGTTCGTTCCATCAGATGGTCCTCCGGAGGTTGTCGTAGCGGGCACAATCGGCGATCGGCGCATGACGGAGCGTCAGTGCGGCCGGCGTCATGATGTTGGCCGGTGGGGCGGGTTCACGTTGACGGGCCAAGATATTGAGCACGACATCGGCGGAATGGACGCTGTGACTGAGCGCTTCGGCACAGGCCGCTTCCACCGCGGGCAGACCGTCAGTCAGCACCGCGTTGAGGATGTCGATCATTTGCCGATTGCCATCGTCCGTGCTGGCAAGTTTGCGCCGGATCCGCTCGATCGCGGCCGGCAGCACCCAGTCTTTGAAGGGAGCACCGTTGCGCAAGGCGCCGGGTTTGCGGGCGAGCACCGGCACGTAATGCCAGGGGTCGTAGACGGTATCGCCGCGGCCAAAGGATCGCGGGTGCTCGGCAACGATGCGTCCATCCTGACGGATCACGATGCGATCGGCATAGGCTTGAACCTCGACCGGCCGTCCGACTGCGCTGGCTGCGACCGAGTACTTGTTGTTGTCGAAGCGCACCAGGCAGGTCTTCGAGACCGATGCCGTCACCGCATGGAAGCCGTCGAAGCGGCCAGCATAGGGAACGAGTTTGGGGCGTTCGGCTTCGAACACTTCCCAGATCGTCTGATCGACCAGCTCCGGATGGCGATGAGCCTTGGCGTAGGCGATGCATTTGTCGAGCAGCCAGGCGTTTAACTCGTCGAGGTTTTTGAACCGCAGCCGCGGCGTGAAGAAGCGTTCCCTGACCAGCCCGACCTGGTTCTCGACCTGCCCCTTCTCCCAGCCCGACGCTGGCGTGCAGGCGACCGGATCGACCAGATAGTGGCTGCACATCTGCAGGAAGCGGCGATTATAGAGACGCCCTTTACCGACGAAGATCGTCTCTACGGCGGTCTTCATGTTGTCATAGATGCCGCGGGTGCAGGTGCCTTTGAACAGCGCGAACGAACGGTCGTGGGCGTCGAACACCATCTCCTGCGTCTCCCGCGGATAGGCCCGCACGAACAGCATGCGGCTGTGACAGAGCCGAACATGGGCGGCCTTCACCATCACCGTGGTGCCGCTCAGCAAGACCACCTCGTGGCTCCAGTCGAACTGGTAAGCTTCGCCTGGGGCAAAACTCAGCGGGACATAAGCGGCTGCGGTCGATTGCCCGCGTTCCTTGCTCCAGCGCCTGGCGTAACGCCGCACCGCATCGTAACCGCCGTCGTAGCCGCGGCGGCGCAGCTCTTCGAAGATCCGGATCAACGTCAGCTGTTCACGAGCCGGTTTGGCCGCGTTCGCCGCCAGCAATCCGTCAAGCTCTACTGCCCATCGGCCCAGCTTTGGCCGCGGCTGCACCTGCCGCTCGTACTCGAAGGAGGTCTCTCCCGACCTCAGCACCTTCCGGACCGTGTTCCGCGACACCTTCAGGTCACGGGCGATCTCCTTGATCGTCTTGCCCTTGATGAAGTGCTCGCGCCGGATCCGGGCAATCGTCTCCACGATCAGCATCCCCCACCACCTGCTTCGTTCCAAAGCAGGCAGCGCAACAGACCAATCTGTAGGGGGTCAATTTTGGACGCCGATCCCCCGGCTTAGGGGGTCAATATTGCAGGCCGAATGACAGTTTGAGGCCAAGCTTGATCACCTTGCACCGAAGAGCGACACGGCGAAGGCTTTGCGTTACGCGCTGCGTCATTGGAACGGCCTGGCGCTCTACCTTGATGACGGGCGCATCGAATTGGACACGAATGCTGTCGAGCGTGCGATGCGGCCGATCAAGCTCAACGCCAAGAACTCCCTTTTTGCCGGTTGCGACGAAGGTGCCGAGAATTGGGCATTGCTGGCTTCGCTCATTGAGACCTGTAAGCTCAATGGCGTCAGTGCCGAGCACTGGCTCGCTGACGTTCTCGCCAAGCTCGTCAATGGTTGGCCTGCGGCGCGGTTGGACGAACTGCTTCCCTGGGCGTCGACCTATACGATGCATACACTTGATCCGAGGCTGGCGGCATGAACCTGAACACGACCGCGGTCCGGATCAAGGTGACCCTCAAGGATGTGAAGCCGGCGGTGATGCGTCGCCTCGTCGTACCCGTCACCTTGCGCCTTGATCGGTTGCATCTGACGCTTCAGGAGGCATTCGGCTGGACGAACGGTCACCTCTTCGAGTTCTTCGCTGGCGATGTTCATTGGGGAATTCCTGATCCCCACAACGATTACGGCCACCAGCCCATGGATGCGAGCAAAGCGCGCCTCTGCGACATCGTTCGCGAGACCGGCGCCAAGACGATCCACTATCTCTATGACTTCGGCGACAGCTGGGACCATGTGATCAAGCTCGAAAAATGGTTCGAGAACACCACGACGGAGGGACTTCCCTTCTTGCTCGAGGCCGCCGGTCGTTGTCCTCCGGAAGACGTAGGCGGTGCGCCGGGTTATGCCGAATACCTCGAAGCCATCAGAGACCCCGCCCATCCGGACCACGAACATATGCGCCTCTGGGGCCCGGGGCGGTTCGATCCCAACGTCGTCGACCGGAAGGCGCTCGAAGCCGCCGTCAACGCGTTGTCCGACATATGGAAACCGCGGCGGCGCGCTACGCGAACAAAATAGGCGTCAAGCGCCATTCAAAAGGGCCGCAGAGCTACACTTACCATGAATCCGAAGGTAATGCTGTTCGACGAGGTCCTGCCGCGCTCGATCCGGAAACAAAGAAGGAGGATCTGGTCACCATTCGCGATCTCGCCGCAGAAGGCATGACCTGCATTCTCGACACCTACGAGATGGGCTTCGCTCGCGAAGTGGCGGATCATGGCTACTGCACCGATGGCGGCGTCATCGTCAAGCACGGTGCACCAAGTTCGATCTTGGGTACGCCACGCGAAGAACGGACCCGGGTATTTCTCGATAAAGTACTGGGTTGATCTAACCGCCGCAGTATGAAGATTCAGGAAACGCCGGTGGCGTGAAGGAAAGTACGCTTTCCGCGCCAGCAATAGGAGCGCTCACCGACTCCTACGGCGCTGCACCATGAGCGCCTTCTTGGTGTTAGAGATATGTGCTTCGAGAAGATCGACGGCCTTTTCAACGTTCCCGGCGCGGCAAGCTTTTAAGATATCCACATGCTCTTCTTGCGGCGTTTTCTTGCCTGACGCCATAGAGACTTGTGCCCGGACGAACAAGCTCACCTGCCCGTAGTTGCCTTCGATAAGAGACAGCAATCTAGGTAGATTACAGGGGATATAGAGGGTTTCGTGAAACTTCCAGTTCATCTCCGCCCATTGAGCGGGGTCGCTTTTCTTGTCGTATTCCACGAGAATACGTTTGGCCTCATCAAAATCACTCTGAATCATATTAGGAATGGCTAGACGCAACGCGCGGCACTCCAGCGCAATGCGAATTTCCATCAATTCGATCACCTCGGCCGAAGTGAATGAGACTACCTTGGCGCCCCGATTGTTTAGGAGCGTGACCAGACCCTCCGCCTCGAGGTGTCGCAAGGCCTCCCTTACCGGAATGCGGCTCGTTCCGAATTTGTCCGCCAATTCCTCTTGGCGAAGCTGCTCGCCGGGGGCGAATGTCCCAGCAAGAATGTCAGCCCGGAGAAGCTTTCTCACCGTCTCAGTCGCCGAAGGCCTTTGTTGATTGTCCAGTTCTGTCACAAACTTCGCCTCAAATGTATCCTCTTTGCCGAAATTATATACAAAAGGAGGACGAAAGCAATTCGCTCACCCGAACATCAAGCGTTTCTGGGCCTTCCGACCTCCGTTGTTCTCCCTAAATACCCACCACCAGCAGATGTTGATTCTGACAGATTGTATTGACTACTCATCCAGAAGGCTATCGACTTCCGACCACTGCACAGTTTCGAGTTTCATCAGCATATTCCAAAGATCCCTGGCTTTCGGCTTTCCAACAGAAAGCGCTGCACACGTTTCGAATTTTCGTCGGAGCCTTTCAGGCGGAGCCGGATATTGATGGTTGCCGACCGCCACGCTTTGCCGCTTGAGATGGATCTTCCCCGACTTGTGAACCGCTTCGATTTCGGTAAAGGCGGCTCCTTTGGTATAGACCTTTTCGAACTGCTCCTTGGTTGACAGGTCGGGATGAACATAGGCATTGACTTTGCCCATGCGGCCGCGGATCTCATTTCCGGCAACGGACTGGTCGGAAAAACTCCCAAGCGTTACGTCGCCATGCGCCAATGCCGCCGCTATGCAATACGGGATGCTGAACCTCGCCTGCAGTGCATCTTTCGGATCGTTGTATCGCATTAAATTCAAAGCATGGTAGCTGACGCCCACATTGATGACCTCGAGGTCGTCCGCCACGATTTCGCCACTCGCAATACCCTCCGTTACAAGATCCAGGGCCGGATGTACAAGCGAGCATGTCGGATAAAGCTTGGGGTTATTGCGGATGAGTTCGAGGGATAGGCCAAGATCGCGGATTGCTTCGTCCGCGTTCAGCTTTTCTGGATCTGTAAAGAGATCGAAAAACCCCTCGTGCCCCTCGATCGCATTAGGGCTTGATCGCATTCCGGCCTTAGCAAGTTTGGCGGCAAGGACGCCGTTCTGCGCTGCGAATCCTGCATGTAGCGGTTTGGTCATGTATCCGAAGTTTTGACGTAATCCAGATGCAAGCGAGGCTGCAATTCCGAAGGCTTCTAGCATGAGCTTGCCATCAAGCCCCAACAGGTTTCCGGCGGCAGCGGCAGCTCCGAATGTCCCGAGCGAGGAAGTTGTGTGCCAGCCACGACCATTGTGTTCATAGGTTACGGCGATGCCGAGACGGCCTTCCATCTCGACACCGGCCGCATAGGCCGCAATGATATCTGCACCCGAAGCTGCCAGTTCGTCTGCGAGCGCAAGGATAGCGGGCAATACTGGGGCGGATGGATGCCCCACCATCGCATAATTACCGTCGTCGAAGTCATGCGCATGAGCCATAGCGCCATTGGCCAGAGCAGCATTTCGAGCTGTCGTTCGCAGCGCAGTATTCCAGACACGTGCCTTTCCTGGTTCTTCGGCGAAGAACCCGCCCATGACTCCCGCAACTTCCTCAGCTTTCGCCGCTAGGGCAACAGACAACGTGTCGGCAATGCCCCTCTTTGCGGCCTCGACGGCGGCAGCGGACATTGATTCGAACTTCAGCTCCGCGCAGAAGTCAGCAAGGATGCGGCCGACTTCCGGTCGCTGCTTTTGAGAGTCTGACGCTCTTTTCGCGTTCATTTTGCTTCCTTTTGCTTATCTATCGATTATGCCGACCAGACGTTTTTGTCCGGCCAATTCGGTTCGAGCTCGATTGGCATAGGTCCGCCATTTTTCAAATCGCGCCTTCGGTGCGCGGCAGCGCGATCCGGCCGCTTACGCATCCAGTTCGGCGAGAATTCGCCGTACACTTTCGAACCTCCCAATCGTCTTGCGATCCCAAATCTAACTTTTTCTTAGTTCGACACTCCGTCGATACGCAGCGCTGGTTGCAGCGCGTACTATCTTGGGAAGGGCCCCCTCACGCTCCATTTCGATCACGCCAGCCTCAGTGGTCCCTCCCGGACTTATGACGGCTCGCTTGAGCTCGGAAGGCGAGCGCGGATCAGCTGCTAACATCGCCGCCGAACCCAACATCGTCTGCGCAACGAGCAACTGAGCGAATTCTGTATCAAAATCCAGCCTCGCCAGCCGCTTGCGCCGCTGCTCAGCAAAAGCGAAAATATAGCGAGGCGCGCAGGCGTAGAACGGCATAGCCTTGTCAATCAATGCCGCGTCCACCACCCATTCAAATTTGCCGACTGGCGCGAAGACTTGCTCTACGGCCGTTTTTGCCGAGATTGGAAACGTCTGCCCGGTTACGCCGAGGCTCGTCCCTTGACCAACAAACGCAGGAAGGTTGGGCATAACGCGCGCCACTCTCGCACTGCCGCATACCTCCATTAATCGCCCAAGCGGCATGCCGGCCATAACCGAAAGAACCGGACTCTCGGCCAGCAAGCGTCGATGTCCATCAGAGAAAGTTGCAACATTCTGCGGCTTCACCGCCAATACGAGCAGATCGTAGCCTGATGATGAACTCGGAGCGTCCGGCAAGATTGATACGCCTTGAAGACCACGCACAGCGTCTTCCACTCGGCCGACATCCGGATCAACCAAGATCAATTTTAAATTAGGTAGTGCTTGGCGTACTCCTCGGATAAGAGCCGAACCCATATTTCCCCCGCCGAAGAACAGCAGTCGAGTGGACTCCTTCATCACCACCATTTCCCTATCCTGCTGGTCCAACTTTGAGATCAGGTTGCATCTGCACCGGCACGGAATTCCTCGTACATTGCCGTGCCACGCACGCCGACGAATCTGAATGGCTCGGGCGGCAGCCATCCGGGACGGCCGAGCGGTCCAGTCACCGTTTCTTGTGCGACTTTGCCGGCGACTAGTTCGGCAAGACGGCGCCCCAATGCGGTACCTTTCGCGACACCAGAGCCGTTATAGCCGGCACTTATAAAAAGCCCCTGCTCCAGCTCTCCCCAAAATGGAGCGCCTCCACGCGTGACGTCGGTAACTCCGCCCCATACGTATTCGAAGTCGATATCCGCAAGATGCGGATAACGACGGCGAAACCGATCGAGCAATCTTCGTCGGATTACGCTCTCCTTGAGCTCGGCCTCATAGGAATAGAGGCTGCGGATCATACAGCGTCCGTCGGAAAGTCTACGAAGGGTGCTACCACCGGCCCGTTGGGCCGACGTCATGCCCCATTCCGGAAGACTACCGAGCAGACGTGCCCTGTTGCCCAGCCTTTCCGTCACGCCCACATAAGTAAATAAGGAAACCAACCGATCTTTGCCGTATCCCAGCAGCTTAACAAAGGCATTGTTGGCCAGGATGACGTTCCGCGCGGATATCCGCGCCTGCGGACAAGTCAAGTGCCAACGCTCACCTACTTTTTCGATGTTGCTGACAGTGGTTCCTTCATGAAAGACAATGTCAGAAGGTAGATGATCTGCCAGACCGCGCACGAGCGCAGCCGGCTGAAATAGATGTGTAGACTCGGATCGAATGGCCAACCGATAAAAGCATGTGCCGGTTAGCTCTTCCAAAGCATCTTGTTTGTAAACCGGAAGCGTGCGGCCCTGTGTCGATGCGCTCTCGCTCATTCTCAACAGAGCCGCAGCGGCTCGCTCGCTTACAGCGGCCTTGAACGAACCGACCTGTCGAAGCCCGCAATCGATCCCGTACCGGGCCACGAGGTCTTTCAGCCAAGCCAAACCCTCGGCATCAAATACGGCTATGACGTTCTGTTTGCTTAGAGCATCGGCTGAGGCGTCAGCTCTGCTGGCCGATGCCATACTCACCGTTGGCAGATCGCTGCCAGAAAAGCCGGAATTCCGACCTGAAGCATTCTCGCCAACTGTTCCGCCGTCAATGATGAGAATATCAGTTTCGGGTTCCAGCTCTTTGAGCCTTCTTGCAACAGCGAGCCCAGTGAAACCTGCGCCTACAACGGCATGATCGACGCTCAGCTTTCCGTTGAGGGCGGGCCGGCAAATGCGAGGCGGTAGCATCGCGTTCCAACCGCTTCGCATCTGATACGTGCTTGCGCGATACATATCCGTTCTACTGTGCGAAAGCCGGCTGGCGTTTGACGCTCGACAGCCGGTTGAAAGTAAAAGGAGAAGGATCGACGATAGGTTTTTCGGAAGTAACCAGATCAGCCGTCAGATGCCCGGCCGCAGGACCAATCCCAAAGCCGTGACCGGAGTACCCGCTACTGATAAAAAATCCCGGAATGGTGTCCACTGCCCCAATGACCGGCTTTGTATCGGGCATGACATCGATCAGGCCGGCCCAGGTTGCGGCAACTCTCATATTGGCGAATACGGGAAACTCGCGACTGATATTACGCTGCGCCTGACGAAGATCGTATAGTGATGGCACGGGATCCAGGACACGTGTCTGTTCAAAAGGCGTTTGTTCATCCATGCGCCAGCGCGATTTCTGAAACAGCTCCGCAAGCGTGCGCCGCCCCAGACGCAGCCGTACATTGTTTCCACCAGTCAAAATCATCGGCAAATAGTCGACGAGATAGCGGAAACTGTCGGGCACGATTTCCGTTCGATTCCACGCGCCGTAACCTATGGTGAACCCTCCATCGTGCCGAGTGCGGATCGAAAAATCGGGGCCCTTGATCGACGTTTTTGGAGCCCCTTCCAACGGGTACGCTCGGACAAGGCTCGACATTGTCTTGAGTTGCGGCAACCGCAAACCCATATTGTTACAAAAGAGCGAAGACCAAACTCCGCCCGCCAAAACAACTGCTTCGCAAGATACTGGCCCGAGCTCCGTCACAACGCCACAAATGCGTCCCGCCCGGGTTTCAATTCCTCTCACAGCGCATGACACGACAATCTGCGCGCCGAGCGCCCTCGCCGCGCTTGCGTACGCAGCAGCTGCCAATGATGGCTCCGCCCTGCCGTCATTGGGAGAATACAGGCCGCAAGCCCACGGTCTTGACGCGCCAGGCAGCAAGGCTCGCAATTCAGCCCCTGAAACGATGCGAGCAACGATATCGTCGGGACAGGTGTTGGCGAGCCAGCTTTCACAAGCTTCTGCTTCCTCGTCGCGCTTGAATACCGTCAAAATACCCGTCTGTTTAAAGCCGACACTTTGGCCTAGCTGCCGCTCCAGATCGTTCCAGATTCGCAAACTTTCCCGGATCAACGGCATTTCTTGAGCGTCGCGCTTTTGAGCGCGAACCCAACCCTGGTTGCGTCCGGATTGCTCTGCTCCGATAAGTCCCTTCTCGCAAAGCAAGGTTGGAACCCCTCGCTTGGCCAGGTAGTAAGCAGTTGAACTGCCGATAATTCCGCCCCCTATCACGATCACTTTGGTTGAAGCGGGCAGTTGGGACATGACGAACCAGCAAAAAGTCAGGGCGAGAGACTTGGTGCATACTTAACTTAGCTATTGGATACAATCAACCAACTTCTGCGTCGAAAGGTGAGAGGGCGCTTGGATCGTACTCAAGATCAAAGCATTGCTTCGGGTTTTGGCGGAAAATCGCTTCGCGTGGGAACAATCCGGCTATCAATCAGGCGATGCACACGACGCAGATCCTTAGGCCCCCGATGTAGACTGCGAAGCGACGCCAAGTTGTCAGCGTCTGCCCGTACACGGCGGCCATGATGACGCAGATATTCGATCCACGTTGGCGAGTAGTAGCTTTCAACCCAGACGAGTGGCCGTTCAATGTCTCGTAACAAGGCCCAACGACGGGCCCAGTCACGCAAACGGATACGACGCCGTTCTCGCATCAGCTCAAGAAAGCGAAGAGTATCCTCGTGGGCAATTTCATACTCTATTAAGACCAAGACCGGCCCCGAATCCGGCTTGATCTCGACCATAGGCTCGGGCGCTTGGAATGGTCCGATGGGATCGAGATCATCGCCGGACAACGCGTGAAGCGGATATTGAAAGCCCAAGACCGCTCCGATCATCATTACGGTCCCTGCCGCCACGAAGGCGATCGAAAGACCGTGTGAACCTGCAACTTCGCCCCAAAGCCAGGATACAAGGGCCATCCCGCCGAAAGTCGCGGTCTGATAGAAGGAGAGCGCTCTTCCAACCACCCACCGTGGCGTGACAGTTGCACGGTGACGTTGAATAAGGACAATGAAATGACCCAACAGGCACCGGCGACAAGTAGTGCGATGCAGCTAAGGGGCATCGAAGTTGAAGCGCCCAACAAGATGAGCGCGAGCGCAAAATTCGCGAAAGTTGCGCGAATGACAACCTCGTTATTGAACTTGCGGACAATGGCAGCGTTTGCCAAGCCGCCGCCGATCGCACCGAAGCCAAAAGTGCCCAACATCATGCCGTAGGTTAGTGCCGTTCCCTTCAACGTGTCTCGTGCAACCAACGGAAGCAGAGCCAAAACGACGACACCGGCCAAGTTGAAGATCGCCGTTCGTAGGAGAACTCTCAAAAGATGGGGAGACACCCTGATGTAACGAAGGCCGGCACCAATCGCTGCTCCCACATGCTCGGGGGGAGCTCCGGCTTTGGATAGTGCGGCTTCCAATGCAAGAGCGCGCCTATCAGCGGCAGTGTGAGAAGAACATTCGCAGCGAACGCCGCGGCGGACCCTGCCACTACGACGACCAATCCGCCCGAGGCAGGGCCAACGCTGCGCATCATGTTGAAGCTGAGCCCATTCAAACCGACCGCGCCGGCAACATCTTCCTTTGAGATGACATCGCCTATCGAGGCTTGCCACGCGGGATTGTACAGCGCGTTGCCACAACCGATTAGAAATGTAAGGGCGAGAAGAAGCCAAGGATCCAGAACATTGAAGCAGATAGAAGTCGCGAGAACCGCGGATACTAACACCATGCCACCTTGTGCCATGATCAATATGCGACGACGACTATAATTATCCGCCAGCGCACCCGCTATCATCGAGAAGATCATCACGGGAAGGGAATTCATTGTCTGAACCAGCGCCACCATGGCCTGCGAACCCATCATAGTGGCCATGACCCAGCTGGCGCCCACCGACTGCACAAGCGTCCCGAGATTCGACATCATCGTCGCGATCCAGAGCGATCGAAACGCCTTTTGCTTTAATGGAGACAGAAACAGGGGAACCGGCACAATTGTCTCGGTGATGCTTTTGGCAACACTTGTCGCCTTCGCGATATCAAGATCGCTAGTCCTCCGCCAAACTGAGAACGCGCGCCCAATTGCGCGCATCGACCGACAGCATTCCGCTTTCATGCACCGCTTGGCGACGCCGATAGCGGTTATCGGCCGGCATGCGAGTTGATCCTGCGTGTTTCAATTCCGCTATTAGCCTCTCCAACTGTCCCTGGAACGAAGCATTCCCGCCAGCACCGGGATCAAGGGCCAAAATGAATTGCCCGGCATTCGAGGTCTTCGCCCCAGGAAAGTTGGAAGAACAATCTTCAAATCCGAAGGTGCCGCCGGAGAGTGCCGCCACCAGAACCTCGGCCATAAAGGCAAGCGACGCTCCTTTTGCTCCGCCGAACGGCAGGAGCGCCCCCCCGTCCAGTATCGCCGCCGGATCAGTAGTTACGTCTCCGTCCCTGTTAATTCCGACCCCTGAAGGAACGGGTCTACCAGCGGCAGCGTGCAGCAGGATGTCGCCGTGCGACATGATGCTCGAAGCTTGGTCCCACACCAAAGGCGGCGCGTTTGTCCTTGGACAGGCAAATGCGATCGGATTGGTGCCGAGCGTCTTTCGCTTACCCTGCCAAACAGCCATATGGCTGCGACTGTTCACCATCGCAATTGAGATCAGACCGGCGCGCGCCAGGGGTTCCACGTCCTGCCACAAAGCACCAAAATGATGCGAATTGCGGACAAACATCGTCGCGACACCTTGGCTCCGAGCCATACCAGCAAGACGGTTCGAGAAGGCGCGCGTTGCTTGTTGAGCAAACCCGTTGTCAGCCTCAACCGCCAAACAGCCGGGCCGCGTCTGCTCGCAAGCCGGTTTAGCTGCAGTATTAATCCAGCCGCTGGATATGCTTGAGACATAGCCGGGCAAGCGATGGATCCCGTGGCTTCTACTGCCGTCGATTTCGGCGCCGGCAACCGTTTCGGCAATGATTCGTGCGATGGGTTCCGACAGTCCCGCTCTGCGCAAGGCCGAAGCTAATTTGGGTTCGAGGATCTCTAGCGGGATCTGAATTTCGTCGTCCGCTACGGTCAAGTGACGCTCCGCGATGAACGCTGTTCTATTCGACAAGCTCTGTCAGTGGCGTCACTTGTCCACCGCCTCTCTCAATCGTGTCGCGCAAAGTCTTGGCAATCTCGACCGAGCCAGGCGTATCTGAATGAACCAGAATGCTTTTCGCATCCAACTTGATTCGTTTTCCCGTGATAGCTGTCACCGTGCCGTCATTCAAGAACTGGCTTGCTCTCGCGGCGATTTGATCGAGATCGTTGATGACTGCTCCCTGCTTCTTTCGCGAAACGAGCGAGCCGTCTTCCTCGTAGGCCCGGTCGGCATAAATTCGTCCAACAGTCCGCAACCCGATCTTCCGCGCGTAAGCTTG
This sequence comes from Bradyrhizobium sp. T-12, assembly GCF_058314695.1. Lineage (NCBI taxonomy): Bacteria > Pseudomonadati > Pseudomonadota > Alphaproteobacteria > Hyphomicrobiales > Nitrobacteraceae > Bradyrhizobium > Bradyrhizobium sp. T-12. The sequence continues at coordinate 288,683 of NZ_JBZFQJ010000002.1, read as the reverse complement.
CCAAGGGCTGCCGGGTTCTCCCGGCACGATGATGTCGGGATCATAGGCTTTGAAAGCATCGAAGATGAGCTGAAGATATTCCGGTGTTTCGCGCGACATCATGCCAAAGACGCCATGCGTACCGGCATGTGTCACCTTATAACCTTCAGCCTTGGCGATCGCCGAGAGAGCGCCCAACTGGTAAAGTGCGTGTTTCCGCATATCGTGGGGATCAATCTTCATCGGAACACGACCGAAGCCTAGTAGATCGGGCAGGCCGACATGCGCTCCTAGCGCCACTCCCCGCGCTCTCGCCTGCGCCGCCATGTCGGTCATGATGACCGCATCACCCGCGTGAAAACCGCAGGCCACATTCGCGGACGAAATCAGCGCCATCAGAGCGGCGTCATCGCAAAGCCGCCAACGCCCGAACCCTTCTCCGATGTCAGAATTGATATCGATTTTCATCGTTCGCCATCCCTGCCTCGGTTTCTCGCGAAATGCGCGCTGGTACGCCGCCGTTGTCGGCCGTCGCTATCAGGCAACCCAGCCTGTCCAAATATTTCACGATCTCAGATAGAGCCTTACGCGCTTCGGTTACCGAACATTCCACGAAACGGAACACGCTGCCTGGCCGCGCTTGGGCGACGCGCCAGAGATCGGCTTCTATGACGTAACCAATTTTCGGATAGCCACCCGCAGAGTTGCCGTCGACCAATTGCACGATAGGGCGCCCGCCTGGGGGCACCTGGATCACCCCGGGCGTGATCGGACATGATCGCATTTCTCCGGGGTCGGTACGCATCAGTTCGGCGCCATCCAATCGATAGCCCATTCTATTGCTCTGAGCGGAGACCCTCCAGGGATCACGCCAGAACGTTTGCTGCGACCTAGATGTGAAATCATCATATTCTCCGGCACGAACGACGCGGAGAACAATATCGTCCTGCTCCGCTAATGCGTGAAGTCCGCGTTCGAGAACGTTGTCGGGCGGCAAGACGGAGAGTTCGGGTTGCGGCTGCGCACTCTTTTTCAGAGCGCCTAGCTTGTCGCCTACGCGAAGCATGCGCCCTTCCAGGCCACCAACGCGTTGCCTGAAATAGGTGCTGCGGGATCCCAGCACCTCGGGAACGTCGATGCCTCCGGGCACACAAAGATAGGCTCTAAGCCCCATACGTGCCGGTCCAATCGCCAGCTCGTCGCCCGGCGCAACCGCGAAACGCGACCATGGTGCGACTTGACGTTGGTTGAGAACGGCCTGACAATCGGCCCCACACAGTGCAACCATGATTTGCTGATTGAACAGCAACCGCATGGGACCCATCTGGACCTCAATTCCGGCGGCCTCAGTGGAATTTCCAAGCAAGATGTTGCCCACCGATAGAGCGACCCGGTCGGCCGCTCCCGTTCGGGCAATTCCATGGTGACGTTGCCCTATCCGCCCCAAATCCTGCACAGAATTCAAGGGAAGCGTTTGAAGCACTTCGATCATGTCTCAACCCGTTCGATTCGGAAACGAATGCAGTCTCCCAGGTCAAGAACGTTGGGCGGCGTTTTGCTGAAGTCGAACGGTATGGGCGATGCCGGTGCATGTCCGAGTGCGTACCAGCCGCTTGGAACGAGCGAAGGCTCCTCCCCCGGCTTCAACGGCGGTCCAAGAGACGTCTGCGCTCCCGCCATGCTCAAATTTGGACCATTGGGTACCATTTGAGGTTCAGGCCGGCGTGGCAGGTGCAGCCGTCTATCCAGTCCGAAGAGAAAGCCGAAGCCTGGACCCGTTCCAGGCGCAAAGACAGTGTAATTGCCTGCCGAATGCAATTCAGCCACCCTGCTCGGCGATACTCCGAGACGATCGGCAACTTCGCGCAGGTGCCGACCTGCAGCTCCCCCGTAAACGATCCCGATTTCGAGTGTGCGGCCATTACCGGACCAAGCGGTCGTTCCATTCCATTCCGCCAAAAATCTCATCGCCAAAGGCTCGGTGTCCGTTGTCAAAGGGTCGACAACGATTAAGAGGCTGTTCAATCCCACCTGCGCGTCAGTCACCTCTTGCCAATTCCGGACCGTTCTATCCAACGCCCAAATGCGTTGCTGCGTTTGCAACGAAAGTGGCCCTTCGGCATCGAGCAGCAGAGCCGAAGCACCGCAGTGACTGACCCTCGGTGCATCAAGAACCACTAGCTTTGCGCACATGCCCGTACTTTGTCCGTCACTGCAGCTCTTCAAGGCCCAATAGAATTGGTGTACCGACCCGGTTCAGCCTGTCCAAATGTTGGAAACGTGTCAAAATAAGATCCGACCTGGCGGAATCGAACATTCCATCAGTACACGCCCGATATTTCCGCTCCAGATGTTCCCAACTGACGGGGTCGCTGCTCGAGCCGATATAATTGGATTTGCGCCGTTTAAAGAGACTCCCGTCTCGCCGCATGACATCAACTTCGGTAAAGGCTTTTCCGGCTCTGTAGAGCGGCTCGAAAAGCTCTGGCGTGCTCTGGTCTGGATGAACATAAGGTTCAACCGACTCCATTATCTTGCGCGTCGCGGGATCCTTGAGCGCATCGGGAGTGAAATCGGCTAGCGTGACGTCGCCTTTTCGCAGTGCCACAGCCACGCAATAGCTGTAGCTAAATTTTGCCTGTAAGTGACTTTCAGGCCGATCATAACGCATGATGTTAAGCGTTTGATAGCTGGTGCCGCAACGCACCGAGGTTATATCTGCCAGATCAAGCTCTTTATTTCGGAGGCCTTCGACAAGCACGTCGAGAGCCGGGAGCACCATCGCGCAAACCGGATATAGCTTGACGTTGATGCGCATCACTTCAAAGGGGGCTCCCATGTCGCGCATTGCGTCTTCAAAACAGATCACACTCAAGTCACCGAATAGGTGCATGAAACCTTCATGACCCTCGATGGCAGTCGGGCTTGCGTCGATGCCAGCCAGAGCCAGCTTTGCGGCCATTACGCCGTTCTCGGCAGCACGGCCGGCGTGGACGGGCTTGGTCGACGTTCCAAAGTTCTGACGGATGCCACAAGCCATCGAGGCGGCGATCCCCAACGCATCTCTGGTCTGCTGCGCGTCCAAACCCAACAGCTTTGCCGATGCAGCCGTCGCTGCGAAGGTTCCGAAAGTCGACGTCGTATGCCAACCGTTGGCATTATGTTGGTAGGTCATCGCCCGCGCAATCTTGGCGCCGACTTCCATCCCAGCCACATACGCGGTGATCAGTTGTTCGCCCGAAACGTTGCGCTCGTCGGCCAGCGCAAGAAGCGCCGGAACCATGCCAGTGGATGGATGGCCAAGCATAGTCGCGTTGCCGTCATCGAAATCGTGCACATGAGCTGCCACACCATTGAGAAAAGCCGCCGTTCTCGCCGTCGTGCGCAAGGAAGTGCCGATAACCAGCGATTTGCCGGGTTCATCGACCAAAGCTTGACGCGCCCTGCTTGCGGCCGCCTCGCCTGCGCCCGCAAGCGTCACAGACAACGTGTCTGCGAAAGCGCGCTTGGTCGTCTCCACCGCCTCTGTCGGGATGTCGGAAAAGCGCAGTTTCGTAACCCAATCAGCAAGGAAGGCGGTCACGGGTGGACGTGATCGCGTCGCCTCGGCGGCACTGGAAGTGATCTCGTTCATATTATGATACTTCGAATTTGGTTCAGCGTAAGGCTAGAACCGCGGAGCGGATCGCTGCCACGGCGGTACGCAAGTCGTCGTCCGACGACGCGATGGAGATACGGAAGTAAGGAGAAAGGCCATAGGCCGCGCCTTGTACAACTGCGATGTCGGCCTCGGCCAGTAAGTAATCGCACAGAACGCTATCAGACGAGATTCGGCCGCCTGCCGGCGTCGTTTTCCCAATCAGATCGGTACAGCTCACAAAGATATAGAACCCTCCCTCAGGGCGCTCGGCGGAAAGACCTGGAATTGCCTTGATGATCGGTAAGACAAAATCTCGCCGCCGGTGGAACACAGCTACGCGCTGGGCTAAGAAATCTTGTGGCCCTTCGAGTGCGGCCAGAGCAGCAGCCTGCGCGATTGAACATGCGCCACCCGTCGCTTGCGACAAGACTCGAGTAATGTCCCTGATCAGCCAATCCGGCCCGGCGCAATAGCCGATACGCCAACCCGTCATGGCGTATGCTTTGGAAACGCCGTTGACCGTCAGGATGCGCTCCCGCAAATCGGGCGCAATCTGCGCCAAGGTGTAAAACGGCCGCCCATCAAACCGAATGTGCTCATAGATGTCATCTGACAAAGCAAGGACGTTAGGATGGCGACGCAATATTTCGGCGAAGGAAAGCAATTCCGCCTTTGAGTAAATTGATCCCGACGGATTGTTTGGCGAATTCAAAAGAAGCCAACGCGTCCGAGGTGTGATGGCCGCCTGTAGTTGTCCAGGCTGCATCTTGAAGTCACTTTCGACGCCGCACGCGACTATCACCGGCTGTCCGCCGGCGAGCCGCACCATGTCTGGCATCGGCACCCAATAGGGTGCAGGTATAATGACCTCGTCGCCGTCGTTTAAGGTTGCGGCGAAGGCATTATATATACTTGGTTTCGCGCCCGGAGCGACCACGATCTGATTGACTCCGTATTCCAAGTCGTTGTCGCGTCTCAGCTTGCGCGAGATGGCCTCGCGCAGCTGAATGGTACCCGTATTGATGGTATAGCGGGTTTCTCCAGCTCGGATCGCCGCAATTGCCGCTTCCTGAACGTGCTCTGGCGTATCGAAGTCAGGTTCGCCCTGTGCAAGGCTGATAACGCGCTTGCCTGAGGCCACTCTCAACTTTGCTTTTTGAGCCATGCTCTCGGAGACATCGACCTGAATCTTGCCAACCCGCTTCGATCTGCTTCGTGTATTCAAATTAGTCACCGCTTCCTAGTCCGTGAGAACGACGCCAGGCTTTCGACCCGTCTGCGCGCGGGCTCGGCTGTCGCAGCCTCTTATTTGATGAGCCAAGCGTTGAACATTTCATTCGACTTGGACAAGTTTTCACCCCAGAAGCTGACATCGAGGGGCACGAGCTGCTTAAAGTTGTCAGGCTGCGTCGGGATCAAATACAAGATCTTGGGGTCGATATATTGGTAGGCGCTGATCGAAGCCGTTCCGTTCAGGACGCGCGCTGCACGCGCGGCTTGTCGCTTCGGATCAAGAGTGAATTCGATGAGCTTCTGAACCATCGCCACCTTCGGATTCCCTTTCGGAATCGACCAGCCATATGCGGTGTAATAGCCTTGATTCCATAGGATCTTAAGATCCTCTCCTTGCACGATAAGCTCCGCTGCCCGGTTGACATAGGTCGCGGTAATGTCGATTTCGCCGCTGTGTAACAGCTGCGCGCTCTGCGGCGCCGTCGTCCACCACATAGCGATCCGCGGTTTGATTTGATCGAGCTTCTTGAATGCCCGAATCCAACCGGCATCTGTTTTCAGTTCGTTTATGATGGCCTGGCCGGGCTTGACGCCGTCGGCGCGCAATGCCCACTCGATGTTGTCCCGGCCGCTGTTGCGGAGGGACCGCACGCCAGGGATCGCTTTGTCCCACATGTCCGCAACGCAAGTCAGATCTTTCCCGGTCGCGGAGGTCCGATAAACCGTTGAATAGGCTGATATCGAGTCGGGCACAAAACCGGCGAGGTTCCTCAGCTCCACCGGAAGGTCGTCATACAGGTGTTTTGGAAGGGTGATCTTTTCAACCAAATCCAAAGCCAAATATCGAACTGCTTCGTCCATGCCTGCGCCAATGCAAGCATCGAAGATATAATTCTTCGTGTCGACCATCGACTGCATCTGGGGCAGCGGCTGCGCGGCTCGCACCACGGGAACGACCGTGATGCCGGTAGCCTCCGTGAAAGGAGTGTAAAAGAGCTCCTTATAAATCTGAGATACGGAGCCACCAGCATCTGCAATGTAGAGAGTTTCGCCCGCTGCCGAAGCGCGACCCATGATCGCGGGTGCTGCTAACGTTGCGCCCGCCAGCATTGTGGTCTTAGTAAACTTTCTTCTGTTCATTTCTGGCCTTCCGTTAGCGACTTACGCCGACCGCGGATTTCATCGAATGTCGTCGGAGGCAATCATCCCGGGGCGTTCAAAGGGATGGTCGTTGCCGATAGTGCCGATCATCATTCGTCATTTCACAAGCCACTGATTGAACAGCTCATTCGATTTCGTGAGATTCTCTCCCCAAAAAGCCACGTCCAACGGGACCATCTGCTTGAAATTATCTGGTTGCGTCGGGACGTACTCGAGCACCTTCTTGTCGATAAATTCGAAGGCACTTTTCGAGGCGCTTCCTTGCATCAACTCGGAAGCAAGCGCGGCTTGACGCTTCGGATCCAATGAGAACTCGATGAGCTTCTGCACCAAATGGACCTTTGGATTGCCTTTTGGGATGACGTACCCATAGGCAGTGTAATAACCTTCGTTCCAAAGCACTTTGAGGTTCTCACCTTGCCGGATCAGCGTTGCAGCCCGGTTCGCATACGTCGCTGTAATATCGATCTCCTGAGCTTGCAGAAGCTGAGCGCTTTGTGGGGCCGTACTCCACCAAGTCAGGATTTTCGGTTTGATCTCATCCAATTTTCGAAATGCGCGCTCCCACCCGGCTTTTGTTTTCAGCTCATTGATAATGGCCGGTCCCGCGGGAACGCCATCCGCTCGAAGCGCCCATTCTATGTTGTCGCGACCGCCAGTACGCAGCGAGCGAACTCCCGGAATGGACATGTCCCAAATATCGGCAACTCGTTTCAGATCCCGTTTTGTCGCTAACGGCCGATATACCGTCGCAAACGCTGCAACGGAGTCCGGATAGAAGCCCGGAACATTTCTGATGGAGTCAGGAAGGTCGTCATATATTGACCTCGGCAACTCAATTCGTTCGCTGAGCCCCTCAGCATCGTAGCGGACACCTTCATCGAGACCGGCGGCCCCATGCACATCGAACGTATAGTTCTGCGTTTCCACCATGGTCTTCATCTGAGCCAGCGCTTGGGCTGGCCGAACGACCGGAACGACATCAATTCCCGTGCTTGCAGTAAAGGGCGTATAGATAACCTTCTTGTAGGACTCGGTGTACGCACCGCCCGCATCCGCAACATAGAGGGTCTCACCGGCCGCCGATGCGCGTCCGACGATGGCGGGTAGTGGGAAAGTCGCGCCGGATAGCGCAGCTATCTTGACGAATTGCCTTCTATTCATTGTTGGCCTCCTCACTAACCATTGCCTCGAACTGACGGCTCTAATGTCGGCCCATCCAACCGATGCAAGCGCTACACGCGTCTGGACGTCCCGCCAACGGAATTGGCTATGAGCATAAATCCGAGAATTAACGCCAGGAGTAGCGTCGACACTGCTGCCAACTCCGGTGACGCCCCGTACACTGCCTGTTGGTATAGCTGCTTCGGAAGCGTGGTGAAGCTGCCTCCCGTGACAAACAGAGAAATCGTCACTTCGTCAAACGACTGGATGAATGCGAAAAGAAACGCGCCATAAACTCCAGGCTTGATGATCGGCAGCATGATATATCGGAAGGTCTTGAATTTTGACGCGCCCATCGTCCATGCGGCATAGTCCAACGAACGATTGTAATTTTTGAGCACGGCCATCAGTGACATCGTGGCATAGGGCAGCGCAAACACCATATGCCCCATGATCAATCCGACCCATGTGCCAATCAGCCCGAAGCGGGCATAAGCGTAGAACAGCGCGACCGCCGTGATGATATGAGGCAGAAAAATCGGAATGGTCAGCAGCAGAATTATCAGGAACTTTGCCCTCGTCTTTTGACGAACGAGAAATAGTGCCGCCGGAATAGCGATGGCAATGGCCATCAAGCTGGTGATGGCGGCGATGCCAACCGATCGCCAGAAAGCCAATACCCAGATTGGTGAGCTAAGGACCGACGTGTACCATCGGAGTGAGAAACCCTGGGGCGGCCAGCCGAACAGAAGGCTGTTAGAGAATGAAATCGGAACGATACAGAAGATCGGAAGTATCAAGAACAACGCAATTGCCAGCGAAACCATCGACAGAATGGGTCTACTCACCCTTTGCCTGAGCTTCACCGTCCGTCCCGTCAGTTTTTCGGCGACCAATCCGAAGCTGGCGGTAATCCATGAAATTCCGTTGATTAGTTTCATTCCGCCACGGCGGAGCATTCGGTTCAGTCTCGACGGATGCTGGTCGCCCTCTTCTCCGGTCAGAATGTGCATTCCAACCACCCGATCAAACAGAAAGAAGGAAATAAGTGTTGCCAGCAACAGCATGGCGGATATCGCCGCAGCGAAGTTCCAGTGCAACACCTCGGTAACTTGTTCGATGATCAATTGAGCGATCATCGTTTCCCGAGGACTCCCGAGCAGCTGCGGCGTGATGAAAAACCCAAGAGCACTCACAAAGATCAAGATACCGCCGGCCGCCACTCCCGGTAACGACAGAGGAAAATAGACCCGCCAAAAACCATGGGAGGGGCGGGCACCCAGCGTGCTCGCCGCTTTTTCCAAGTTCGGCTCGATGCCCTCCATTACGGAGTACATCGTAATAATCGCCAAAGGCAAAAGCGAGCTGCTCAGGCCGATCATCACGCCGTTCCAGTTGTAGAGGAAGGCGATCGAATGATCGAGCCAGCTCAACTTCAAGCCGGTTACGTTGATCAAACCGCGGCGACCGAAGATAATAATCAGTGACAGATTGCGGATCAGAAAGCTAGTCCAAAGCGGCACCAGAACGGACGTCAGGATTGCTGCTCGAACCCCTGCATTTGCTTTGGAGAGTGCATATGCAACGGGGTAACCGAGCGTCAGGCAGATCCCGGTGGCCCAAGCAGCGGTTTGAATCGTTCGCACGAGCACGCTAACGTATAGATTGGTCTTAAATACTCGCGAAAAATTCTCTAGCGTCAGCGCACCGTGAGCGTCAAAGAGGCTGAGAACAAGAATTCCGCCGACAGGCAGTACAAATACGACGGATAGAAACGTCAGCAGCGGTGCTATCTGAAGAAACGGCCAGCGCGCTAGCAATTCGCTCAGAGGTAGGCGCCGATCTGATCGCGGCCATGATCCCGGGATGGTCGTCCGATCTGTCACGTTCCTACATCCTTTATTTCTACCGACCGGGAGGCGGCCCAGCTCAAGATGCAACGTTGACCGTTCTCGATATCGTGAGGAGCCTGTGCATTCAGAACAAGGGCTGAAAGGACGCGATCGGACGCCGACTTGAAGAAGTACCGGGTTGTCGGCCCAATATTGATGCGCTCAATAAACGTCGCTTCGGTCCGGTGGTGCGCGGGAACGACGTCGGCGTTGACGCGAACGTATTCAGGTCGAACCATCAGTCGCGTTCCCGCCTGCATGGGCGTCACGTTGCCGCTTGCATCGCTCACTTCGCCAGCCGCCATGATATTGGACTGTCCGATGAAGTTAGCGGCGAAGACCGTCGAGGGGCGATCGTAAATTTCGTTCGGTGGTGCCAGTTGCTCGATCTCGCCACCGTTCATCAGACAGATCCGATCTGACATGGCCAACGCTTCTTCTTGGTCGTGGGTCACGTAGATGATGGTCGTCTTTAATCGCTTATGCAGATGCTTGATTTCGATCTGCATCTGCTCGCGCAAGTTCTTATCCAGCGCGCCCAAAGGTTCGTCCATCAGTACGATCGACGGCCGGTAGACCATTGCGCGTGCGAGAGCCACGCGTTGTTGCTGACCACCCGATAGCTCCTTGGGCACACGCTCGGCAACGTGAGGTAAGCTGATGATCTCCAACATCGACTTTACCCGGTCGCGTATATCAGCCTCCGGCATCTTCCGCATGCGCAGCGGAAATGCGAGGTTTTCCGCGATACTCAAATGAGGAAACAAGGCATAGTTCTGAAAGACCATGCCAATATCCCGATAAAACGCGGGCTCGTTGGTAGCTCGACGACCGTTGATGTAGATCTCGCCGGAGTTTGGAGGGGTTAGTCCGGCGATCATGGTTAGGAGCGTCGTCTTTCCGGAGCCAGAAGGGCCCAATAGAGTCAGAAATTCTCCTTCGGCCACATCGAGAGACGTCGGCTTCAAAGCGTCGAACGCACCGTACCGTTTCGAGAGGTTTTCGATCTTGAGCTTCATTCGTATGCCCGCTCTAACGATGCGCAGGAACTGAGTTGCGGGGCGGTCCCGCCAGGAATGAAATGCTGCGTACAATCGTGTAGTTCAACAACCCCTCAGCCCCACCCTCACGCGCATACCCCGAGTCCTTTGTTCCCCCAAAAGGCGTCTCCGGCAGCGATGACGTGAAGTGATTGATCGCAAGGTTTCCGACCTGCATGTGGTCGGCGATGTAGCCGGCGTAGTCAGCCGAATGAGTCATCGCGTAACCCGCAAGCCCATAGGGCAGTTCGTTGGCGCGCTTGATCGCGTCTGGCAGCGAAGTAACCGAATTTACGAGTGCGACTGGGCCAAACGGTTCTTCCTTCATAATACGCGCATCCGCGGGCACGTCGGCCAATACCGTAAGAGGCCAATAGTAGCCGTTATTCTTGATGCGCTCCCCACCGGCAACAAGCCTGGCACCTTTCGCGATCGCCTCGCTGACGAGTTCCTGTATCGCAGCAAGGCGCCGTGAATTGGCTACGGGCCCCATCTGCGTGGCCGGATCGAGGCCATTGCCGACCTCAATTTTTCGAGCCGCCTCGCCCATGTTGTTGACAAACTCTCCATAAATGGAGTCGTGGACGAACCAGCGTGTCGGTGATGTACAGATTTGGCCCGAGTTGCTGGCTTTAGCGGCAACCGACCTGCTCGCTGAATCGAGCGGATCGACATCGTCACAAATTATGACCGGCGCATGCCCGCCCAATTCCATAATGCAGGGCTTCATATGCATTCCGGCTTGCGCGGCAAGTCCCTTGCCAACTGGAACGGAGCCAGTAAACGCAACCAGTCTGATTGACGGGTGTCCTATCAAATAGCGCGAGATATCTGCGGGAATGCCGAATACCAAATTCAACACGCCATCTGGCAGTCCGGCTTTCACAAAGGCTTCCGCCAGATGCACGGCAGCCGCCGGTGTTTCCTCAGAAGCTTTCAGGACGAGACTGCAGCCTGCCGATAGCGCACCGCCAACCTTCCGGGCGACTGAACTTAAGGGATAGTTCCAAGGACTAAAGGCCGCTACAGGGCCAATCGGATAGAGTTGCACGGTGTTTCGATACCCGGGCTCGGACGGAATGGTCCTGCCGTAAAGTCGGCGTCCTTCTTCCGCATCCCATTCCAACACCTGACATGCCCGCCGAACTTCGGTCTGCGCGTCGCGTAGCGGCTTGCCTTGCTCCAGAGTGATATCGCGGGCCACCACATCGGCATTCGCACGCAGGTTCGCCGCGGCTTGACGAATTATCTCGGATCGCCGGGCCGCTGAGGTCAGTGACCAAACGTTGAAGCCGTTCGTTGCAGCATCGACGGCAGCGGCAAGATCGGCCTCCCTTGCCATAGGAACGATCCCCAGCACGGCTTCGTTTGCGGGGTTCAATATCGGAGCGCCGTTACGTTCGATCCATTTTCCACCGATAAACAGCCTTATTGGGGTGTGCCCAGTCATCGGGTCACTCCGAGGAATTTTCGTGTGTCGGCCACCACTTTTGCCGGACTACGCTTACGCCACGGCGCGCGCTGACCTGGCGGACGGTTTTCGATTTCTGGGTGGATCTTATTCCAGACGAAGACGGGCCCGTCCTTCGCCAGGATTTCTGGCAGGGCGGCAGTATATGTGGCTAGATCATCGAAAAAATAAGTGCGATTGATGCCACATCCGCGAGCCACAAGGTCATAAGCAACGTTCTTCGCGTTCGGTACGGGCTGTCCACCAGTTGTGGCATAGCATTCGTTGTCCATCAAGAAGTAGTAGTAGTTTCGAGGCGCCTTTTCGGCGATCGTTGTCAAGATGCTGAGGTTCATTAGTAGATCGCCCTCAGAATCGAAAACGACTACCGGCTTCTCAGGTTGGGCCAATGCGAGCCCAAAACTAAAGCCGGCATGACCGCCCATGGAAGGATCACCGACTGGAAGGTCCGCACCTCCTTCGCTGATGTCCAACCAATATTGACCCGAGCGACCCGAGACGACGAGCGCATTCCTGCGATGAGGTGCGAAAGCGTGGACAAGATCTTTTGTGTAAATCATCGACCCGCGCCTCAATTAAAACCGTGAAATTCGTCGGCGATCAGTACGACGACTGGGCGCTGAGTTAGTTCAGACTCGGTGAAAGCGAGCGAGATGCGATCGGCGTCCGCATTACTTTCCACCATGTAGAACTTGATTCCGAAAGCGAGCAGGAAGCGTTCTGTATATTCGGCCGCGCTATCGTGATTGACGCCGTGCCGCGTGTAACCGCGGTAACCAACCAAGAAGACGACCGGAACGTTCAGATTGAGCAGCCAGCCGCGCATGGAATCTCCCGATTCCATCATGCCGGTATTCTGCACCAACACGATCGGCTTTGCTCCTCCTGCGAAAAGTCCGGCCGCTATTGAGCAGGCATGCCCTTCGCGGGCGACGCCGACCAAGCTCAGCGATTGCTCCTCCTGCATTTTCAAGAACAGCCAGTTCGTCTCGCTATCTGGCAGCCAAACAACATGCGACACGCCGTTTTGCTTCATTTGCGCAACGACCGATTCGGGACTCAGTGCCGCGGCTTGCTCGTCACTCATCATCGTCCTCTTTTCGCCGGCCGCCATGGGAGCGAGGGCCCGCGGCCCAATTTGTATCCGAGACGTTAATTTAGGATACGATTAAAGGGCCTCCGGCACATTCGTGTCAACCTGAATGTGACGAAATCGTAATTTCCGAATGGAATCCTCATTTTCAGAAAGCCACGAACAATGCCCGAAACTCGGCAAGCCCCCCAAAAGGGCTCGGTCTGCGACAAGTCATTGGGGGGATCGCGAACGGTTTCATATGTATCCGGGAGGGATTGCTACGGCGCCCCCTCGTTCGCGGTCAAACGCTTGCGCAATCCGGAAGGCCGTTGCATCACCAAAACGGCGGACGGTAATTTGCAGACCTACCGGCATAAGGGCTGCGAGCCCCATGGGTATCGATATAGCGGCCAAGTCCATTAGATTGGCTATACGGGCGAGGAGACCAAAAGGTGCGGTTTGCTCGTGCGCCCCCTCGATCTCTGGAGTCACGATCGGAGCCGAGGGCAAGAGAAACGCTGCTGCGCCTTCCAGATAACGATCGAATTCCACCTGCATTTCGCGGCGGGTTGTAAGCAGGCCGAAATAGTCCCTCGCGCTGATGCCACTGCTTTTGCGCATTCGCTGCGCTATCAAACGATCAACTCGACTGTCGAGCCCCTCGATGTATTGCGATAGCCCATTCCAGCCTTCGGTCCCCGTGATACCGGATGCGTGAGCCGCATATTCTTCGTGACTCCGAGGCATGGGACGCACATCTATGTGAGCGCCTAGTCTCTTGAGGTCGCCCAGTGCCTTATGGAAAAGGTCCATAATTCGGGGGTCGACGAATTTGAGCTGAGAGTCAGTTGGCGCTCGCAAGATCAAGCCCTCGACGCCAGCCGTTAACTCGCCAAGAGGATTTATGCGCCCAATTCCGTAGGTCGAGGGATCCTGGGGATCCCGCCCTTGCAAGGCATCGAGTACCAACGCGGCATCCCGGATGCTGCGGGCCAACGGACCCACAGTGTCAAATGTCGGCGCCAATGGAAAGACGCCGCCCCGGCCGACCAAGCCGAGCGTACTCTTGTGGCCAACAATTCCACAAAGCGATGCGGGGGTACGAATTGAGCCGCCGGTATCGGTCCCGAGCGCAACCGGCACGAGCCCCGCCGCGACCGCGACTCCCGATCCGCTGGATGATCCGCCGGGTACTCTCGCAACCGAGGTATCCCAGGGATTCACCGGCGTACCGCAGACGGGATTGCACCCCCAACCACCAAAAGCGAATTCAACGGTGTGCGTTTTCCCGATGAGAACCATTCCTCGATCGAGGAGGCGCTGAACAGCGTGGGCTGTGTTCTCCGCAGGGGTCGATGCGGTCGCAAGCGATCCGGCCCGGGTCGGTCTCCCCTTGACATCAAATAGATCTTTGACCGCGAAAGGTATCCCGTCCAGCATATGCAAAGCGTTGCCGCCCGCACGCCGTGCATCGGCGGTCTTGGCAGCTACGCGAGCCGAATCCGCGTAGATTGCGACGAAGGCATGGAGCTGCGGGTCGAACTTCGCAATCCGCGCCAGAAAACGCTCCGTGATCTCGAGCGACGTGACCTGCTTGGTGGCCAATGCGCGCGAAAGCTCCCCGATCGTAGCGAACGCGACGTCACCAAGGGGCAATGTATGGCTGTCACTCATCGGAGTTCCCAACTAGTCCAACGCTAGGCGCGTATCTCTCAAGCAATGCATCAATCGGTCGGGCGCAGACATCAAAGCAGCCCCGCGCCCACCGAGCCCAGATCAGGGATCAACGAAGGATCCGTGAACCTGTCCATTGTGAAGACAGCCGATCCGGGCAACGGCTTATCCGCAACCCATGCGGCCGTTTGCTCTCCGACAGCGCAAGCCATCATCGTGCCAAAGCCGGAAAGACCGACGCACATATAGGAGCCTTCCGGTCCCATGGGCCCGACCAGCGGCCAATTGTCGTGGGTCCGCGTATACCAGCCGCTATAATGATGCAGACCGCGCGTCAGCCGTCCGATATAGGTCCTGAGTCCGGGGTTGAGCCTCGAAGCCCCTCGAAGCACAATTTCGGGAAAGCGGTCGTCCAGCGGAACGTCCCAGGTCGCGTTTACCTGCGCCCTCTCGTTGTAGGCCCATCCGAGCCGTAGCCAGCTGCCGCCGTCTCCTCCGTCGGGACGGCAATGAATTGCGCCGGTCATTGGTTGTGTGAGCCAGGCAGTGTCTGCACTGGCCCGAAGCAGGCTAGCTTCTTCTTCCGTCCAATTGATCATTTGATCATCGAGGTCGATCGAAAACGGCATGTCCCGAGGAATGACCTTGTGAACATCCTCGAAGGCGATTTTCTGCTGCATCACATTGAATAGGGGCAACTCGACGTCGAGCATGGCGGCAATGTCGTTCGCAAAGGGACCCGCACAGTAAATTAGCTTGACCGCTCGGAGAGTCTTAGAGGTCCCCTCGTCCTTAAAAGCGATAGTAAACCCGCCTTCTCGCTCCGCCTTAATGCCGTCGACCATGCCCTGCATGCGGTGCGCGCCGACGCTGCCCGTGTATTCCAGCATGAAGGCTCCCATCTGCTGCCCCGAAATGTCGCCGGCTTGGCGTACATGCAGGATTGTTCGCAGGTCGCGATCATAATTGGGAAACAGCGATTGGATCAGCTCGGGATTGCGAAGCAGATCGAAGCCTCGTGGCGCCAGCGTCCAGTCAGCGTCTGCGGGTCGTTGATAACTGCGGCTCGTGGTACCCTCATGGATCCGTACCTGCTCATCGAATTCCGCACCCAAGCTGAAGCGCAATCCCTCGATCAGCTCGGAGGCATCTGTCTTTCGCGACGCCAAGACATATCCGCGTCGAGTCATGTTCAGCCGATTGCCCGACTCTCGCGCGATGTCTTCCATGAGCTGGATGGAACGATCAGAGAGACGAACCATCAGTGGATGGGTCCACCAATTTCGATAATTCTCGCCAGACTGAGCGGACGTGAAGGCCATCGGAGGGCCTTGGTCGATGAGCGCGATATCAGTGATGCCGTGGTGTTTGGCCAGATAGTAGGCGACCGCGATACCAATCGTACCGGACCCGATGATAGCGACCTCGGCGCTTTTCACGCTCGCCATATTTTGCATCCCTTCTATTGTTTTTGGATACATTTTATATTGCCACACCGCAACTGATTTCGCATCGCCGATCGCGTTTTACGGAAGGGTTCCAAAGCGCCGTTTCGAGGTCACACGGTCCGTGGCGCGTGGCGCCTCAAGGAGAACGGCCTCGCGGTCACATCGGAAGGTCTTGGAAGGCAAAGCTCCCAAATCCCACAGGCAGGGGAAAGCGTTGAAACTATATGATGCCGCGCTCGGGCAGAGGGGCGTCGTCGATCAGTCGCTGCCAACCGAAACGAGTTAAATCCAGCGTTTCGTATCGTCCCTTCAGGATAAGTTCGGAAATCGCCAGACCACAGCCGGGCGCATGCATCAGGCCGTGACCTGAGAAGCCCGCCAGCATGTGGAAATTGCCCAGACCATCGGCCCCCGGCCCGATGATGACATTGCCGTCGAAGTCGTTCTGATCATAGAGACCCGGCAAAGTTGAACGGCATTTCGTCCGTTCGAACTGCGGGAAACGGTGCGCCAATGCTGGCCACACAACTGATTCGAAATAGTCGTAGTCGACCTCGAAATTATAGCCCCGCGGTTCCGCGAGCGTCGGAACACCGCCTGAATAGCCGGCGCCTTCGGGACGGAAAGCTAATCTTTCGGGGTCTTTGAGGTAAGGCAGCGGCTCGATGGGTTCTTGCGTTTCGAAGTAATGTTCGAAACGCCGCAGCGGGGTGATTGGAACATCGAACCCCAGTTGCTTGCAGATTTCCTTTGCCCACGCTCCTGCGCAATTGATGAATTGATCCGCTTCAATCTGAGCGCCGGATGCCACTCGGGCATGCGTTACAGCATGAGCGGCGCGGTCCATCCCCACCACATCGTCGGCAAGATATTTGACGCCGAGAGATTGCGATTTCTTACGAAAACCCATCAGCACACTATGCGGATCCAGCCAGCCGTCATCGGGAGAATGGACGCCGGCGCCAAGGTCCGAAACGTTCATCGAAGGGAATTTCTCTTTCAGACCGTCCGGCGTCAGCCATACGACATTGCAACCTTGATCTCGTTGAGCGTCGTAATTTTGACGCAACATCCCCGTCGCACTAAGGGGCACGATGAAGAGGTAGCCATTTTTCTTAAAGCCGATCTCGGCATCCACGCCTTCGATCGCCATCGTCTTCGGAAATGACTCAAAGAAGGGGATTGAGAAATTTGAAAGCTGGATATTCTCGGAAAGCGCGAAAAGACGTCGGACGCCACCAGACGCCCGTGGCGTCGAGGCTATCGCATAGGTCGGATCGCGCTCTATCACTATGACATCTGAAGCCGGCGCCATGAGCTTGAGAAAATAGGCAGCCGCGGAACCGATGGCTCCGCCCCCAATAATTGCGACATCATATTTCATTTTCCTACCTGCCCGAGTAGAGTAGATGGTGTGATACTATGCCAACGCCGTGCGCCGATGCCGTTCGTAGATGCCGCCTACTCCACGTCTACCGGAAGGATCTCGAACAAGGGCGCGCCGTAACTAACCGCGGCGCCTTCTTCGATAAGAATTGTGACCAACCGCCCCCGCTGCGGCGTTCTGATCGGGATTAGAATCAAATCATCCTGTAGGTAGCCGAGGATATCATCCGAGTTTAAAGACGAGCCCATCGGCACCGCCGCTGAAGCCGCCGCGGGATGCCTTGGTAAGAATCTTCCCGGCCCAACCGCGCGAACAACAATATTTGCCGTAGCCGGCGGCGCCGCTCGCACCTTCTCGTCGGTCGTCGCCGCAAGCTCAATGTTTATAAACTCGCCGCCTTCCTCATATTCCAGCCGGATCAAGCCATGGCGCCTCATGATGGCAGTCAATTGCGGAATGTAATCGCAAAGACCCGTCATGATGCCACCGCAGAAGTGGCTCTCTTCAGCCTCAGCCCAGCGGCCAACCAATTCTTCAGAAACCGGATGTCCGCGCTGCCGGCTTTGAACGCTTCAATGGCACCGCAGGCGCGCTCCATTCTAACGGCTATTTCCCCACGGTTGGCGATCAGCACCTTGTCAAACATTTGCTCACTCGAGAACGAGAAGAGTGTCACCCGCGCAAACCACCTGGCCGTCGTCGGGTAGGATTGCTCGCACCGTCCCCGCTCTGTCAGCTTCGACACGGAACAGTGTTTTCATGGACTCTACGACAGCAACGATCTGCCCCTTGGTGATTGTCTGCCCTACTTCAACCGCAGGAGAACCACCCTGGACATCCGAGCGATAAAACACTCCGTCGGTCAAAGCTCGTATCTTATGACCTTCTTGATTCGAACCGAGACTGTCAGCTTTTTGCAGTGACAGCGGCGCGCTGGTGAAAGCGGATGTCACTTCAGCGGCGGCGATCAGCAGCAGCCGAATGTCCCCTCTTTTCAGCTCAATCTTCTGCAAATTGAGCTCAGCCGCCTTCCGGCAAAAAACTTCGATCTGCTTCAGGTCCATGAAGGCCGCGGTCTCCCGAAGAACGAACTAATCGGCAACCGAAGACGGGGCTGACAGCATCAAACTGCGCCGGGCCGTTTGCGCCGATCGCGAGACAATGAGCACGACGCCCATAACAGTCAAGCACAATGTATTCTATTGCGGCCCTTTTGGATACATCATCATGTTGCGATAGATGCTGGCCGGACATATCGACCACCCAATGTTACTCAAGGATGGCATTCACGGCTTCATCAAGAGCTTTAGCGGCGCGTTCGCGAACACAACGCAGCTTTTCCTGCTGCTCCGCATCTCTGGTCTGGCTCTCGCGAGCGAGCTTTATCTGCGCGCACACATTGGCGGGCGCCGGGCTGCCGTAAGTCGAACGTCGGCCAACGAAAGCGAGTGGACTAAGGCTTTCCCGAAACAGTTGGGGGTCAAGGCTTGGTGCAGGAAAACCGAGCTGATTTGCTGCTGCATCCAAGTCGGCACTTGTCACCGTGTTTGGCATCATTCCGCAATTGAAACAGTGCGCCACGAATCCGGCGACCAATTCATGCGCTTTACGCCACCCCAACGCAGTCTCGCGCGCTATGGCCGCAGCAAGGTCCGTTGCGGTGCACCAGTTGGCACCCGCCAAATAGCTCATTCTCGCGACATCAAAGCGCACATCGCCCACAAGGCGCGACAGAGTATCCAGTCGTGCGGGAATCATTTCACCAATGGCCTTGAGCTGACTGTCCGTATTGACCCGCTCCATGGTGGTAAAACCAGTAGGTCCGCGTTCGGACATGCTTACAGCCAGGAAGGCCGATGATGCTTGCGTCGCCAAACTCTTGATGTCCTCCAGCCCATCAGGATTTTTCTTCTGCGGCATGATCGAGCTAGTACCACACAGATAATCCGGCAATTCGACATAGCCATATTCAAATGTCGACCATAACTGCAGATCATCGGCCAAGCGAGCGAGCGAATGCGTTAAACCTGCCATGAGACCGGCATATTCGATCTCCATGTCGTGGCTGATGATCGCATCGAAAGTGTTGGGCAAGGGCCCATCGAAGCCGAGGAGCTCTGACGAGCGCCGACGATCGATCGGAAAATCGCTCCCAGTCATGATGGCAGCGCCAGCAGGCGACTGATTGATGCGAGCATGAGCTTCTTGATATCGCTGCTGATGCCGGGCTGCGACCAGTTCAAACATCAGAGCCCAATGCGCCAGTGTTGTTGGCTGGGCGTGCTGGCCATGCGTGTTGCCCGCCATGACGGTCTCGATGTGTTTCGACGCCAATTCTATGAGAGAATGGCGCAGCTTCATCATGCCATCCAAGGCTGAACAGATCTGAGCCGCAAACGCCCTCCTTCGAGAAACGGCATTCAGATCTCCCGAACTGCGCCCGGTGGCGATCTGCCCACCAATTTCACTGCCATAAAGCTTTGTTAGATATCGTTCGCCCGCGTGCAGGCCCGAGTTCATCTTAGAATGAACATTTAGAACACCTTCTGCCTCCATCTGTCGCAGGCCGGCTAGAAGTTGCTGTCCGATTTTACGCTTAATTGCGCCCCCTTCGGTTAGCGCAACTAGATGGGCCTTGTCGAACGCATGAATATGCGGAGCCGTTATCGCATCGAACCGAGACTTGTAGTTGTCAAGATAATCTAGAGGAACTTGCTTCAAACGCGCTCCGGGGTTGGCGGCGCTGCGATAAGTTTGCGGAGCGTGGGTTTCCATTTAAGGATCTGCCTTAGCTTCGGGCCCGAACGAGCCGGTTTGCCGGCCACCGACACAACCAAGCAAGCCTGATGTATGCATATTAATTATACTGTATCCAGTCGCGCTGCCTGTCAATAACATGACACTGGGCGTGGCCGATAGCCTCCGGCGAAGCGGACGAAAAATCGATGGCGAGGTGGCCGCTGAGGTGACGGGTCAGAAGACAAATGGCTTGAGACGAGTTGTGCTGCGTGTTCACTTCAGTCATTGTCATTGATGCCAAGCTGCTTCTCGACTGCCGCCAGCAGAATTGAGATTGCAATTGCCTCAGCTGCAATCCGCACGTCTTCCAACGATGCAAAACTTGGCGCAATGCGGATATTGCTGTCCTTGGGATCATGCCCGTTTGGAAAAGTCGATCCTGCTGCAGTGAGAGAGATTCCCGCGTCGCCCGCCAGCCTGACAGCTCGTTGCGCTGCGCCTGCAATAGTATCGACGCTGATGAAATAACCGCCCTCAGGCCGAGTCCAGACGGCAGCACCTTTGCCTGCGAGACGTCTTTCGAACGCTTGGAGCACTGCGGAAAACTTGGGAGCAAGAATAGCGCGGTGTCTTTTCATGTGTCGTGTCACGCCCCCTGCGTCCTTGAGGAAACGCGCGTGACGAAGTTGATTAAGCTTGTCTTGACCAGCTCCACGCCGCTTGGCGCAGTCAAGAAACCAACGAACGTTCGCGGGAGAAGCTGCGAAGAAGCCGATACCGGCTGTGGCGAAGGTAATCTTTGAGGTAGACCAGAACATAAGCGGTCGATCCGCATTCCCGGCGGCCGCGCAAGCAGGCAAGATCCGTTTAGCTGGCTTGCTGTTATCGGCTAAGTGATGGACGACATACGCATCGTCCCAGAAGAGCCGAAAATCTGTGGCCGCAGCCTCCATCGCAGCCAGTCGATCAATTACTTCATCGGACCATATTTCGCCCGTCGGATTGGCATAAGTCGGCACGCACCACATGCCCTTCACACGTGGATCCCGCACATGATGCTCCACCACCTTCATGTCTGGCCCCTTGGGCGTGACAGGGACCGGAATCAGATCGATGCCATACTCGATGCACATGTTATGATGCAGTTCATAACCAGGCACGGGGCTAAGGAACGCGATTCTTCCCTGTTTCATCCAAGGGGTCGCAATTGCTGTCACACCCTTTAGAAGAGCCCACACAATTACATCATGCATGATCGCAAGGCTGGAGTTACCTCCTACCACGACTTGCTCCACTGGAACGTCTAGGATGGGAGCGAATATGCGGCGGAGTTCGACAAGTCCCTTCGGATCGCCCCCGTAATTTCGTGCATCGTCCCCAGCTTCCGTGATCCAATCATCGGGTTTCGGTAGCGAAAGCAGTTCGTTCGACAGATCGAGCTGCTCTTCTCCCGGGCGCCCGCGCGCGATGTTCAGCTTCAATTTGCGCGCGCGAATAGCATCGTATTCCGCCCTCACGTGGCGGAGCATCTGCTGAAGTTCGTCGGCGCTCATCTCGGCAAGCCGCATCATGATCCTCTCTCGCACCTGGCGAAGATGAGGCCTGTGGGACGATCCGATCCCGAGGTCTTGCATCATCGCACGTACGGCTTAGCTCTTCGCACTAATGCCATTTCGACGCCTGAGCCGATCTACTGCTCGCCTCTTGGCCATCATCGCGTGGTCTCATCCAGTTGCAGGCGAAACCCAGATCGCGCGTCACCACCAACATGGTCACGCGCTTGTTCCTCCGCATGGTCCATCCGTCGCCTCAGGCCAAAACGCAGCACTTCTGGTCGTGGCGGAGACACGGAGTTTCGGGAAGCACCCAGTTGCTCCAGCCGGCCCACAGCCGCCGCATCTTGCCGGAATTCCACCTGGAGGATTCGATCTCAGAAGCTCGGCAAAGCTGTTGATTATACACTTGACGGTGTTTGGATACGAAAATAGCGTCTGGTAGTCAAGCAGCGCTGGCGACCGCGAAGCGGAATGCCAGACTTGCGCGCCAACAGCAAGAAACCCGGAGAAGGTTGGCGATGGCAGCTCCCGTAACACGGCAACTCACAAAAATCTGCGCCTCACGGCGGCACCTTCGTCGCACTGCCCAAGCAGCTTTGGGAAGAAGCGATTTACCGCGCGACCCCTTCTCTTGCCGCGGTCTCCGCTTGGCTTCTGCTGGTCGTGCGCTCTGTGATGCTTATCGCTCACGTGACCGCAACGAGAGCCAACGCGACAGTGGTAAGGGCAATCAGGAATTCTAGGAACGCCATGAACAGAAGGACGTTTTTAAAATGGACGGCGCGCGCAACTGCCTCGTTGGCCGCGCCCACAGTCTGGAGTCCGGCGCACAGACATTATACGTTGCGGATACCGGAGGAGCGATGACTGAAGTCAATCGTGAGCTTCTCTATGGGCCATTTGAGAAAGCCACAGGAATCCAGGTCGTCCCCGTAATCCGTAGCGCTAGTCCGACCACCCAGATCAAATCGATGGTAGAGACCAAGAACTACATGTGGGACTGTGTTTTCGGGGCCGGCGCCGATGAGTCGCTGCAGTGGCAGCAGGCGGATTTGCTAGAACCGCTCAACGTGAGTGGCGAATTCGTCGATCAGATTCCCGAGGAGATGCGGCACAATCCAAGCTTTATGCCAGATATATCTCTGCCATTGCTCTGGTATGCCTTCCCTCTGCCACCAAGAAGGAGCTGACGTCTTTCGCCGACATGTGGGACTTTTCGATCCCAGGAGCTCGTTCACTTCGCAATGGCGGCCGCGACGACAGCGAAGTTGCCTTGCGGGCTGACGGGGTGCCCGGAGGCGAGGAGATCTACAAGGTTCTTGAGACTGACGACGGCTGGAAGCGCGCCTTCAACAAACTCGACAAGATCAGAAGATAGTGACTTGGTGGACGACTCCGCCACAAGGCGCTCAGCTGTTCCACAGTGGCGAGATCGATATTATGCCAACTTTTTCGAACCGGGCCTATCAATTGATCGCGCAAGGGGATGGGCTGGCGATTTGCTGGAATCAGGCATTTTACAACTCTTATGGCTGGGTCATCCCGAAAGGTAATCCCAAAGCCGAGCTGACTCGACGTCTCATCGTTTTCTCGCTGGAACCAGAGAGTCAGGCAGCTCGTTGCGCCAAGATCGGTGCCGGACCGTCTAATGTGAACGCATATCAGTTTATGAGCAAAGACGTCAGTCGATAATGTCCACCTATCCTGACAATCTGAAGCAAATGGTGCCGGTCGACAACGAATCTTGGAGCAAGAACCTTGCCGAAGGCGAGGAACGATTCAGGCAGTGGATACTCCAGTGAGCTGGCGTAACTTCGGAGCAGGCTCTTACAGGCCGGCAGTGCCGAAGGGCGTCAGAAGAGTGACCATGGTTCAGAAGGCATGGACGCAGC
The DNA here is from genome assembly GCF_058314695.1 of Bradyrhizobium sp. T-12. Classification (NCBI taxonomy): domain Bacteria; kingdom Pseudomonadati; phylum Pseudomonadota; class Alphaproteobacteria; order Hyphomicrobiales; family Nitrobacteraceae; genus Bradyrhizobium; species Bradyrhizobium sp. T-12. Next base: position 265,332 of record NZ_JBZFQJ010000002.1, on the reverse strand, counting down.
TACCCTGGCTTGGACCCTCCACAATCATCGGAGAAAAAGCATCCCTTTCCCCCGCAAACAGCTGAGGCGAGCATGTCACTACCATTAGTATATGTATTGACGACTGGCGGCACGATCGCGGGCAAGGGCGACTCGTCGGTTCGCCCTGCCGACTACGAGGTCGGTCTTCTTACCGGCAATGACCTCGTTCAGGCCATCCCCGAACTCGCTCAGTTAGCGGACACACGGGTCATCGAGATTGCGAACATTGGCAGTCAAGACATTTCGTTCGGTCATTGGAAAAAGTTAGCTGAGACTGCAAACGGTCTTCTCAGTTCTAAAGAAGAGAACATTGCGGGCATTGTGGTTACCCACGGAACCGATACCCTGGAGGAGACAGCCTACTTTCTGAATTTAACGATGAAATCGGACAAGCCGGTGGTCCTGGTCGGATCGCAGCGTCCCCCAACTGCAATGAGTACGGATGGACCCTACAATCTCTACAGTGCAGTTCGCGTTGCCATTCAGCCAGAGGCGGCAGGCAAGGGAACTCTGGTGGTCATGAACGAGCAGATCAACGCTGCTCGCGAGGTTGTCAAGACCAGCACCTTCCGGCTAGAGGCCTTTAAGTCGGGAGACTTTGGCCTTCTAGGCTATGTCGATACGGATAGGATTGTTTTCTATCGGGCACCTGTCCGTCGTCATGGCAACAACTCTGAATTTGATATCAAGAACATCAACGAGTTGCCGACGGTGCATATTGTTTACTCCTACGCCGATGCACCGGGAACACCGATCCGGGATGCTCTCGCTTCGGGCGCGAAAGGAGTTGTCATTGCCGGCGCGGGTGCCGGGACCCTATCCCAAAATGAGAAGGCGGCCGTCGCGGCTTATCGTAAGACAGGTGGTGAAGCCATCATCATGCGTTCCAGCCGCACTGAACGGGCGCGTCATTGAACGCGACCACTACCTAGAGCTTGGCGTCCTCAACGCAGACAATTTAAGTCCGCAAAAGGCTCGCATCCTCCTTGCGTTGGCCCTAACCAGGACCAACAAGCCGCATGAGATAAAGCGAATCTTCTCCGAGTATTGACCGACATGGACGAGTGCGCATGTCCTAGATGGCTACCTTGTCCCTCTGCGACGCGCCAGTGCGCTCATCGGATGAAGGGGACGGGTGGTGCATCATTCATGAGGGTGCTGAGACGTTCCTTGAAGCAGGCAACGTCGCACGGCACTTCTGGCGGTCATCTCAACGACCAGCATTCCCGACCACCCGCTTCATTCCAAGCCGACGGCGCAACAGCCCAATATTAGGAGGCATCCGCGCATGCTTCGCATCCCAAACGGCTTTCTCGCCATCCCAAATCCTGGGCGAGAGGCATCCCCGGCGACGGGGGTCTTTCTGTTGTGGCTTCGCGAGGTCCTGGCCGAGAGTTCTTTGGCCGCAGTCGAAAATCGCTGAAAGACCCGACCCGCCGGCTGGTCCGCCTGGTCAATATGGCGATATCTGCATAATGCGCATGGCCAAGGGCTTTGAGAAGATTACTGATTGACTCGATGCAGTCATTGACAACAAGCGCGCCGAACGACCCGAACAATTGACTTTGGGTGCTACCGTTGCGCGGAAACCAGAAGCATCATCGGTCGCTCCAACTCTTCTTCCAGCTCTGGCGTTTGTGTGATCTGCTCGGGGGACGGGGCAAACTCTTCGACGGCTAAGATCCGGAAGCCAGCACGGATCAAGGTGTTAAGCGTCGTGCCGATGGTCCGGTGATATTTGATTACGCCTTTCGCAAACCAGTCAGTCTGGCGCTCACCCTCGATCGAATAGCAATTGACTGGCCAAGTCTTGCGCCCGTCCTCGTCGGCGATCCAATGCGGATGGACCGCTGCCATAAAGATCGGATGCTCGATGGTGAATACGATATGCCCGCCGGGCGTGAGCGCTTGGTGGACCATGCGCGCGAGACGGCTGAAGTCCCTGATATAGTGAAAGGTGAGTGCACTATAAGCGAGATCGAAGGCTGCCGGCGGCAACTCCACTGTCTCCAGGTCTGCAATCCGGTATTTAATTTCTGGATCGTTGGTATCCGCCTTTGCCCGGCTGATCATGTTTTCGGAGAGGTCCAGGCCGAGCACCGAGTTTGCGCCTTGCTTGCGCATCCAGCGCGACGTCCAACCAAGGCCGCACCCCAAATCGAGGACGCGCTTGCCGAAAATCGCTGGCAAAATCGCGCGTATGGAGGGCCATTCAGGCGCACCGTCCAGACCGCGAATTTGTCTCGGAAGCTGGCTGTAACCGGCGAAGAAATCGGGATTGTCGTAGATATTCTGTGCCATGGTGTTCTCTTGTCCGGCGTAATGGGATTCGGATCATACGACAGACCGAGATTCCTTTTGTTCCCCTTTCGTCGCGTTTACGGCGCGAATTGGTTTCAACCAATTCTCACTATTTGGGGCAGTGGCGGCGGCGAGCTTCCCCTTGAACCCAGCGATGCGGGGCTCAATCTAGACCTAGGGGATGCAGCCGACACTCTGCACGCCCAAAGCGGCTGGAAGAAACGTCGGATGATGCCGGGATTATTGGGCGTCAAAAAGAACAGAGCGACTTGGAGACTCTAGACCCCATCCCGGACGCTCTATTGCCCGTCGCCAATGAGGTTTGGCAAAAGCAAAATCTGTCTCGCCTTCTCATTGCTGACTTTGTCGCCCCGGAAACGGGAGAGGTCTGCCTTACGTAAATGACGCGGTTCAAACGCTTCCAACCATTCTGCCGCCTGACATCACTCCGGAGTATTACCGTCGTCTCCAAGGGCCGCTCAACAGGAACTATCAGGACAACCGAGGCACGGCTCGTATTACTCTTCATAGCGCAAGTGTTACTCAGTAAGGCTCTAGGTAAGCCGCTTGGAAAGAGAGCTCTGGTGGGCATCACCAAAGGACCGGGTATCTCAACAGAGCGCCGTCAATTCAGATGAAGCTTGCTTTGGACTACGTGGTCATAGAGCGCTTTCGTGGAGCGGCCTGGAAGTCGCCGCCCCGTTCGCTTTCGGCTTCGCAATTCAGCGATGGCCCCCCTGACATCGCAATGCGGGACTGAGGCCGGCGTTCGGATCCGAATTGCAGTTCTCCATGGATCATTGGACTCTCGGCAGAGACTTCGCGAAATCGAGCACCCGTCCGCTTACGCTGGTATCCACCGTATTGTACGAGCTGAATTGAGAGATATGCCCATGGCCCAACAACCGGAGTAGCAGGGGGCAATGGGACGCCCGCAGCGCCAAGGTGGCGAATAGTTCTCCGGCTTGCACCTGCATCGGAACCGGATCGTATTCCGCGTAGGTGATCAAGGTCGGCACGTCCGGGGCATCTATCAGACGGGTCGTCGACATCTCCAAATATCGGGCAGTCTCCTCGCCGAAATAGGCCTGATTGCGCAGGTCGGGAGAAGGTATACCGAAAGCCGCAGCCGCGACGCGTTCGAGAGCGACGTTGTAAGACCCGGACTGCAGAACCACGCCGGCCGCTCGGAGAGGTCGCCCCTTGTGGAAGGTGGAGACGAAGGAAGCGAGAGCGACGTGCGCGGCTCCCGCCGATTCTCCGAGCAGACATATTCGTCTCGGATCTCCTCCATGATCTTGCGCATTCTCCTGGGCCCACCTCAAGGCAGCAATCACGTCGCGTGCCCCAGACGGCCACTTGCATTCCGGGGCAAGGCCATAGTTCGCGATGAAGGCCGTGACCCCGTTGCGGGCAAAGAAGTAACCCACATTGCTCCTATCGGACTTGTCGCCGCGACTGTAGCCGCCACCGTGGAAGAACAGCACCACAGGCACCGAACCCGATGTCGCAACCGGCCGATAGACGTCCAACGACTGCCTGGTCCCGTTTCCGTAGCGGATGTTGGGAATGACGTCGACTCCGTCGGTCGGCTGGTGAGCCAGGATGTCTGCGTAGATCCGCGCGGTTCCGGGCGGATCTATCACCGGCCCCAAGGCTCTTATTCTTTCTGCTATCTCGTTCGGCGGCGAAGACATCCAGCGATTGTTTTCGAATGGAGCGGTCATGCCTCCCCCTTTGCCCTTTCATCCAAAGTCCAGCCTCCGAACCTCTGCCGGCAGGCGTACGTCAGCACGCCAGCTATCAGGACGCCGAATACGAGAGGCAACGCGGCGGTTTCGAAGAAAGCGGTACCGGAGAGTTGCTTGGACATCAGGAAGCCTCCGAACAGAGGGCCTCCGATCGCTCCGAGGCGGCCGATCGCCATTCCCCACCCGACGCAGTTCGACCGGATGGTGGTTGGATATAACATTCCGAAAGCCGAGTTGATCGCGGATTGGGTACCGGCAACGCATATGCCGGTCACAAGAACCAACCACGGCAGGACTCCGCGATCGACGAACGGCTGGCCGATGAGCGCCATCGAGGGGATCGCGACGATGTAGAAAGCGACGATGACGAGAAAACCATAGCGATTGAACCCCACCGTAAGCATGAAGCTTCCGATCAATCCTCCGAGACCGAACAGGGTCGCCGTGAGCGCGGCGGCTTCGGGTGAAAGTCCGATGTCACGCAAGACCGTCGGAGCCCAGCTCGCCATCAGAAGGGTCGTGAACAAATTGACCACCGCGAGTAGCCAGAGGAGCGGTGTGATGATGTGCATGCCGTTTCGAAGCGGCACGAGCGGGGACAAGGCTCCCCTCGAGCCCGTGGACTTCAAGGCGAAAACCGCGTCGTCCGGAAGGTGGCCCCTCGGGTCGAGAGCCCTGGCGATCCTGAGAAGCTCCGCTCGCTTCGATGGAACGAGCGACAGGTACTTGATGGACTCGGGCAGTACGAAAACGAGCACCGTCGCCAGCACCACCGGAGCGGCGCCTCCTATATGGAAAAGTACTTCCCAGCCGTAGCGGGAGACCAGATACGCGGCGACGAGGCCGGGTACTATGCCTCCGATCTGCACGCCGAGCTGTACGACTATGAGGAAGGCACCGCGGACGCGGCGTGGAATGAACTCCGATACGAGCGCGGTCGCGTTAGGGATGATCCCGGCAAGGCCGACTCCCGCGACGAAACGAAGAGCGCAGAACTGCGCGACGGAAGCGGCCAGCACGGTCGAGCACGTGGCTAGGCCGAAAAGCAATGTCGACAGAACGATCAGAGGCTTCCTGCCAAAACGGTCGCCGAGATAGCCGGCTATCGGAGTGCCGATCAGCATTCCGACCAGGCTGGAGCTCAGGATGACGCCCATCGCGCTCCGATCGAAGTTCAATATCTTGATGATCTCGGGGGCGGCATAGCCCATTACGACAAGATCGAAACCATCTGCGATCGTGACCAGCAGTGGCCAAAGCACGACATTGAGGTGGAAGGCGCCGATCGATCGGCCTTCCACGAATTCGTCCAAGTCGATCCTGCGGCCGTCCGGTCGGCTATCGACCGGAGCGGACCCATCGAACGGAACGACGACTTGTCCTCCGATTCCCATATTCCCTCCCGCTTTTTCGTTCGTTTTGGTTCGTCAAGCTCCGCGCACCCGGTCGATCACAGCCGTCGGATCCTCCGGTGGAGCGTTTCCGTGCCATGCGATGTGCTGGTCGGGCCTGACCAGAACGAGTTTGGATTGGTAGGGCTGGCCAGGAGCGGGACAACGGACCACCGACAGCGGGAGCCTCCGCAGCTTCGCGGCCTCGAGCAACGCCTCGAGAGGTTCTCCGCTTTCGAAATCGACAAGGGTGTAGTCTCGACCCAACAGATCGTAGAAGCCGCGTCCGGGCGACGGCCAGAAGTGGGGCGAACGCGCTCCCGGAAAGTCGGCGGGCTTGTAGTTGCTCCATGTGTCCGGAGGCGCGGCAGTGCCATTGGCACAAACGATGGGGGAGGATTCGTACCGCTCGCCCAACTGCAGTCCGGACGTGTCGTATTCGTCGAGATCGTCTACGACCACGAAATCCCCGAACGTCTTCCGGGCACGCGCACCGGCCTCGCCTTCATCCTCGATGGTCGGCGGGATCAGCCACTTGCCTTTCCGTTTCGAGCAGTGGATGCCGATCTTCGAGTTCCTCAAACCGATGGATCTCCGCTCGGCCTCGTACGAATCCAGGAGGTTGGGACCGGCCCACCCCGAGTATGCTGCCGCAAGCTTCCAAGTCAGGTTCAGGACATCTCCGATGCCCGTGTTCATGCCGAAGCCACCTAGAGGTGTGTAGAGGTGCGCCGCGTCGCCAACGAGGAAAGCGGGACCTGCCCGGTATGCCGCGGCAACCAAAGACAAACCGCCGGTCCACGGCCCCTCCGCGAGGATTTCGTACGGAAGGTCTTTGCCGAATATCGACCGCATCACCTCGTCGCTGCGGACCTGCTCCCAGCCGAGGCCTTCCGGAACCTGATAATGAATGATCCAGCGCTCGCGGCCGTCCTGGGCAAAAACGAACGCGCGGAGGTCGTGATTTATGATCCAGGTGATGGTCGCCGGCGCACGCCTGCTCTCCTCCAGCAGAGTCGGGGCCCGAACGAAATACGTGATCATGGTGCCGGAGACGAACGCATTGTCGATGCGCCCGTCGTCGCCCGCCATGGAAATGTTGAAGTGACGACGAACCGGACTCCGAGCCCCATCGGCACCGATGACGTACCGAGACCGGATTCGTTTGCGCACTCCCGTGCGCACGTCTTCGACCGTTGCGATCGGAGCGCCGTCCTCCCCACCGAGCGCGACCAGGCGTGTACCGAAGCGCACGTCGACCGACTCCGAGGCCTCGGCATGTCGGCGCAGCAGCGGCTCCAGAAAGAGCTGGGAGATGGACAGGCCGGACTCCGGTCCGAGCTGCCCTTCACTAAGGCGCGTCTTCAGCAGATCGATGTTACCGAATTCGTGGCCGCAGAAGCGCGTGACGAAGGCTACGCGCGGATGCATTTTGGCAAGCGGCGCCGCCGCGCGAACTTCCTCCGCCAGTCCGAGACGACGGAAATGCTCCATAGTGCGTGCATTCACGAAATTGCAGCGGGGCTGGGTCGCCGTCTCGAGGTTTTCCGTAATCAGAATGCAAGGTACCCCCCTCTGCGCGAGATCGATCGCGGATGTCAGCCCGACGGGTCCTCCGCCTACGATAAGAACGAACGTTTCCTCGAAATCGCCTGTCATTTCCTCTCTCTTCGGCTTCTTGTTTGTTTTTAGGAACGCTGCCTAGCAAGGCGTTCGCGTCACGACACCGGGCTGGGCTTTTCCCTGCAACAGCAGTTGCTGCCGGCAGAGTTCGGCGGTCTCGCTGAAGTGTCGTGTCAGCAGGACGACCGCCTCGTCCGGACGGTGCGCGAGCACCGCGTCGGCGATCATCTTGTGGTCGGCGGTGCGGGCTCCGCCGACGTGTGCGGCGCGAGACATGAACCGATACCTGTCGGCGCTGTCGAACAACTGATCGCAATACGCCAGAATGCGCGGCGCGCGGCACGCGGAGAGAAGCGTGGCGTGGAAGACACGATGCGCGCGCTCCCATTCCGGGTCAACGGAAGCCGGCGTAAACGGAATGCGGGACAGCCGGTGCCATGAGAGCAGGACCTGCTCCTCCCACTCGGCCCCACCGTACTCGAACGATTTTCTGAGAGCGAACTCGTTGAGCACGATCCTGGTCTGCAAGAGGTCGTCCAAATCCTCGATGCTCAACGGCGCGACGGAAAAGCCGCGCTGGTCGGAATGCATGATGAGGCCGTCTTTGGCCGCCCGGGTCAGAGCCTCGCGCATCGGAGCTGCGCTGACCCCATAACGTTCGCACAGCGAGCGGATCTTCAGCTTTTGGCCGAAGGAAAACATCCCTCCGATCACGTCCATACGGAGCTTCTGGTAGGCGGCCGTTGCGAGCGTCTCTGATGCGTCCGACAAACTACCCCTCCTGAAATAGAAATTTCTTGCCTTGACGTATGATAATCTTTATTTAAGTCGGGCAAGTCAAATAATATATTGTTTGGAGCCGAAATGGACCTCGGTTTGGCGGCTAAACGGGCCCTCGTATGCGCGTCCTCTAAGGGGTTGGGTTTTGCATGCGCGACTTCGCTCGCCCGCGAGGGCTGCGAAATCACACTGAACGGCCGGGATGAGGAGCGCCTTCGCCTGGCCGCAAAGTCCATCGAGGCCCTCGCGGGTAAGCCAGTGGCGTTCGTCCAGGCGGACATCGCGGAAGAATCGGGTCGCCAAACGGTTATCGAGGCCTGTCCCGAACCCGACATCCTCATCAACAACAATCACGGGCCGGCGCCCGGAAATTTCCTCGAGTTCGGCCGCACGGAGTGGTTGGAGGCGATCGAGCAGAACATGCTCGCGCCCCTTCACTTCGTAAAAACCTTTCTTCCTGGAATGCGGGACCGGAAGTTCGGGCGGATCATCAATATCACGTCTGCCATGGTGAAGGCGCCGCATCCCAAGATGGAACTCTCGTCAGGCGCGCGCGCCGGGCTCACGGCGGCCTGCAAGTCGCTTGCCCGGCAATACGCCGCCTACAACGTCACCATCAACAACATGCTGCCCGAGCGCATCGATACCGATCGTCAGCGCTTCATGGCGGAAAGGATGATGTCGGAGCTGGGAATATCGCTTGAAGAGGCACGCACCAGGATCGCCGACTCGCTTCCGGCGAAGCGATTCGGAAAGCCAGAAGAATTCGGGGATGCCTGTGCCTACCTCTGCAGCGTACAGGCGGGCTTCATCACCGGCCAGAATCTTCAACTGGACGGCGGCTCCTACCCCGGCCTGATTTGAACGAAAACCAATACAAGGGAGGACTTGATGGCGATACCGCGACCCGTATTTCGTCCACCGTTCAACATGACCCGAGCAAGCCATGTCGTGCTCGCGGTGAAAGACCTGAAAGAGAGCAAGCGCTTCTACGTCGACGCGCTCGGATTCGTAGTCAGCAGCGAAGACGAAAACCGCCTCTACCTCCGAGGACTCGAAGAAGGTTGCCATCATTCCCTCGTTCTGGAACAGGGCGGCAAGCCGAGCGCGCAACACATTGGCTTTCGCGTTCTGACCGAAGAGGATTTGGATGCTGCAGAAGCTTTCTTCCGGGATCTAGGTCATCGTCCGACCTGGGTCGAGGTACCTCATCAGGCTCGTACGCTGCGTGTTTCCGACGCCGCGGGTGTTCCTCTCGATATTTGCGCCTCCATGGAAACGAGGCCTCGTCTGATCTTGCAATCCAGCCGTTTTAGCGGCGCCTGTCCGCAGCGGCTCGACCATTTTCAGATTTTGACACCACACGTGGACCGGGCGCTCGAATTCTACACTCGTCTCGGATTCAGACTGTCGGAGTACATTACGCAGGACGGATCGGAAGAACCGAGCTTCGTTTTCCTGCAGAGAAAGGGCAATCCGCACGACATAGTGTTCGCCCCAGGTCCGGGCCCAGGACCTCTCCTTCATCACGCCGCCTTCACCATCCCGGAGACCTACCATCTCATGTTCATCTGCGATCTGCTCGCCGAGATGGGCTTCGGTAGGTCGGTGGAGTACGGCCCGGCGCGCCATTTCGCTCCCGGATATGCCCGCTTCGTTTATCTCCGCGACCCGGACGGACACCGCATCGAACTGTTCAACACTCACTACCAGACGATCGACATCGAGGACGAACCGCTCAAATGGGAGATGGCGAAGGTATTGGCCGGTGGATGGGGCCCCCCTCCTCCCCAATCGTGGATGACCGAGGCAGCTCCGTTCGGCGCGGCAGAATAGTCCGGCCAAACTGGCTGCGGCAGAGGGCCACCGGCTATTCCGAATAGTACCTCTAGAAGAGGCGCACCCGGGTGGAATTCAGGACTGAAAAGCTAGAGCGACGCGAGGTTAACCATCAGCGCGCCGACTGCCTGCGTCGGGAGCTCGGTGATCAACTTGGAGCCCTAGCCTTCAAAGGGTGTATCCGACGTGCTATATAATGATACACGGCAACGGCTAGAGGATCCGGATGGCTTTCCATATTAAGAATCCTGATACTGACGCGCTGGCCCGCAGGATCGCGGCGCTCAAGAAGATCGGCCTCACCGAGGCCGTGCATACGGCGCTCACCCATGAGCTGGAGCGTGAGCAGGGTAAGCCTACCTTGGTCGACTTGGGCGTACAGTTCTGTCGCGATCTCCGGGCCAGGGGCAATCCGCAAAAAAGTAGGCCGGCAGACAAGGTGTTTCGCGACGGCCTTTACGAAGTTGACTGATGTTTATCGATGCCTCGGCGTTGACCGCGATGTCGATCGATGAAGACGAAGCGCGGGAGCTGTTGACGCGCCTTCAACAAGCGGCCGCGCGTTGACACTCGCCGCTGGCAGTGTGGGAGGCGGTGATCGCCGTAGCCCGAATACTTGGTCTTCCAATCTCGGACGCTAGCGAAGCAGTCGAGAGCTATCTGGCGCTAATGGAAATCAAGATGGTGCAAGTGCCGCCCGAAACGGCCCGGATCGCGCTCGACGCCTTTGACCGTTAAGGCAAGGGCCGACACCCAGCACGGCTGAATTTCGGGACTGTTTTGCTTATGCATGCGCCTGCCATTTAGGAGAGCCTTTGATGTTCAAAGGCACCGATTTTCCGCAGACTAATATTGAAGCTGCATGATGCCGTCCGCGCAGGAGTGCTCACGGCAAGTGTAGGCCAGGACGAGAGCTACAAATCCCGGTCAACGACCGGCCAGTGACTGGAAAGGGCAGGTGGCTTTCCGAAGAACGCGGGCAGTCTCATCTTCTTCCCGAAGAGTGGTGCATTGACTTCCAGAGCGGACGCGCCACCCTAGACTCCGTCGAGACAGAACTGTTGCAGCTCTCCCGAGTTTCCAACTCGTTCACCTCCGCGGTGGCTCATAAATATGCGCAAAACGCCTGTCGGAATACACATTCGACGCAACCATGGATGCCATCATGGAGCTCGACATGCTCACGACGGCGTTTGTCGTAGCCTATGTGCGTCTGCATCAGGGCGGAAACGGCAGCGGATTCGATCGCCATAACCTTCCTTAAACGTTTCACAAAGTTCATGATGAAATCATCGAGATGCGCAACAAGATTCGCGCATAAAGACAGCCACCTTCACGAACTCATGGGGCTCGATTTTTATGGCGAACGCTTCTTTCTTAAATGCGGCGGAGAGGATGAAGGAGGCTGCATCCGACAAGTCCGCATTGCACGATGACGTCGACCGAGGAGAGCAAAGTGAGGAATTCAAGCGCATCACCGGCGCAGCTAGTGAACGATCGGAACGACCATGCTCGGCGCTGCCGCCGAGCATCTGAGGACCGAGGTCAAATTGACCGGCATTTAGGGCAACCGGGTGCAACGCTGCCATGTCCAAGCGGCACGCCGCCTATTCGCTGGATAGTTTCGATTGTCGCACGGTCGAACGACGCCTCCTATGTCGCGACGCCGGCGGTTGTAACCGCGACACGGATTTATCACGGTAAGCGCCTTGAAGGATCAGCTCGGTTTCCCGCGGGCACCCGTGTTGGAGCGCCGATGGCGTGGCGGCCTTCCCCGATCCCGTGTTCCTGCCGACTCCGCGCTCATTTGCGGAGCACACCTACCGACATGCCAACAGGCGGCCATTTCGCAGCGATGGGAGAGCCAAAGCTGATGCTGGCCGACTTGCGAGCTATCAACGGCAGAGTCTTGGGAGAGCGCTGCTAAAGTCGGAACTCTCGCTTTCCGAAGCGCGGCGCATCACGCTTGCGGCCCAGGGCTTCAATATCCCTCGTCGCGGCGGAGCCACCAGAGCGGCGCGGCTACAACGAGCGATCAAGCGGCTCTGCCTGCTTCAAGGGGCCCATTGGTTCAGCGTTGTTTGCTCGTCCACCTGCGGCAGAGACATCGTCGATGTCCTATCTCTTGCGACGCCGCCTTCGACAATTCGCGGACAGCTATAAGCATGACCTCACTGGAAGCCCACCGAAGGCATGCCATTCACCACCAGAGGGCCAACATCGACCTTGGTTGACATGAGAACGATCTCGGCAACTGGGATCTTTCCGTCACCGATGTCGCACAGCGCCAGCGTGCGAGCCACATTTCCGAGACAAATTGCTTGACCTAATGCGCGAGCGCGCTATCCGCGATAGTTGCTTCGTGTCGGCGGCGGCTGCTACGGAGCACCACGCATATTCTCGCAAAGAAGCATCAGAACCCCGCCTTTCCGATCGCATCAGCAAACGAACGATCGACGATCTCCGCCGCAACCAGCTTCTGCTTGATGAGGCCCCAGCGGAAATACAGATCAATCGTGCCCTGCTCGTCCGCAACCACGCCGTCGTCGATCGGCGCGATCCGGATTTTTGCGCGCGAGAGCCAGTTCTGCGGTACTGATGTCGGGATGTTCATCCACTTGCCCCAGGTCGCGGCATAGCTGTCGATATTGTTCAGCGACCACGCGCGCGCCGCGGTGAGGCGACGGATGAAGTCGTTGAGCTCGGTGCGCTTGTCCCTGATGGCATCGGATCGCGCCACCTGGAAGCTGAGGCCCGGCGTCAGGCCTTCCGAGGTGATGATGCGGCGCGATTTGAACAGCACCTCTTCCTGGCTGACGTACGGCTCCCAGGTCGACCAAGCATCGACCGAACCTTGCGTGTAGGCGATTTTGGCATCGGACGGCGCCAGGAATGCGATCTGCACGTCACCGGCACTCCAGCCGTTCTTTTCGAGCGCGGCCAGGATCAGCTGATGCCCGATCGAGCCACGGCCGGTCGCGATCTTTTTACCGCGCAGGTCGGCGAAGGTCTTGATCGCCGAGCTCTCGGGCACGAGGATCGCGAGCCCCTCGCGCGTCTGCCGGATCGCGGCGATCGCCTTGACGGGCGCGCCGGAGGCGGCGGCGAAAGTGAAGGGCGCGTCTCCGACCAGCCCGGTCTCGATCGCGCCGGCGCTGAGCGCTTCCAGCAGCGGCGCCGCGGCCGGAAACTCCTTCCATTCGATCTTGTAGGGAACGTCGTTGAGCAGGCCCGCGGCTTCCATCACCGCCCGCGCATTGCCCTTCTGGTCACCGACGCGCAGCGTCGTCTGCGCGCTGGCGAGACCGGCGCCCGCAAGGGCGAGCGCCAAAGCAGCGATGAGCCGGATCATTCCGCCGCGATGCCCCGTTGCTGGTCGCGTGTCGCGATCAGCTTGCGCGTCAGCGGGATCAGCTCGCGGCCGTAGTCGATGGCATCGGGCAGCGGATCGAAGCCGCGGATCAGGAAATGGCTGACGCCAAGATCATAATAATCGGCGAAGACCTCGGCGACCTGCTCGGGCGTGCCGACCAGCGCGGTGGTGTTGCTGTTGGCGCCGGTGAGCTTTGCGATCTCGGTCCACAGCCGCTTGTCAATGCGCGCGCCCTGGTCAGCCAGCGCCAGGAGCCGCTTGGCGCCGTCGGTGGCGTGGTTTGGCCGGCGATAGCCGGTCTGGTCCTGGAGCGCAGTTGCGCGTTCGAGGATGTGCTCCGCCTTCTGCCAGGCCTTCTCCTCGGTCTCAGCGAGGATCGGCCGCACCGACAGGCTGAAGCGCGGACTCGGCCGCCCGTGTTTCGCAGCCGCTGCGCGCACCCGCGCCGTGACGTCGCGCACCTGCGCATAGGACTCGCCCCAGAGCGCAAACGTGTCGGCATACTTGCCCGAGACCTCGATCGCGGCATCCGAGCCGCCGCCGACGAAGGTGTAGATGCCGCCCTTCTGCAGCGGCTTCACCTGGGAGAAACCGTTCTCGACGGTGTAATATTTGCCGCTGTAGTTGAACGGCTTTTCGCTGGTCCATTCCAGCCTGACCACGTCGAGGAATTCGCTGGTGCGGGCGTAGCGTTCGTCCTTGTCGTCGAAGGTGTTGCCGTCCTGACGCAGCTCGGCGGCATTGCCGCCGGTGATGACGTGCAGCGAGACGCGGCCGCCATAGAGCTGGTCGAGCGTGGCGAGCTGGCGCGCCAGCAACGTCGGCGCGGTGAAGCCCGGCCGCTGCGCAATCATCACCTTGAGCTGTTTGGTGATGGTCAGCACATGCTGGGCAACTTGCAGCGCATCCGGCGTGGTGGAATGAAACGCGAGCAGCGCGCGGTCGAAACCGGCAAGCTCATGTGCTTTTGCCACCGTCTCGATATAAGCGGGATCGAGGATCGGTCCCTGGCGCACGATGGTCTCGGAAGCATTGCTGTTGGCGATAAAGCCGATGAACTCGACCGACATGATAATCTCCCTGTTGTTTTCGGAAAGGCTAGAGGCCCAATGCGGCGCGGCCGAGGCCGGTGCGCGTGGCATCGTCCTGCGGCGTGTGCACGCGCCCGCACAGGACATCGCGATAATGCCGCTCCAGCGGATTGCTGCGGGATAGGCCGTGATTGCCGGTCAGCGACAGCGCGTCCTCGACCGCGGCGACCGCATTGTTGGTGACCGTCAGCTTGATGACGTTGGATTCGCCGTTGGAGAGATCGACGCCGTCGTCGAAGTCGCGGGCGAAGGTGTCGAGCAGCCGAGCATTAACCGCGAGCCTGGCCTCGATCGCACCGAGGATTTCCTGCGCGCGCGGCAGCGTGGCAAGCGGCGCGCCGAGGCTGGCGGGCACGCGCTGCTTCAGGAACTGGACGAACCAGTCGCGCGCCGCACGGGCAATACCATCATAGATCGCGGCGACGAAGACGGTGTGGACGGTCGCCTGCGCGACGTCGGGGGCGCGCCAGTCGGCGGGCTTGCGGACATCGACCTCGGCGTCGAGCGGGATCACGACGTCGTCGAAAATGACGTCATGGCTGCCGCTGGCGCGCAGGCCGTGATGGTCCCAGGTCTCGACGATCCGCGTTCCCGGCAGGCCTGCCGGCACCAGGAACTGGCCCACCCGCGGCTCGGCTTCGTCGGTCCGCGCCCATACCAGATACCATTTCAGGATCGGCGCGCCGGTCGAGTAGATCTTGTGGCCAGAGAGCCGCCAGCCGGTCTCGGTGCGGCGGGCCACTGTCGCCGGCAGGCCGCCCCGCGCGGGCGAGCCGAGTTCGGGCTCGACCCGGAGCGCATTGATGAGCGCGAGGCCCTCGACGCTTTCGCGCGCAAGCTTGCGCGACAGCCGCGCCGGCCAGGTCGGGCTGCGCGCCATCACCAAATGATTGATGTAGTGCATCGACAGCACCAGCGCGGTCGACGGATCGGCCTTGCCGATGATGCCGAGCACACGCGCGGCATATCGTGCGCCCGCGCCGGCCCCGCCGAGAGCCGCCGACACCGTCAGTGACAGCAGGCCGGCTTCGGAGAGCTCGCGAAAGTTCTGGAAGGGAAAGCTGGCGGCGCGGTCGTGCTCGGCTGCGCGCACGGCAAAGCCCGGCGCAAGCGCCTCGGCGCGCGCGATATAGTCGGGTTCGCCATGCGCCACCCGTCCCTGAGCGATAGAAGTCACCATGTTGCATCCAATCCCAGCAGGCCAAGAATCTGGCGGCGCAGGTCCGCAAGATATGGATCGCCGCGATGGCGCGGATAGGGACGGTCGACGCGGATGTCGGCCTTCACGCGCGCCGGACGCTCGCTGAAGACGATGACGCGGTTGGCGAGCACCAGCGCCTCCTCGGCATCATGCGTGACGAGGAGCGTGGTAAAGCCCTTGCGCTGCCACAACGAGACCAGCTCGGCCTGCATGGTGATGCGGGTCAGCGAGTCGAGCTTGCCGAGCGGCTCATCCAAAATCAGGATCTTGGGATCGTTCACCAGCGCCCGCGCCAGCGCCACGCGCTGCGCCATGCCGCCGGAGAGCTGGTGCGGATAGGCATTGCGGAACGACGACAGTCCGACGAGATCGAGCGCATCATCGACACGCTGCCGCTGGCTCTTCAGAATGCCCTGGGCTTCGAGGCCCAGGGCGACGTTGTCCCAGACCGACCGCCAGGGAAACAGGGTCGGATCCTGGAACACGACGACGCGTGACGGATGCGGCCTGACGATGCGGACTTCGTCCTCGCGCAGACTTCCCGCCTTGGGCTTGTCGAGCCCTGCCACCAGCCGCAGCAAGGTCGACTTGCCGCAGCCGGAAGGCCCCAGCAGCGCGACGAACTCGCCGGGCTCGACGGCGATGCTGACATCGCTCAGCACCGGCAGCGCGGCGCCGTCGATGTCGAAGGCATGGCCGACCTGCTCGATGTCGAGCGCGGCACCGGCGGCCGGATGCACGATTGCCTCTACCATTTCACGGTCCCCTTCTGCCAGACCAGCAGACGGTCGCGGATCGCAAACAGCAGCGTGATCGCGCCGGAGCAGAGCAGCGACATCACGATCAGCGCCGCATACATGTTGGCATAGGCAGCCCAGCCCTGCGCCCATTGCAGGTACCAGCCGAGACCGGCCTTTACGCCGATCATCTCGGCGACGACGAGCACGGCAAAGGAGGCGCCGAGCCCCATGAACAGCCCAACGAAGACGTGCGGCAGCGCGGCAGGGATCGCGACCTTCAGCACCAGGAAGGACGGTTTTTCCCCGAGCGTCCGCGCGACATCGTAATAAGCACTGCTGACACTCGCGACGCCCGACCATGTCAGCACCGTGACGGGAAAACCGGTCGCGAGCGCGATCAGAAAGGTCGACGCGCTCCAGCTCGAGGGGAAGGTGAAGAACGCGATCGGCAGCCAGGCGGTTGCCGGCAGCGGCCCGATGAAGCGCAGCACCGGGTGCACCCAATAGCCGACCGCGCGCGACCAGCCGATCGACACCCCCGTCAGGAAGCCGACCGCAGCGCCAATGATGTAGCCGCCGAGCTGCAGCTTGACCGAGGCGAACAGGCTGTCGAGCAGCTTCGGCAGATCGTCGGTATAGACCTCGATGATCGCCTGCGGCGGCGGGAAGAACGGCAGCGGCAGCCAGGCAAACTTGGCGGTCGCGACCTCCCACAGCGTCAGGAACGCGCCGAGCGCGATGAGCCAGGGCGCGCGCTGGCGCAGCGCCCTGCCCGCCGTGCCCAGATAGTCGGCGCCGACGGTCCCGAACAACACGACCGCGGCAATGACGAGCGCCGCGATGCCGAGCGAATGGGTGCGCGACCAGTCGCCGACATCCTCCCACCACAGGCAGGAGAGGCCGAAGGCAATCCACGCGATGCTGGCGAAAACCCCGGCGCCGGACTCGCGCACCCAGCTGGCAAACGCCGTCGTGGTCCGCGGCGCGCCGGAGGCGAGCCCGTCAGACAGAGAATACGTCGACATAGATGCGCTCCGCGAATTTGGTCGTATCGGTGCTCTGCTTGAAGACCTGCACGCTCTTGAGATCGTCGGCGTAAGCCTTCAGTTCGCGCTTGAGCACCTCACCGGTCGGATGATGATGGTGGGTGTGGTAGCGCACCATGCCCTCGATATCGGCGAGCGTTGCGGCCTTCGGTGCGTAGGGCTGGAATGACTTTGCCGCGACGGCCGGATTCTGCGAGGTGAACATGGCGGCGTCGAGCAGCGCCTGAGTGATCGCACGCGCGACCTGGGGTTCTTCGCGAACCAGCGAGCCGCGCAGGCCGACGATGCAGCAGCTCTTGTCGCGATAGTCGCCATCGAGGTTGGAGGCGACCTCCCTGTACTGGGTGTCCTTGAGCCAGAGATAGGCAAGCGGGTCGGACGACAGGAAAGCCTGCACCTCGCCCTTCTGGACCGCAACATCGAGCAGATTGCCGGGATAGGCGCGCCAGTCGACGTCCTTGTTAGGATCAATGCCGAGTTTTGCCAACTGGATCGAGAAGAAGTTCTTGTCGGGACCAGCGAGATCGCCGACCGCACCGATCTTGCCCTTGAGATCGGCAAGCTTGTTCACGCCGGAATCGGCGCGGCTCAGCACGCGCATGCAGCCGCCATGGGTGCCGGCGGCGATCTTGACGTCAAAGCCCTGCTCGAGCGGTTTCAGCCAGCGCAGCGCCATGCCGAGACCGGCATCGCTCTTTCCGGTCGCGATGGCCTCGAGCAACTGGTCGGTCGAACCGGAATAGTTGACGAGCTCGACATCGAGATTCTGCTTCTGGAAGAAGCCGTGCTCGATCGCAACAGGCAGCGGCGCAAGGCACACCGCGCCGGCATTCCACGAGAGCTTTAGCTTGCGCGGGGCTCCCGTGAGCACAGGACCGTCCGCGGCCGTGCGGCATAGCGGGAATTCCGAGAAGTCTATGCCAGGCGCGGGCGCCTGCGGCACAAACGCCTGTGCGCCCAGGGCGCCGAACGGGGCCGCAAAGGCCGCCGCCAGTCCCGCCTGAAGCAAATGACGCCGGTCGAGGCTCGATCCGTTGCGCTTAATGTCGTTTCCCATCAGCCCCACTCCTGAGTTGGCACGCTCCGCCATCGGCACAACTGTTCGCGTTGCGGATGTTCCTGAGGGAGCTGCGTAGAGAGAATATTTTTCGCGGGTCGCTTCCTGCGTCCACGTTGATGCGATGTGCAAATCATGCGGCGCGGGTACCGCATCGTCAATGAAATGGAATTTCGAATCTGGCGCGATGCGAAGTCATTCTCTCCATCGGCACACGCAACAACGATGAAACGATTTTCGCTGACGCATCGGCTCCCAGGCAGCTTCACGACTCTGCGAGAGGATCACTGTCACCCAGTCTGAGGCATGCGCACGCCGCTTTTCTGAAAAGCACACATTCATTGAAATGTCCTTGCTCATCGCGCGCGCAATACGGTTGGCCATTTCATTGACTGCGTATCACGCGGTCATAGACTTGATCGTCTCGCCGCATCACGCGCCCACGTGTCGTAACAGGCAAGCAACAAGACAGATCACATGAGCATCAACTCTTCGGACCATTCGATCACGCACCGCCTGGCGGCCTCTCTGTTCGCCGCGGTCGTCACCTTGTCGACGGCAGCCGCGTCGTTCGCGGCCGATACAGTCGTGCTGCGCGTCGGCGACCAGAAAGGCGGTAAACGCTCGCTACTCGAGATCTCGGGTTATGCGAAGGACCTGCCTTACAAGATCGAATGGTCGGAATTCCCGGCGGCAGCTCCCATTCTGGAAGCGCTCAACGCCGGCGCGCTCGACGTCGGCTACACGGGCGATCTGTCTTTCCTCTCCGTCTATGCAGCGGGCGCGCCGATCAAGGCGATCGGCGGCACGCGGTCGGATGCCAAGACGCAGGCGATCCTGGTTCGTCAGGATTCACCGATCAAGTCGGCCGCCGACCTCAAGGGCAAGCGCCTCGCTGGTACGCGCGGCGGCTGGGGCCAGTTCCTGATCGATGCAACCCTGGAGAAGGCGCAGATCAAGCTGGACGAGGCGACCTTCGCGCCTCTCGGCCCTGTCGATGCCAAGGTGGCACTGGTGGCGGGGTCAGTCGACGCCTGGGCGGTGTGGGAGCCCTATGTCTCATTCGCGACGTTGAAGGACAAGGCGCGCGTCATCGCCGACGGCGACGGCCTGACGCCGACCATCACCTTCATCGTCGCCTCCGACAATGCCATCGCCACCAAGCGCGCCGCGGTTCAGGACCTCGTGCAACGGCTGAACAAGGCACGGCTGTGGTCGCTGGACCATATTGCGGAATACGCCAGGAGCACGGCCGAGCTGACCAAGCTGCCGGAGGACGTGCTGATCTCGGCCTACACCGCGCAGCGCACCAGCCCGATTGTGATCGACGAGGGCGTGGTGAAAGAGGTGCAGGAAGCCTCCGACCGCTCGACCCGCTACGGCATCCTGCCGAAGACGCTCGACGTCAGCAAAGCCGTCGACCGCAGCTTCACGGCTGCTGCGGCGGGATCGAATTAGGTTGGCTCAGGTGGCGGCCGTCCGGACGAACATCACCACCGATTCGCTTGAACGCGGGCGCAAAGACGCAGTGTTCGAGCTATCGGGACCTTGAGAAGGGCTCCAACTTCATCTCGATGTTCCGACTTCAAACCAGGATAAGGTAGCTTGACGTAGAGAGCGGAAAGCCTTCCTGATGAGCCTCGATCACGGCGAAGGTACGCTATTGTTGTACTATGGAATACTGCAATTCTCGGAATAGATTCGAAATACCTTCGGATTACTTTGACATACTTTAATTGGAGATTTTCTCCAGATCAGACCGCTTGCCGCACGTCGCAGCCGGCTCCAAGCGAAAGTGCCGCTGTACGTAACCACGACGGGTCTTGCGCTTGAACCAGGACTCAAGCGCCTCTGCACGTGCCCATCGAACAGATCGAGCCGCCGTTGGCCGTGCCCACCGAGGCGGCCCCATTCGCGCACCAATGCTGTATCGCCAAACAGCGTCGGCTCGATCGTCAGCACGTAGAACTTTGCGGGCTTATTGCACGGTGAGTTCGGACATGCGCCAGAATCGCAATTCCCGAATCAACCGTCCAATTAAATAAGTGAATCGACCAGGGCCGACGATTCAGAAATTTCATAACGGCATTTGTGGCAATCGCTGCTGAGCTCGCGATAGGTGACCGAGGCGAAGCCCGCAAGCTCCGGGCCTGTCGGACTTCAACGAAAACGGCGAACGCACCGCGAAACAGCGCCGCGGGTACGACAGGCACGATTTTCTGAACTGCCCCGGGCAAGCGCTGGATCAAGATCATGGCGCCCCTACTCTTCATCTACATCACTGAATATCTCGATCAACGCTCCGGAGATCTTCGGCGAAGATTTGAAAGTTTCGCTTCGCCGCGGGGAGGCCGCTGGTCCTCATCCTCGTAGATCATCTCGTCCATCCGGCGCAAAGCCGTTGACAACGCCGCTTGCAACGCGTCATCGTCCCAAAAATACTTTGCGGCGGCCTCGAGAGAATCGCGAAAGTCACGATACATTCCTGCCTGATCGCTCGAGCTGTAACTTCTTCGCGTGCGACCGACCGACGCACCAAGGTCGGCAAGCCATTCCCATTTCACGTCGGCGCAGAGCCGTTCGAATTCGTCAGAAGGCAACAGTGATCGCACACGTCCATCCTGGAAAATCGACTCGTCGAAGCATTCCAGCGTATTCCCGTATCTCCCTCATCAGGTTTCAATGTCCTCTTCGGACAAAGGACGAACTGTTTGAATCGGGCAAGCAAGCGGATGTTATTGCCGTCAGCCATCGGAATATGCAGGGGAACTACCAAATCTCTGGGCGCGCCTCGACGAAAGTGCGCAGAAATCTTCATCACAGCGCTCGGCTAGGAAGTAATGAAGGACGCTATTGATCGGCACGTCCAATAGTACCTTCTGCGCTCTATGGCGTTCTGACGCATCGACATCGCTGCGACGTCCGCAAAACACGTACGCCAGCAGTCGCTCGGATTTGGCTCCGGGCAGGTATATCTCGACGAGGTCGGGGCCTCCCGCGACGAATAGGCATCCGCGATCGTCGGATGACGAAAGGTCCACCTGTCGCCTTCCTCGTGCTCGGCTATAGCAAGGTCATCCAGCGCGCCAAGAGACGATATCGCCGCGATCATCGATTTGCCGGAAGCCGGATCCCGCGAAGCAAGACGAACCGGTGATCCAGCAGCGCTTCCACGCTCCGTCTATGCGCGTCCGTGGTCGCGAAGCAGCGCAGATTTGTCGCCCATCGCGCCGAGTAGATGTCATGCCTGAAGATAGGCTCCGCCGTCGATGAATTGTCGGAGATGCGTGAGGTTGTAGATTCGCGGAATTAGCATCCTCGGGGACGGGCGGCTCCGAAGCTGGGCCGCGACCCAGTCGCCTCCAAACACGCGACAACGCTGCACACCGGCCTTTTCGAAAGCCTGCAGATGCTTGCCTCGGCAGCTCCCGAAACCCCGGCGTTCGTAATGAAGATGTAATCGCCTGCGCGCCCCCTGGGCAGCGAGCTCCTTGGCATTGCCCGGCTGTCGCGCGCCATGGAAAACTGCCCCCTCAGTTCCGGATGGCGTTTGACACCCGGCTTCTTGGTGAGGTGCGACAGAGATAGACGGGCGGCGGCATTTCCGAAATGCTTGATCTGGATCGTGCACTTTCCGGCGCGGGGCGGCCTCGCCTCCTTCCCAAGCGCCGGGAAATGCTCGTCCGACCGCCATCGTGGGAGGCCAAAAAGTTCTGTATCGGGGACTTCAAATCTTCCGCCACGATGGCGAGGCACAAATCTTGGAATGCCTCCCGTCCGATACGAGGCAAATCGTCGATCGTACCTAAGTGGATAGGGCAGAGGGAACCCGGCCGCGCCTTCGCAAGTCTCTGGCGCATCACTACGTAGTAGTCAAATATGATATATTGAAGCAGATAACATTTCATATATGATGAATTATAGACCAAGCGCTGTGTCGCTCTGATCATGGACGAAGGCGGCTTCGTAGTCGCGCGATTGGGCACGGCCGACCCCTGCCCGTCGGAAAGTTTCCCGCCATCCATCGGACACGCGTTGAGCTGTATCTCGGATGATCTTTCGCGCGTTGGCGTCGGTGATTTCGAAAAACTCGCAGGCCTCGAGGGCGAGCTTGATTGATCGGTCGTGCGTGCCACCTTCCATGATCGCCGTCTCGAGATGCGGGTTGCGATCGGGCGCCGGGTTCACATCGAACATCGGCGACAGACGCCACCGTCCCGAACCGACGTACAGGAAGCCATGGTTCTTCAGATGATCATCCTTGTTCGAAACAAGGATAGTGAAGACCATCCGCCGATAGAGCTCCTCAAAATCGACTTGCGGATCCGGAGCTGACGTCCGCATGAAATCGACAATCTCCGTGTACGAACCGAGCTCTAAGCCTGTCTTCCCGAGCGCCGTTCGGGCGGAGATGTAGGGAATGCGGGCGCGGCCGCGTCGATCGAAACGCTGGACCAGCGCGACCGGAAATTTCGTGTCAGCGAGTTCCAGTCTGACCTCTGGAATGCGGATGCCGCACATCCTGGCAAGGTTCAGCGTCGCGACCTCGACCTGTTCGATCGGGTGCTGATCGTGGACGGAAGTGAACTTGGCAAGCCAGAGAACGTCGCCGTCACGAACGTTGGCTTTGGGCCGAGCCCCGCCCGAGCCGCCGGCTCCGGCAAGAGCTTGCATGTCCGCAGGGGAAATCTCCTTGCCTTGTTCGTAGGCGCGGGCAATCGCCGTGATCGCCTCTAGATCAAGAAGACGCGGTACCGCTTCGTTGGCCTTACCGGTAATGATCTTCCCATGTTCATCGATGAAACGCAGAGCACCTTGCCGGCATGTATCGTCGGACAGTGTGAGATATTCGAATTCAGAGAGGCCATTGCCATAGGCACGTTCAAGCAGTCTGCGCCCCCAGCTGTCGGGCGCAGCATCGGAGAAGACGCCAGCAAGCGCCTCGCGCGAATTGCCAGACTGCGCCGACGCATGAAACGGCCCGCCCTCAAAGGGCATGTTCGGCTGCAATGCGAAAGCACGCGGATCCTTCGCCCAGGCCGGGTCATAGGTGAAGATCGAAAATTGACGAGGCCCGGTCTGCGTGAAGCGTAGTTCACCGACTCGCGTTAAGCCTTCGCCAAGGGCTACTTGGGCGTAGTATTCAGTCATCAGAAGGCCACGCCGTTCGGATCAACATCGTCCGGTTCGTTTTTCCCGTCCTTGTCGCCCTGCCTCTCCTGCTTGCGCAGCCTTGCAGCGTACGATCGACCGCGCTGCGGCAACCGCTCCGACGTCAACGCCAAACCCAGATCGTCTTTCCGTATATCGACGAGATCGGCGAGATTCTCGATAAGCCCGAGAGAGACGAGCACGTCCGCGAGCGTGCCTACGGCGACTCCCGGATCGCCTTTTTCCAGGCGTGCGATGGTGCTAGGCGACGTACCCGCGCGCGCAGCCAAGTCGGCCACAGCCACACGACGGCGCAGGCGAGCCGATCGAAGGTCGTGACCAAGACGTTCAAGCGCGGCATTGGATTTGGGCGAACTCATAATATCACCATATGTGGCGACTAACACTTGTTTATATGCCATATATGACGAATTGGTTTACTTGACAACAGCCTGAGCAGCTCCATTTGGGTCCGGAAGCCGGACATTTCTTCGACGCTCGACGAGACATCGCGCAGCTCTAGCTCGGCCCTGATCACCGGCGTGACCTCGATCCTGACCTGCGCGGCGCCTCTCTGGACGGTCAGCTTGATGACAATCTTTCACCGGCGCTGACGACTTCCGTCACCCGTGCTGCCGGCAATCCTTTCCTGATGGCCGCCGCCATGCGCTCCATCGCCGCATCGATCGGGGCCAGAGATTTGGGGCGCGGAACCACCGGCAGATAGGTGTGGTCGATATCCACCGACAGGCGCGGCATGTCGCGGTGGAAAGGATTGATGGCGGCGCCGTCCTCGAGCGCAAAAGTAGGCTCCGCCGCGACGAATATTTGCTAAATGTAAGCTACTCAAAGACGCCTGGGTCCGTCGACGATCTTGTGTGTGATGAGACCAAACAAGCGGAGTAGGCCGGCAAGCAATATCTCGTCAGATTGTCAGACGTCGCAGCTACCATCTCAAAAGAAGCGATGGTGACCGACCGGACGAAACGTTTCGAAGGTCAAATTGTGGCCGGCCCGAGGTAACATCGTTCACGCTGATTGTTCGGCGAGGTTAGATCACGATCCTATATCAAGGTGACGTGACGGGCCAGATCGATTGGCTTGCCGTTCGGTATGATGCTATTCTTTCCTTTAGGCCGACCTGCGAAGCGGACGCGATGAGCCTCAGCATGTCGAAGCCGTCACCCGTTTCTCCGCGAACGCTGCGAGCACTCGCTGCAGCCATCCAAATCGATTGATGCGTCGAACTATCTAGCCGACAGGCGCGAGCGGTCTCGCTAGACACTGCCCTTTCGATGTCTTCGTAGCCAATTTGTTTCATAGCCAAGCCGGATTCCAGCGCGGATTGCGCATCGACCGTCGCCCCTCCCATGATCCATTCCGCGGCCGTCGCGGCGCCGACGATCTCGGCGAGCCTTGAGGTACCCAAGACAAGGCCGAAATTCGCTCCCGGAAAGACGAACGACGACCCCGGTAGGATCCAACGGATGGCACAGGCGCAGAACAGGTCGGCCCCGGCTCCGATCGCTCGCCCTCGGGCTATTGCCAACGTCGGGAAAGGTGCATTCTTGATCGCCTGGAGACAATATTCGATACGGACGAATCTTGCCAATAGCGTATCGTCTGTTTCCTCCTGGAGTCGCGACAGATCAAAGCCAGTGCAGAAGTTGCGCCCACTCGACTCGACGATCATAAGCCTGGCGCACGATCTTCGTGCCTCCTCTACCTCGCGCGTGAGGGCCGCGATCAAACCTGGGTTCAAGGCGTTGCCTACTTCCGGTCGGTTCAGGCGCAATCGCACGACACCGTCGGCGCGACCGACGAAAAGGTCTTCCGTCCCACTCACTGCGCTGGCGCCCAGAGGTTGGGAGTGAGAGCATTGGAATAACCCGAGACAAACTCTTGGGTCTCACCGAGATCTTTGAAGACATGACGTCGGATTCTCCCGATATTCCCACCGTAGCAGTGGATACTAATGGACACGCGGTCATCGAACGCATTTCGCACTTGATGAATGTCGCCAACCGCTTCCGACACGATTTCCACGTCGCCTGGCTCCAGTCGCTCGGAACCACCGATCGGGTCCATCCCATAGGCCGTCCGGCCGTACCTCTGGTTGATCTCGGATCCTCGCAACATGCCGATGACACCCCACACGGAATGGTCATGGACCGGCGTCTGCTGGCCCGGTCCCCAAACGAAGCTCACGACCGAAAAGCGATCAAGAGGGTCTCCATATAGCAGATGTTGCTGATAGAATTTGGGATCGGACAGCGCCATCGTCTCAGGCAACCAGTCATCCGTTGACACAAGCTCGCTCATCGCCTTCCTGACGCGCGAAACGACTATGACTTCGTCCTGAACGTTTTCGACACAGCGTGTCACCTCGGCCACAAATGCAAGCAGCTTTTGGCTCACCTCAGTCCTCCGACCTTGTTGAAACTCGGTTGAGGTCCGGCTGCCTGCGGCTGTAGGCGTCACGGAACTCCTTTGTATGTTCACCCAGCAGGGGCGGTCGGCTCCGGATTTCAAAGCTTTCGCCGCCGAACTTCAGGGGCGATGCGAAAGTCTGCGTCGTTCGTCCACCCGGCAACTGGAGTTCTTTGATCCATCCCATGTGGCGCGTCTGAGGATCTCCAAGGGCCGCGTCGTAGCTATTAATCCTTGCATGAGGCACACGAGCCTTCGCGAAGGCTCCGATCCAGTAATCGACCGGCTGGGTTTCGAATACGGCCTCCAGCAGCTCCTTGAGGGAGTGCTGGTTCGAAGCCCTGTCAGCGGTGGTAAGGAAACGCCCATCGGTGACGAGATAGTCGCGTCCGACGACACGACAGACCTCGCGCCACAGTCCGTCGTTGCCAGCCGCAATCGCGAAGAAGCCGTCCGCCGCTCGATAAGCCTGGTAGGGCGCATTACGCGGGTGGGCGGATCCCAATCTGCGGGGGAGCAGACCAGTCCCGAAAAATTCACTTGTCTGTAACGCGGCTATACCCAACGTGCAGCCAAACATCGGAACGTCTATGTGAGCGCCGTTGCCCCCCGCCCGAACCCGCACCAGAGCGGAGGTCACGGCAAAAGCGGCGTATAGACCCGACGCAAAATCCGAGATCGGAACTCCGCATTTGACCGGCGCTCCATCGCTTTCGCCCGTTACGCTCATCACGCCAGCAGCGGCCTGAATGGTGAGATCAAACCCACCTTCGTCGGCTCGAGGTCCGGTTTGACCATATGCGGATATCGAGCAGTAGATAAGATCCGGCCTCTCCGCGGCGAATTGCGGATAACCGAGCCCCAAGCGCTCCATCACGCCGGGACGATTGTTCTCGATCAGCACGTCGGCATCGAGCACAAGCCGCCGCGCAATGTCATTGTCCTCATCATTCTTGAGATCCAGGACGATCGATTTCTTGTTGCGATTGAGTGAGGCAAAGTTCTCGCTAAATCCTTCTGTCAACGGCGGCCATTGGCGTAAGCCATCTCCATTTGGCGGTTCGACCTTGATGACGCTCGCTCCCATATCCGAGAGCAGCATGGACGCGAAAGGCCCCGCTGCCGTCGAGCAGAATTCGACTACGCTAACCTGATCCAGGGGAAGTGGCTTCGACGACATATTTTTTTCCGGTCGCAGTCGTTCTGCGCTGAATGGATCACGTGAGGCCGGATGCGTGGTCTTCCGGCCGCACTCACGCGAAGCTCGAAGTGCGGAAAGCGTGGTTTGCCTTTGCTCCGAATCGCAGCAAACCGGTGAACCGGGACAGATGCCCTTCGCTCTCGATATTGTTGATGGCCTCGAAGAGCCTATCGGAGGATACCTTGTCCAATCTAGATTTGCAGCAATCGTCGAATTTTGCTTTGCGGTCGTCGAGGCTAAACGGGTATTTGAGGGTACCGACCGGAAGATCCCGCGACCGTTCCAGCGACCGGCCATTCTTCAACTTGACGGTAATGACATGAGGACGCATTAGGTCGACGTTCTTCTGCTCCTCCGCAGGATCGTAGCAACTGACGGTTGTCAGTCCGAAAAGTCGACGGTATTTTTCCTGCTTGACGGATTGCGGCGTGAAGTGACTGAGCTTCGGAGCACCGTCGACAAGAGCCACGGCCATGCAATATTGCATAGAGAATCTAGCCTCCATTTCGGAGACTGGATTTGTGTACATCAGATTTCGCGAGTTACCGTATCCAATTAGCGTGTTGATGCTTTCGACCTCGTCGGCCTCGAACTTCTCTTGCGCCCTTAGCTCGAAGAACGCGTCTAGAACCCGGTGCGTCGAGGCGCAACACGGATAGCGTTTGAACATGAGACCGCGAGACTCCGCCGTCATCGGCGCGCCCAGTTTCTCGATGTTTTTTCCCCAGCCAGCCGGTCCTTTGCCGCCGAACAATTCGAGAAAGCCCATCCCTCCTTCAAGCGCATTCAGCCGTCCCTCGACGCCGGCCGCGGCCAATTGGGCCGCCTCGATGGCGTGCTGAGCGGCAAGCCCGGCGTGCAGAGGCTTTGCCATGCTGCCAAACTGGACCTTGCACCCAGACGCCATACTCGTCCCGAGGCTGAGCGCATGCGCGAAGCGCCTGGCATCCAGCTTGAGAAGCCGCGCGCAGGCGCCGGCGGCTCCGATGCACCCGATCGTCGAAGTGGAGTGCCAACCAAAATCGTAGTGGCTACGCATCACACCGCTGCCGACCGCGAATTGGAGCTCTAGACCGACCAAATAGGCATCGATTAATTCGGCGCCCGAGGATCCCGCTTGCTCGCCAAGCGCCATGAGGGCCGAGACGAGAACCGAACTGGCGTGATTGACGCCCGGAAGGAACGTATCGTCATAGTCCAATGCATGGCCGGCCGTTCCATTTGCGAGCGCCGCCAGCTGCGGCAACACGGCCTTCTCCTCTCCGACGACCGTGCCAGGACCGGCACTATCGGAGGCGTACACCATCTTGCGGACGTTAGAGGCGCCGAGATCGTTGGATCCCGCTATGATGCAGGCAATTACGTCTTCAACAGCGTGCCGAGCGACGTCTCGCGCTGCCCTTGAATGTTCGAAGGGCGCTTCGGACCCCCACTTTGCAAGATGCTCGATGACCGTCATTGAATATTCTCCTCTCTCGGTGTCCAGTTGTCGATTTCCTCTATTGCGGTTTCCAAGCGCGGGCCTGCGCCCGGAGCTCAGCGGGATCGAAACCGCCACAATCGTTCTTGAACCGTTGGTCCGCGTACTTTGATATTTCCATCCGCTCCGGAAGGATTCCGTTCTCGTACAGCTTGTCGACGGTGTGCTGAACGGTCGGCAGTTCCTGGTAGCCGATGATGCCACCGGCTCCTCTGTGGTTCACGACGTCGAGCTTGGCTCTCAGGATGACCTCGCCTTCCCGGACCGCTTCATCAAGTGGTTTGTTCGATGGGAGCTGGCCAGGATAGACCTTAAAGTGATTGCGCACGGTCCCTTCGATGTTTCCTTCGGCGAAGAAGAACGATTCGTAGAGCGCACGGCACAGGCCTGCGACCACCTTCGGATGCTTTTCGATTTCACTGCGGGTGACAACCATACCGACCATACCAACGAGATCGTTCAGCGGGGACGGCACGTCTCTCATCTTCACGCCGAGGAGATTTCCGATCACCGCGTTCGGGCTATCGAACCCCGCGAAAGCCTGGATCTTGCCGCTTTTCAAAGCGTCCGCCGCTGGTGCTCCGAGACCGACCGGCAGGAAGGTCACGTCCTTGTCGGGATCGAGGCCGGCTTCCTTGAGGATAGCCTTGCCATACGGATAGGCCGCCGTGCCAAAACTACCGACTCCAATAACTTTACCTTTCAGGTCTAAGGGACCCTTCACCGGACTATCGGGGGGCACAATCACCCGGAGAGAATTGCCGGGGTCGAACGAGACGATAACAAGGTTCGGGTCTTGACGGGCGAGCGGCAAGAAGGACGCTAACGCCACCAAAGTATAGAATGCATTGCCGTTGCTTACGGCCTGCACCGCAGCCGTCGCGCCAGCGGTAGGTTGAAACTTGACCGTCACCCCCGCGTACTTCTCCGGCAACTTCAAGGTGGGCTGGAGCGATGAGTAAGGCGCGGACCCGATGCTCAATGCTGTATCCGAGGATGCGAAGGTCACTTCCTTCAGACTCTCGGCTTGCGTCGCACCACAGACGAAGACGGACAGATTGGCTGCAACCGCCAAACAACCTACTAAACGCAAGGACTTCCTCCATTCAATCGTGCCGAAAGGCATTGCGTGCCCATACCTGCAATCAGCCCCACGCCATTGACTGAAGAGCTCGGGTCACCGTCCTGACGATGCTTCTAAGGCTTATGCCGATTGCGGCCGTGAGAGCGAGGACCGCATAAACGGCCGCTATGTCGCCCGTGAACGACTTTTGTTGAATGACCTGCCCCAGACCTGCGGCTCCGCCGACCAGTTCGGCAGCGATTGCTCCGAGCAAAGCCAGCACGATGGCCACATCGAGAGAAGGCACGATGAAAGCCATCGCGAAGGGCAGCCTCAATTTGCGAAGTTCTTGTAGCCGCGTCGCCTTCATCGATCGCAGCAGATCGATCATGTCCGAGTTCACTTCAGTGAATCCGGCAAGTGTAGCGGTGAATACCGGAAAGAAGGCGAGTAGAGCCGAAATGATGACCTTCGGTCCTATGCCGTATCCGAACCAGGCTATCAGCAAGGGAGCGATAGCGATCTTCGGGAACGTCTGAACAGCAATGACGTAGGGATAGCCGGCACGCCGCAGGAGCCCCGAATATGCGAACGTCGCCCCCAGAGTGATGGCGACGACCGTTCCAAACAGGAAGCCAAGTACGGTTTCGTTGAATGTCACGAGGATGTCGTTCAGGAAGCGTCCGCCGACCACGCCTTCGTAGAGCGCGCCCGCTACCAGAGCTGGGCTCGGGAGGATCAGAGCGGACACAAGTCGATATTGGGACGAGAGTTGCCAGATAGCGAGAAGCAGCAGCGCAATGCCGAGCGCTAGCAGTGCTGCTCCGAATTTTCGGCCCCCCTCTAGGATCGAGGGGACTGAGCCGATCTCGGATTCGCTTCTCACGGCCTGGCTGGACACTTGCATTCTCCGTTTACAACATCGAACGATAGGTCCCGAGTCACAAATGAAGCCTATCGAAGGCATCCCGGGCTCTCGCCACCTCCCGGAAAAATTCTTGCTTCTTCCGGAGTGAGGCGTCCCTCACAGCGGGAAAGCCCTGCGCTTCGATGATGCTGTCTAAGCGCCCGGGTCTTGGGGCCATCACTCCGATGCGATCAGACAGAAAGACCGCTTCGGATATGTTGTGCGTGACGAAGATGATGGTCTTTTGCGCGCTCTTTTGCAGACCCATCAGTTCATCGTTCAGGCGCTCACGCGTGAATTCGTCGAGCGCGCTGAAGGGCTCGTCCATGGCCAGGATTTCGGGATCTGTGATCAACGCCCGAGCTATCGCCGCTCGTTGTTGCATGCCGCCGGATAACTCGTCTGGCGAGCGATTTTTGAAAGCGGCAATTCCCATCATCTCAAGCAGGCGATCGGCCCGCGATCTCGCCTCTTGCATCGAGCATGATTTCGTCACCTCGACGGGAAGGAGAAGATTCTGAAGAACCGTTCGCCAGGGTAGAAGCGTGGACTTCTGGAAGACCATACCGATCCGTGAATCCGGTCCGGTCACTTGCGTGCCATTTATGAAAACGCCACCTGTCGTGGGGGTGGTGAGGCCGGCGATGATGCGGAGCAAGGTTGTCTTGCCGCATCCCGACGGTCCGATGAAGCTGAAGAACTCGCCCTTCCGGATCGTGAGGGAAAGCGGCTTGAGCGCCACGGTCTGTTCCGAAGCGCCGAGCGCGAAGATCTTCGATACATCGCGAACGTCGATGCCGGTAGCCGACGGCGCGGCGTCTTCGCTGCGTGCCGTCGGCACTTCGCGCCTCTTCGACTCAGCCGCCCGCACGAGCTGCATCCGCCAAAGCAGCCTTGAAACGGACGCGGCACACGGCCGGATCCAGAGTTCGCTTAAACTTCGGCGGATCGGTGGGCTTGACCCGCATCAAGATGAAGACGGCATCTTCAGATTCCCGCAGCAACTTGCTGCCTTTCGGTAGCTCGGCTGCTGTACCGATAGTCAGGGTGCGCCTGATGCCGGACCCGACGGCGATCTTCTCAAGGTCTACGCCCAAACTCGTATGGCTGCGCTGGTAGCCGGTTTCGCCGTAGTGACCGTTGTCGACACAAACGATTCTCAAGTTGGGAGGATTGCGGACGCCGATGGTGGCCAGGGACCCGACGTTCATCAGCAACTCTCCGTCACCGCAAAAGGCGATGACGGTACGATCGGGACGAGCGAGAGCGAGACCCAACCCCATCATCGTCGCCGCCCCCATGGCCCCTCCGAGACCATAGGCGGACGGACCATCGTTCACCAGCGAAGTCACATCGCGCGCGGTGCCAGCCAAGCCCGCGATGAACAGGAACTCCTTGTGACCTCCCACTAACGCTGGAACGGCCTCACGTCGATCAAGGACGTAGCGCTCGTCGAACTCCGGATTGCCAACATTTGCTTTCATGATCATGCCCCCTAGAACGCCTTCGCGCCGATGAGTTTTTGAGTGAGGAGGACCGCAACTGCCTCGCCGCCTTGGAAGGCCATCGTGATGGCAGCCGAGACGACAGGCACGACGTCCTCAGGCCGGTCTACACGCAGACATCGAACCGACATCGCTTCCAGGACCGGCTCGACGGCCCTCCCCATCGGCATCTGCCAGGGATTACCCTCGCCGAAATCTCCGCGCATACTCAGGAGCGTCAAGAAAGGGAAGCGTCCGCCCGCTATCAGGGAGAGAAGGTTGACGCAATTACCCGCGCCGCTGCTCTGCATAAGCAGCACGCCACGGGCGCCGCCCAACTCGGCACCCGCCATCATCGCGACACCTTCTTCTTCGGTTGTAAGCGCGATCGACTCGACCTCGGCATCTGCGAGCGACTCGTTGATGAGAACGGTGTGGCCGGCATCCGGGACGTAGGCAAACTGCGTGAAGTTGTTTCGTCGGAGCAGGTCGTACAACTCATATTGCCAGCCCGCCCGGGCGGCTTCCTTCGCCTTAACGCGGCTCTCTGCGTGCACAGCTGCTGACAATGAACGATCCTCCTTGTATCTCCGACCAACCCGGCAACCGGGACGACGTCGTAGTGATTGCTACGATCAGTGAGCCGGAGACGTCAAGGCGAGATCGACAGCCGGTCGCTTCCCGCGCTGCACCAAACCACGGCCGTCGCGACAAATTTACTCGAAGTCCCCGAAGCTTACGCGCAGGACAAGCCTCCTCTTTCATTTTGATCATACTTCCATAACAGCTGCTGTCGTTGCCCATGCTGCTACCTCGATCTATTGAGCTGCTTGTTGCGAACGCTCAAACGGAGGAGATGGAATGCAGCACTTCGAGATGGTGATCGGAGGAAAAAAGCGCGCGTCAAAGAGCCAACGGCGATTGGAAACACAGAACCCTTTTACATCAGAGACCTGGGCGACTGTCCCGCAAGCCGATGCTTCCGACGTGAACGACGCAGTCGACTCCGCACACAGGTCATTCGTCGAAGGACCTTGGCCTCGGCTGACCGGAAAGCAGCGAGGGGTTATTCTTCACCGGGTTGGAGATCTCGTGCTGAAGAACATCGAGAGCCTGGCGCGATGGGAGATCCGCGACAACGGAAAGACTATTTCCGAAATGCGGACCCAAATGCAGACGATGGCGCAGTGGTATCACTACTACGCCGGCCTTGCCGACAAGGTCCACAGCTCCGTTATCCCCGTCGATCCGGAGAATTATTTCAACTACACACGATACGAGCCGATCGGCGTCGTCGCCGCGATCACTCCGTGGAATTCGCCGTTGAGACTTCTTTCCTGGAAGATTGCCCCGGCCCTCGCCGCCGGCAACACGGTGGTCGTCAAGCCATCAGAATTCACATCCACATCGACACTGTTGTTCGTGGATCTGCTCGAAGAGGCTGGAGTGCCGCCCGGCGTCGTGAATGTTCTTACCGGCTACGGCTCCGAGATCGGACCCGCGCTGGTCCAGCACCCACTAGTCGCCAAGATCTCCTTCACTGGTGGTGTCGACGCCGGTCGCAAAGTCTACGAGCTCGCCGCTCGCCACCTCAAACCGGTAGCCCTGGAACTGGGCGGGAAATCGCCTAACATCATTTTCGAGGACGCCGATCTGGATGCTGCGGCAGCCGGTGCCGTCGGAGGTATTTTCTCCTCGACCGGGCAAACATGTGTCGCGGGCTCCCGCCTACTCGTTCAAGAGACGGTGCTTGAACAGATCCTTGAAAAGCTGGTCCGGCGTGGAAGCGGCATGCGGCTGGGCGACCCGTTGGATCCAGCGACCGACATCGGCCCTGTCGCGACGGAACAGCAATTCCGCAAGATACTTTCGATGATTGACACAGCCAGCTCGGAGGGCGCGCGGCTAGTGCTTGGCGGCAAGCGATCCCACGCCCCGGAATGCGGCAAGGGATGGTTCGTCGAACCGACGATCTATGCCGATGTGAAGAACACGATGACGATTTCCCAGCAGGAAGTCTTTGGTCCCGTTCTTTCTGTTATCGCGTTCAAGGATGAAGAGGATGCGATCCGCACGGCTAATGCGACCAACTTCGGCTTAGCCGGGGGATTCTGGACCAAGGACGTAAGTCGCGCTCACCGCGTCGCAGCCCGACTCCAGGCCGGAACGGTCTGGATCAACATGTATCGGAAGACTGATCCTGCCGTTCCCTTTGGTGGTTACAAGACATCCGGCTTGGGGCGTGAAAGTGGGATCGACGCGATGAAGGATTTCCTTCAGACGAAGAGCGTGTGGCTCCGATTGCAGTAGACATCCCGCTGCTATTTCGGGCCTGCGTGCTTGCACGCCCGCAAGTTCTCACGTGATCGCCGGCGCTGCGAGACAGCCGCGCGTCCTCCATCCGCTCGCGGGCGCTTAGTCGATTGCTCCCGGGCCGTCGCTTATTGATAAATCGGAGCCAAAATGAGCATCTATAGTGGGCCCGTCTTCGAGATGGCTTCACGACAGTTCACCGTGATTGCCGATCATCTGGCAATTCCCATCGACGAACGCAGCCGCTTGCTTCTTCCCAAGCGCGCCATCTCGGTTTCTTGCCCCATCCATTGTGATGACGGGTCGATCTCCGTATTCGAGGGCTATCGAGTCCAGCATCACCTTACACTCGGGCCGACCAAGGGAGGAACGCGCTTTGCCGCTAGTGTTGATATCGGCGAAGTCGCCGCCCTCGCGATTTGGATGAGCTGGAAATGCGCACTGGTCGGACTACCCTATGGCGGCGCGAAGGGCGGTATTCGTGTCGATCCAGCGAAGATTTCCCACCGAGAGCTTGAGGCGCTCTCGCGCCGCTATATGCAGGAGATGATTCCGTTCGTGGGTCCGCACGTCGACGTCATGGCTCCCGATATGGGCACCAACGAGCAAGTGATGGCGTGGTTCATGGACACGTATTCCATGTACCAGGGGCGTACCGTAACGGAGATCGTAACCGGCAAGCCTGTTGGCGCGGGAGGCACCTTAGGGCGTCGGGAGGCGACAGGACGCGGCGTCGCCCATCTGGCCAAACGAGTTTTGAAGGATCTGTCGATCGACTGGTCGACGGCGACCGCGGTGGTTCAAGGCTTCGGCAACGTCGGCTCGTACGCGGCACTGGAGTTGAGCAGGAGCGGCGTCAAGATAGTAGGTGTCGGCGACCACACGGGCGCATTTTACGACCGTGCAGGCCTCAACGTCACACAGTTGATCCGTCATGCGGCGAGGCACGGAAGTCTGTCTGATTATCACGAAGCGCCCCGTCTCGATCCAGCCGAGCTCCTGCAGCTTCCTTGCGACGTCCTTGTGCCAGCAGCCATGGAGCGGGTGATCGATGATCGCGTGGCGCGGGATCTGCGATGTCGCGTGCTTGCTGAGGGCGCCAACGGCCCGACCACTCCGGAGGCTGATCTGGTCCTAGAGAGGCGCCGCAACGAGATATTCCTCATACCGGATATTCTCTGTAACTCGGGCGGCGTGATCGTGAGTTATTTCGAGTGGCTTCAAGACCTCCAGCAATTGTTCTGGGAAGAAGAAGAGGTTATGCGGAGGGAATATCAGATCCTCGATCGCGCATTCAACGATATGGTTACCCGCGCCGCTCGTGACAACGTCTCTCATCGAACCGCCGCCATGGCCATAGGTGTCGAACGAGTGCGGGCAGCGAAAACGACCCGAGGGCTTTTCCCATAATAAGCTCACCATTCTTCGCTAACGGCGAGCGGCACTCTGCCCATCCTCATCTCACGAAAATGCCGAGACCTTTGAAGGCCTCGGCGAGTCAGGGAGGAAACGCCTCATGCGAGGCCGAGATCTAAAGCGCACGCGGCGAACTCTTTGTAAACTCGTTTCTGCCGAAAGCCGCCCTCGCGGTGGGCGAACACTGGCTGATTATGTCCGCAGGGGGCCGGCATCTCCGCCGATTTCGGCGAATCGAGACCTAGTAGACCTCGCTATGTCCGCTATTAGTCTCTGCACCAGATCTGATACGGGACGATCGACCGGGAGGCAGACCACAAGATTGCGTTGGGCCCAGTTATCCGACAACTCGACAGCCCGCGCTCCTGCGTCCTTCACCGAAGAAGAGATGACGCTTACTGGGACGACGGCAACGCCGGCGCCCGCAGCCACCATGCGGCAAACACTTTCAAACCCTCGCAAACGTATGCGGATGACCAGCTCTCGACCGAGCCTTCGCGCATGATCGGCGAGATATGTCTGAATGGATGCCTGCTCATCTAGGCCGATGAAGTGCTCGTTCAACACCTCGGCGAACCCTATTGAGGTGTAGTCGGCGAGCCAATGCCCCGGAGGAACCAGTACGACAAGGCGGTCCACTCCGAATGGCTCCGTTCGCAGCCCTTCAAACTGCGCATTCTCGGCGGCAATTCCGAGGTCTGCTTCACCCGCTCTTACCGCCACCGCGATGAGATCCGACGTCTGCTCCTGGAGATCGACCGTCACGTCGGGATGCCGGGCGAGATAGCTCGCCAAGACATCCGGAAGGAAGCTTGCGATGGCATTCGAATTGGCCCGCATCCGTATCAGGCCCCGTTCGCGCTTTCTCCACGATCGGACCGCCCCGCTCAGCCGCTCTGCCTGCATAAGTATGCTGCGGGCGTGCCCGGCGAACTCCAGTCCCGCTGAGGTCGGTCGTGTCCCTTTGACCGTACGCTCGAACAACTGCAGGCCAGCCCGCTCCTCTAGCGATTTCATGCGTTCGGACAGCGCAGAAACAGAGAGGTTGGCATGTCTGGCTGCCGCGGCAAGCCCACCTCTGTCCACGACGAGCACAAGCAGCCGCAGATCCACCAGATCGAAATGCATGCCTTTCTCCAACTCCGAATGCTGTTGCTGGATAATACGACTGTTGGTCCACCAGCGATATCCAATAGGTTCGACCAGAACGAGAGGTCTAGATGGTTGACGGACACGACTACCAGGAATGGATCGGGCGCACAGTAACCCAGGAAGACATGGTGACAGCCAGTCCGATTGAGCGTCTGGATGCGACCCTCGAAACCGACCACCAGCTCTATTCAACGGGGGTTGCGCTGCCTCCGCTGGCCCACTGGTTGTATTTTCTACCTAACGAACGGCAATCGACATTAGGGCCTGACGGGCATCCCAAGCGCGGGGGCTTTCTTCCTCCCATCCATGACCTTCCCCGGCGGATGTGGGCGGGCAGCAGGCTCACCTTTAAGAGCCCGCTGCGCGTGGGCATGCATGTCAAGCGGACATCGACGATCGAAAGCGTGACGTCCAAACAAGGTACGACCGGCCCTCTGGTGTTCGTCACGGTAGGGCACGCCGTCCACGACGAGAACGGCCATCTACTTCTGACGGACCATCACGACATTGTCTATCGAGATGTCACAGCGCCCGCCGACAGAGCGAGATCAACTGCACCGAAAGGACCATGGCATCGCAGCATCGTGCCGGATACCGTCATGCTGTTTCGCTATTCGGCTCTCACGTTCAACGGCCATCGTATTCACTATGACCGAACGTACGTCTTTGCGGTGGAAGGTTATCCAGGCCTGATCGTCCATGGTCCGCTCATTGCTACTCTCCTGATCGATCTCGTTAGGCGCAGTCTCCCTTCCTCAGTGGTGGTGAAGGCATATTCCTTCCGCGCGGTGTCGCCGCTTTTCGACGGCAGCGAACTTCATCTGAATGGCAGTCCGCCGGACGAAACCGGAAAAATCCTGCTGTGGGCCACGAACGATCGGGACGAGCTTATCATGAAGGCGGAAGCTACAATCTAAGGTCGGAGGTGTCGTGACGCGGCCACTGGACGGGGTATTGGTCATCGCAATCGAGCAGGCAATCGCGGCTCCCTATTGCACGCGTCAGCTTGCCGACCTCGGCGCCCGAGTCATAAAGATCGAACGGCCCGATGGTGGCGACTTTGCTCGGGCCTATGATACGCGTGCGCGTGGTCTTGCCAGTCATTTCGTCTGGACCAATCGGTCGAAAGAGAGCGTCACCTTCGACCTGAAACGGCCGGGAGCGTTGGAAGCCGTGCAACGGCTCATCGCGCACGCAGACGTGTTTGTGCAAAATCTTGCTCCAGGGGCAGCTGCCCGCCTAGGGCTCGCCGATGGCGTGCTGCGCTCCACATACAAGCAGCTGATTACTTGCAACATATCTGGATACGGTCCGAATGGGCCGTGGGAGAAGCGCAAAGCATACGATCTACTGATTCAGGCGGAGGCCGGCTTTTTGTCAACGACCGGCACGCCGGACGCCGTTGCAAAGGCCGGCATCTCGATTGCTGACATCGCTGCGGGCACAATGGCTTTTCAGGGCATTTTGGCCTGCTTGCTGCGTCGAGCCAAAAGCGGACAGGGCGATCATGTCGAAGTCTCGATGCTGGAGGCCATGGTGGAATGGATGGGATATCCGCTTTACTATGCGATGGACGGAGCACAACCTCCGGCTCGGGCGGGAGCTGGCCATGCCACGATCTTCCCATATGGGCCCTACGAAACTGCTGATGGCATGGTACTTTTCGGACTTCAAAATGATCGCGAGTGGGCCGCGTTCACGACGATCGTCTTACAACGGCCCGAGTGGGCCAGCGAAGCACGCTTTAAGGGCAATGCGGGCCGGATGAAAGAGCGAGCTGAGATCGATGCCGTCATCTGTGACACGTTCCGCAAGCTGCCGTCGAACGAAGCCATCTCGCGCCTCGAGACCGCCGGGATCGGTACGGCTCGCGTGAATGACATGTCCGCCGTGTGGGATCATCCGCAACTGCGCAGCCGCAAGCGCTGGGCTTATATCGAAACCCCGGCGGGCCCGATGCCATCTTTGCGACCAATTAGCGGTGAGTCCTGGCAGCCGCGTATGGACCCGGTGCCGTCCCTCGGACAACATACCGAGGCCGTCTTGAAGGAATTCGGTCTGACCGAGTTCCGCGAGAGCTGATATCTTCCTGGGACCCGAGCCCGAAGTCATCGACTCGATCGGACGCGATCTCGCACTGCACGAATTCGCCCAAGGCTGCCCGCCTTTGATGCGTGCTCGATTGCACATTAGGTTCGACGGGCCGTCGCCTATCACGCTCACCGTCGATCGGACGAGGCGCGCCGTCGAAGGATGTCTTCCAAGGAGTGGATGCTAAGGCGCGCGTCCCGAAAGGACGCGTCCTTCAATACCACCGAGTGAAGCTCGGTGTTCAACCGGATACCCTCTGCGCGCAGGTCTGCCAAGGCCGAAAGCATGCGCTCGATACACTCCGAACGATCCTCGCCCCTAGCGATCACCTTGGCTATCAAGGAGTCGTAGTGTGAAGGGACTTCCGAACCTGCCACGATATGGGTATCGACCCGAATTCCCGGTCCGCCCGGAGCCAGCCAGCTCTCAACACGACCAGGAGAAGGAATGCCGTCGAAAGGATGTTCCGCATTGATCCGGCACTCAATAGCATGGCCTCTGCAGGTGACCTCGGATTGACGAAGTCCGAGCGGCTCGCCCAATGCCACCCGAATCTGCTCGCGCACGATATCGATGCCGCTGGTTTCCTCGGTTATTGGATGTTCGACCTGTATGCGCGTATTCATCTCGATGAAAGCGAATATCCCGTCCTGGTAGAGAAATTCGAAGGTGCCTACGCCGCGATAGCCGATCGCCCGGCAAGCGGCTACACAGCGCTCCCCAAGTTCGGCGATATTGGCCTCAGGCACGCCTGGCGGCGGCGCCTCTTCAATTAATTTCTGGTGGCGGCGCTGCATCGAGCAGTCGCGGGCGCCGAGCCATACTCCCTCGCCTCCCCCATCGCAGATGACCTGGATCTCGACGTGCCTCGGGTGCTCCAAAAATTTCTCCAGGTAGATCGTCGGATTGGCAAATGCCCGCCTCGCCTCCTCCCGCGTGGCTCCGATCGCTTGGTGGAGACTTGCGCTGTCTCGTACGATCCGCATGCCGCGACCGCCGCCGCCGCCCGCCGCCTTAATGATAAGAGGGTACCCAACCTCGGTCGCACACGCTTGGCAGAGCTGCGGATCATCGGGAAGCGCGCCATGACTTCCCGCAACGCAAGGCACGCCGAGCTCGCGCATTTTCGCCTTCGCGGCGATCTTATCCCCCATTAGCCGGACAACATCGGAGGTCGGACCAATGAAGATGAGCCCAGCGCCTTCGACCGCTTCCGCGAAGTCTCCGTTCTCCGACAAGAACCCGTATCCGGGGTGAATTGCGTCGGCACCAACGGCGGCTGCTGCGAGCATCACCGCCCCAATATCCAGATAGCTCGTATCTGCCGCCGCGCCGCCGATGCAGACCGCTCGATCGGCAAGAGCAAGGTAAGCCGCCCCTCGATCTGCCTCGGAGCAGACAGCGATTGTTCGCAGCCCCAGCGTCCGACACGCGCGAATGATCCGGAGCGCTATCTCGCCTCGATTAGCGATCAATATGGACCGCACCGACATTACGCCGCAAGCTCCGTTAGCGGAACGATACGTCCTCCGCCGTCTTCGACCACCGTCCTTACGGCTCTCGCGATTTCCACAGCGCCCGGAGTATCGCTATGGACCAGGACACATTTTGCGTCGACCTTGATCCGCTTTCCCGACACGGACGTGATAGTCCCGTCATCGAGGAACTGGCTCATTCTCCTCGCAACCTCGGTCAGATCGGTGATAAGTGCGCCCGGATGTCGCCGATTAACCAAGCGAGCCTCGTCGTCGTATGCCCGGTCAGCAAAGATCTTGCCTACCACCCGCAATCCGAGCGACTTCGCGAATGTGCCTGCGTGACTCTTGACCGAAGCCGCGATGATCAGATCCCTGTCGAACGCCGCGAACACTTCGAGAATCTTCTCGATATATTCCTTGTTTTCCTGTGCCATCTGGCCCAGGGCGCCATGGGTCCCCGCGTGGGTAACCTTGTAGCCATTGACCTTCGCGATAGCAGAAAGCGCACCCAGTTGATAAAGCGCATGCTTCTGCATGTCACGCGGATCGATCTTCATCGGGATACGCCCGAAACCGAGTATGTCCGGCAGCCCGACATGTGCGCCGAGAGCTACGCCGTTCTCTTTCGCTGCCTCGACCATGCGCGTCATGATGACCGCATCGCCCGCGTGAAAGCCGCAAGCGACGTTCGCTGATGAGACCAGCTTCATCAGCGCCTCGTCGTCTCCCATCCTCCAACGGCCAAGGCCTTCGCCAAGATCAGAATTGAGATCAATCTCCATGGGTGCTCCTTTCGGCAGGACCTTCGTTTCAGCCCGATGCCATTATGCGGTATAGCGTCGTTCCGTATTCGACGTCGCTCTCACTGCGGCAGACCTGCTCGATCACACGACCGGCGACGGGCGCGATCACCGGCCTGAAGATTGGTCCGATAGCGATCACCCCGAGCAAGTCACCTTCTTGAACGTGATCTCCTACGGTCGTCGCCTCTCCCAACGGGTGTCTATTCGAGAACCTACCCACAGCAGGAGCCCGAACGAACGTGGCTGCGTCGGTCCGCTCGACGCCAGCCAGCTCTAGCGCTCTCGTCCCCACCATTTTGCGGTTGTGCCGGCCCAGAGAGAGGCGGATCGAACTCTCTCCGCGTTGCGCCTCCAACTCTTTCACGCCTGCCCGTTTCATTTGGGCGATCAACTCCGCTAATTCCCAAGACTCGATGCTCATGGGAGCTTCGCTCGCGGGGAACACCTACAAAACTTTGCCAACCGTCGGATCTCCTCGATGTAGCTGCGCGTCACCCTCTCGACATCGCGAGCTTCGGCGAAGCTGCACCGAACGAAGTGAAGACACTGGCCTGGCCTTGCTTGCCCAATCCGCCAAAGATCGGGCTCGATGACGACACCAATCTTCGGGTAACCGCCCGCAGAGTTACCGTCCGCCAGTTGTATCACCGGATCACCGGAAGGCGGCACCTGAATGACGCCAGGTACGATCGGGTGCGACCTCATTTCCACGTCATGCGTCCGGCACAGTGTCGCGCCCGTAAGATGATAGCCCATCCGGCTGCTTTTCGTGGAAATCGTCCAAGGTGTGGTCCAAAAGGCGGTTTTGGAGGATTCGTCGAACAGGTCGTACTCCGATGCCGTAATGACGCGGAGGATGAC
The DNA here is from genome assembly GCF_058314695.1 of Bradyrhizobium sp. T-12. Taxonomy (NCBI): domain Bacteria; kingdom Pseudomonadati; phylum Pseudomonadota; class Alphaproteobacteria; order Hyphomicrobiales; family Nitrobacteraceae; genus Bradyrhizobium; species Bradyrhizobium sp. T-12. The sequence continues at coordinate 223,288 of NZ_JBZFQJ010000002.1, read as the reverse complement.
TCCCCCCGGGCTGCTGCCCGCCCACGTCGCCGACGGCAGCTCAGACAAGGCTGGACTGGCGCCATATCCTCCTAAATCCCGCAGAGTGACCGGAGCGGCGTGCCCTACCTCCAATTGGTCTCCGGCCTTAAGCGAGCGCCCTTCAAAGCCGCCGAAGCCATCGCGCAGCTGCGTACTGCGAGATCCGAGTATTACGGGAACTTCGACGCCACCGGCGATCGCCAAATACGTCCGCAAACCGTCCACCGGCTCGGACACCACAAGCTTTTGGCCGCCGCGAGCCGGCGTCACCCACCAAGGAAGTACCGCCACGCCATCGAGCTTTGCACGAGCTGTCGCGCCTGTAAGCACAAAAAGAGTGTCAGAATGAAACTTCACCGCGAACGGATACAATTGCAGTTCGATGGCGGCCGCGTTCTCCTCGTTTCCCAAAAGCGCATTGGCCGCCGCCAAGGCCACGTGATCCATCGCCCCGGATCGTCCAATCCCAAATCCTCGAAAGCCGACACGGCCGTCATCCTGCACGGAGTTGAGCGGCGGAGTCTGAACAACCTCAATCATCTCTCTATGCGCTCCACGCGGAAGCGAATTCGATCACCGACATCGAGAAGATTTGGCGGATTGCGACTTAGATCAAACGGCACCGGCGCCTCCGGTACGTGCCCGATGACGTACCAGCCGGTCGGAAACGTCGGTGGCCCACCGGCGCCGCGAGGATTTCCAAGATTTGATTGCCCGCCCCCGATCGTCACATTTCCCCCAAACGGACGCACCACGGGCACCTTTCTTCGAGGTGTGAAGAGACGTGGGTCTAAACCGAAGAGATAGCCGAATCCCGGCGTCGTGGAGGGCGCGAACACGACATATTCCGGAGTGGAATGCAGCTTTACGACGGTCTCCGGATCGATACCGTGATGAGCAGCCAGTTCACCAAGGTCCATGCCGCGATCGCCTCCATAAACGACACCAACCTCAAGAAGCTTCCCTTGTGGACCGCCCGGTTCAACTTTCCTCCAGCTCTCCAGAAGTCTCGATGCAAGTGCTTCCGGATCGGCCTTCGAAGAGTCGAACAGGACGAGAAGATTATTCATACCGACTTGAGTATCGACAACCACGTCCCATTGACCGACCTGCTTGCTAAGAGTCCAGATACGCTCCTGTGTGGGTAGACACATCGGCCCCTCCGCATCGAACAAGAGCGCCGCACTTCCGCACAAGCTCACCTGCGGGTTTGCAAACTCTATCGGCCTGGAAGGCTTCATGTCGCTTCGCCATCGCTACTGGTATTGCTATTGCACTTCACCTTGAACAATGGCCGTTCGGCCTGCACTTCCACTCCGTTTTCCACCAATATTTGCTCGATTACACCGGCTGTCGGAGCGAGCAGTGGAGTGAAGAGCTTCATCGCTTCGATGATGCCGACCTGCTGACCTGTGGAGATCCGGCTTCCAACTACTACGAAAGGTTCGGCACCCGGCGCGGGCGCGCGATGGAAAATGCCCTGCATTGAAGCGCAGACGAACGACGTCGTTTCGTCGACGGCTTCGTTCGACACGGTCGCATCAACTGGCGGATCGGAAGGCGCCGCCCCATGCATTTCCTGCCTACCCTGTGCGGCCGCAAACATCGTGATCTTTACGCGCAAGTCTCCGTCGGATGCTTCCAGCTCCTCGACCCCTGATCCATGCATCAAGCCAATGAGCTTTGAGATCATCTTGAAGTCTTCGCTTTTCATGGCTCCTTTTCGTCTCCAAGACTCATCTTCTTGCGTCGCAAACGTCGAAGCCATTCAGCCATCGATCCTCGATGGAGCTGCGTGCCAGCCATATGCTGGGCAACACTAAAAACAGTTCGCCAAAACAACGCCAATAACAAAAGTACCTACTTTCATGCATATGATGCATATAGCCCCGGCTGACGGCAGCTTCTTTTTTCCGCCGTCAAGCACCTCCTGTCGGAAGAGACCGGACGCCTTCTACACAGCAGCCGTTGCTATCGCCGGCCTGGCCCTCCCTCGGCCTCAGCAAACGCCTCCAAGCCAACCAACCTCTGCACAGCGATCAGTACAAAGACGGTTGCTCCGATCAACATCGTCGAAATTGCCGATATAATCGGACTTGCGTCCTCCTGTATCGCGGCAAAAATCTTGACTGGCAGAGTTGTGGCGTCGGGTCCGATTAGGAAGAGCGTCACGGTCGACTCGTCGAACGAAATGATAAAACTGAAGATGAGTGCCGTGACAATGCCCGGCCGCATCAGTGGAAGAATAACCTTGAAGAACATCACGACGGGCGTCGCGCCCAGATTCATCGCCGCCTCCTCGACATCCTTCTCAAGGCTCCGCATGTTGTTCAGGATCGGTCGATAAGCGAAGGGTAACGCTAGGATTGTATGGGCCAGCACAATGCCGCTATACGTTCCATTCCAGCCGAGCGATCCGATCACGGTCAGCATCACGACACCCATTGCGGCGTGCGGCAATACCAGCGGCACCAAAATCATGAACTCGAATGATGCGCGGCCCCAAAAATGGCGGCGCGCGGTCACCAATGCGGTTGTCAGCGCTAGGGCAGTGCTCGCCACCGCGACAACAAAAGCAATGACGACGCTGTCGGCCGCCGTTAAAATCCACTCGTCGCTACTGAAGAATTGACTGTACCACTTCAGTGAAGGCTGGCTGAGCGGAACTTCGATGAATCCCGACTCGAAGAATGAGGACAGCACCACGACCACAATCGGTGCGAGCAAAAAGGCGAGCACTAGGACGGCGACTATGCGGCAAGCGACTTTCATCCTACCTCCCTAAGAGGCCGCACTTTTCTTCGCACGAGCCTCGAGTAGCTGCAGAGGCAGCACGACCGCCAGGGCAGCGACGCAAAGAATCATCGCTAGCGCCGCGGCCTTCGGAAAATTGAAGAGTTGAAAGACATCTTGATAAATTTGCGCACCAAGCATCTTGTCACGCATGCTGCCGAGCAACAGAGGAGTGACCACCGATCCCATTGACATCAGAAACACGATGATGCTGCCCGTCACGATCCCAGGAAAGCTCAACGGCAACAGTACCCTGCGGAACGTTTCAAACGGTCCCGCGCCGAGACTGGCTGCCGCCTCCTCCAGTGATTTGTCCAGCCGGATCAGAACTGTCACTATCGCAAGGATCATGAAGGGTGAGAATACATGAACCAGCCCGATCACGATGGCGGTCGGACTGAACAGGATTTCTAATGGACCCGCGATCAGGCCTGATGACATCAACGCCTGGCTAATGACCCCTTTCTTGCCCAGGATCACTATCCAGCCGTACGTTCGCACGACGACGCTTACCAACCAGGGCATCATCAGAATGATGAGAAAGATGTCGCGCCTTCCCGGATATCGCGCGATCCAGTAGGCAGTGGGATAGCTTATCAGGAGCGAAATCGAGGTCGTGAGACCGGCCAACCAAATCGTTCGATAAAGAGTCTCAATGTAATCTTTACGCGCCAAGACTGCCTGGTATTGCGCGAAGCTCAATTCGTTGTTCGACGTGAACGAGCCGACCACGAGTGAGATGACACCGATCGCCAGAAGCATCAACGGTACGCTAGTTGGAACGAGAAGAAGAAATTGGGAGTCGACTTTTACCGGCCGCGCCTTGAACAACATTCCGCTGCCGCTGTGCCGCCGGGTCGTCCTCTCAGTTCCGACATCCGTCATTGACCCGCCGCTTTCCAATTTATTGCTTACTTGACCTGAGAGTAGATTTGTTCGACCAAATTGACCCGCTTCTCCTGGTTCGCGGCAAGCACCGAACAGTCTGGCTGGTAAAGTTTCGAACGCAACGATTGCGGCGAACCAACCTCCTTGAGCTGTTCCTGGCTAAGCGCGGCAGTTTGATTGAGCGGTAGGAAGCCAGACGCATCAAGCATGGCCAATTCTGGTGCTGGCCTTAAAGCATAGTTTATCCAGGCTTTCACGGCGTCCAGATTCTTCGCGCCTTTCGGCACGATCAAGAAATATGACAGCAGCAATCCTCCTTCGGAGGGTATTGTGATATCGACGTTCTTTACACCGGAAGCCCGCATGGTCCAGACGCGGCTCGAATAGTAGGCTCCCGCCGTGACCTCTCCGCGCGACAGCAGGGCATTCATCTGAGCAGTGGAGTTCGTGACAGTCAGAGCATTACGCGCGATCGACGTAAGCAGAGGAATGCCGGGCTGAATGTTGTTTTCGTCGCCCCCTCCGACTTTCGCAAAGAGAACCAAATCATTGGGAGCAGCATAGATCGGCCGGGCGATAGCGACTTTATCCTTGAATTTCGGGTCGGCCAATGCCCGCCAGGACTCGAAGTCTGACGCTTTTGCCTGATCGCTGTTGAATGCGGCCCCGTAATACTGAAAGTAGATGCCGAAAGCGTAAACTTCGCCGTTCTGGTCTATCAGATAGGACGACTTCTCGAAATTAGCCAGTTCGGGGAAGTCTTCCTTCTTAAAGCTTTCCAGCAATCCATCCTTTTGGAGATTTGCGGCGTTGTAGCAGGTGCCCAGTGCGACGTTGAACTGAGGTTTTCTCGCTTGGGCTCTTAACGTCGGCTCCGGATCCGACCAGTCGCGGATCTTGACCACGATACCGGACGACGCGGAGAACGGCTTGCCGACTTTCTCTCGCCACATCTCGCTGTTGCCTCCTCCCCAGGTGCCCATGACAACTTCTCCGTCGGCGGCGCACGCAACCGTCGTCGAAAGGCTGAACAAGCTCAGGGCCATCAATAGACCGGCAGCGTGCTTCACTTCCGCACCTCCTTGTTCGCGAAAACGATGGCGTCCTCCAAATCCCATGCCAACTTGACCTGAGTTCCCGGAAGCAGGCCTTGCTGCTGCACATGCCGGGCCGTCGTATCCACCACCACGACCTTGTCGTCGACCACAACGCTTTGACGGACGGTCGCGCCCATATAGATGTTCGCCACGATCTGGCCGACCATAAGACAACTGTTACCCCACACTTCGCGTCCCACACGTACGTTCTCGGGACGAATCGATATCGCGACTTCTGCGCCGATTTTCATCTCTGGAGTTGCCACTATCAGAGCGTCGGCCGAGACCTCGCTCAGGTGCAGACTCGCACCGTTTTTCTCGAGAGACTGCACGTGGCCGACGAAGATGTTGATATCCCCGAGGAAGCCTCCGACGAATGCATTCTTCGGGTTCTCGTAGACCTCACGCGCGCTGCCCAATTGTTCGAGCTTTCCATGATTGAAAACGGCTATCCGATCCGACAGGATCATCGCCTCTTCCTGATCATGAGTCACGAATACGAATGTTGTGCCGACTTGGTGCTGGATACGCTTCAATTCGATCTGCATCTGGCGGCGCAGCTTGAAGTCCAGTGCACCGAAGGGCTCATCCAGCAGGAGAACGGACGGGCCAGTGACCAGCGCGCGCGCCAGGGCCACGCGTTGACGTTGACCGCCCGATATCTGTTGTATCCGACGTCGTCCGAGCTCGCTCAGATCCACCAACGCGAGCGCCTCGCGTACTCTTGCTACGATTTCGTCGCGTTTGACCTTTTTCACCGCCAGCCCGAAGGCGATGTTCTCCTCGACAGTAAGGTGCGGAAATAGCGCCAAACCTTGGAAGACCAAGCCGACGGGACGCCGATAAGGCGCAACGCCCGTCATCACATGGCCGCCGATCTTGATTGATCCCGCGTCCGGCTGCTCGAACCCCGCGATCATGCGCAAGGTCGTTGATTTACCGCAGCCTGACGGTCCCAAAAATGTCAAAAATTCGCCCTGCTTGACCGTCAATGACAAGTTGTCGACGATCGAGTTATCTCCAAATCGTTTCGACACTTCGATGATTTCGAGCGCGGCCACTCTATCCGCGTCGGAATCGATCGAGCATGCTGGCGGTTCGACGATCCTGACGGCGCGGTTAGGCATTGCTCAACTCGAATACCGGTGCTTCTTGTGGCCGCCGCTCCTTGAACAGGCGGCCTACCCCCGTTGAGGTGACATCGATCTTCATCCTTCGGAGTGCCGCCCAAAGAGAGGCTTGGTTCGAGGTGACAACCGGCAGGTTCAATTCCCTTTCCAATCGGTCGATTTGATCCATCACCAGCAAATTGGTGCAACTGACAAACACGGCGTCACACCTTGAAATGACCTCACGGCTTGAGAGCACCTTGGAGGCAACGTCCGCCGACGAGATGGTCAGGATCTGTCGTCCATCTGCGCAAAAGAAGGAATCGACGGCCTCCACGCCGAAGCCATAGTGCTGCAGAAAGAGGGCCTCTTCCTTGTTGATTAGATCCGGATAGGGAGTGAGCATGAATACTCTGGTCGCCCGAACGGCCTTCAAGGCTTCGATGACGGCTGTTGAAGTGGTGACAGCGGGAATTCCGGTCAACATCGTGATGCGGTCGGCTAGCTTGGCTTCGTTGCCTAGCCCCTCTAGGAAGCTGGCACTCGTACATCCGTAAACTATCACCTCCGGATTCGCCTGTGCGAGATCCGAGGCCGCTCGATCCAACGAGTTGGCCATAGCGAGCTGCGCTTCCTTCGCTATAGCGGTGCCGGGTTTGGTGAGCCTGTTGTGATTGAGCTTGACATTGGGAGGAACGTAGGACGGTAGCTCGGTTTCCATAGCCACATTTATCGGCGGCGCGAGGATACCTATCCGTCGAATGGCGGCCATTACTTCCTCCCTTGTCGATCGCTTTGAGGCTAGCCATTTGGTAGTATTATTTCAAGCTACCAAATACCTCGACTTTCGTGGAGGCGGTTTTGCAAGACCAGCTCAGCGGCCAGCTCGATGAGTTGATCTTGGCGGTTCGCCCGTTTGGCCGCGATACAGAACGCTGGTTAGAGAGCTCATGCGGCCCTGGAGCAATGATGACATCATGTCGCAGATCTCCATTTCGCATCACGGACCCGATGAACCGCAAAACGATATGAGCTGCTCGAATGTGGTCCGACATCGCTCCACACGTATTGTCAGGGCAGCGAGCTGCATCAACTCAGTCGACTGCATGCCCGGGCTATGCGGACACAGGCCTCCTTTAAGGTTTCGTCCGCAGTAGCATATGAGATTCTGAAGTGGGGCGATAAGCCATAGGCCGCTCCGTGCACCACCGCCACCCCTTCGGCATCGAGGAGATACTTGCAAAAGTCCTTGTCATCGGCAAGGACGGTTCCGTCCGGGGTCCGCTTTCCGATCAGGTCGCGGCAGGAGGGGAAGACGTAAAAGGCGCCGGACGGCTTGTCGCAAGCCAACCCGGGCACGGACGCGAGTCCTTCCAGAACCAGATTGCGCCGTCGTTGATATTTCTCTGCTCGCTCTCGAAGCCCCTCTTGCGGCCCGTTCAAAGCCTCGACGGCCGCAGCTTGGCTGATGGACGATGGATTGGCCGTGGCCTGAGATTGCAATTTCGCCATTTGGGATATCAACTTCGCCGGACCCGCGGCATAACCGATGCGCCAACCCGTCATACAATAGGCCTTCGAGACGCCATTGACGACCAGGGTTCGCTCCGCGACGGACTGATCGATCGCCGCCGGCGTACAATATTCGAGCCCGTCATAGACAAGATGCTCGTATATGTCGTCGCTAAGGAGCCAGACGTGCGGATTTCTTCGCAATACATCGATGATTGGCTCCAGCTCCCTGCGCGTGTATACGGCCCCCGTGGGATTAGAAGGCGAGTTCAAGAGGAGCCACCGAGTCCTCGACGTGATCGCACGTTCCAAATCGATCGGATCGAGCTTGAAGTTCCTCGCCGCCGGGCAAGCGACGATTTTGGGTACCCCACCGAAGAACGACACCATTTCCGGGTACGACACCCAGTACGGAGCCGGGATGATGACCTCGTCTCCGTGATCCAACGTCGCCGCCAACGCATTGAATAAGATTTGTTTGGCGCCGTTGGCGACCGAAATTTGACTGACCTTGTAGGAGAGGCCGTTCTCACGCGCGAATTTCTTCGCAATTGTCTCTTTCAGGACTGCCGTACCATCCGTGTTGGTATACTTCGTCTCGCCCCTCTTCATGGCGGCGAGCGCAGCCTGCACGACATTATCGGGTGTGTCGAAGTCGGGTTCACCCTGGGTCAGATTGAGAATTGTTCGCCCCTGAGCCTGCAATTCCCGCACTCGCTGGGCCGCAGCACCACTCTGCGACGGTTGAATTCGATTCACGCGTGCGGCAAACTCGGAGCGGTTGGACGCAGACGCGGCGTCGAAGACTGTCATTGGTAGTTCCTCTCGTCGTTGTCATCTGCCGGATGTGCAGCAGGCCATTCGCGAGCCGATTTCGATTTCAAACCTATCGGCGCAGGAGCGGCCCCCTCATCGATATCGTCCGGATGCACAGGTAATCGCGTCCGTAAAACGGTCCGCACACGCTGGATCAGATTTGCCGGTCTCTCGATCTCGTATGTGCAGAACACCGTTCGCAATCTCGAAATACGATCCATGCAACGTGAGCTGCTTGCGACCTACGCGATCGCACACCACGGAAAACTCATTAGATTGAGCAAGGACTGATCGATCGCAGCCAGCTCCAAGTCGGTGTGATCGTCGTCCAGGCCGCCGCAACACGGCCAGCTCTGTGCGCCACCGGGACCAGACGTTGCATCCATGGAGTCGTGAAGCTTTCTGGTGAGGCCGATACCTTGCCTTTGGCATAAGCGGGGACGCCCCACACCGGGCGTGACCGAGCACAACCAGAGCAGCCCCGGCGGCGTGGAATTCTCCCTCGACACCGAAGGGCGGTACGCGCTGCAACGTTTCTGATGACGAAGATTTCCTCGGGTCTCGCATTGAATATCAATTCGGGTGAAACGCGGCTGTCGCAACATCCGATCACCAGGGCTTCCGGTGACTGCCCCGCGCGCGGCCAATGAATCGAACCTTTGTCGTTCCTGAGGAAAGCGGTCCAACATGAAAGCGGCGTAGCCCTGCATCAATTGTGCGGGAAAGCTCGACACGTCACTGGACATTCCGGATCCTACCACCGATGAGCAATTGCTGTCGGCCTGGCCACAGCGGACAGGATTGACCGATCGCTTATGGGGCCAAATTATCAATCACGCCTCGCCACGACGCCAATTACTAAAGCGCCTGCAACCATGCATGACGAGAATAATCTCGAAATTCGCTGTCGCGGTTGCACTTCAAACCCAAACGCGGCGTCAACTTGGCACGGCTGACGCCATTCCGGTCGGCGCCTAGCTGCCGACGGTATTTCCGAGCGCCTTGATGTTAATCGGCTCTTACAATGCGCTCCGCAAATCAGCTCATCCCGTGCTTGCCTTTGTAGGGCGAGGGTTCAGGCGACTTCCAACCATTCAGCGCGCCCTTCGCGGGACGAAGGATTTCCACCTTCAGGGGATAGCACTTGGGGGTCTGCCCTGGGACCCGCGGCCCACAGTCGCCGCCGGGACAGGCGGATAGCGCACCAAGGAGATTGATCTCCGCGAAGAATTCGATGAAGTCGCCTGGACGAACCGGGCTTGCCTTTTTGATATACTCGTGACTTTCGACATCGAAGCCTGTGCACATAAAGACGTTCATGACGTCGTGCACGTAGCCCTCGGCTTCCTTCGCCGAAATCTTTCTGAAGGCAGATAGGGCTCGAACGAGATTGGAATGGCAACAGTGATCGTAATCTTCACCGGTTATCATTCTTCTCGTGTAAGGGTCGCAGCGTGTTCCGATCACATCGTGAATTCCACAACCATCGGAATCCCACCCATACCATCCCAGACTGTCGTAAGTGATAGTCGCCATCGGCCTCAGGTATGGCATGCTGCTCCACAGGCGATCACCAGTAGAAATGTGCGTCGCATGAATCGCCCGCGTCTTACCGCTGTAGAAGTGTTCAGAAAGATTGTCGCTATTCCAAAGATTAAAATCACCAACCTGCGATCCCTCCACGCTCACGATCCGAAAGAGGTGCCCGGCAGGCACTTCGAACGCGCCGCCATCCCGAGCAGGGATCGTCAACTCCGACACTTTCTCAGCACCGGACCCAACGTTCTGGTAGAATTCCATATCGAGCGCCGGAATTTGTCCGACGGCGTAGACCGTTTCTTTGCGCGCCGACCGGCGAGTCTGAGCATTCTCCGGCTCGGGCATCGAAATGGATCTGGAAGTCATTTGAGTGTCTCCTAAGAGGAATTCGACTGCTGAGACTAAGATCGTCAGGCGTCCAGGACCGACTTTAGAAACGCCTGGGTTCTCGCGCTTTTCGGTTGAGAAAAGAACTGGTACGGCTCTCCTTCCTCGACAATTCGGCCGTGATCGAAGAAGCAAACCCTGTCGGCGATCTCTCGCGCGAAGGACATCTGATGCGTTACCATGATAACCGTCAGTTCCTTTTGGTGAGTCAGCTCCCGAATGACCGCTAGCACCTCGCCAACGAGTTCAGGATCGAGCGCCGAGGTCACCTCGTCGAATAGGAGTATTTTCGGTCTCATCGCCATTGCTCTCGCGATCGCAACCCTTTGTTGCTGACCGCCTGACATCCTCGCAGGGTAGTAGTCGCACCGATCTTCCAGTCCCACCCTTCGAAGCAGCTCCTTTCCGAGGCTCACGGCTTTCTCCTTCGGCATCTTGAGGACGCGAATCGGTCCCTCGGTCACGTTTTCAAGCGCCGTAAGGTGAGGAAAAAGATTAAAGCTCTGAAAGACCATGCCGACATCGCTCCGAATCGTACGTGTTTGCCGGGCCGATGCTTGGCGTGCTGCGCCGGTCGAATCGCACGACCACAACTCACGGCCGCAGATAGAGACACTGCCTCTGTCGATTCCCTCCAATGTCATGAGAACCCTGAGGAGAGTTGATTTTCCCGATCCACTCGGACCGATGACCACAAGCTTTTCACCCTGTCCGACTTCGAGATTTAGGTCATTTAGGACCGTGGACGCCCCAAAACGTTTTGTAACGTTCCTTAGCTGTACTGAGAACGGTCCGGCCGACATTACCGCCATCCCTTCTGGGACAGTCGCTCGAGCCTGTTGATGAGAAACGCGCCGGCAATGCTGAGGACGAGAAACATTATCCCAACCATCGTTATGGGTTCAAAGTACTGAAACCGCCTGGCTCCTTCCGCCTGAGCAACGGCCATGAGTTCCCAAACGGATATGGATGCGAGCAGCGGCGTGTCCTTCAGCATGTAGACGAAGTAACTTCCGGCATTTGGAATGATGAATGGGATCATCTGTGGAACAATGATCCGCCGATATGTGTCGAACGTTGAGAGATTTATGGATGTTGATGCCTCCCATTGCCCGGCCGGAACACCGATCATTGCGGCACGGTAGACCTCGGCCATATACGCACTGTAGTGCAAGCCGAGAGCAATGACGCCGGTCACCAGCGGGCTGATCACGACGCCTGCCGAAGGCCCCACGAAGTACAGAAAATAGATCAGGACCAGGAGCGGCACCCCTCTTGCGAATTCGACGTAGCCGCGAACTAAGATTTTGGTCAGACGGTGCTTAGCGCTGTACAGCGCAAAGAGAAGGAGGCCGCCAAGCAGGGAGGCGATAAAACCGAGGACGGCGGCGAGCAATGTGGTTTGCGCCGCGACCACGAGTTGCGGAAGCAACTCCCAGGCATATTGGAAATCGACCTTCATGCCGACCAGCCCCTGGTTGCGCCGTGCGTTGGCTTACCCTGCCATAACCCGAGACGTCGCTCTGCGTACGCGATTGCCGCTCCTATCAATTGCGCCGCAGCCACATAGAAGATCATGACAACGAGATAGATCGGCACGGTCTGAAAGGTTCTGATATTGAGAGAGTAGGCTTCAAAAGTCAGTTCCGGAACGGTCGCCAAGGCGGCAACCGAGGTGGCTTTCAATACCAGGATGCTGAGGTTACCGAGAGGTGGTATCATCGACAGCATTGCTTGAGGAAGAATGATCCGGCGCATCATCATTGATGGCACCATATTGATCGCCAAGGCGGCGTCATACTGGCCCCGCGGGATAGCGCCGATCGCCGTCCTGACGACCTCAGCTCCATAAGCCCCGAAGCACATGCCTATGGCGAGTGTGGCCGCCCAAAAGGCGGAAATCGCAACCCCGAAGAACGGCAAAACAAAGTAGAGCCAGAACAGGACGACCACCAGAGATATGCCCCTGAAGATCTCGACATAGAGCAAACTGATGGTTCGGATCCACCAGCTCTTGGATGTCCTGGCGATACCGAAAACGAGCGCGCAAGCGAACATCAATACTGTCGAGAGCGCGTAAAGGGCCATCGTCGTTACCGCACCAGAAAGGAGCAGCCATCTACCCTCGTAGAGCGCCGACATCTGTCACCGTCCGCTTCGGGCACGAGTCCTACTGCTTACAAAGAGTATCGAGCTTGACGTCGGCCGCCGGCACTTCGTTCTGCGTCATGCCGTACTTTTTCAGGATCTCAACATATTCCGAAGAATGCACGATCTTGAGCATCTCGGCATTAAATGCGTCCCGAAGCTCCGAATCCTCCTTACGGAAGGCAAATGCGCCGTAGTCTTGCTTCGGCTTGCCATCTATGAGCAGGCCCGTGTATGGTTCGGCGACTTCCAGGGTCGGATCGTTCTTTGCGTTCCAGCGTGCAGTTACCGATATAAGCAATGCCCCGTCGATCCTGCCCGCTTTCAGGCTCGCGACATTGGAGGGGATGTCCGGAAAACGCGTGATTTGGCTATCCTTCACGCCGGCCTTGACTGCATTCTGTGTCGGCTGGCCACTTATGTTGCCACCAACCTTGATGTCCTCGTGTTTGACGATGTCGTCAAGACTATGGATTTGCTTGGGATTGCCTTTGCGAACGAGAAGACCTTCCTGAACGGTGAAGTTGGGCTCGGTGAAGAGAACCTGAAGGCAGCGCGCGGGAAGGATATAGAGTCCGGTCGCGATAAAATCGAAACGTTTGGCTTGAAGTCCCGGGATGAGCGATCCGAACGCAACCACCGTTCCTTCGATCCGCTCTACTCCAAGGCGGTTGAATGCGAGCTTTGCGAGATCGTAGTCTGACCCGGCCAATGATCCATCGGCCTGCTTGAACGCGAAGGGCGGCTCGTTGCTGAAGCCGAGGGTAAGGCCGCTCTTCTTTGCGTCGTCCAGCCTGGCACCGGCAAAACTCGATGACGAGAAAGTCAGGAAAGCGAGTGCTAGAAAAATATGCAAAGTTCGTAGCATGTGTTTCCTCATCTGTCTCGAATGCGTCGCCATTGACACACCGGCATCTCTTTTGGCTTCTGCTCAGTTTGGATTGAGCCAGACTCGCATCCTACATATCTGAAGGGTTATTCGGAACCGCAGCAATTCAATTAGCGTAATGGATGCATTACTTGCTGTAATATCGAGGACGCGCGACTTGCCGGATCCTCCCGATTCCTCAGGAAAACGTGGTCAAGTTGGCTGTGCGTACCGCCGCGACCCGCGCGTCTACAGCACTGCACGGAAGAAGTGCAATTTATCGAATTGTTTGCCCTTGCACGAATTCGAACCGCCCCATCAAATTCTCCAGAGTGCTCCTCACGATTTCGGAAAACCGGACCGCCTGCGCCGTCTTCTTCGAATGGCGCGGATAGACGAAAGCATAGTTGAGCCTTGCCGACGTCTTGCAAGGGCGAACCACGACATCTCGCTCTGCTAGCAGCGCTGCGCTGAATGGATCCGATATCGACACACCCATTCCGGCTCCCACCATTTGGCACGCGATGAACGCCGACGACACTTCAACCCAAATGTTCGCGGCAAGGCCAGCTTGTACGTACATTCCATCAACGATCTGCCGCAACAACGTCGTCCGGTCCAGCGCAATAAAACGGTCCTCGATCAGATCACTGGGGAGAATCGTCTTATTCGCCGCAAGTGGATGATCGGGATGAAGCACCGCAACGGGAACCAATTCGGCGAAGGAATGCGACGTCAACATTTCAAATTGAGTCGGGAGCATTACTATCCCAACGTCGAACCTAAGTCCCGAAGCCCAACGTTCGACTTCGCGTCTTTCCCTGACTTCCAAAGAAATCGAAACACTCGGAAACTCCTTCGAAAATTGGGCCAGTGCCGGCACGAGTAGACTTCGGGCGAGTTGTGGCATTGCCACGATCCGAAGGCGACCGCCTCGATTGGCGCGGATTTCTTTGCCGATGCGGGTAAGATCGTCGATATCCAGCAGGATACGCTCGCATTCCCGCGAGAAGGCTTCTCCTTGAGGAGTCGGAACCAGGCGCCCACCAAGCCGGTTGAAGAGCTTGAATCCCAGCTCCGCTTCAAGGGCAGACAGCGAACGGCTTACCGCTGGTTGGGTCAAATGAAGTCGAGTTGCGGCCCCGGTGACCGAACCGGTCACGATTACACTATGCAGCGCGCGCAACTTTTGAAGGTTCAAAGCCAACTCCCCCTTAAGATTGCTGCTCCTTGCAGGCGCGCGAAACACGCCGGCGAAGCGTGCCAATCGCCGCGACAGACGCGTTAGATCTTTTCTTCTTTCAGCTTGGATTTTTTCTCAACTCGACTCGCGGTAAGCCCTAGAAGGCTTTCCAGCGCCGCAACTTGCGGTGCGGGAAGATACTTCCTTCGAAGCTCGATAATAGCGGGGCCGAACGTCTTCTGGATCGGTTGCCCGAACATTTCGAATATTTCCGCGAAGTAGATCTCGTGCCGCAATAGGGAGTCAGCAAGATTAACTATCGGCTTATTTCGCGTGTAGGAGCCGCCTTGCGCACGAATCTCCGCCACCAGAGCTTCTTCGAAATCCACTGTAAGGGTTACAAGATGCGGTGCGATTCCCACGGGAATGCCGTTTCCCTCGTGGAGATAAGTTCGCGACTTCGCACCGAATTGAAACTTCTCGACTTGAGTCCCGAAAAGGATGATGAGAATCGCAACCCCGCGGTCTGCAGCACGTCGAAGCGCGTCGCGGTGCGGCAGCAGTATTTTCTCTTCTGTTTTTACCCAAATGTGTGATTTCGCTCCGTCGATCATAGCCTCCATCTTGGCGGCGATCGCGTCCTCGCCGTTAATGGTCCATACGTAGCCACCGTCGTTGGACTGTGAAACAGCCGGAATCGTTCGGATCAACTTTGCGCAGCGCTTGCTCGTCGCTGTCGCAATTCGCTCAAACAGAACCTTGGGCGCTACCGCCACATACCGCAGTGGAGTTTCGGAGATCGGTTGAGCCGCCTCCTTCTTTGCCAGACTCTCGAGGACAGAATATGCGTTCGCCTTGGGTAAGCCTGCAAGTTTGGCTACTTCGTAGGCAGTCGCCTGCGAAAGCTCATAGAGCGCGAGGTAGGCACGCGCTTCGTACTCGCTAAAACCCAGAGCGAGCAAGTCTGGCATCAACTCACTTAGATTAGCTTGCTTATCGCCGCTCACCCGATTTTTCCTGATTTGAGCCAAGCAGCGCCCCCACCCGTCGACAAGAAGTGCTTTGCCTCAGTTGATCAATTCGCCTTCGAAGCTTGATTGTCACGCCCTAGCTGACCATTCCGACGTAGCTCCTTGCCGCTCGACGCCGTCGGCGCTCAATTTTGATAGAAGCGCAAGTCTTTGATATCCAGCGGGCAAAGCGAAACTAACATGGGTAGCAGCCTTTATGACTATGGCTTTCGTGTCAAGTGCATGACTTGATCGCGATGGCGCGTTCGACCAGATCGCGACCAGCCGATCGCAAAGCCAGCCAAAGCGAGCGCTCGAGATGAGATGGCCACAATCATCGACCTAATCAGGCCCACCCGACTCGCCAGATTTTCCGGAGAGCGGACTGGGGGCACAGTCTCAGCCTCCAAGCAACAGAGGACCCTGCCCAAAATATCCTGTCGGGGCGCCCCCTCGGAGAACATATTCCCATTACGGCCGCTCAAAACGAGACCTCGCTACCATTGCATCCAACGGCCAACCACCAATAATTTGCGCGTCGGCACAAGAACCGCGATGGGATGTCCTGACTACGGACCCCTCGGACGTTGATCGGATTGCAGTGCAGCAGACATCTGGCGAACTGTCTCGCTATCTATGGTGGATCGGATAAGTTGCTCTCTGGATGTTGCTGACGCAAACTGGGTTTATCTCGCGCCGCTCGCCTTTTTTGATCCGCCGTCACGTCCAGCAAAGCCTTCCGAATGACGAGACGATCCCGCGACTCCATCATATTGATGTCATGGGGCGACACCTATGATTCGCTCAAAGGCAATCGCGGCAGGAATTTTGGTTCGTCCCCGTACTTCCACGTGCCAAAGCGTGCGCGATATCTGCAGATCCTTCATTTTTATCGCCTTGAGCCGGCCAAGCTTGATCTGATCGCCAATGGTTGATGTTGAGACGATCGAGACACCAAGACCGCATGCGACAACTTGCTTGATCGCTTCCGTGCTGCCGATTTCGAGGGTTTTGCGCGGCCGCACGCCATGGTTCAACAGCGCCTGCGCGACGATCTCCCGTGAGCCGGAGCCTGGTTCCCGAACGATCAGGATTTCATCTTCGAGGGCCGCCGCATACACGTGATTTTCCGATAATGCGAAGGCGTGAGTCGGACCTGCTATCAGGCTCATCATGTCCGTCCGCCAGGCCGTACTGACGAGATCATCGTCTTCGACCGGTCCTTCCACGAGGGCGATCTCTATTTCATGCGCGCGCATCATTCCGGCAATATCCCGCGTGTTGGCGCTTACCAGATGCACATCGATGCTCGGATACCTGCGCCGGAAGCTGCCTATGTACTCAGCGATCATGTAGGTCGCGATCGTGGTGCTTGCCCCGATGTGAAGCGATCCGCTCGCGAGGTTGCGCAGCGACGACAGTTCCTCTTCGGCGGCCCGCTCGGCAGCGAACAGATTTTCTGCGTGCCTGAGAAGTGCCCGCCCCTCGCGGGTCGTACGTACTCCTTTCGATGTACGATCCAGCAAGCGACAGCCCACTTGCAGTTCGAAATCGCGTACTCCTTTCGAGACCGCGGGCTGGCTAACGCGCAAGATGTCCGCTGCTCGCGAAAAGCTTCCAGCCTCAGCGACGGTGGTAAAGAAGCGGAGGAAATGCAAATTCATTGGCATAACGCCTGCTTATCGGCCTAGATCAAAATTCTACTGTTATGAGCCCTTGGTTCTCGGGCATAGCCTTGTCGGCTGGCGAGGGACTCATGGCTCCATGCAAAGATCTTCCCAAATCGAGCAAGGTAGACGCGCCTGCCGGTCGTTTGGTTGCATTGCTTCCCGGCATCCTCTTATGCGTGCTCCTGACGCTGCTGTCGATTGGAATCCAGGAGGCCGAGGAGCACATCTTCCAACATCCCTATGTTGAAGCCTTGGTCATCGCCATCCTGCTCGGGATGATGATCCGCAGCGTCTCAACTACTTCCGAGCGCTGGAAGGTCGGAATCGCCTTCAGCGCGAAACAACTTCTCGAAGTGGCCGTGATGCTGCTCGGGGCCTCGATCAGCTTTGGGGCAATCCTGCCTTCCGGATTATTTCTGATTGCCGCGATCGTCGGAACGGTTGCGGTCACGCTTGCCGTGAGTTTCGGCCTCAGCCGCATGCTCGGCCTACCCACTAAGCTTTCGCTCCTGATCGCCTCCGGAAATTCCATTTGCGGCAATTCCGCGATCGCCGCGGTCGCCCCCGTTATAGGGGCAGATGGCGATGATATCGCGTCATCGATTTCCTTCACCGCGGTCCTTGGCGTGCTGATGGTGCTCGGGCTTCCACTGCTCATTCCACTCTTGGAGCTCTCGGCTACTCAGTACGGGATTCTCGCCGGCCTCACCGTGTACGCCGTTCCCCAGGTGCTTGCCGCGACCGTTCCGGCAGGAATCGTCAGCACTCAAATTGGCACCGTGGTGAAGCTCGTTCGGGTCCTCATGCTAGGGCCGTTGGTGGTCGGCTTGTCGCTTGTCGCACCACGCCTGCGTGGCGAAGTCGCGCCCGGCAAGCGCATTAACCTCATCAAATTGGTACCTTGGTTCATCATCGGCTTCTTGGTACTGGCCGGCCTTCGTTCGTTGCAGATCATACCCAGCAGCGTTGCCGCCCCCGTTGCGAAGCTCGCCAGCGTGCTAACCGTAGTCTCCATGTCCGCACTCGGGCTGGGTGTCGATATCCGGGTGCTTTCGAAGGCCGGCGGGAAAGTCACGATTGCGGTGACCTTGTCTCTGATACTTCTGCTCGCGATGAGCCTCGGCCTGGTTCAACTCTTCAAGTGAGGGCACTCTCTGCTTAACTTCGGGTTGCCAGCTGCGGTGAACATCGGGTTCACCGAAAGGATGTTGCAGGATGTGGTCGTATCACTTAATACTACCCCATACAAGTCAGCTTGTTGAGGATCGATGGGGACCTCCGCGGGTACTGTACAGGCACTACTTCCGCCTTGCATCGTTAAGTCGGCGCAATGAAGGCCGTACCTAAGCAGTTCGAGCCAGAGGCTGCTGGCGCGCTTAACGGCGTCCGTGTCGTGGACCTTTCGCGTCTGGTCGCCGGGAATATGCTCACCCTGCAGCTCGCCGACTTCGGAGCCGAAGTCATCAAGATTGAGGACATCGTCTCGGGCGACCCTCTGCGCGCTTGGCGGGTCAACGATGTCAGCATCCATTGGAAGACCTACGCCCGGAACAAGAAGAGTGTCGCGCTAGACCTTCGCGACGAGAGAGGTCGGACGATCCTATCGGATCTGCTCGCGACGGCGGACGTGCTGGTCGAGAACTTCAGACCCGGAGGTCTGGAAAAGCTGGGTTTGTTGCCCGAGGTCCTTCGAGCACAGAATGCAGGACTGATCATCGTGAGAATCTCGGGATGGGGGCAGACCGGTCCCTATCGGGACAGGCCCGGCTTCGGCACTCTGGTCGAAGGCATGTCAGGCTTCGCTTCCCGCAACGGATTCCCTGATCGACCTCCGCTGCTGCCACCCGCCACGCTCGCCGATATGGTCGCGGGCATTTACGGATTTGGGGCAACCATGGTTGCGCTCAGGCATCGAGAAGTGAGCGGGGGTAACGGCCAGGTTATCGACTTGCCCTTGTTAGATCCGCTTTTTTCCCTCCTCGGTCCCGAAGCCGGAATCTATCAACTAACACAGCAGGTACGCCCGCGGACCGGCAGTCGATCGCTTACCGGAGCGCCGCGCAACACATTCCGTACCAGCGACTCTCGCTGGATCGCAATCTCCGCCTCGATGCAAGTTGTGGCCGAGAGGTTGTTCCGGACTATCGGTCGCCCTGACATGATCGTGGATCCCCGATTTTTGACGAACTCTGATCGCATCAAAAACGCCGATGCTTGCGAGGAGCCTATCGCGGAATTCATTGCCGCGCGGACGCTTGAAGATAACATGAGTATATTCGAGCGGGCAGACGTAACTGCTGCACCAATCTACGACATCGATCAATTCTTGGATGACCCCCATGTTCAAGCTCGCGAAATCGTCGTTGGGTTACCGGACTCCGAACTCGGAACGGTTTTAATGCACAACGTGGTCCCGAGGCTCGAAACTACGCCCGGAAGGATTCGGATGCCCGCTCCGGATCTCGGTCAACACACGTTTGCGATTCTGCGCTCCCTCGGCATCACGCAGGCCCGGTTGGAAGAACTGCGCGAGGCTGGCGTCATCGTGCAGGCTAAGCCATCATCCCAATGACCCGTAGGCGACCGGAAGACACCAGTGTACCGATCTCTGCTTTATGTCCCCGCCTCATCTGAGCGCTTCATTGCAAAGTCGGCGCTTTGTGGCGCCGATGCCATAATCCTGGATCTTGAAGACAGCGTCGCGCCCGCACAGAAGGAGGGGGCACGCAATAGGCTTGCGTCGTCGATAAAACGATGCGCTGCCGCAGGAGCTGACATTTGGGTGCGTATTAATCGACCTCTGTCGGCTGCCGTCCGAGATATCGAGGCTTCGGTGCTCGGTGGTGCCAAGGGCATTCTGATGACAAAAGTCGAGGGCGCCGAGCACGTGCGGTTGCTTCTAGAGGTTGCTGAGCGAACCGAACGGGATCATGACCGTCGCGAGCCACTCCAAGCGATCGCAGTCATCGAGTCCGTCAAGATTTTGGCCAAAGCGGACGACATCGCACGCGCCCACGAGCGGGTGATAGGCCTGATGGGCGGTAGTGAGGACTTAGCGCTATCGATGGGAGCTAATCCCACTCATGAGGCACTTAAGATACCCAAGATGCTGGTTCACATGGCCGCTGCCGGAGCCGGAAAATACTCGTTCGGATTGTTCGGCTCCGTTGCGGACTACAAGGATGTCCGACTAATGCGCGAGCTAGCGGAGGAGGCATTCGGTCACGGAGTTACGGGTGCGACCTGTGTCCATCCTTCAGTGGTACCGATCCTAAACAATGCCTTTGCACCGTCCGACGCTGATGTCGCAAGGGCGCAATTGATCATCGAGACCGCCCGTCAGCAAACCGAACGTGGCGTCGGCGCCTATTCGCTGGAAGGCAGGATGGTCGACGAGCCCGTCGTCGAACGTGCCCGGCAACTCTTGGAGCGGGCGCGGCGCCACCGGCGTGCCGACGCAAGCTGATCAGAGCGTTAGAGTGTCGGCCTGCGGTAATCTGGGCTATTGATTCACAGCGCTCTATGAGCGGCCAGCAAACGTCTGGCGTTCGCGCTTCATCGCCTTGTCGACTTCCGCCGACAGAAGAGCCGTAACCTCGTCTTCGTATCGCCGGACCTGCGGGTCCCTTAAGTCCCGAGGGTGGGGTAGCTTGATCGCCACGTCCGCAATTATTCGCGAGGGCCGTGAGCTCAGAATAAGCACTCGATCGGCAAGCTGAACGGCCTCTGATACACTATGAGTTATCATCACGATAGTTCGATTGGCCTCGACCCAGAGGTTTTGTAGATCCTGGATCATGTAGTTCTTTGTTTGCACGTCGAGTGCGCCGAACGGCTCATCGAGTAGCAGCACCTCCGGATCGTAACTAAGTGCCCGAGCGATGGCGACGCGCTGTTTCATGCCGCCCGACAGAGACGATGGATAGGCATTCTCGAACCCCGAAAGGCCTGTCAGACGAAGCCACTTCCTCGCCCGCTCCTCAGCTTCCTGCCGTGGCACACCTTTGATGTCCAGGCCCAGCGTCGCATTACGCAACACCGTAAGCCAGGGGAACAGCACGAACTCCTGAAAGACCACGCCACGGTCGGGTCCTGGCCCCACCACGAGTTCGTTGTTGATTAGCAGTTCCCCCTGGCTTGCCTTCTCGAATCCAGCGATCAGGTACAGAAACGTCGACTTGCCGCAACCGCTTGGACCGATGATAGCCACGAATTCCCGTTCGTTGATCGTGCAAGAAATGTCCTCCATCGCCAGCACGTTTCCGAAATACTTCTGGACATTCTTGGCGACAATCTTGGGCTTGGTACCGGCACCGTCGCGCAGCGGGAGTATTTTTGCCGTTTCAACGCTCATTGAGTACTCCCCATTTCTCGATGGTAGCAGCTTCGATCTTGCCAACCAGAACGTTCTCAAGAAGATAGCCGAGCGCCGCAATCATCATCACGCCACCATAGATGACGCCAATGTTCATGTATTCGGAGGCGTCATAGATCATGAAACCCAGGCCATAGCTGCTGGCGGCCAGCATCTCGGCGGCGATCAGAGCGCGCCAGGCGTAACCTGTACCGAGCCGTGTGCCGGTGATCAGGCAAGGAAAAATGCCGGGAATAATGACGCGCCAAAATACCTGCCGTCGGCTCGCGCCCATCGACCAAGCCACCCAAAGCATTTTGACGTTCAGCATTTCGATGCCGCTCGCGACGATGTATATCATTTCGAAAACCGCTGCGAGAAATACGACTAGGATGGTCGTGCGGTTATCGATACCCATGACCAACAGCAGGACGGGGGTCCATGCTAGCGTCGGCACAGGCATCAAGATGCTAATGATTGGCTGAAACACCAGCCGCGCCCGCTGACTCATGCCAAGTCCAACCCCGAGCAGGGTACCTATGATTACCGCAAGTGATAATCCCGAGAGCAAGCGCAGCATGCTGTCTGCCACGTGCCACAGAATTGCATATGGCGGGTTTCCGTTTGGGCCGGATTGCACCCAAAGCTTGTTGAGGATCGCGGACGGCGCCGGAAACAAGAAGCCGTTTATCAACCCTAACCGCGAGCACACCTCCCAAGCCACCAGCGGCACCAGGATCAGCGCGATACGAGCCATCGGTATCGCGAGACCGGACGAGGCTGGGGACCGAGTATATCGCTGCAGACGGATGCCGGATGTGTCCACGCTCATCGATGGCTACCCACTTTTCCGTTACCGTGCCAGCGGTGAATGGTAAGTGCTTCGAGCGAGCCAAACACGCCACGTTCGATAAGGAGACCGATCAGGGCCAGGCATACGATGCCGACGAACATCGTGGATACGTCCATATAGGAACGCGCCGCGAATATCATGAATCCGAGGCCATGGGTCAACGCAGCTAGCATTTCGGCCGCGACCAGCGTGCGCCACGAATGCGCCATTCCAAGCTTCAGCCCCGAGATCAGCGCCGGCAGCGCACCGGGTAACAGCACACGCCGAAAGATATCAAACCGGCTTGCGCCCATGCTGCGCACGACCCACAAGGAGTGTCGGCCGATTGCGCGCACGCCCTGGATAGTACTGTACAGAATCGGAAAGAAGGCACCGAGGAAACAGACAGCAATGATCGTGATATCGCCTTGACCGAAAATGACCAGGAAGATCGGAGCCCAGGCAACTGCCGGTAGCGGCAGTAACAGGCTCAGGAGTGGGGAAGCAATCAGATAGGCCGTCCTGTTGAGGCCCAGGAAGAGGCCCATTGGGATGGCCAGCACGCATGCCAGAGCGAACGAACTCAGCGCACGCCACAAACTAACGACAATATGCGTCAGCAATATGCTCTTGGCGGGATCGGCTGGATCAAGCAGCACCCACGCGCGCCGCGCGATATTTGATGGCGAAGGCAGGATCGTCGCATTGATCCAGCCGAGACGTACCGTTGTCTCCCATATTAACAGGAAGACGATGATTGGCAGCGCGAACAAGAATGCCGATGCCGCCCCGCGGTACAAGATGCTACGCAGCCTCTGCTCGTCGGCAACACCCGCGAACGGCGCCGACGGCGTCGCGTTAGACATGATGGAGCCCTTAGTTGGTAGATGACGCGAGTTTCGCCGCTTCCTCATAGAATTGATTGCGCACGAGGCTCTTGAAGTCCGGAATGTTGGGAATCTTTCCGGCCGCCTTCATAGACTCGGCAACCGGCATGAGCTCGTCGGTCATCGCGTCGGTCAGCTTTGGATCGACGTTGATCCGCGTCAAGGCAAGCTCCAGCGCCTTTGGATCGATGTCCACGCCCTGCTTGCTGATATCGGCTGCAACCTTGCTGGCGGCATCGTCCGGTTGCGTCTTCATGTACGTGCCGGCATCGATCAACGTGGCAAGATATCGCGCCACGGCCTCGGGATGCTCATCAGCAAACTTGCGGCGCACCAGCACAAGGTTCGGCGATTCACTTACGCCCTTCATCGACTGAATACGCTTTACCACGCCCATCGTCTCGCCAATCGCAACATGCGGCTCCCATGCCACTGCAGCGTCGACAACACCTTGCTGCACGGCGGCTCGCAGGTCCTCAACCTTCATATTGACGATCTGGAAGTCGCCTTCCTTCATCCCGTTCTTGTCTAAAAAGACACGGAAAGTGCTGAAAGAGCCGGATCCGGCAACCGCGCCGATCTTCCTTCCTTTGAGTTCAGCCACCGCTTTGACAGATGAATGGTTCGCGACAATTACGCCGTAGCGATCGCCCCCATACTGATCGGCGGCAATAATGTAGAACAGATTGGGCTGCATCGCAGCCATAGTGATTAGTCGACCTGAGCCTCCGTTGCCGATATCGATTTGCCCGGCGACAAACGCCTTGAGTATTTCGCTTCCAGAGCTATAGCTCCCGATGTCAACCTTAAGGTTGTACTTTGCGCCCCAATCCTTGGTGCGATAAACGTCGTCGGTTGGAACGGCTTGCAGACCTATCTTTATTGTCAGCGCATCTTTGGACGTGGCGTGCGCTGGAATCAGCATCACGCAGGATGCCACAACAAATGCTACACGACGCAACTTGTTTTGGATTGAGCGAGCCATTTTTGTGCCTCCCTGTCGGCAGTTTATGATGCAGTTTGTTCTGCAACTTATTGATCAGGCCGCTGAACGGCTCTTGCTTGCAGCGACTGCCGCAGCAGCGCTCTCACCTGCGATCTTCCCGAATACAGCGCCTGAAGTGAGCCCCGTGCCACCTGGATAGTTATGATAGAACAGCCCCCCGACCAGCTCTCCAGCTGCGAACAAGCCGGGAATCGGAAGGCCGGCTGTATCCTGCACCTGACCGCTCTGGTCAATCTTGAGTCCACCGAATGTGAAGGTGACACCGCACGTGACGGCATAAGCCTCGAATGGTCCTGTATCAATCGTGTTGGCCCAATGGGACTTGCGCGGCGAACTCTCCGCGGAGCGGCCATCTTTCGCATTCGGGTTGAAGGGAACGTCCTGCCGCACCGATGCGTTAAATTCAGCGACGGTCTTGAGAAAGGCGTTGCGATCAACGCCTTCGAGTTGGTCGGCGAGACCCTCCAGGGTATCCGACGTAATCTTGGTGATTTGCCGGATCCTGTATTCGTCGCGCAAAAGGTGATGCACCTTAGCATCGAATACCTGCCAAGCGAACTGGCCGGGTTGCGCTAGGATTTCGCGACCATACTTGGCATAGGTATAATTGCGAAAATCGGCTCCCTCATCAAGGAAGCGTTGGCCTCGGGAATTGACCATGATGCCGAATGGGTAGCTGTGCTTCTGGTAGGCATCCCCTACTGCGAGATCGCCGAACGCCGGAGCATTTTGGTCCCAGCCGACGGCATGTGCTCCGGACCAATGTCCACATGGCATTGCACCAATCGCAAGCGCCATTTGGATTCCAGCGCCGGTATTGAAGCGTGTGCCACGAACTTTCGCCAGGTCCCAGTTTGGTCCGAGATACCGCGCGCGCATTTCCGTATTAGACTCGAAGCCTCCGCACGCCAGGATGACAGCATTTGAATGCAGATCGCGCTCCTTGCCTTGATGCCGGACGCGAACTCCAACGACCCCGCTATTGTCATTGATCAAACTGACCGCGGCAGTTTCGTAAAGAAACTGGATACCCTTCCCTTCCGCGGACTCTAGCAGCATGTCCACGAGACCGGGACCACCACCCCACACTTCCACACTGAGCCCACCCCAGAATTGGAACCGTCCGTTCACTTTGTAGGCTTGCCGCCCATGACTAGTTTGAAACCTAACGCCTTGCTCTCGCATCCACCGAAGCGTCGGCAAGCTGCGCTTGACTAAAATCTCGCATAAGTCAGGATCGGTCCTGAATTGCGTCACGCGAAACATGTCATCGAAAAATTGGTCCTCGGTGTAAGTGCCGAAATCAGTATTGGCTAACGTATCGGGATTGATGTCCGGCACTACGCTTAGCACGTCCTCCACACCATTGAAGACGTATCGCATGGCGCCCGCCGTATAGGTCGAGTTCCCTCCCCGCTCGTCCCGAGGCGCCGCCTCAAGCATGAGGACAGTCGCGCCATTATTGCTGGCGGATATGGCCGCACAAGCGGCAGCATTTCCTGCCCCTACCACGATGACGTCAGCGTCGAATTCACGAGGCATAATACGAGTTCTTTCCTGGCGGGGTCTTGGGCTCGCAGATTCCGCCTTCCCTGCTTCCTGGAATATGGTAGTAGCATGAGATACTATCCTTCAACAGATGTCAACTGCTGCAATTGTTGAGGAAACCCTGATGAAGGTCTTAGTGCCGGTAAAGCGGGTGGTCGATTACAATGTCAAGGTCCGCGTCAAGGGCGATGGATCGGGCGTTGAACTCGCCAACGTCAAGATGTCGATGAACCCCTTCGACGAAATCGCGGTTGAGGAAGCGCTGCGCCTGAAGGAAGCCGGCAAGGCGGCCGAAGTCGTGGTGGTCTCCATTGGACCGGCGCAGGCGTCGGAGACGATCCGCACCGGTCTTGCCATGGGCGCCGATCGCGGCATCCTGGTGAAGGCCGAAGGCACCGTCGAGCCGCTCGCCGTCGCCAAGATCCTCAAGAAGGTTGCAGAAGAAGAGCAGCCCGGCCTGATCATTCTCGGCAAGCAGGCGATCGACGACGACAGCAATCAGACCGGCCAGATGCTGGCTGCGCTGCTGGGCTGGTCGCAGGCGACGTTTGCCTCGAAGCTCGAGGTCGAAGGCTCCGACTTCAAGGTCACCCGTGAAGTCGACGGCGGCCTGCAGACCGTCAAGCTCAAGGGACCGGCGATCGTCACCACCGATCTGCGTCTCAACGAGCCGCGCTATGCCTCGCTGCCCAACATCATGAAGGCCAAGAAGAAGCCGATCGCGGAGAAGACCGTTGCCGATTACGGTGTCGACGTCACTGCGCGCCTCGAAGTTTTGAAGACGGCTGAGCCCGCGGGCCGCAAGGCCGGCGTCAAGGTGAAGGACGTCGCCGAGCTGGTGTCGAAGCTCAAGAACGAAGCCGGGGTGCTCTGATGACTGCGTTGTTGATTGCTGAACACGAACAGGAGGTCCTCAAGGACTCCACCAACAAGGCGCTGACCGCGGCGTCCCAGCTCGGCGGCGACGTCCACGTGCTGGTCGCTGGCGGCGGGCAGGGCACCAAGGCTGCGGCCGAGGTCGCCGCGAAGCTCGCTGGTGTTGCCAAGGTGCTGGTCGCCGAAGGCGAGGCCTACGCGCACGATCTGGCCGAGCCGCTGGCCGCGCTGATCGTTTCGCTGGCCCCGTCCTACGATGCGATCGTCGCGCCCGCGACCTCGCGCTTCAAGAACGTGATGCCGCGCGTCGCGGCGCTGCTCGACGTCATGCAGGTCTCGGAGATCACCAAGGTGGTCGCGCCCGACACCTATGAGCGTCCGATCTATGCCGGCAACGCCATCCAGACGGTGAAGTCGAAGGACGCCAAGAAGGTCATCACGGTCCGCACCTCGACCTTTGCGGCGGCAGCTGCCGGTGGCAACGCGCCGGTCGAAAGCGTCGCTGCCGCGGCCGATCCCGGCCTGTCGACCTTTGTCGGTGAGGAAGTTGCCAAGAGCGACCGTCCCGAGCTGACCTCGGCCAAGATCATCGTCTCTGGTGGCCGGGCCATGCAGAGCCGCGAGAACTTCGCCAAATACATCGAGCCGCTCGCCGACAAGCTGGGCGCCGGCGTCGGTGCCTCGCGTGCGGCGGTGGACGCCGGCTATGCGCCGAACGACTGGCAGGTCGGCCAGACCGGCAAGGTCGTGGCCCCCGAGCTCTATGTCGCCGTCGGCATTTCCGGTGCGATCCAGCATCTGGCCGGCATGAAGGACTCCAAGGTGATCGTCGCGATCAACAAGGACGAGGACGCGCCGATCTTCCAGGTGGCCGATTACGGCCTGGTCGCCGACCTCTACCAGGCGGTTCCGGAGCTGACCGACGCGCTCTCATAACCCCGCTCCACAAGCTTGGTGAGGCGACCGAGAAACGCCTGCAAGTTAAAGTCTGCTGGTGTCTCAGAACAGCCAAACGCCATCCGCGACCACCTCAAAGGCCTCTCGCTCCTGCGCAGGCCACTGTTATATCGACGGCGCCTAGCACTACTTTGGCAGATTGTTGATTTTGCCGCGTTTTATAGGATTGAACGAAGCCGCTGGCGCGGCATGTAGGGAGGCATAGCAAGGATTGCCTCCTGTCTGAGAGGATTGCGGGTTTTCGAAGCCCAACCCTTCAGACAGGAGGTTTTCCGATGGCTGAGATCAGCCCACTTCGCCGCCGCATGATCGAGGACATGACGGTCCGCAATCTGTCACCGGCGACGCAGCAATCCTACCTCAACGCCGTAGCGAAGTTGAGCCGGTATTTCGGTCGCTCTCCCGACCGCCTTGACCTGGAGGATATCCGTGCCTTCCAGGTTCATCTGGTGGCGACGGGGATGTCCTGGCCGGCGCTGAACCAGATCGTGTGCGCGCTGCGGTTCTTCTACGGTGTGACGCTTGGTCATGACACCGTTCCGGAGCGCATCGCCTATGCGCGCCAACCGCGCAAACTTCCGGTCGTGCTGAGCGCCGACGAGGTCGTGCGCTTCCTGGAAGCAGTCCCGAGCCTGAAGAGCCGTACCGCGCTGACCACGGTCTATGCCGCCGGACTACGCGTATCGGAACTGGTCCTCTTGAAGGTTGTCGACATCGACAGCCAACGGATGCTGATCCGGGTCGAGCACGGGAAGGGCGGCAAGGACCGTTACGTTATGCTCTCGCCGCAGCTTTTGAGGATTCTGCGGACGTATTGGCGGCTCACTCGGCCAAAGCGATGGTTGTTTCCCGGCCGCGACGACGAGCGTCCGCTCGTCCCGAACGTGCTGCACGCCGCCTGCCGTTCAGCTTGTGCGGCGGCCGGCTTGAGCAAGTCGGTGACGGTGCACACGTTGCGGCACACATTCGCGACCCATCTCCTGGAGAGCGGGGCCGACGTGCGCATCATCCAGGTGCTGCTCGGCCATGCCAGCCTGGCCAGCACGGCGCGCTATACCCAGGTCGCCACCAAGACCATCAGCAATACGCCAAGTCCGCTGGACCGGCTCCACCTGGAGGTCGTGCCGCCCGGCTGAGCGGGCGCCATGGCTCCGGTTCTGGAAGTGGCGGATATCTTCCGCCGCCACGGCGAAGTGTTTCGACAAGCCCGTGCCGAGCATCTGGGCCGCGTCGAGCGGCGCGTCATGGGCGCGATCACGGCATGCCGGACGGCTGTGCTCGGCGGCCACGTCGAGCAGTGCGATGACTGCGGCGCCACACGCATTGCCTACAACTCCTGCCGCAATCGGCATTGCCCGAAGTGCCAGGGCGCGGCGCGCGCGCAATGGCTCGCCGAACGGCAAGCTGAACTCCTTCCCGTACCGTATTTCCACGTCGTCTTCACCATGCCGGCCCTCGCCGGAGGGATCGCCTTCCAGAACAAGGCCGTCGTCTATGCCATCCTGTTCCGCTGCGCAGCCGAAACGCTCACCACCATCGCAGCCGACCCCAAGCATCTCGGCGCTCAGCTCGGCGTGACTGCCGTCCTCCATACCTGGGGCCAGACCCTGCAACACCATCCGCATATCCACTGCGTCGTGCCGGGCGGTGGACCCTCGCTCGACGGCACACGCTGGGTCGCTTGCCGGCCCGGCTTCTTCCTGCCAGTGCGCGTCCTCTCCCGGCTGTTCCGCCGCCTGTTTCTGCAAGAGCTGCAAGCTGCCTACGCGGCTGGCCAGCTGAGCTTCTTTGGCGCTCTCGCCCATCTCACCGATCCCGCTGCATTCGCCGCGCGCCTTAATCAACTTCGACGGACCGACTGGGTCGTCTATGCCAAGCCACCATTTGGCGGGCCCGAACAGGTGCTGGCTTATCTCGGCCGCTATACGCACCGCGTCGCCATCGCCAACAGTCGGCTGATCTCGCTTGCCGACGGCAAGGTGAGCTTTCCCTGGAAGGACTATCGGCAGAATCGTAAAGCCAAAGTGATGACGCTTGATGCCGATGAGTTCATTCGGCGCTTTCTGCTACACACCCTGCCGGACGGCTTCCATCGCATCCGCCACTATGGCTTCCTCGCCAATGGCGGACGCAACGATAAAATCGCTCTCTGCCGTCAACTCCTTGCTGTCCGCAACGCGCCGACTGATCAAGAAGCCGGCGACGATCCCCTCACCACATGTCAGATCCCCGTCTGCCCGCATTGCGGCGGCACCATGCGCCGCGTCGATGTCGTCCCGCGAGCCCGTGCCCACGACCATCCGTTTCGTTGTGATACGTCATGACCAGCGCCTGCACCATCCACCTCTTCTGTGATCACCTTCGCGGTGGCAACGTCCGAAGTCGCCGTGGCCGCACTCGTCTCCGAACACCCGGCCAATCGTTCGGCCACGCATCCCAGCGCAGCAAATCGCTCGCTGGATCGCGCCCTTGGCCCGATCAATCCGGCCGCTCACATCCGATGAACGTCTCGCCGACGCCCGGCGACCACAGGCGCGCCTTCCCCGCAGCCGCACCCGCTGCACTATTCCCATAGCGCCCACAACTCCGCAGCTTCGTTCAATCCGGCTTCTATGAGGTCGCACCCACGACCGAGCGCGCGGCTCGCGCCTGCCACGCGACCTCACAGAACCCTCAAGATTCCCGAATCAATTTTTCAATGATTCATGGGTGGTCGGCTCTTGGAGGGCTGACCATGCCAGGATGGGAAGACGAACTCGAACGCTGGTTGATGCCGTTCTTGGACCGGCTGGGTCATAAGACCCGGCAGCGGATGTGTCCTCTGTATGTTGCGGGATTGATCGGTCCCGGCGATCGTAAGAGCGTTCAGCCGATGGCGGAACGCCTTGCCACCAGCACCTACGACCAGTTGCACCATTTCATTGCGGACGGTGTCTGGGACGCGACGCCGCTGGGGACAGAGTTGCTCAACCAGGCGGATCGACTTGTCGGCGGCAGGGCTGCGGTGCTGGTTATTGATGACACCTCACTTCCCAAGAAGGGTGAGCGCTCGGTCGGTGTTGGGGCTCAATACGCCTCGGCACTCGGTAAAACGGCAAATTGCCAGACACTGGTGTCTTTGACGCTTGCGAGCGGCGAAGTGCCCGTGATGGTCGCGTTACGTCTCTTTCTGCCTGACAGTTGGACAAGCGACGTATCTCGTTTGAAGCGCGCTCGCGTGCCAGTCGAACATCGAACGCCACGGTCCAAGCCGGAGATTGCTTTGGCCGAGATTGACCGCGCGATAGCAGCCAACGTGCGCTTTGGATATGTGCTGGCGGTGCAGGATACGGTCTCAGCGTACCGTTTCGACTAGGGCTAACAGAGCGCGGGCTGGTCTGGGCTGTCGGAATCCCTCGGCACCTGAAAGTGTACCCGGTCGATGTGAAGCTCATTTGGCCGATTACCAAAGCCCGCGGGAAACCACGAAAGCACCACGTGCCTGATATCTTGTCGATTGGCGCAGAACAAATGCTGGCCAGCGCCAAATGGAAAGCCGTGAGCTGGCGCAGCGGGACCAAAGGTCGGCTGACAGCCCGCTTTGCTGCTCTCCGTGTCCGCACCGCCGACGGCCCTCCTCAGCGGATTTGGGATAAGGGTCAGCAGCATCTCCCGGGCGACGAAGCTTGGCTCATTGGCGAGCAACGTGCCTCAGGGGATCGGAGGAGGTTCACATTCCCGGGACTTGAGGACGTCGCAAAAGCTCGACGTCGCGCTAGTCCTTATCCTCGTCGCGTTTCCTGCGACGGATCTGGGATCAGCTTGAGGCGTATCGCCTTGATGATACCCTGGACGCGGGTCCTCGTAGCAAGCTTTCGCAGGGCGTTCTTATGATAATTGACCGTATTCTCGCTGATCTTCAGTTCCCTCCCAATTGCCCAAGACGATCTCCCTTCTGCCGCGAACTGCAGGCATTGTTTTTCGCGCTCGGATAGCTTTATTGACGTATCGTGGCTCATGTTTGAGGCGCTCCGTATCAAGATCAGATCGCAATGCCGAGACAGCAAGCCCCATGCCAATGGGGGGTTGAGAAAATCAGGCGGGAGGAAATGATTGAGAAAGGGCGGACGATCGATTTGCGTCCCCTTAGCGGTCGAAGCATTACGACATAGGTCGGAAGCTCAACGTCCCCTTTGCAGCATCGGCTACAATGATCGATATCGATCAAGAAGAGCGCGGCCTAGAACGGGACCGTTTTGCTCTCTTCTTCTGCGGCGACAGCGCGGTGTGTAACTGAACAGTGTCCGCTGCGTTCACGAGGATATGAAAGCTCCCTACCACGATACGTGCTGGAAGATGCGTCGCACCATCATGAGCAAGTCGCGAACTCGGATCGTCTCGAGGCTGACCAGAGCTAAGACTGCTGAGTCGATTAGGATTACCGGTTGCCGAATGGATGCGCCTTTTTGACTTTCTGCCACCCAGATCCACCATCCTGTCATCCGCCGCGATCGGCTCGCGGCGGAAATACGCCATGCTTGGGTCATAGGGCATATGGTGCAGCTGCATAAGGCCGGATGCTTATAGTAGGGGTAGACGTTCGCGCCCGTGGTCCACAGCACGATCCTGGCGTCGACCCGGTCCGCAAGCTCACAAACCTGCCAAAGCGCGATTGCGCCGCCTCCTGGTCCGGCTTAAGTTGCGGAAGCCGTGGAAATACCAGGAAGATTTGCTCTATTGGCTTGGCCCTGGACTTGCAATTCAGAGAAGTAGCAGGATTCTCCACCGTCTTGAGCTCGAGGTTGATGAAGGTGTCGGTTCGACGTTCGGCGAGCTCCCGTCGTGAAGTTCGACCTCGACAGCAGCGCCGCTTAGTTGGTGTAGGAAGGTCAGTGGGTTTCCTTCATCGCGTTGGCATAGACGCCGCTGAATGTCCTCCGGCGTTATGGCATGAAAGGCGCGACGTTCTCCTCACGAACTCCGAATCCGAGTAGTCGTGGATTGCCTAAAATCGCTGGTGCAGCTTTGAGTCCGGCTCGGACAGGTTGGTGCGGTCCTCGGCAAGCGCAGGTCCTTCCTTTCCGTGTAACCGGACAGGCAGACGTCGGCGATCAGTGCGGTCAGGATCTGTAAGGGTGCTTGCGCAGCCAGCGAAGCGACAGGAGCGTTGAGCAAGCGGGCGATCCTGCTTCTGGCTCTGCTCGCATCATTATCAATGCGGAAGGGGGTTGCCGAAACCTCGAAGGTGTCTAGTGCATGCGCCCTATTGCATTGTCGTATATCCTGGCAAAGAAACCGAACCGCTTCGGCCATGGGAGGGCCGCGGGCTATCGGCCAAAGTGCGGTACCGCTGACCTCGCCCTGTCCCTTGACGGCAGCGTGAGTAAGCGCCAGCACAATGCATATGCTCCCATCGGCATTCCCATTGTTAAAACGGAAAGCAACTTCGGTTGGTCATGTGAAGCGTACGATACAATTTTTGCTGAGCTAACTCAGAGCGCAGCTGGCTTCTAAGAGCGTCTTGCGCCATTCGTCGCAGATCAAAGCATGATCGAGATCTCACATGATATCAAACGCTGGTTGCTGGTCCTGGTTTCCAAATTGCTTTACATCTCCCGCCATGTCGACGAGTTCAGAATGTTGCGCTTCAAATCTCGCAGATCAAGCGCGTCTCATTGCGACGAGAAGCCAAAAAGCCGGAAGGTCTAGTGGCTCTGCACAGTGATTTTGACGTGTTGCGCGTCCGGCGGTCAGATTAGCTCCGGCAGGCTCTTGGGATCAACGAGGACCTCGATGCCGCGGGGTATCCTTGGCTGCCGTCTGATTAGGCCAGCTCGTTCCAGAGTCAGCACCATCTGGTGAACCGAAGGCGGGCTGACGCGAAAATACTCTTGCATGTCGGTTTCCGCCGGGGCCCTGCGGTGCAGCCGCGTATAGAGGTGGATGAAGGCAAGGTATTGCCCCTGTTTGGGCGTGAAGGTTTTTGCCGAAGGACTCACGCCGGCCATCCGATTCAGTTGTACGTGCGTGCCTCGATCAAGGAAACTCAGCCAAGTCGAGCGCACCGAACTCAAGACCCTGCTCAGCGGCGGCAAGCATGCGTCCCGCAAGCTCAAGCGAGCGCAGATTTTGCTGGCTGCCGATGCCGGGGTCGGCGACGAGGAGATCGCCAGAAGTGTCGGCGTGGGCGGCTCGACCGTGTACCGGACTAAGCGACGCTTCGTGGAACGCAATCTGGAGCGGGCGCTGAGCGAAGAGCCGCGTCCCGGGGCGGAGCGCAAACTCACGGGCAAGGAAGAAGCCTTGCTGGTGGCCACCGCCTGTGCCGGTCCGCCGGAGGGCCGTGCCCGCTGGACGCTCAAGCTGCTGGCAGGTGCGCTGGTCAAGCTCACCGAGCACAAGAGCCTGTCGCACGAGACGGTTCGGCGGCGCCTGGTCGAAAATGACCTCAAACCCTGGCGCAAGGACATGTGGTGCATTCCGCAGATCGATGGCGAATACGTCGCCCGCATGGAGGACGTGCTGGATCTTTACGCCAAGCCGTCCAATCCCGAGCGGCCGGTGGTGTGCTTCGATGAAAGCCCGGTGCAGCTCATCGGCGAGGCGCGCTAGCCAATCCCGGCCGAGCCCGGGCGGCTCAAACGTTACGATTACGAGTATCGTCGCAACGGTACGGTCAGTCTCTTCGTCCTGCTTGACGTGCATCGTCCCTGGCGCAAGGTCAAAGTCACCGAGCGGCGCGCGGCAGAAGACTACGCCCAATGCATGCGCGAGCTCGTCGACATCCATTATCCGACGCCGAGACCATCCGGGTCGTCCAGGACAATCTATCGACTCATTCTGCCGGCGCCCTCTATCAGGCGTTCCCGCCTGCCGAAGCCCGACGGATCTTGCGGCGGCTCGAGTTCCACTACACCCCCAAACGCGCAAGCTGGCTCAACATGGTCGAGATCGAGATCGGCGTCTTGCGGGGACAGTGCCTCGATCGCAGGATCGATGACCCCAAGCGGCTGCGCCGCGAAATCGCCATTTGGGAACGCCAGAGGAATGCCGCACGCTCCCGCATCAAATGGATGTTCACGACAGACAGGGCCCGCGCCAAAATGGGCCGCGCCTATCCCGACACTTCCAAAGAGTCATAATAATTGTGCAGAGACACTAGTACGGCCAGCACACTATCTGGCAAACGGGGACGAACTCGCAAAAGTTCCGCAGCTGACCGCCACCCATTGCGCGCGCAGTCAAACCGGCTGGCCGCCGCAGATTCCGAGTGCGTACGTCAGATCGTGGACGGCATGCTGCGAGAGGCCAAACCCGACAATAACACGATCTACAGCCTGGCTGGCAAGGAGATAACCACAGCGCGATCTGCCGAGCTGGCGACTAAGCCTAACGCATTCAAGCGTGGAGCACGGAATGGCGGCGACGATAGAGCACGTCGCCACCTTCATGCGCCGAGGACTCGGCCCTACGTTGCAAACAACGTCAATTTCCTGCGCGCCGCATTTGCCGTCGCTGAACTTTGTTCGCAGTGATGCTGTGACTTAAGCGTATCACTCGGCGAGAATGGAATAATTGACAGCGCGACCTATCCCGCGACGCAAACCCTCCAGTCTCAGGGCCTGCCCGGGCGCGATATTGGCAAGATTGACATCCGGGCCGAAATCCTGCAGCAGGCCGACATGTTGTTTTGGGTAGCGGTACGGATCAGCCTCAATCAAAATTCGTTCGAACCAAGGCGCGGCCGCCAGCGCCTTGAGCAGATCGGGCGCGCTTTTTGCAGCCATGTCTATCTCGGACTGCTCCACGATAATATGGTCGACGCCTCGATTGGTTAACGAAGTGACGAGACCTTCAAGTTCTTCCATCCGCATCGGCTGCTCGGGGTTCTTACGCCCAAATTCGTAGATAACCGAAAGCCCAAGGCGCTGAAAGCGCTCGATGAACGAAAGACGCTCGTTGTCGTTCAGCGTGATGTAATTTTCCGAAATCTCCAGAGAAGTGAAGCCGATCGAACACAGATGACTACTGAAGCGATCGATTTCGTTGCGCTGATAAGCATATTCGAACAGAATGCCGCCTGAATAGCAGTTCACTCCCGAGTCGCGGTACAGTTTGACGATCCGCTGCACGACCGGTTTTGGCAAAAGCAGTGCGTTCATCGCATAGATCTTGGCGAAGTCGATATACTCGGCCGCGCAATCAAGCAGATCGGCCACGCCTCGCTCTCCCGTCCAACCGAAGCCGTCCGGACCGTAGTCGATAACCGCTGTCATCCCTCGCTTGCGGGGTTTCCCCTGGCGCGCGGGGGGAACAAAGCCATCGTCGTGCGATTGCATCTCACTCATCAAGCTATCTTTCTGGCCAGAGCAGCGGCCAGCTCCTCAAACTTCCGTCGGCGAATATACACGGCCCCATCCATAATGATCCGTGCCGTACGCTCGATTTGCGCGCTCTCGATGATCGGGCCACTTGCTCCCTGAGCGATACTCGAGGCTACTCGCAGCACGCCGCTCGGATGGCCAAGTCGGACGTTCTGCAACGGCTTGCCGATGGCTGCCGCAACTACCGAGTTCGGGACCGAGCAGGCCACTGCGGTACACACCGCACCGGTGACGGCGAGCGCCTTGTGGGGGCGCTGCATGGCGAGCTGCCGAACGCAGATATCGATGTCCGATGCCGCGACCTCATGGCCACCAATAGCCGAATAGGACCTCGGCGGCGAGACCATTATTACACGCGGAATGTTTGGGCTTTTGGTGCGGGCCTCGGCTTGATCTGTCACCAGACCGAGTTTAACAGCCGCCCATCCCCTAACCTGCTCCAAGCGGGACATTAGCATTTCGTTGATGCGTAGCGCGTCCGGCGACTCGGTGCCGACTGCCCCGACATCGACCGCGTTGACAAAAACGAATGGTGTGGCCGCGTCGATCAGTGACACTTCAATGGTCTTGC
Organism: Bradyrhizobium sp. T-12; assembly: GCF_058314695.1. NCBI lineage: Bacteria > Pseudomonadati > Pseudomonadota > Alphaproteobacteria > Hyphomicrobiales > Nitrobacteraceae > Bradyrhizobium > Bradyrhizobium sp. T-12. The sequence goes on along the minus strand of NZ_JBZFQJ010000002.1, from coordinate 186,853 downwards.
CATCGATCGATATAGCTTCGCGAGCGCGCCCCGTGGGCAATAGCTTGCCTGATACGGCGCCGGCACAATTGCCGAAATCTAAACGGATCGGCGCCCCCGTATCGGGCACACCGGCGATTGCGCAGTCGCCGTCTGACAGCGGCTCACCATCGCGAACCGGAATGCGGGATACCACGACCTGCCGAGTATTGGTGTTATATATCCGCACAATCGTTTCTGGCTCGACCGCATCGATCAAACCGCGACGGATAGCGAACGGCCCGACCGCGGCAAGCATGTTACCGCAGTTGCCACCTGTCGAAACCGAAGGATTATCAATGCCGACTTGGTAGAATGTATACTCGATCTCGGCATCCGGGCGCGACGACAACTTCACGACGGCGGCCTTGCTGGTCAGTGGATCTGCGCCACCGATACCATCGATCTGGCGGTCGTCCGGCGATCCATACGCCGCGAGCAGGACGGCAGCCCGTTGGACTTCATCCTGCGGCAGATCGTCGTCCAGGAACACGCCCCCCCGACTGGATCCCCCGCGCATAAATGTGCAGCGGATCGGGATTTGATCTCCGCCGCCCGCATTCATTGCGGACGGCATGACCGGATCGACGTTTGCGTTATGCTGCTCGAAGCGACGGCCCATTATCCACCACGGCAGCTTGAGGAACGACATCGGCCTTGGGTTGCTTTTCGAGCGACATCATGAGGTCGCTGATTCGACGTGCTTGCTTCTCTTCGATCACCATAGTCGTCATCGCCAAGAACTTCGCTTCCAGCTCGTCGGAGGTGAGAGGATTGGACGGTTCACCCTTCGGCTCGAGGGAGCTGCGAGTCACGACTTTGCCGTTCTTCAGCGCGATGTCGATCTGAGCCTGACGTCCGCCCAGTCCATAGGCCGCCTCCTTCTGCAACTCGATCTTCCCCATGCCCTCGTGGACAGCCGCCTGCTTGTAGCCGTCCCAATATTCCTTCAGGCCATTCTTTCCGGAGGCCAACGCCAGCGCGATGCTAAATTGCGTGCTGCCCATCGCCGCATTGAGGTTGGTAACTTTTGGCTTTGACGCCTGACGAATCGCAAGCTCGCTCATATGAACGGTAACACGATCGACATTGTCGAGACGCACGCCGTCGAGCGCGAACGCATCCTGCGCGAGGTCGATCGGGCCGTGGGCATATCGGCACGCCGCATGTGGCTTGAATCCGACTTCCATGATCGCGAAATGCTTGCCGAGGTTGTCTTGCAAGTCGTCGAGGCGGACACTGTCCGTGAAGGCATTCAAGAAGCCCTCGCGCGACTCTAGCACTTTCTTAGGACCGCTGAAGCCGCGGCTCGCCATGATCGCCGCGAGAACGCCGTTAAAGGCGGACTTACCGGGGCTAAAGGGTTTTGCCATGCAAGGATCGTCGAGATATGACTGAATGCCCGCCGACTGCATGCAAGCCAATCCGATGGCCCAGGCGATCTGTTCAGCATTGCAGCCCAGAAGCTTCGCGCACATAGCAGCAGCACCGATGGCTGAAACGGTTCCAGTCGTGTGATAACCGCGCTGGCGGTGACCGGGATTGATCGCTTTCGCGATTCGGATTGCCACGTCATAGCCTGCAACAACCGCCGTGAGGACGTCTTTACCTGAAGCGCCCGACAGTTCCGAAATTGCAAAGGCTGCCGGAACGAGAACGGAACCGGCCTTTATCAATCCAGAGCCATGCGCGTCGTCCAGCTCGATTCCGTGCCCCATCATCGCATTAACGAGCGCAGCATTGGGCGTCGGCACTTTCATGCCATGGCCAATGATGGTGCTCTGCGGCGTGCCGGCCCACTCTTTGACAAGCTCGATGACTTTATTTGCTGGCTCGCTGATAGCGGATGCAGCAATTTCATTACCAACGCCATCGCGCAGGATCAGCTTCGCCTTGTTGCTGACGTCAGCGGGAATTTCCTCGAACTTGAGCAAAGCAACGTGCTCAGCGAAACGCATCGTTAGGCCGATGAGGGCCTCAGATTGCTGGGGGGTCGACACAGAGGTCATCGAAAGGCTCCACAAAGATGATGGTAGTAGTGCATAATACTATCATTTGGCGATGTGTCAACGCTATCGGGTCTGAGCTCATGATGCGATCTCGCCCGCGGATTTCAGACGTGGCTCTGCTACAACTACTCATCTTGGCCTTTTAAGCTATCGGAACTGAACTTCCCGATGACGAAGCCATTGAAGGAGACGTCGCAAATCTAAGAAAAAGAGCGTGCGAGCGCCTTCAGGCAAGCATCGGCGGATATCGAAAGCTCCGCTGGGGCCGCTCTTTGATGCGTCGTTGCTGTGATTTTTCTGTGCGCATCCAGAAGACCCCAGATAGCGCAGGTAACGCTCGTCAGGGAGCGACGATGGCTTGCTGAGAGGCCTTCAATTCCACAGCAGCTGGTCGGCGACTCTGTTGGCTGGACGCACAAGTAGCCGCGCAGGACGTCCGAGAGCCACGCTTTGGGATCATCATCGGTCATCTTGCAGGTTCGATGATCGTGTAGACGCCCTCTAGCACGGTGATTACCGGCGTCTGAGCCGGCGAAGGTCGAGTTTCATCTGCCGGCCGACACCCTCGCGCTGTTCAGCAGCGTTGTTGGTGAGGGAAGCGGGTGAACGCGGCCCACCGGTTCAGCAGCAAGTTGATCGCTTTCGCGATGTCGGCGCGGTGCGCCGTTCGCCGGCGAATCCCTCGATCACCCCCGCGGTCGCCAGCGCAGTCGACGAACAGCTTGTCGCCGGCCGCACGCGACTGGCGCATCGCAAACCTCTCCGTCAGCATCCCGGAATTGTAGCGAGATCGTGTCGGCATCTGAGCGACCGGCGAAGAAGCTGCGCTATCGCCGCTCCTACCAACAGCGCGGAGGTCGGCATGCGCGCGAGGACTGTGCGTAATCTCGATACTTCGCTCAGCCTCTTCATCCTGGAAATGGATTCCGAGATTCTATTCTCGGGCGACGTCGGCATACCAGGGCGGGCACGGGACGACGTTTTTAGAGTTTGACGATCTCGTGCAATCTGTGCTCCACTACGTACAAATGTACGCTGAACGTACGAGCGGAGACAGCATGATTACGCGACGGTTATTCCACGTCGGCGTTATTGGGACGGCCGTCATGGCCAATGCGCCTTTTGCCCGGTCTGCCAGTTATCCGACCAGAACGATAAGGTTGGTCTGCCCATTCCCTGCCGGCGGCGTTGTCGACGTGCTGTCTCGGTCGCTAGGACAAACCCTTTCGACCGAGCTTGGCCAGACGGTGATCGTGGATAACCGCGCGGGAGCTGGGGGCATGATTGGCTCTTTAGAGGTCGCGCGCGCTAACCCTGATGGCCACACCTTGCTCTTCAATTCGTCGAGCCTTGTACAGGCGCCGGCCGTTGCCGCCCAGAAACTCTATGATGCGGTGGACGATTTCACGACGATCGGCTCGCTCGGCCGGACCGTGATGCCACTCGTGGTCCCCGCCCTGTCTCCCGCCAACACGATGGAAGAATTTGTCGCCTACGCTCGCGGCAAAAGACTTGCATACGGCACTTTTGGCGCCGGCACCACGAGCCATGCTTTTCAGCAGCTATTTTCCGACTATAACAAGCTCGAGATGGTTCATGTGCCCTACAAGGGCGAAGCGCCGATGCTCAACGATCTGTTGAGTAACCAAGTGGCCTGCGCAATGGGCACGATGAGCACGATAGCGCCTCAAATCGAGGCCCGTACGGTCAAAGCTTTGGCGATGCTATCGCCCGATGAAGTCGACGGCTTTGCAAACATTCCGACATTTAAGAACCTGGGCTATCCTGCCGAATTCGATTGGCGAGGCGGCTTCATTGGCCTGTTTGGTCCGGCAAAGCTTCCCGCGGAGATAACGGATATCCTCGAGAAGACTTTTACCAAGATCGTTTCAACCAGCGCGATGCAAAATATCATGAAGCAGAATTTCGTCGTCGGCAAGCCAAGCGTTGGTCGTGATGCCGCCTCCGAGGTCGCCGCGACGCAAGAAGCATGGACAAGTCTTGTCTCGCGGCTTGGCCTGGTTATTAACTGAAACTCAACAACCCGCCAGGAGTGAACTCCGTAATCTCGTAGAACGCCACGAGCGCAAAATGGACTTTGGCTGGTTGTCAGACGTCAGCTTCGACCCATGCAGGCACCTGCCGAATCACTGCACGCCGCAGATCGTCGTAGCCGACGCGGCAGAGACCCGGGGCTTCCGTCCAGCCGCGGAGAATGCAATATGACGAAGTTGCGAGCCGAAGACACCGAAAGACGTCAGGCAGCGGGCCGCGGGCCCGATTTCCTCGAAGTGCTATCGCGCAGCCTGAGCGTCATCGAGACACTTGGCAATCATCGCGAGCCTCCGACTATCAGCGATCTGGCAAGGGCGACGGATCTTCCCAAGCCGAGCGTCCGCAGGATCCTGCACACCCTGACCACGCTTGGCTATGCAGAGACTTCGGGTCGTACTTTCAGGCTGACGCCAAAGGTCGTCCGTTTTGCGACGTCCTACCTTGCGAGCGGCGGTCACGCCCAGGTGCTGCAGCCTGCCTGTGAAGAGCTCTCGCGGATCACAGGACAATCCTGTCTGGTCGGCGTCCTCGACGGCGCAGAGGTGCTCGTCGTCGCCTACACGATGCCCGAACAACTGATGTCGCGATCGCTAGGGGTGGGCACGCGGTTTCCCGCCTACTGCACCGCGGCCGGTCGCGTGCTGCTGGGCCAGAAGACCGAAAACGAGCTCACCTCCTACTTGGCGAAACTGAAGCCGGTCGCACAGACAGAGGCGACGCAGACCGATAAAGCAGTCATCAAGTCCGAGATCATGGCCGCGCGCAAACGCGGCTACAGCGTGATGGAAGACGAGTTCGTCATGGGATGGCGCACAGTTGCGTTCCCTTTGTATCGGCACGACGGCTCGATCTTCGGAACGCTTAATCTCAACTGCAAAAAATCGCCTACGCTGACCAATGACGAATTCGACCGCTTCGTCGGATTGTGCGGACGGAAAGCGGAATCATTGAAGTCGCTTCTCATATGAGCACCGGATCTGTCGGAGACATTCCTTGACCAAGAAGATCGAAACCCGCCTTGCCATTGACATCGGCGGCACGTTCACCGACGTGGTGCTCGATGGCCCCTTCGGCAGGGTCACCCGCAAGGTCCTCACTACGGTTGCGCAGCCCGAGGTCGGGTTGATGAACGGCGCGAAGCAGCTTCTCGCGACGGTCAACCTCGACTTCTCGAAAGTCGACGTCTTCATCCATGGCACGACGCTTGCGACGAACGCGGTGCTCGAACGTAAAGGCGCGAAGACGGCACTAATCGCGACCGCTGGCTTCCGCGACGTGTTGGAAGTCGGCAGTGAGGGGCGTTACGACCAGTACGATCTGCAACTAACCAAGCCTCTGCCGCTGATACCCAGAGAGCGCCGCTACACCGTGGCCGAGCGCATCGACGCAAAGGGCGACGTCAAGCTCGAACTGGATCTCGCGGAGCTCGCCGAAATCGTCAACAAACTCAGGAAAAGCCTTGTCGAGAGCGTGGCGATCGCTTTCCTGCATTCATATGCGAATTCGGAGCATGAACGGAAGGCCGCGCGCTTCCTCGCCGGGCAGATGCCCGACCTGTCGATCACAATGTCGTCCGACGTCTGCCCGGAAATCCGGGAGTACGAACGCACGTCAACAGCGGCCGCCAACGCCTACGTGAAGCCGCTCATCAACGGCTATCTTGAAAGGATGGAGGCGGCGCTCACGGCAGCGGGCTTCACCGGTCGGCTTTTCCTAGTGACGTCCGGAGGCGGTCTGACTTCCATCGAGACCGCCAAACGCTATCCGATCCGGCTGGTCGAGTCCGGCCCCGCGGGCGGAGCGATCTACGCCGCACAGCGCGCCCGCAGGCTTGGGGACAAGCGGGTCGTCTCTTTCGATATGGGCGGTACGACCGCAAAGGTCTGCCTAATTCAGGACGGCGAGCCGGTCACCGCCAACTCGTTCGAGGTCGACCGGACGCACCGCTTTATGAAGGGCAGCGGGCTGCCGCTGCGGATCCCAGCCGTCGAGCTCGTCGAGATCGGAGCGGGCGGCGGATCCATCGCAGGCGTCGACCGGCTCCGCAGGGTCACCGTCGGTCCGCAGAGCGCGGGCTCGCAGCCGGGGCCGGCCTGTTACCCGGGTGGTGGGTCCGGGGCGACAGTGACCGACGCCGACCTCGCGCTAGGGCTCTTGGATCCCGGCGCGTTCGCGGGCGGACGAGTTCAACTCGATCCGCAGGCAGCCTCCCGTGCGCTCGACGCCGCCGTTGGCAAGAAGCTCGGCCTTTCGAGCAAAACGGCGGCCTTCGCCATCACCGAGACCGTGTGCGAAAGCATGGCGAGCGCGGTCCGCGTGCACGCAGCCGAACGCGGCGAGCCCATCGCCGACTATACGATGATCGCATTCGGCGGTGCGGCCCCACTGCACGCCGCTTGGGTTGCCGAGAAGGTCGGCATCCGCAAGGTGGTCGTGCCGCGCAACGCGGGCGTCGGCTCGGCGGTCGGATTCCTAGAGGCGCCGATCTCCTTTGAACTGATCCGGAGCAAGCACGTCAATCTCGCTTCCGTCGATCCAGCCGAGATCGGCGCTTTTCTCGACGCCTTGGCGGCCGACACCATCGCCCTGGTGAAGACCGAGGGCGCAGAGCTCGTCGAGCGTTGCGTGGCGCACATGCGCTACGTGGGCCAGGGTCATGAAATCTCGGTTGTCCTGCCGGACCGGTCCAAGCCTCTGACGGGCACCGTGCTGCGCGAATGGTTTGAGGATCTCTACGGACGCCTCTTCACCCGGTTCATTCCGGGCGCTGCCATCGAGGTCCTGAGCTGGTCGGTGACTGTCTCGACGACGCGCAAATCCGTCGAACCGACAGCTCTCATTTGGAACATCGGCGAGCCATCGGATGCAGGCGTGCGCGAGGTCTTTGATGGCACGGCCTCGAAGTCCATCGTTGTCCCCGCCTACAATCGTTCGCAGATGGCAAATGGATTGACCATCCGCGGCCCGGCACTCATCGTGGAGGACGAGACCACGACCTTCATCACATCACGCTTCTCCGCCTCCATCGACGGGGACGGCAGCATCGTCATGCAGCGGATCGCCGCCTCGGAACAGGCGGTCGAAACCCGAAATCTAAATTCCGCGATCCACCATCAAGTCCTCTGGAATCGTCTGCTGGCCCTCGTTGAGGAGCAGGCGCAGATTCTGATCCGCACCGCCTTCAGTCCACTAGTCCGCGCCTGCGGCGACGTCTCGGTCGGCGTATTCGACCTTTACGGCCGGATGTTGGCGCAGGCCGTGACCGGCACGCCGGGCCACGTGAACACGATGGCAGAGTCCGTGAAACACTTTCTGGGTCGCTTTCCGACCACAACGATGAAGCCGGGCGACGCCTATATCACCAACGACCCGTGGCTCGGAACCGGCCACCTCAACGACTTCGTCGTTGTCACGCCTTGCTTCCACAAAGACAAGTGTGTCGCTCTGTTCGCCTGCACCAGCCATCTCATGGACATTGGCGGGCTGGGCGCGGGGACTGAAGCTCCGGACGTATTTGCGGAAGGTCTCTACATTCCGTTGATCAAGCTAATCGACGCCGGCACGGTCAACGAGACGCTCATGGCGGTGATCGAAGCTAACACGCGGCTTCCGGTCGACACCATCGGGGATACCTACTCGCTCGCGGCGTGCAACGATGTCGGCGTCAGGCGGCTTCAAGAGACAATGACAGAGTTTCGCCTCGATGATCTTTCGGAGCTCGCCGACTTCATTCTCGAGCGCTCCCGCCAAGCGGTGCTTAAGGAGATCGTGTCGCTTCCGAAGGGAACTTGGAGAAACGAGATGATCGTCGACGGCTACAACGAGCCGCTGACGCTCCGGGCCGCACTGACGATTAACGAGGACGGCATCGTTGTCGACTTTGCCGGCAGCGCCCCCGCGGTGATTAAGGGCATCAACGTTCCCTTGACTTACGCGACCGCCTACACGTCCTTCGCCATCAGTTGCGCCATCGCTGACGACATTCCCAACAATGCCGGATCTCTGTCCCTGTTGAAGGTCCTCGCGCCGGAGGGTTGCATCGTCAACGCCAGGAAGCCCTCGCCCGTCGGAGCGCGGCACGTGATCGGCCAGATGCTGCCGGATCTGGTGTTTGGCTGCCTCTTGCAAATCCTGCCGGAGCGCATCCCCGCCGAGGGCAGTTCGTGCATGTGGAATATCGCACTGCGCGGGACCTTCACAGTCGGAGAGCGCAAGGGGCGCAACTACTCGTTGACGGTTACCACCAGCGGCGGTATGGGAGCCCGCTTCACAAAGGACGGCTTGTCGGCGACAGCGTTCCCAACGGGCATCCAGTGCATGCCAATCGAGATCGCGGAAACGCAGATCCCCTTCGTGTTCTGGCGCAAGGAGCTCCGCATAGACAGCGGCGGTCCGGGGCGCACGCGCGGTGGTCTCGGCCAAATCATCGAGGTCGAGAACGCCGACGGCACCGCGTTCCGGCTCAGCGCCGCCTTCGAGCGCGTCAAGAATCCGGCGCGAGGACGCCTGGGCGGCGAGAACGGCGGGGCGGGCTATGTCGGCCTCGCGTCCGGACGGCCGATCGCCGGCAAGGGGCTTCAGACGATCGAGGCGGGCGACCGGCTGGTGATCCATACGCCCGGCGGTGGTGGTCTCGGCAACCCGAAGGAACGACCGGCGGCGTTGATCGAGAGGGACGTCTTCGAAGGACGTCTGTCGCAGGAAGCGGCCGCTCGTCTTTACGGCCACCGCGACCGCGAAGCTTCATGATCGAAAGAGAGCGGCGATGACGAATATTTCGACTGAGGCCCTGCTAACCCTCGAAAAGACGGCCGTCGCGACCGTCTCGACTGTCCTTCGGCAGAAGGGCTTCGCCCGTGTCTCGCTGCGCGGACCGCGGGCGCTGGTGGAAGGGCAGAAGCGCATCGCGGGGCCGGCCTACACGATGCGTTTTGTGCCGGCGCGCGAAGATATCACGACGACCATGGCCGTAGCCGGCCCCACGTCGCCGCGCACGGTCATGGAGAAGATTCCCGCCGGCGCCGTGGTGGTCGTGGATGCGATGGGGCTGCGGTCGGCCGGCGTGTTCGGCGACATCATCTGCGCTCGGATGCAGACGCGAGGCATCGCAGGTCTTGTCACCGACGGAGCGATACGCGACCTCGTCGGCATGAAGAAACTCAATTGGCCGATCTGGGCGGACGGCACCACCGCGCCGCCCTCGCCGTCCGAGTTCTTCTGTGCCGACACGCAGGTCGCGGTGGCGTGCGGCGGCGTTACGATATTTCCCGGCGACATCGTGGTTGCGGACGACGACGGTGCCGTCGTCGTGCCGGCCGCGATCGCAGAAGCCGTTGCGGTCGAAGCCTTCGAGAAAGATCGCTTCGAGGAGTGGGTCTACGATCAGGTGAAGGCGGGAGCATTGCTCGACGGTCTATATCCACCGAACGATGCGACCAAGGAACGCTACGCGAAAGAGAGGCGCTGATTCTATCGTCAGCGCCCTAATCAAAGGATTTTTCCAGGAAAGCAAGATGTCATTCGTGTCCGACGCGCTCGAGCGCATTCAACCCTCCGCCACTATCTTCGTCACGCGCAAGGCGCGCGAACTGAAGAAATCCGGCTGTGATGTCGTCTTCCTCTCCGTCGGGGAGCCCGACTTCGATACGCCGGACAACATCAAGGAGGCCGCCAAGGCGGCGATCGATAGGGGCGAGACCAAGTACCCAGGTACGCCCGGCGTGCCGGCGCTGCGGGAGGCAGTTGCCGCGAAGTTCAAACGGGAGAACGGGATCGACTACAAGCCGAGCGAAACCATCGTCGGGACGGGTGGCAAAAACGTGATCTTCAACGCGCTCCTTGCGACGCTCAACAAGGGCGACGAGGTCATCATTCCCGCGCCGTATTGGGTCAGCTATCCGGATCTCGTCCTGTTTGCTGGCGGCAGGCCAGTTTTGTGCCAACTTGTCTGTCTGACGGTTTCAAGGTGACCGCGGCGGCGCTCGAGGCGGCCATTACACCGCGCACGAAATGGCTGATTCTGAACTCGCCGTCGAACCCGACCGGTGCCGCCTACAGCGGCGATGAATTGAAGGCTCTTTCCGAGGTGCTGGTCCGGCATCCGCACGTATGGACGCTGTCGGACGACATCTATGAACATCTCACCTACGGCAATTTTGTCTTTACCACCATGGCGCAGGTCGAGCCGGCTCTCCGCGACCGAGTCCTCACGGTCAATGGCGTCTCGAAATCCTACGCGATGACCGGTTGGCGCATCGGTTACGCGGGTGGGCCCGAGAGGCTGATCAAGGAGCTCGAAAAGCTGCAGAGCCAGCAGACGTCGGGTGCCTGCTCGATCGCGCAATGGGCGGCTGTCGAAGCGCTAAACGGCCCGCAGGATTACATTGCCAAGAGTCGTTCTGTCTTCAAGGAGAGGCGCGATCTCGTCGTGTCGTTGTTGAACGAGGCGGATCATCTCAAATGCCCGGTTCCCGACGGGGCCTTCTACGTCTACCCGTCCTGTGCAGACGCGATCGGAAGGAGCACCCGCTCCGGTAAGTTCCTCCGGAACGACGAGGATTTTGCCGCGGCACTCCTCGAGGAGGAAGGCGCCGCGGTCGTGCATGGCGCCGCGTTCGGCCAGGGGCCGAATTTCCGATTGTCTTATGCGACCTCGACCGAGGTTCTCCTTGATGCCTGTGCACGCATTCAGCGGTTCTGCTCAGGGCTCAAGTAGGTCGGTTGTTGCGGGCGCCCAGGGTACGCACCTCAAGCCGCTACTCGCGCAGTTCGTCGCAAAAGTTAGTCGTCCGTGAAGAGCGGCTAAACGACTGAGCTGGGATCGCATTATTCGTTGTTGCCTGTTTTGGGATTGCAGGGTTTTGATGCTTCGGGCATCGGAACCCTGCAATTTCGTTTTGAGGATTCCATCGAATCGCCAGTCATGATTCCGTCCTCGCATCGGAGGTGGCGATGCGACCGAAGAAGCCCAAAGCGACGGGATCGGGCGATCTGTTCCGGGCCAGGCTGGACCAGATCATCAACATGAAGCACGAGCTGGTTCAGCTCGCCGGCAAGGTCGACTGGGACTGGATCGACGGCGAGATCGCGCCGCTCTACAGCGAGAACGGTCGGCCGGGCATCGCGACCCGCTTCATGATCGGGCTCTTGCTGCTCAAGCACATTTACGGCCTGTCCGATGAGGGGGTGTGCGAGCGCTGGGTCCACGACCCGTATTTCCAGTACTTCACCGGCGAAGAGTTCTTCCAGCACGCCTTCCCGCACGAGCGCTCGGACCTGAGCCACTGGCGCAAGCGGCTCGGCGACAAGCTGGAGCTGCTGTTGGCCGAGAGCCTGCGGGTGGCGCACGAGGCCGGCGCGTTACGCAGCCAGGACCTCAAGCGGGTCACAGTCGACACCACGGTGCAGCCAAAGGCCATCACCTTCCCGACCGATGCCAAGCTGCTGCACGCGGCAATCAAGGGGCTCAACCGCCTGGCGAGGAAGCACGGGGTCAAGCTGCGGCAGTCCTATCTTCGCATTGCCAAGACCGCGGCGATGATGGCGGGACGCTACGCCCACGCCAAGCAATTCAAGCGGCATCAGCGGCAGTTGCGCATCCTGCGCAGCCGGTTGGGCCGGATCATCCGCGATATCCGCCGCAAGATCGAAGGTCAGGCCGTGCTCGAGAACGCCTTCGCCCTGCCGCTCGGCAGGGCCTCGCAGATCCGCTCGCAGCAGCAGCGCCAGCGCGGCTGGAAGCTGTATTCCTTCCATGCTCCAGAGGTCGAGTGCATCGGCAAGGGCAAGGCCGCCGCACCCTACGAGTTCGGTGTCAAAGCCTCCATCGTCACCAACAACCGCCGTGCTCCAGGCGGCCTGTTCGTGCTGCACGCCAGGGCGCTACCCGATAACCCGTACGACGGTCACACCTTGCGGGACGTCATCGACCGCACCGAGACACTCACCGGCTGTGCGATCGAGCGGGCCTATGTCGACAAGGGATACCGCGGCCATGACGCGCAAAATCCTCGTCGCGTCTTCATTTCCGGCCAGAAGCGCGGCGTCTTCGGTGTCATCAAGCGCGAGTTGCGCCGCCGCTCCGCCATCGAGCCCATCATCGGACACCTGAAGACCGATGGTCACCTCGGCCGATGCTACCTCAAAGGCCGCCCCGGCGATGCGGCTAACGTCATCCTCTCCGCCGTCGGTCACAACTTCCGCCGGGTCCTCGCCTGGCTGAGGGCTCTTTGGTGCCTGATCCTGACCACCTTCATCGCGGCCGCCAGCGACCGCTCATCGCTACAATCGGCTTCTTAACGGACGACAAGTTAAGGACAATGTGATTGCGACCGCGCCGCCGGCCGCCATTGCGGCAATCGTCGCCTTGTTTTTGGTCATATCTTCGGCTAACGGCCCGCCTTCTTCAGTCAGGCCGTGACATCGTGAATTCGAAAACACGATTTTACGCGCAGACTCAATACTTCGACCGCCTCACTCCGCGGCTTCGGCAGGCGCGCTCTTAAGCTCCGCAAATTTCGCAGCCATTGTCGGATTGCCCCGAGTTAGCTTCTTAATCGTCACGTCCTGTGCCTTGTCATTGGCAAGACGCAGGTTGCGATCCGCACCGATCAAGGCATCCTTCGTCTTCTGCAGATGATCGATCGACTTGTCGATCTCCGTAAGAGCCGTCTGAAAGTGCCGGGAAGCAAGATCATAGTTCTTTGAGAATGCGGTTTTGAACGATTCGAGCTGGTTCTCAAACTGGGTTATATCGACATTCTGCGCTTTCACGAGCGCAAGCTCGGTTTTGTACTTCAGCGAATTGACTGCCGCGTTCCTTAGGAGCGTAATCATAGGCAGGAAGAACTGCGGCCGGATGACATACATTTTTGGGTAGCGGTGGAAGACGTCGACGATGCCGGCATTGTAAAGCTCGTTGTCCGGTTCAAGCAATGAGACCAAGATAGCGTACTCGCAGCCCTTCTCGATGCGATCCCGGTCAAGTTCTTTGAGAAAGTCTTCGTTTTTGCTTTTCGTCGCGGTCTTATCGCTCTCGTTCTTCATCTCGAACATGATCGAAATGATTTCAGTGCCTGCCTCGTCCGAGTCGCGGAAAATGTAATCGCCCTTGCTGCCGGTCCGCGCGTCGTTGTCCTTCTCGAAATAAGCGCGCGGAAAAGCCATCGACCGGACCCGGTTAAACTCAGTCTCGCAGTGTTGCTCGAGGGTCTCGCCCACCATCTTGGTCGAGAGGCGGGCCTTCATATCCTTGAGACGCTCGATGGCGTCGTCGCGATCTTTGATCTGGGTTTCGTACTTATCCTTCAACGATTGCTCGGAGAGCTGCTTTTCGAGCTGTACTCGACTGATGCCGCTTTTCAGCTCATCACGCTCTTTTTCGAGGGCACCTACCGCTTCAGTCACGGCGAGCTTCTTCTCAAGCTCAACTGCCTGAACCTTCGCCTTCAGATCCTGGATCTCCCTTTCCTTGGCAGTAGCAATCTTGTGCTGCTCGCTCGCCAGGAGCGCGTCAGCAAGCTCCGAGGCCGCCTTCTTTTCGCGCTCGGACTCAGCTAGCGCGTTCGCGAGTCTATCCCGCTCCTTTTCGACGGCGCTGAGCGCTTCAGCAACCGCGAGCTTCTGGGCAACGCCGCTCCCCTCAAGCTTGGACTTTAATTCCTGGATTTCAGCGTCCTTAGCAGCCGTGGTCTTCTGCAGATCGCTGCTTACCTGGGCCTTGGCCAATTCAACGGCGCTCTGCTTGTCACGCTCGGCCAGCTCCAACCGTTCGTGGAGCTGCTGAGCGAAATCCGCGTCACGGACTTGCTTCAGGATGTCCGCGTAACCGGCTTCATCAACCTTGAAGGCCTTGTCACAGTGGGGACAGATGATCTCGTGCATGGTTCCTGGCCGGATCGTGGCGCTGCTGTTGTCATTGAAAAGGGACGGACCGGCAGAATCGGACCCCAGGAGAACAAAATTAGAACGAGCGAACTTGGAACGTCAAGTCAAGCCCAGCAAGTTCTGGGCGCTTTGCTTGGACTATCCCCCGCTTTCATGAACGCCATAGGTCGGCCCAGATCACGACATTCGCTTTGATGACCACCAGTGCTCATGTCAATCAGAGTGTCCATTCCGAATCGTCCTTGCGGCAGGGCGGTATTGATCCCGACTGTGTTCGCGTCGCTGCTTTGCGCCGCGCTAAAACACGACACGGCCACGCTCCCCTCCGGCCAGCGCATCCAGATCGACCTTCGCCTGGCGGCACGAGCATCGACAATAAGTACGCCTCGATCGCGCGGATCGTCGCGCAGCGCCGCGATGCTCATGCGCTATTTCGAGCATATCGCGGCCGCGCCTGCTACGTTCAAAGTAGCTTTCGAGTCATTCTGCCGCAGTTGTCCCGCCGCCTGCGGGCGCCGTGCTTCTTCCGGACGGACTAACCTCCAATCCAGCCCCTCGAAAAAGGCCGCGAACATCGCCCGCGACATCCGCATCACGCCGTCCGCAATCGTTGGCCTCGGTTCGATCGGAACACGAAGGCCGCGCCGAGGAACGGGTCGAGACGAAGCATCTCCTGCACCTCCGTCGCAAGCCCATCATGGCCGCCGCGGAAGTCGATCGGCCGCGTTGCAAATCCGCACCAGCCGCGATCATCGTGACGCTCGCACCGCACGGATTACCCGGGACAGCTGCTCGGCATCAATGGCCATATCCGTCCGCAGCACGACATCGCCGATCGCGATCTCAAGCTTGATCGCCGGAACCTGACGCTCCTCCAACGCACCTTCCACGACCAGCGGCGCGAATGTCGGCTGCGACGCTTCGCACGGCGGCAACATGTCTCGCTGTCGCAACCCCCTCGCCAATCGTAGATCTGCCAGCGCGTCGCTCCGTGCTTGCGCGCCACCTCGGACACCTGAGCACCGGGCAACAGACTCTCGGCGACGATCCGAGCTCTCTCTGTCGCGCGGCGATCAGGGTGGATGGCGCCACCACCGTGCATTCGTGGCCGAGCGATTGGATCAGACGATAAAGGCCATGGCCCGTCGGGCCGGCCTCGTAACAGAAGTGGATGCGATTAAACCGGCTGGCGAATCCACACTATAATACAATACGGCGCACGTTAACGTCCGAAGCATCGACTTCACCGAAGAAGCGAACCCCTCCCTCCCAGCCTGCCTCCGCAATCGCGACGGCATTTCTCAGTTTGGCGACACGATTCCAACAAATGCTTCCCTATAATCCGCCACGGCGCCTCGGCTCGGACCTAAGCAACCTCGGACACGCAGTGTAGGGCGAACGACCCCACCGGCAGAGACGGACATGCGGTCTTACAATCAATTCCTGCCATGACGATGAGATCAATCTATTCCTTTACCGCTTGGAGCGATGAGGCCGGCTTCGACCAGCAGTTTTCCCCGAGAGAGTTCCATCACCCATGTCGTGAGCCTGACTACCATCTCGGGATATATACTCCTGCGAACGTTTAGCATGGCGCCTTGCGCCGCCTAGTGCAAGGCGCACTGGCCCGGCACTCGCGACGTTCTGACCACAACGTTCTGCGTAAGCGGCCCCCCTAGTGTCGGCACGCCCCCGGGTAACTGTTGCAAACATACTGGCCAAATGGATATGGAGCAAGATCTTCACATCCATTAGGGTCGCCGACGCAAGGACTTGATGGTCCGGCTCCGAGTGCATCGGCGTTGAGATGCTGTCTTGCGACGTAGACGAAAGACGTCGCCGCCAGCGCGAGGGCGAGGACGATCGCCGATATAATCCAAACGTTCTTCATTCCAGCCGTAACTTCCTTAGGTTGACTCGGTGACGCTTAGCCAAATGGTAACAACGCGGAGCTCAACTCGAGCGCAATTGAGCTTTCATTTCTTGGCTGCTCCACACCTCGGCCTTTGTGATGGCGAGGCTCTTCGCGTCTCCGGCTTGCGACCAGTCAGCGGCAGTCGACTCCGAACGGGTAAGTCGAGCTGCAAACCACGTTCTCATCTGCTCCGGTCAGCAAATCTCTTGAGATCGCGCCGATCACGATCTCTGTTGCGCTTCTTTGCTGACGCCCCGGGTGGCCGATGCCGAACGGCAGCTCGGCCCCTCGACGGCGGCTATTGCCCTTACCAAAGGAACTTCGCGCCGTCTGGCAGCTCGCAGACAAATTCACCCTGGATCACGGCTTCGGCCGCGCCAGCAACCAACTTTGAGGCCTTTACCTTGAGCTTGCCTTCGCGGTTAAGGCTGTGGCGGATGTATTCGGTAACAGGGTGTCCTGAGTCGTCCAAGGTTTGATGCACATTGGCGAAGCTGATTCCGTTCTGCGCGCTAACCCTGAAGGCGCTGATAATCAGACCACCTTGCATGGCTGGTCCGGGCTGACCGCCATCAACGGTTGTGCAACGATCGAGATCTAGTATTAGCGTTACTACCTTGCCGGCCCGCAGGGCACTTAGCACGTCTACATATTTTGCAGAAGGCTCGCCGGCCTTCGCTGTCGTGCTTACGCTTGCCACTAAAAGCAAGGAAGACAGTCTCGTTAGACATGTGATATTGAGCCGCATATGCTCTTCTCCAATACAAGACTCACATACGTAGCAGTACCCGTCTCGTCTCGTGCTCGGAGACTTTGGCGGGCACCGAACGTCAGGCGAACGTCGCCGTTGCGATAAACAGCATGCGCTACTACCGTACGCAAGTGGTTGCGAACGCAAACCTAACGTCACAATCTCGTATGTAAGGTACGCATACGACGAAGCTTTCAATTACCCACATTTCCAGCCGCTGCAATTTCGGCACCGAGTTTGATATCTGTGAGTCTCGAGAGACAGCGCCAGATGACAACATTTCCCGGTGGCGGATCGGCTGCCCGGGCCAAGTAGCCCCCTAATCGTGCAAGTTTGGTAAGATAAAATGCAAGGGTTCCAGGCCGACATCGTCGATGGCTGGCGCCGCTGATGAGTTGATCGAGCAATGCGATCTCGGTGTCTGTCAGTGCGAGCTTCGGTGACGCGTTTGGGGCGAGGCGATTGAGCATGGTGAGCCAGAGGACGCGCCAGCTGAGAATGCAGAAGACTGCCATTAGATTGGCAAGTCGCTCCGCGGTCCGGAGTTTTGAGTCTTCCGCCTTACAACCCGATTTCAGGATCTTGTGGAACGCCTCGATTTTCCACCGCATGGCGTACCAGTTGATCTTCTCGATTGCCTCCGAGCGCCTGCGGACGGCTAGGTCCGTGATGAGCTTCCACTCAATCGGTTTACGGCCCTTTGGCGTACCGCGCTCAGTGGCATGGATTATAGTAAGGTCGAGGGCTGGATAATGTTTCTGCTTCCCGATGGGAGGCAAGACCGCGATCCGCTTGAACTTGATTTCCAGCGCGGCCTTCGTCGTCTCGCCCTTGTCGTTGCGCACGTCGATGTAATGCAAGCCTTTGACGCTGGTCTCTTCCATCTCGGTTGCAATCGTATGACCGCCATCGCCTGCCAGCCGATCGACGCAGGCGCGGACAAGGAAGTGAGCGCCAAGCTCTTGCGTCAGGCAATACAATTCGTCGATGTCGCTTTCACGGTCACCGATATGAATGCAACGCTCCGGCTGTCGGAGCCGCTCGATCGATTGCCTGAGATTGTCGAGCCAGCGAACGCTCTCCTTCTTCTCGATCGGAACGCGGGTCGGGTTGATCTTCTTCTTGAGCTGCGCCCTGCCTTTGAACTTTTTTCGTGTCCAGAACTTCACCGCCGCCAATCCCAGCGGCAAGCCTCGACAGTCACAGCGAGACTGGAATGCATCAGCATTCCGCAGACCGTGTGATGGCGCCAACGACCGTCCTTGTTCCGACCGCTGTTGACGCTCTTGGTTAGGCCAATGGCGCTCGTGTTCGCGCGTTGATAGGAGAATTCCGTCGTGTCCTGAATGAGGAGAATTGGGCCTGTACAATCATCGTAACGTGCGCGTGTGGCGGCGAAGTGGCCGCTGAGGATGTCGGCTTCCTCCACGCGCTCGTTGGCGAAGAAGCGGTAGGCCGCCTTCGTGTTCGCCCAGTCCTGACGCGCGAACGGTATGCTCCCGCCCATACCGTCACCAATTTGCTTCAACAGCTCGCCAAATCGTTGACCAAGACGAGCATCCTTGAAAGCTGTCTTGTCGATCTCGCGCTCCGTCCAGTGTTCGACGGCGCTTTCATCACCATCATCCTGGCGACCATCCGGGCCGGCCGACCAACGAGATGTCGTTCCACTTGAACACATCAAGGCACCTCGCCGTCGCGATTCAGGTGCTCGACAATGAATCACAAGCGATTCATCCGATTCAAGATTTTTCGATCAGGGCTACCGCAATCGAATAAAGCATTCGTGGGTAATTGAAAGACGACGAAGGTCGCCTGATTGACGCATGCGCGCGGGGGCCGGGTAGCGCTATGATAGCGCTGCGTGAAGGTTAGGCAGCTTGCTGATCGGTAGGTTCGTCGGCTTGGCGCGGGAGCTTCCATTCCCAGGGCAGCAGTTCGTGCAGACGCGAAGCGGGAAGATCGACGATCCGGGCGAGGACGTCGGCAAGCCCGGCTTTGGGATCGACATCGTTAAGACGACAGGTAGTGATCATCGTCAGCATGATGGCGGCGCGTTCGGCGCCGCGCAGGCTGCCGGCGAAGGTTCAATTGCGCCTTCCCAAGGCGATGCCGCAGCGCTCTTTCGGCGGCATTGTTGCTGAGGCAGATCCTGCCATCGTCGAGGAAGCGCGCAAAGTCGGCCCAGCGCCTGAGCATGTAATTCATAGGCTTCAGGACCTCGGAAGAGCGCGAGAGGGTTTCTCGCTCGCGCAGCAGCCAGGCGTGCATGTCGTCGAGCAGCAGCTTGCTTCGCGGTGTGCGCCGCTTGAACTTCTCCCTTGGCATCACAACGACTGGTTCCTGCAGTTCTCTACAAGAGCCTGTATCCAGATCGCGTCCCCTAAACGCCGGTCGCCATCCGCGCAGTAATCCAGGCGTCTCACGGATTGATCTCAGGGATGGCACGCGCCCCTGATTTTGGCGACGCCTTAGTAATTTTCGACGCGTCATCGGAAGATTTGCTTTCGCTCGCCTTCTGGATACGTACCTGCCCCGTAAACCCGGGACTTTTGCAACACTTGCTGATGACCGCGCCTTTTAAACGAAGCCACAGTGTCGTGGTTTTGCACCTGCGCCTGGAACACCGATGCAGGAGGGCCGTCCTCCATCTCTCATAAAGCTGTACGCATCAAATTCGGATATTCACCTCCTTCATGCTCTGCAGCACACCGTGCCAGATCACCTTTCACAAGATCGCTTCGGCGACCACGGAAGACGAACAGGTGACCGCTGAGCGGGTCCTTGCGCAGCACCTCCTGCACTTGGCGCGCCAAGGACGGAAAGCCTCGGCGCATATCCGTGTGGCCGGTCGCCAGCCACACTCGCGCACCCGCCGGAACCGGAATCATCGGCGCACCAAAGCATCGAGAACACGACGCAGCGCGTCTCCATCACCATCCCTGGAATGCGCACTCCATCAACCTCGCCATCGATCCGGATGCGGGGTCCGGTACCAAGATCAATCTCGATGATGCCTTGGCTCTTCCGTCGACGCCCCGATGTCGTCGCCAAAGGGGCTTCGGCAACCTCCCGCGGCGGCACAGACGGCCGACTCTCGACCGGCACGAACGGCCGCTATACTCGCTTCACCGTGCTTACAAAGCTCTTTGCGCCACCGGAACAGCTGGCTCACATGAAGGCCGGCCGTGCGAGCCACCTCGGAAACATTGGCTCCGGGCTCGAGCGATGCTGCAACTAGCCGTTCCTTCTCATCCCGCGACCACCGGCGCCGCCGCTCGACCGATGTGATCACCTCCGCCCTCGAAATCGTCATAGCGCTTCTCCTAGGATTACCCCTAGGACCTGCAGCGTTCGCCTCCGTCAAACAAGGCGGCCCTCAACGGAGGAATACTATGTAAGTGTTACGAGCGGCACACACTTTGCAATATCGTTCGGCACTATCAATCCGGCGAAAGGCGAAGGGCAGCACGCGCACTAAACGACGAGGTCGATGATCTTCTATGTCAGCGCCAGGGGACTTACCTAATTCCGCATTGAAGATTAGCCTCTGCATCCGCGCTCGTGCTTGACGCGAGACGATTCATGATCCCGTAAGTCGAGTAACGATACGGAGGTCAGCCGTCGTGCTCTCTTGATCCCTAAATTGCATCCTCTCGACACGACGCCCCACTAGACGCGGCAAGCTCAGAAGCGTGACATTGAGGACACTTGGCGCCACATCGCTCACCTCGTCCACGACATCCAGCCTCGCGAATGCACCTGAATGCATTTCGACAACGCTTGCGAACACCCAAGTGGTCCGGACATAAAGCGCTATGTGACAAACAGAAAGCCGGCCTTAGCGGCTGGTTTCTTGAAGGCGACTAACCAATTTGCATCCAGATTGCTTGTTCTTAGGGTCGCCAGCCCCGATGCTATCCGTTTCCGTTCGGAAGTCTAAAGCCTGGCGCATCTTGACATGGGCACAGCGGACCTTGACGGCTTGATTAGACGAACGGCCACGGCGCTGGCCCCAAGCGCACTTGCGCGGGCCCACAAAAATGTTGGCCAAACCGTCTTCTCCCGCCTATTGCAAGGAGAATACAGCATATCAGTCCACTCGCCTGCTGCGCGCATTCAGCGTCATTAAAATCGGCCTTTGTGAACTTCAGCGCTTGGGCTCCGCCCCTTGCACGACGAACCCGCCCGGCTGCGACATGGCGACGAGGCGCGCCGCCGGCGGAGGAGCTGGCTAGTGACCTATTGTGGGTACCTTGGCTGATAGGCCTCGATCCGATCGAGGCAAGTTGAGAAAGCAGTGCCGCATCTGCGACTTCGCGACATCGCCAAGCCGCCAGCTTTCGCGGATAATGTCGAGGAGGTCTCCATCTTGACAGCGTCGGTCCATTTGCTGGCGCCCCCTTGCGCGAGGCCGTCGGCCGACCATTCTATGGCTCCCTTGGCGCCGACCGTTGGACGGACAATAGCGGCACGTGCCAAGTCAAGCGGCTGGCGTCCAACGCTCGGCTACCCCTCCTGTGCAACTCGAGCTGTCTGCACGCGTACACATCTTAGAAACGTTGCCAGCTACCTTCCCAAAGGCAGCTACCAATCCCGAGAAGCTCCGGGGTATCGCCGATATAGGAAACGTGAATCAAATTCTGGCCCGAATGAGCGAGCCAATTCAACAAAGGAATTGGACTTCAGTTGGTCGGAGGCATCTAGGCGGTTTGCCTTGAGCAGATCGACAAGACCGAATTAATCTCCATGGCGCTGCCTAAAATTACGGCGAGCGTCAAGGCTTGCAGGTAGACAGCGAGCTATACGGAGAGCAGAAGGGGCGCTGTGGACGAGAACGTTAGGACAGCCACCAGCCTTACAATCGGATGGCTCGAGCACATGACAAACCTGAGGAGAGCGATCCGGATCGAACCGCCGGCACGCTCTCGCGATTGGCTCACACTAGCCCGTCCACCCTCTTCCTCTCCATCAGAAGGAGCCGCTCAAAAGGCTTTCGCCCGGCCCTTTCCGGAACGACACACGGCCTCCTCAAAATCCCTGAGACTCAGCAATGCCCCGCGGCCATCCGTCCACCGTTTGGTTTTGCACTCCTCTGCCACTCGCCGCGGCAATCCAGATTGTAGCATTGCCGCCAACGAGGAGGACCGCTAAAAGCACGATACGCCATTGATTTACTATGTGAGCGTACGATTTCTACCATGTAAGAGAACTATACGAAGGTTTGTAATGCGCCTTTTTTTTTGGCTATGCTGATTTCGGCGGCCGACGTAGAAAGCGCTCAGGAGCGCTTGTCCGGCGGCTCGAACAAATTCCTGCATTTTAATCATCCCGCCAGAAGGGCCGGACGGATACAAGCATGTTTAATTGGCTCATCGCGTTTGGACGTTCATCGGCGCAATTTATTTTGGCTAGCATTACGCTCGCGGCATTGACGCTAGCTTCCTTGTATCTTCATAGCCCTTTCGCAGCCACAGCGCTTGTCTATTTGGTCGTGATTTTGGTGTTTTCGCTGATTGGCACTTTCGTCGCATCGTTGGCGCTTTCCATAGTCGCCGTCAGCGCTTTAATTTACGTCCTCACGTTCAATCCCCAGATCGACGCCCCTCACGAGCTTTTGGTGATTATCGCTTTCCTTACTGCGTCCATCATCGGAACGCGCCTGATCGCAAAACTCCGCTACGAAAAGGAAGCAGCGCGTGAGGTCGCCGCCGAGCTAAGGCACAGCGCGGACGATCTGCGCAACCGAGAGAAACTCTGGCGCGAGATCTTTGAGCATAACCCGGCCATGTACTTCATGGTCAATGAAACCGGAACCGTCCTGAACGTCAATAGTTTCGGCGCGATCCACCTCGGCTATACGCCCGCGGAACTGATCGGCCAATCGGTGTTCAGAGTCTTTCTGAAAGACGATCGCGAGGTCGTTCGCAAATCCATCGAGCGATGCCTTACATATATCGGCCAATCGCGTACATGGGAAATCCAGAAAGTCCGTAGGAACGGCTCGGTGCTGTGGGTGCGCGAGACTGCCAAGGCGATCTTGTGGGCCGACGATAAGCCCATCGTCCTCATTGCCTGCGAAGATATCACCGAACAGAAGCGGACGGTTCTTGCTCTTCAGCGGAGCGAAGCGCATTTGGCTCAGGCGCAAGAATTGAGCCACACAGGCAGCTTTGGCTGGAACGTGGCCACCGGCGAGGTCTTTTGGTCGAAGGAAAGCTTTCGGATATTCCAGTATGATCCAGAGACCAAAGTAACGGCGCAACACGTCATTGACCGCACTCACCCAGAAGACAAGACTTCTGTCCAAGACACTTTGAATCGGGCCCTTCGAGGCGAGCATTTCGAGCACGAATACCGATTGCTGATGCCCGACGGCTCGATAAAGTACATTCACGCGGTGGCACGTGCTACGAGAACCGCGTCCGGGAATATCGAGTTTGTCGGGGCGGCCACGGACGTCACGACAGCAAAGCAGACGGAACAACAACTGCGCCGTAGCGAGGCCTATCTGGTCGACGCGCAGCAGCTCAGTCGCACGAGCACCTGGTCGTGGGACTGCAACCGTCGCTGTTTTGCTTATCGCTCCGCCGAAGTCAGTCGTCTATTTGGCTTTGACCCGGATGAGCCGGTGACCATTGAGGCCATCCGATCGCGGATTCATCCAGACGACTTGCCGCGGCAACAGGAAATCCAACGTCAGGCCATTGAACAAAAAACAGGGAATTTTGAATACGATTTCCGAATCTGTCTTCCCGACGGCGCGATACGACACATACATGCTGTTGCGCACGCCGTGCTGGCAAGCGATGGCTCAACTGTCGAACTCGTCGGAACGCACATGGATGTCACTGAGCAGCACGCAGCCAAACAACAATTGGAAGACACTCTTGCTGCGCTACGCGAGAGCGAGCAGCGCTTTCGTGACTACGCCGCAACTGCTTCTGACTGGTTATGGGAGACCGGGCCGGATCACCGGTACACCTTGTCGGAGCACACCAACGCTACGGACCTCTTGGCAAGAGCGGTCATCGGCCTGCGTTGCTGGGAGATTGCGAGCGACGTTGAAGAAGAGCCCGAGAAGTGGCGGCAGCATGAAATAACGCTAAATGCCCATCTTCCATTTCGCGATCTGGTCTATCGTACCGTGGGGAGGACCAGGTCACCAATCTACTTCCAGAGCAGCGGCAGGCCCTTATTTGATGTAAGCGGCCATTTTCTCGGCTACCGAGGCGTGGCCACTGATATCACGGCGAAAGTTCGCGCCGATCAGGCTGAACAAGGACTGCGAAAGGCACAGGCGGATCTTGCGCATGTGACGCGCCTGACGGCGCTGGGGGAACTAACAGCCTCTATCGCCCACGAAGTGAACCAACCGCTCACGGCCATAATCAGCAACGCCGATGCGTGCCTTGGCTGGCTACGTCGCGAAGCTCCCGACATTTCCGCCGTGCACAGATCCGTAGAGTGGATCATTGATGACGCTATGCGCGCAAGCGAAGTGATTCGCAGGGTCCGCACACTCGCGAGGAACGGTGATATCGAGATGGTAGCGCTAGACATTAATGAGGTTGTGAACGACTCTATCGCGCTGGTAACGCGTGAGCTGATTAACCACCAAGTGACCTTGCGAACTGAGCTAGCACCATCACTTCCCAAAATTCTCGGTGACCGGGTTCAGCTGCAACAAGTAATCATCAATCTGGTGATGAACGGAGTAGAGGCCATGCAAGCTGTTGACGACAGAGCGCGCGAACTGATGATTCAGTCATCCAGAGACAATGAGAGCCGCGTGCAGCTCTCCGTGACTGATAGCGGCGTCGGCATCGCTGAGGGTGATAGGATCCGAGTCTTAGATCCGTTCTTCACCACCAAATCTACCGGCCTTGGAATGGGTCTGTCGATCTGCCGCTCGATCGTAGAAGCTCACGGAGGCCGCCTGTCGATCGTCCAGAAGCAAGAGCCGGGCGCATCCTTTCAATTTGTCCTGCCAGTCGTGTCATGATTGGAATTTGACTAGCCGTGTGAAATCGGGTCGACAAGTACGATCGTGCTTATTGTCGAAAGCTAAACGGCTCGATGCCTCGACGAAACTTTCGCTCGGCATATCTGGATATCGCCGCATTCGGATCGGCTCACGGAATGCTGCAGGGCACACCTTCGGGTCGCATGGCCATCGGGTTCTTGACACCGACTGCTGGGACCGTGAGTTTGTATCTAACCTGGCGAAGTTGAATGTTCACCCCGCATGAACCTCAAACTGAGGAAGGCGAAGCGTTCGATCGGATCGCAACAGAATCGAAGCTGAGCAGACGATCACGACGCCTCGCTGGCAAGCAGCTTTGGCACTGGGCACCACCGGCTCCGATTCAGGGCGCTTTCGCGTGCTTCCCGCTCGACGGCCCGAATGCCGCTTCCGTCCGCAGAAGGATGCACGAGCTGAGCAGCAGACCACTCGTTAGATAGCGAAGCGCTGGCGATTAGCCGCAGTCTCAAGAGCTAACGCTGCGGGTTCCCTAGTCACACCGCCGGCGCCTTCAGGGCCTTGAGTGACGGCCTTAACCGCTTTCCGGCCAGATTCGCCACAAATTCCATCGGTACTTTTTGAAGGGGTCGATCCCTTTCGGGGTGTCAGCCCTAAGAAGCTGAGTTCCTTCAGCAAGCGCGTCGTGCCGCTTCGGCTTGACCGTACAAGCTGATCAGCTTGGACTTGCACGCGTTGCTGTACGAAATCCCCGGCGCCGCGATACGATTATTACGGCTCCTCGATCTGGCCGAAGCGGAAAGAGGACGAGACGTTCGAGGCCCCCTCCTTCAAAGCGTTGAGCCGATGGGACGTCCTGGGCCATAGCGGAACACATTGACGCACAATCGAGCGCCGGCACCCAACCTGCGCGTCAACAGCGACGCCCGATGCTCGCGGTTCTGTTTTTCGACGCGGCAAGCCAACGCATAAGAGCGTTGCTGCTTCCGCTTATTCATCGGCTCGCGGCGAGCTAGGCGCTGACTCTCCGCGCCGCTACGTGCATTCCCTTTGCAACCTATTCGCGGCTTGGATGAACACTATCAAGAAAATTGATTTTTCGATCCTACCTGAAGCCTCGTAAGTCGTATCCGTTCTTTACAAGGAGGACGCAGCTACTCGTGCGGTTCGATTTTCTCTTCAGTCAAATGCTCGACAATTGCAGCTGCTCGACCAGGCGGGGGGATCATCGTAGCTCCGTGCCGACAGTGATGCGCTCAGGCCTCGACACAATCGCACTATAGGCGACCACAATGCGAATCCTACTGGTCGATCAGGACGCCGCCTTCGTGCGAGCCGCCAAGAAAACCCTGTTCGTTCGCGGTTTTGCCGTGGACCTCATCTCTACTCTTGACGAAGCGGAGACCGCGCTGAGTTGTGCCAGCTATCACATTCTCTTGCTCGAGTTGGCTCTGCCGGACGGAAATGGATTGGACTGGTTGAAACAGTTGAGACGTGAAGGATATTCAATGCCTGCCATGATGATGAGCAGCCTGAGCGATCTTGAGACCAGGATCGCGATATTCAATGGTGGCGCCGACGATTTTCTTCCTAAGCCGGTGTCTATCGATGAGCTTATTGCTCGAATGCGCGCCATTTTGCGACGATCGACGCAATTGACGGCACCCGTGATCACCTTCGGGAACTTACATTTCGATCCTATTGGCCGGCAAGTCTCAGTTGACGGTCGGCCACTCAGAATTGCGCGCCGCGAAGTCTGCATTCTCGAACATCTGCTCAGCCGAGCAGGCCGCACCGTGCCGCGAGCGTTGCTAGAGGAAAGCCTCTATGCGTTTGACGATGAAGTCTCGACCAATGCCTTAGAAGTCGGGATCTATCGATTGCGCACACATTTGAGCAAGTCCGGCACAACGCTACGAATCAAAACCGCGCGCGGCGTCGGCTACGCGCTTGAACTGAAGAACGATCCGCTGCCTTGCCGCCACACTTGAAAACGACGCTCAGTTGAAGTTCCCCCTTGATGTTCGCAGCTGCCGATGGCCGACGGCGGTCACCTCAGCTATTCGCTCGCGCCTTCTGTATGTCGTTTGCTCGCTTCCTCTCGTGCTGCCGCCCACTACCGCAGCTCAGATAAAGCGCGACCCTAATCAGGCGTCGCCACGGTCAACAACTGACAGCCTTAGCGGGGTCTTGAATCTTTCCTCCTCTCAGGGCCAGACGATTCATCTTCCGGCGCCGGCGGCCAGCATATTCGTTGCCGACCCAACGATAGCCGACTACCAGGCCCCATCGAATACAACCATCTTCGTCTTTGGAAAACAGTCGGGACGGACCAGCCTATTTGCTTTGAACGACAATGGAGAAGCGTTAGCCGAGTTACGTGTTGTCGTTACCCAGCCTATCGAGGATTTGCGTGCTGCACTAAAGGCTGAGCTCGGGGACCATCCGATCCAAGTCACCTATACGCCACGCGGCGCAATTCTGAGAGGGACAGCACCAAGTGTCGACGTCGTTGAGCGCGCCAAGAAGATTACCGAGCAATTTCTGGGCGCGGGCGCGCTGGTCGTCAACAACATCCAAGTGGCCGGCTCATTGCAAGTGACGCTTAGCGTGCGCGTGGCGGAAGTCTCGCGCAGCGCCGTGAAGGAGCTTGGCATCAACCTCTCTGCATCGGGCCAAAACGGAGCGGTCATTTTCGGGTTTAGCAGTGGCAAGCCTGGCGGTTCCGGTGCGAGCCGGGGTGGCGGCACGGCAAGTGTCGGAGTCGGCGTTGGCAGCACGAACATCAGTGCTGTACTTGACGCCCTCGCCAACGAGCATCTCGCGTCGGTATTGGCGGAGCCAACTCTTACCGCGATGTCCGGCGAATCAGCAAGCTTCCTGGCAGGCGGCGAATTTCCAATTCCGGTCATGCAGGACAATCGTCAACTCTCAGTTCAATTCCGTCAATTCGGAATCAGTCTGGAGTTCGTTCCGACCGTTCTCAGCAACAATCAGATCAATATCCACGTCAAGCCTGAAGTCAGTGAGTTATCCAAAGAAGGTGAAGTCAATATCAACGGAATGTCTCTGCCTGGCCTCTCCACGCGACGTGCCAGTACTGTTGTCGAGCTTGCCAGCGGTCAGAGCTTTGCAATCGGCGGGCTCATAAGACGCAATTTCAACACCGACATCAGCACGTTTCCCGGGTTAGGCGATGTCCCGATCCTTGGTGCACTGTTTCGGTCCTCCTCATTTCAGAAGCAGGAGACGGAGCTTGTCATCGTCGTTACCCCTTACATCGTGCGGCCAGCATCATCTGCCGCCAAGATAAGCGCGCCGACTGACCGCCTCCGGCCGCCATCAGACGGGGGGCGCATTTTAACGAATACGTTGGCGCGTCCCCCGCGAAGCCGCGAGGCTCCCGCACCGAACCAGACGCGACCGGCGGAGCCGGCTTTGTTATCGAATGAGGACCGCTAATGACCTTGCGAAACCTGGGCCACTTGATTGCCGTAGCGGCAACCGTAGGCGGATGCACACATAATGCTGCGATCTATTCTGAGCCGACTGATCAAGCGATTCAAGTGGAGCAGAAGACCAGTATCTTGCGACTACAGAGCCTTCGTCGCGCCGAGAGGTATGGTCTGCGTAATTTCATTGCGAACGCCAGCCGCGGTCGGCGGGATGCACTCCATCTGGACGTCAGTGGTTCGCCCCGGCTCATTACGCAGGTGGCTCATGAGGCCCGCGAGATGGGCGTTCCCGCCTATAATATTCGCCGGTCCGCTTCCCCCGTAGATCTGCCCAGCCATTTCGGTGTCCAAATCGAGGCGATCATTTACGAAGCACGTCCTCCGCTCTGTCCATCCCTTTCAATCATCGGCCCTTCAGTAGACGACAATTCTTTCAATCCAACGCTCGGCTGTTCGATCCGCAATAACCTCGCGGTCACGGTCAACGATCCCGGCGACTTGCTCGAGAACAGAGCTATCTTGCCAACCAGTGGTGACCGTGCGGTGCTTCCGCTTACCGCACGGGGAGGTCTCGCCGCAGGCAACAAGAGCCACTTGGAAAGTGACACTCATAATCGCATTGCGTCAGAAGCCCAATGAGCACTCTCAATGGCTGAGCGGCAAGAGCATTGGCGATACTCTGGCGGCCAACTTCCGCAGACGCCACGATCTGCTTCCGCCTTTCCAGACGACGTGACTTACAGATCAAGTAGCGACTGGACGTCTTTGACTAACACGCCCGAATGCATCGCATTGCCGCGCCAAGCTAGACCAGGCCAGCGGCAAAGACTGCCTTTGCAACCCCCTCGAAACAGTCCTTCGGAACGGCCTTGCCCATTATTCCCTTTCGGATCAGCTGACGCGCCAAAGCAGGTTCCTGAATAATGCTCAGATGCAGCGCCCTCGCCTGATCAAACAACTGTGAAGCAAGTTCGTCCTCACCGCGGCATACCAAAACCGGCACTCCGGTCTGTCCACGAACGTAGCGCAGTCCAACTAACATCGCGGGGCCCGTCAGTATCAATGTGGCCCGATTGACTCCGAGCGGCGGCTCACTCGCCGATTCCCGACGAAGCCGGCGGTGTTCGCCCTTTACATGTGGGTTGCCTTCCTGCTCCTTAGACTCGCGCTTCGCTTCACTCTCCGTCATGCGCATGTCACGCAAGAATAGCCAGCGCTGAATTAGCAGGTCGGTCAAGCCGCCGATCAGAAACGCCCCAGCAGCAATTTCAATTAAGAATTTGACCTCTTTGAATACAAAGCTGAAACAACCCAAACCGCAGACAGGCAGGTACACCAGCGCCTTCCAACTTGCGAGTGAGGTGAAAAACAGCGTTACGCCGAGAAGGAACACTTTGATCAACGACTTACCAAGCTCGACAAGCGACTTCTGAGAGACAATCCGTTTGAGCCCTTTGATTGGATCCAATTTCTTAAGGCTTGGTTTCAGCGGCTCCACGGAGAACGTCAGCCCACCAGCAGCCAAGACACTGGCTAGAATGCCTGCAGCCACGGCCGCTCCAATGATTGGGGCAACGCTCGTCAACGAAAGTTCGATCAATCCGACCAGTGCCTGCTGGACCGCACTGTTGAAGGGCTGCCCCTGCAGCTTGTCGACGAGCCGCACCCCCTCACGCCATACGCCCTCGATCGCGCCCGCTCGGAAACATAGACAGCCGAATGCGGCGCAAATGCTAAGCGCGCTCACAAAATCGGCGCTGCGCGGGATCTGTCCCTTCTTACGCGCCTGCCGTAGCTTCTTGGGAGTTGGCGGACGCTTCTTCTCTTCGCTCGAGTCGCTCATTTTAGGAACTTCCCGAGCCACTCCAGCACTCCGTAGGACTGGATAATCTCCGTTCCCATGTATTCCATGAGGAAGACGGTGTAACTCACCATGATGATGCCAAAGGCGGCGTTCTTGATGGTGGGGGAGAGGTCGTTCAGCTTAATTTGCGGCGCAAACCGCCCTAGCAACATGAGGGATATCTCAATCAGGAGCAGCAGAGCCAGCACGGGTCCGGAAAATAGCAGGGCCGTGTGCATGATATGATCGAGAAGCGCTACAACTTC
Source organism: Bradyrhizobium sp. T-12 (assembly GCF_058314695.1). Classification (NCBI taxonomy): domain Bacteria; kingdom Pseudomonadati; phylum Pseudomonadota; class Alphaproteobacteria; order Hyphomicrobiales; family Nitrobacteraceae; genus Bradyrhizobium; species Bradyrhizobium sp. T-12. The sequence goes on along the minus strand of NZ_JBZFQJ010000002.1, from coordinate 156,672 downwards.
CATTGCCCCTTGCATTGTCAGAGGAGGTAGTAGCCGGTACACGGGCCAGATCAGATAGCTGCCATACAGGCACCGAACCATCGTCTGTAGACCTCCAGACGCAACGAAAATAGTAACCCCAGCAGTTCCGAGAAAGAGACCCGTGGCGGAGGCCTGGCTGCGCGTCGCAGGATCGTCCAACTGGCTTGAAACGCTCCGTTGCGTGTCAATGATGTCGCCAACTGCCTGGATGCTCCATAGCGGTATACTTAGGAACATCCCGAACAGCAGGCCGACGAATATCTCTTTGAGACCGAGGAACGCGACCGCGGCCAGACGGGTGGCCGGATCTAGAGTCTGCAGACCGGCCTTGACATGCGCAAGGCATGGCAGTCCAATCACGATCGTCAAGCTTGTGCGGATCATCCCGCTAATCTGCGGCCGCGTGAATACGGGAAGCACCAACATAATGCCTAAGGCCCGCGCAGCGCTAAGGCCCGCTGCAACGACGAACTCGACAGCACTCTGAATTAGAGCTTGCGCCTCGGTGGGTGACAAAGCATGCATTCGCGGCGCTCGTTGTTCGCCTCAGCTAATCTAACCGGTTCCGCTCGCCGTGCCTTAATGTTTGACGCCAAGGCCGCAAATAGTCGGCGGTGTTCGTTCTAATAGCGCTCAACGAGAGCACCAGCCGCACTGCGAGCCCGCAGGGTAGGCCGTCGATCCCCATACTCTCATGCTCGCTCGACAAACTGGCCAGCCACTTTGGTAATTCACCGGTGATGTCGATGGGCGGTTTTGTCCTCACAAACTCGGCCTTCGGTTCCTCACTAATACCTCGATGTGAGAGAGGGGAACTCCGTGAAGATATGTTTGGCCTGTTCGATAAGCGGCGCACTCAGCACCCGAGAAAACAGAACGAGCACGGCGACGACGACGAGGAGCCTCACGGTTAGGGGCAAGGTTTGATCCTGGAGCTGCGTTGCCGCCTGTATTATGCCAACACCCAAGCCGGCCACGAGAGCTGCTAGGAGCGGTGGCAGAACCCACATCATGAAGAGGACGAGCGATCGGGTCAAATGCGTGAGGATGCTGGTCTCGTCCATATTAACCTCCGGCCGTGGCGTAACTTAACACCAACCCGTGCATGAGCCGCGACCATCCGTCGATCGTGACGAACAGAAAGAGCTTAAAAGGAACAGATATCATTGTGGGCGATACCATTGACATGCCCATGGCCATCAGAATCGTCGTTACAATCAGATCAATCGTGATGAATGGAAGATAGAGAAGGAAGCCGATTTCAAAGGCACGCTTTAATTCCGAGATCAGAAAGGACGGTACAAGAATCGCAAAATCATCCGCTGTAGCGTTTGCCCGCATCTCCTCTGACCAAACATGTTCTGTGGATGACAGGAAGAACGTGCGCTGCTCCTCACTGCTGAACTTTTTCAGGTGAGCGCGCAGCGGCTCGCTTCCCTCCTTAGCGGCTGTCGCCCAGTCATCGAGCGTTTGGTAGTGAAGTTGCGGGGCGGTAACGTGGTTGTAGATCTGCTCCAGCACTGGAGCACCAATGAAGACCGTAAGGATCAATGCAGCGCCATACAGAACGATGTTCGGGGGTATGGATTGGGTTCCGAGCGCGTTGCGCACGAGGAAGAGAACGACGGAAACTTTTATGAATGCCGTCGTCGTGACAACTGCGAACGCCAGCAGACCGAGACCGACCGTCGCTGCAAGAAGTGCAGGAATGCCTGGCTGAATGTCAGTCATTGACCGCCAACCCACCACGTAGCCTGATGGCCAGTTCCTCCCCGACACGCACGATGTCGCCGTGGCCGATCAATCGACCATTGGCAACAATGTCAACCGGACGGTCAACGGGACGGCCAAGTTCAAAGACATGCCCTTCGTTGACGCTCCTCAACGTACCCAGCGGGATAGGCCAACGGCCGCATTCGAACACGAGCGTAATCTCAATGCTGTCGATGTCGGTTTCCGAGGGCAGGGTCGATGGCTGGGTTTGGGGTCGTGTTGTCATATATGCACTCTTGAGAGGGTGGGGTTGCAGGCGGAAGGGTCCCCGCAAGATTAGTCTGTCGCCAGCAATCTCCGCCGGCGCCCACAATTTGTCCGCAGTCAGGATGACCTGACCGCTCGCAAAGGGAATGACGTCCGGCAACAGCGCATCGCCAGTTTGTGCTTGGCGAAGAAGCCCGACGGACACGCGCAGCGAGCTAATCTCGCTGGCAACCATGATGGGCAACTCCGGGGAAAGCTTGCGCATTTCTCGGGGCAATTGGCCAAGCATCTCGCCTAACTTACAGAAGGCAGCCGGAACCGGACCCTCAAGAGACGAGAATAGGAACAGCCGCGCCTTGCCCACGAGCGCCCCGTAGACGATGTCGAGTTCCAGATAAGGACCTTCCATCGTTGCTTCGTCGATGCGGATAATTTGCAAATCCTGCGCTAGCAGATGCTCTACTCGAGTGAACCATGGTTCAAGCGCAAGTTCGAGGACGAAAGAGCGGGCTGGGTCCGAAGGTAACGTAAGGCCATGCTGCACTGTCGAAATCAATGCCTCCGCCAACTGGCGCGGCACCGACAAGACGGCCATTTCGGCTCCGACGCGAAATACACAATCAAGCATCGGCGCGGTCGATTGCTGCGCCTGCCACACAAGCCGGTTAATACATATCGAGACCGGCGTATCGCCAAGGCGGCTCTTCAGAACCGTTCGCCGGGGGGCCATCAAATTGAGGCACGAGACCGCGCTATGCGACAATCTTAGCCGCGGCACGAATCGTGCCGGTTCACCGACCGCATTTTCCGCGCTCATGTTCACGGGGTCGGCAGTTCGCGCCGACATAAGAGAAGCAGCCATTAAATCAAAACGCCAATTGCCTGGCTTCGCGAGCCACTCTGATACCGGAGCAAGACCTCATCGTCCGTTTCGATTTGAGCTGCACACTCCGAGCAAGCGTTGGTCGAGCGCTGCACATCGCACTCAATCTGCTGCCATTTCTGGCTCGCCGCCGAACGCTTGGCCCACACGACCCGCGCCTCAACAACCGCCGCCTGGGCCTGCTGTTGAGCGATGCGCGCTTGCTCAAGCACCTGGCGTGCAGTTGCGATCTCAGCTGTGAGGCGTCCAATGACGAGATGAAGCCTACGGTCGAGTTCGGTGACGCACATCCTGTTAGACGATGCGAGTTCTAAATAAAGTTCAGCTTCGAGGCTTGCGCGGCGTTTCTCGGCGCTGGCGGCATTCTTGGAAGCTTTCTCCATCGCTTTAACCGCAATTTGGCGTTCGGCTTGCGTATTGGATAATTGACGAAGCGCACTTCGCTCCCTCATGTCCTTCACCAGCCGCAATTTCGACGCTTGGCTGGGATTCAGTCGGTAAGACGCGACATCCACGTGATGGCCTCCTCAAAGCTGGACGGTTCATCCTGCCCCTGGCGCAAGAAATTCCGCAAGTCCTCGATCGACGCGATTGCTCGGTCGGTCAGCGGATCGCCCCCTGGCTTGTACTCACCGACCTTGATCAAAAATTCGGCCTCATCATAGCGCGAAAGAAGATCTCGAAAGAAAGAGGCGGCCTTTCGATGTGACACAGAGACGACCGCATCCATCACGCGACTTCGGCTCGACAACACGTCGATGGCCGGAAAATGCTCTCGCGATGCGAGCGCGCGTGAGAGAATGATATGACCATCGAGAATACCGCGCGACTCTTCGGCGATTGGATCGCCTGTCCCGTCACCTTCGACAAGTACGGTATAGAAGGCCGTGATCGAGCCCTGCTCGCCCATACCGGCACGTTCCAACAGAGCCGGCAGCAGCGCAAAGACGGAGGGAGGAAAGCCTCGCCGCGTCGGAGGTTCTCCCGCGGCTAGGCCGATTTCACGCATCGCGCGGCTGAAGCGCGTCAACGAATCCATCATGAGAACGACCCGCTGTCCCTGATCACGAAAGTACTCGGCGAGTGCCGTCGCCGTATGAGCACATTGCGCGCGCTCCATTGCCGACCGGTCGGAGGTCTCAACGACAGCGATCGTCCGATCGATGGCATTGCCAATATGGCGCTCGATGAATTCACGCACCTCACGTCCGCGCTCTCCTATAAGCGCAACGACGGTGACCTCAGCGTCCGCGCCTTTAACAATCTGCGACATCAGCGTCGACTTGCCGCAACCAGCGTCTCCATAGATTCCGATCCGTTGGCCTTCGCCACACGTCAGAAGTCCGTCGAGCACGCGGACGCCGAGCGGAAAAGGCTGCTCGATCCCCCGCCGCCTCATTGGGTTGGGTGCCCTGCCGCGTAGGGGACGAGTGTGGGTCGTCTTTATTGGCCCCTTCCCGTCGAGCGGACGGCCGAAGCTATCGATGACGCGGCCCAGCAAATCGGCACCGACCGCAACTTCCTGCATTCGCCCGGTCGGAACCACTTCCGCACGGCTAGACATGCCTACCATGTCGCCGATTGGCGTGAGCAATACTCCATCCGGCAGCAGACCGACCACCTCCGCATCAAGTGACCATCCCGTACTGTGATCCTGCAATAGGCACAGCTCCCCAACGTGGGCCCCGGGCAGCACGGCATGGACCAAGGTGCCGACGGCTCGGGTGACTCGTCCGCGCACAGCACGCGTATCGACATGCTTTGCCGTAGATTTCAGAGATGATAATGCTGCGTGCACCGCGCCTTCAGCAGCCGCATTGCCATAGCTTGGCCTTTGGGAAGTCATTGTTCGTCCTCCTGAACAGGCGGAGCAAGGGCGAGGCGCAGTGTGCGGAGCTGCGCGGCAAGTCCTAGATCGACATTACCAAACTCACTCCACAAAACGCATTGGTCCGGCGTTAGAGCCGGGTCCGGATCAATTCTGACCTTCGGACGCCCATGCGTTCCATGGAATGACGCGAACTCGCATGTCATGGCATCGACGTTCACAGGAGACACATGAAGGCGCAATTCCGCACCGCCATATCTTTGCTCGATAGCGTGACGAACCGACCTCACTAACATCTCGCCCGGATCGAACGAGCCCACCAAGTCGTTCAGGACCTCAATGACAAGTTGTGGCAGCTCCTGTTCCAGCACGGCTTTTCGCCGCGCCAGCTCAGAAGCAGCTCGAGCAACCAGCCGCGCCATTTCGTCCGAGCCTGTCTTCAGGCCTTCGGAGTGCCCGCGCGCCTGCTCGCGATGATAAGCGTTCCTTGCCCAGTTGCGAACCTGCTGTAGATACCGCTGAGCTAGCGCGCGCGTCTGTACCACATCGCACCAGATCCCAAGTTCCGAGGCTGGTATGACTGGACCCACCGGACGTATCTGCGGGCGTTCTGGCAATGCTGGCTCACCCGCGGTCATGCCGGCCGTGTCTCTGCGGCCAAATGGGTCATCACCAAAGACATCAATTGGCCCGCGGCTTTGTGATGTTCGGCGGCTGGACTCTCCGCGGCAGTCCCGACAGGCAAGCAGAGAAGCACGCGCGTACGGTCGAGTTCTGAGGCTCGCTTGAGGAAAGCGCCAAGGCAGGCATATCCGTCATGTGCAATCCGCTGCGAAAGTTGCTCCGGATCGACAATCAATTGGGTTTCGACGGCGCTGGATACATGTCGGATAGCGAAAGCATGTGCTTCCGCACCAATATTTCCGATCAGTGGAGCAAGATCATGCTTTGACACCAGCTTCAGTACCGAACGGGCATGCCAAATGCCGCCAGCGAGCAATGCCGCACGATGCGGATCATGCCCAAGCAAAGCGCCCCTTCCCCAGCTACTTCCCTTCAAGACCAGTTCACTGCCTAGGAGCAGTTCGACTAGTCTTTCCTGTAGTCTGGGAGTTTTCTGCAGTTGCAGCACTGTAGACGCCGCCAGCGACGCATCAAGACGTTCAGCAAAACGGCTTGGATGGATTATCGCAGCAAGCTCCCGCGGCCGACCGGAATGTTGGTTGAGCAAATGATTTGGTTCGTTGGATGTCATCGTTGCGGACATTGCATTCGGCCTATCTCGCATCGGAGTTCCGCTTTTTGCCAGCGGCTAGGACGGCGGGCATACTCGCCGCTGTGTCAATATTCGGCACTTTCCGCCAGAATTGACCTAGCTGGCGCACACGTGTGCTCAGCAGCACGTAAGATAGAATGCCGACCGCGGCGCCGACACCCCCGACCACGATCGCAAGAAAGGTGGCTGACGTGAACTTGGTCGGGTGGATCGAAGCAGCTGCTGGTGCAGAGAACATCTCATGCTGCGCTCGCTCAACCGGCACGAAAACGACGGCCACCTTGTCGTATGATAGTCCTTCAATGCCATTGGCGACGAGCATCTTGATTTGGGGCAACAAGGCTGAGAGGTTCGCATTGGAACCATGTCGAATGAAGACCGACGCCGAGGACGGGGTCGCATCCTGTCGCAAAAGGTCGTTCTTCGGCAAGACAACATGAACCCGGGCGGAGAGAACCCCATCGATATCATTGATTGTGCGCGACAATTCTTCGCTTAGGGCATAAACGTAACGAGCGCGCTCCTCAACTGGGGACGCAACCAGGCCGGATCCCTTGAACACCTCCCCAAGATTCTTAAACACCTGGCGCGGCAAGCCCTGGCCATTCAGCAGTTCTATCGAAACGGCCAATTGCTTTTCTTCGACCTGAATCGTGCTGCTACCGTCCTTAGCGACAACACGGACTGCATCGACACCCTTACTAAGGAGAAGGGCAAGCATCTCGTTGGCTTCACGCTCCTGAACTTTCGTATAGAGATCGGCCTTGCAGCCGGCTAGCAACAGCACAAGCGGCAATAGGAGAACGGCATGCACCTGCCTTCCAGAAGTCGCGCCGCGACCGATCTTTCTTTGCGCGAAAAGAACCATCAACCGCCGCTCAGCCCGCTGATAGCAGCTTATTCAGAGATGAACCGACGGCGCCAGCACTCTTGGAGATGAGCGAAACCTGAATGACGCCGTTGTAAACATCCCGCAGATTCTGCAACGTCGACTCGAAATTGTCGGCACCTTCTGGTTTTCCGATAACATGGACATCGACTCCGTCCAAGCGCGAGATAGGCCGCGCGGCGGGCCCAAGCTGGACGCTCTTCGAAGGGCCCGGCTCGCCGATCGAAGGGAGTCCGGTCGAAGGATATGGTTTGCCTAAGTGCGCTCCAAAAAGATTCTGCAGAATGCGATCGCCCAGTGGACCTGTCTGCGCGACTGCACGCTGAACCTCCGGTACAGGTGGCGCCAACGCGCTGTCGGCCACCAAAGAGGCGGCGCCTTGTTTCGATGCCGCCTTTGCAAGATGCTCATGAAAGTTGCCCGGCGCCGATGAACACCCCTCGGTGAGACACTCGCCGAGGTTGGCAGAGATCGGCATCGCGCCAAACATCACGGAAGGAATCATTGCTCTCGCGTCTATTAGCTGTCGTTGCCGGGAACGGCTCGGCACCCTAGCGAGCCGAGCTGACCAAAACCTGACGTGGATCAAGAGCTACGTCATCCAAAAATCACGATTGGCTTCCAATTTGCGACGAAGTTCGTCTTCCAACTTTGGAAGAGTACCAGCGCATGACCGCCTGGAATACTCAACCACACCACGAGGCTGCACACGTTGAAGAACATTCTAATTGTTGGTGTTTTCATCTCCTTGAGCGCGGTTAGGGCGCTCGGCGCCACTCTAGAGCTGCCATCCACGCCTTATACTTACACAGTTCTGGATCAGGATCTCGCGGCCGCACTGCAGGAGTTCGGCAACAATTTGAATATTCGAATCAATGTCAGCACCCATGTAAAGGGGCGGATTCGCGGGCGCATGCCGGATCTCGCGCCGCGAGATTTCCTCGAACGCGTGACCACTCTTTATAATCTTCAGTGGTACTATGACGGGCTGGTGCTGTACGTATCCGACGCGCACGAGGCGGAAAGTCGCCTGCTTGTCTTAAACCCGGTCACTTTCGATGCATTCAAGGCGGCACTCGATGCACTCAAAATTTCCGATGAACGCTACGTCGTGAGAGCCGCACCGGAAGATGGACTGGTCTTCGCTTCTGGTCCGCCTCGCTTCATCGCGCTCGTCGACCAAATGCTCAACGGCCTAGTGGCGGAGGCCCAGGCGCGACGAACTCTTACGACAACCGCAAAGCCGGCGCCCGCGTCGGTCTTGATGTTGTTTCGGGGCTCCTCAAGTACGGTTATTCGTGATGGACGACCGGAGGGACCTGTTTTGCCCGAGGCGACGCATCAAGATAACGTGGCTCACGCGCCCGGCCCAAGCCAGAGATGAATTGGACAGCAAAAGTCGCTTACAACGGCGCTCAATGCGGTCGCGGCTTTCTTTGTGAGCATGTTGAAAGCTGATGCTGTCGGCATGAGAGCCCGAGACCTAGACGGTGATGCCTTCAACTGGAAAGGTGGGCAGCATCATTCTTGCGCTGGCTACGGCTTTAGCTCCACTCAACGATCGACGATCTCAACCGTTTGAGTACATTTGCCGGCAAACGGTGACTGATCCCATAATGCTTCATGGCGCTGACGGAGCAGACGCTAACCCTCTCGTAACGGGCCGTAAGCGCGCCCACTCGCCATCGCCAGACGACGCGGCAGTATCATTTAATTTTGTTGCACGAACCCGCGCCGATCTTCCGCGGATTGCAGGCCCGAGTTCCCATTTTTGCCATCTGCCGCGTGAGGACGCGACGGAGTGGCAGACACTTTTGGGGGGATGCGGGTATTGCGCAACACCGCATTCATGTCCGTTCGCGCATTCCGCTGAGCGCCGTCAGCTTCTCGAAAGCTAACTCCCGCTACTATAAAAGGGGGTGAATATCTAGCAGGCAATGAGCCTGTTGATCGGGACCTGAGCACTGGACGCTCACTCAGCCGCCGGGAGCAGCCGCCAGGAGTTGTTGGATCTGCCCATCAACACTTGGTGTTCGTCGCGAACTCGGGCTGCACGGTGTGACAGGACGGTGGCGCAATCTCACAGCACAGGATGTATAATGTCAGTCAACAACCTATCCCTCGCCGCCAACTCGAACGTGGCTTTGTCCGGGCTTGCCCCCGGGCTCACTCCGGCGCAAGAGCTGTCAAGTTTCGAGGCGGTGCTTGCGAGCTACGCCTTAAATGACACGACCGGCGATCATTCCGCACCACAGGATTCGGCCTCGGAGTCGACTAAGAACCTGACGGAGGAGCTCATACAGCTGACGGGGAATATCGTGCCACCCGACGTTAGGGCTGCATTGGACGCAGAAGCGTATAGCCAGCCCCCGCAGTCAACCTCTGCTGCGGCCTCCACTGCGATTGCAGCGGCGCCAGTACCCAGCTCACGGATTACATGGAACAGTGGCACTCTGACTGACACCGAGTTGCAGATTGTGTCGGTGCTGAACCGTCATAAAGATAAATGCCCCCTAGATTGGAAGTCGCTCGTAGATTTGGCGACGGACCCCTCCACACCGCCGGATCTGAAGACGGCGATCGAAGCATTGCAGCAGGATCCGGAGCTCTTCTATGCGATAGGCTCACAAGGCGATGGCCGCTGCGGGGGGACAATCAAGGCAGGAGATCTCTCCGGCTTCTCCGATCATCACTCACAAGTGGCTGCATTCCAGGAGCAGCAGGCGCGGCGCTACGAGCATAACTACGTTCCGTCGGACGGCACCGGAAACGGCCAGCCCTGCGTTATGACCCAGACCGACGCACTGCGTGAGCTCTATCGCTATTCTGATAATTTGCCCAAGAACCTGAGCCTCGCGGATTTCAGGCAGATCGTTGATGGCGAGGCTAAAACGGGTAAATGCCCACCTCAGGTTCTCGCAGCCGCGAGATACTTCCTCAATCATCCAGAGGAATGGAAACAGTTGTATGGCGGCTCGGTAGATAAGGTCCACAAAGAGGACTTCTTGCAGATGGCTTCGTCATCGATGAACCTCACGCATGCCGAGTTGGATACGCTAGGTACGATCAATAAGAACCAAGCGGCTTTTTTCGGGAAGGGTGACCTGACCCGGGAGACGCTCACTAGTATGGTCGATGACAAGAGTCTCGCCCCGGACGTGCGAAAGGCGGCCTCCCAGCTGTTGTCGGATCCTCTCTTGTTCGGATTGCTGAACAACTCGATCACAGGCTACAAGACCCACCACAAGTTCTTCGACTTCGGCGGCGGCCATACGGTCGATTCCGGCAACATCAGCAGTAACGATTTCACCCATTTCTTCAGCAACATGTCCGGCGCGAACCGCACCGCTCACCAATTGAAGCAGCACGCTGTTCAGCCGGCTGCCGACCAGGCGGCCGTCAAGGACATGATGACGGGCGTGGCGGACCAGCCGGACGTCAAGTCACCCAAGAAAAACGGAGGTGCCTTCATGCACGCCTTTGATGAAGTGCTCAAGGTGGGCTCCAACGTGCTTGACTGGGCTGCGACGGCAGTTGGTGTACTCGGCTTCATTCCAGGTTTGGGGGAATTGACCGATCTCGCGTCAATGATACTCGAGAGCGAGGCGCAAGCAGCAAATCTTCTGCACACAGCCATCACAGGCGGCAACATAAAGCAGGCGCTGGAAGAAGCGGGACTCAATCTTGCGGCACAGGCGGTGGGTTGTATCGGCGGCCCGGAGGTCAAACTAGCCATGCGCGAAGGCTTGACGAAGCAGGCAATTCAAGAAGCCGCGACGGCCGGCGTCAACCTTCCGGTCTCGATGGCACAATCTTACGCGGAGGACTATTTGAACTCCCTAAAGGAGCGGATTGAGTCCGCGGACATGCAAGCTGCAGGCGTTTACAGCTAGTCAGAGTGACTTGGGGCTCTCGGCTCACAACTGCGTGGCTAGACGAGCTTGCGCAGCCCTCGTGCGGTTGGGTCTCCACTCCAAACCGGTAGGGGCTCGCAAGCTTTGCCAGCATGTTCGAGCTCCTTACCCACATCCGACGACTTTGCTTCGCCGGTTTTCACCATGGCCCGCTTTATGTTTGGCTGGACTCGACCGGTGCTTCGAGAGCAGCCCCAAATGCGGCACGTCGTCGCAACAGTTCGATAGGCGGCCGTCCGGTTCCAACAGCCGACGCTGAACTTGTCGACTTTCTTAACACCGGGACAGAACGAGATGATGTCGACGAGAAGGCACACGCCGCACTGAGATGCGCAATAGGGCAGAACGAATGAGACCAAGGGCGACCGCTCGAGGCTTGCCCTTTGCCCGCTCAGCGGGAAAGTGCTCGATGACGCTGAGGGCTTAGCAGACTTGGCGGATTTGCCTTGACGCTCTAATCGCTTCAGCACGCTTAACATTCCAGGTCGTGTTTGATCCGATCTAGGCACATCGCCGCCTGCGCTTGGCAGGGAGAAATGTCTTAATGCCTTACCTGATGGAGATGCCGCCGGCGACGGCGAGCGGGACGTTATAGCATCTCGGCCTCAAAGCCTGATGATCAACGAGACCGCCCGATCAACCGGCTTCATAACATGATCGTCTTTCTTGGTGCCAACTGTCTGATCTCCACACGTGGCCGATGCACCAATCACGTCGAATTCGTTAATCCGCCAAAACCGGTTGAATTTCTGAGATCCGTCAGCTTGTCGAAAGCTAATGCTCGCACAGTGAGGAAAGCCACGACGGCATGACCACCTTGACATAGGAGACGCCTTTAATGCGCATTCCGAGTTCAAGCGCCACTGCGCGCGTTGCTCCTGACTTCCATGCTGCTCGTGGTGACAAGAACGGCTCCCGCACACCCGACGACAATGACAATCATGGTCAATCGCCTGGTACAAGCAGCGCTGGAAATGGCACGTCAACTCCGGACAGTAGCTCGCAAGAGGCCGCGTTGCGCCAAGCATTCAACGCCGCTCTCGGAGCCGCGGCTGTCCAAATGGCAAGTAATGCAATGGCTCGTTTCCATGAGGCCATTAGCGAGGAGGATTCCTGACGCCGGATGTTGCGGCGTCGGGAAATAGGAGCCGCCAGGAGCGGCGACACCCGAACACACAGGAGAACAATATGCCTTCTAAAATTGGTGCGACTACTGCCTCGGTCGCAGGGGGGGCCGCTGGCACCGCTACGGCCGCAGTTGGTGCTGCAGCTGCTGAAGTCACCGGAGACGCCGCTTGGCACGCCCAAATCGCCGCTCTGACTGCTGAAACCACCAAAGCGACTGAGAGGGATGTGCAACTTCGCATCGTTTCAACAGAGCTCACGACGATCAAGAAGGTCGCCGACGAGCGGGTGCAGTAACGGAGGAGGTGGGACGACGTCGTCGTTCCACCTTTCTTCGCCTGCGTAAGCTGCAAAGCTCGCAACGAGCCGTACGGCTCTCTCGCTGTTCAGGAGACCGTCGACCGTGAATGAACCACACTCCCTGCATTTCGAGGTGCTGTCGGGGCTTTACTCCGGGCTGACCGGCAAATTGGGCTTTGGATCGAGCCTGATTGGTAGCGACCTGGATGCTGACTTGGTTTTCATCGAACAAGGGCTCGAACGTCATCACTTTCGTATCACCCCCCATCACAATTCGATTGAAATCGAGCCTCTTGCGCCGCAAGTAAGGATAGAGGGACAACGGGCACTTCTCCCGAACGAGCGCGTTGCTGTTTCTCTTCCCGCCGTCATCCATGCGGGCGAGATGTCCATCCGTTGTTCCATAGAGGATTCCAAACAAGCTGGCTCCATCAGCCGCTGGCTCGGATCGACCGCGGTACTCGCCTCTGTCCTGATCAGTTCCGTCGCGGTCGGCGCCGTCTCAACGAGTTTCGTCGAGACGGACAGCGCTGTTGACGTGAACGCCGACTTGCACCGTAACGTCGACGTTGCACCTAAGCTGGCGCCCAACGCTCCTGATGCTCCGACCGCCGAAGCAGCTGCCACACGGCTGCAAGAGGAAGTTGATCGAGCGGGCCTTTTTGATATCAAAGTCCGATCTGAGCCGGGTGTTGTCGCTGCTGACGGTACCGTAACGCGCGCTTCTCTCCCAAAGTGGCGGGAAGTTCAAGAATGGTTCGATCGCGATCGAAAGGACGCATATGTTCTCGTCAATGCAGTCGCCATCAGGGAGGAGAAGACGCCGTCCTCGATTTCCGTCGAAGCCGTTTGGCGAGGAAGTGAGCCATATCTGGTCATCGCTGGTCAAAAGTATTTCGTGGGCGCGCTGTTGAATAACGGATGGACCGTCAATGGGATTGAGGAACGACGTCTGCTGCTGAGCAGGAACGGCCGGCTTGTTGCCCTCCCCTATTAGAGTTTCAGCCCGCGAATAAGGAGGAAAGACTCATGACTAGGCTGTCTGAGCATTCGCTTGAGCCCGGCGCCTCTTTTGAGGAGCTCAAGGTCGACGACAACCCACCTGCTATTACGCCGGCGACTGCTAGAGCCACGGAATCCGCAATCGAGAGAACTCATGCAAATGGTGGCAAGAGCTTCGCGATTTTCCAGGATGATCCCCCGCAAGATCTGCCTGTTGTCTCCGCGATCGTAACCGCACTGGACCTTACCTCTATTGATCCCGTTTCGCGCGTCAATGTCAACGAGGCGCGCGGCGAGATTGGTGAGATCAAGCCAGGCTCAGAACTTGCTTGGCTTAATGGTCCCAGTCTCGCGGACAACCTGCTCTCCTTTGTCACGCCGCGCCTATTTCATTCGCATGTTTTGCGCCCAGAGAAGCAGGGCATTCTTCTCGAGCGTTTGGCCGATACGCTCTCGGCCGCGCCAGAGAGTTCGGTGTCTCGTGAAGACCTCGCGATTGTGCAGTTGGAGCTGCGACGGTTAATTCTGCTCCGGCAGAATGACAACGGTTTAATCAAAGGCTAGCAATGGCCGCGCCTGACGGAGAGCAACACCTCACACCTGCTCCGCCGCCACACTTATCACGTGCCGGTGAGGTTTTGCACATCACAAGAAGGGAGCGTGATTTGCTCTGCGCGCTTTCGTATGTCCATCTTGCCTGCGGTCAGAGCGCACAGAGCCTGGCTCTGTTGCAAATCGTAGCTCACGAACATTCTTACGACGTCGAGCTGCTCCGCATTCTGGTCTACGCTCTGATCTCGGAGGGCCACGGTGACGACGCATTGGCGGCACTGGACAGGTTAGACAAGCTTGACGACGACCCGTCTTCGCGCCTGCCTTTGATGGTCTTGCGCAGTCATGCGCTTCGTCAGGCCGGCCGCATGGCCGAGGCACGCGCACTCTTCAAGAGCTATGTTTCATTGCGGAGCGCTGCTCCAATCAAACAATAACAGGCTTCTCATGGCCAATACCCTGCATAGTCTCATCGTGCGCGCACCAGCTAACCCAGATTTGATGGTCGCGTTGATGCTTCTTCTGGCGATCGGAATGATGATCATGCCGATCCCGATCGTATTGATCGACATGCTGATCGGCTTCAACCTCGGCTTTGCCATACTGCTGCTGATGGTGGCCCTGTATCTCAAGACGCCGCTTGACTTTTCGTCCTTGCCAGGCGTCATCCTGATCTCGACCGTCTTTCGCCTAGCGCTTACCGTCGCGACGACGCGGTTGATTCTTGCGGAGGGGGATGCCGGCAGCATCATACATACATTCGGCGATTTCGTTATATCCGGCAATATCGCTGTTGGCATCGTCATATTCCTCATTGTGACCATGGTGCAATTCATGGTTCTCGCCAAAGGCGCAGAACGGGTCGCAGAAGTGTCGGCGCGTTTCACGCTCGACGCGCTTCCGGGCAAGCAGATGGCAATCGACGCGGAACTGCGCAACGGGCACATCGATCAGAACGAATCTCGCCGTCGGCGAGCGGCGCTGGAGCAAGAGAGCCAACTTCACGGCGCTATGGATGGCGCTATGAAATTTGTGAAGGGCGACGCCATCGCCGGGCTCATAGTTATCTGCATTAACATGCTGGGCGGCATCACAATCGGCTTGCTCTCCAAGGGCATGCCCCTGGAGGAGACGCTGCATCAATATACGATCCTCACCATAGGTGATGCGCTAATTTCGCAGATCCCGGCTCTGCTGCTGTCAATTACGGCTGCAACCATTGTCACTCGTGTCAATGGTCCTTTGCAGCTCAATCTGGGTGGCGATATTGTCAGCCAACTGACGGCCAGCACGCAAGCGCTGCGGTTGGCCGCCGGCGTCCTGATTGTGATGGGGCTCGTACCGGGTTTCCCTTTGCCTCCGTTCATCATGCTGGCCGTACTCTTCGGCGCGGCGAGCTTTGTCAATGTTGGCGTGCAGCGCGCCAAGAACGCCGCCAAGACGGAGGTCAGTAGCGCCGGTACGCCTCAAGCTCCATCGCAGGGTCAGAAACAGACCTTGCCTGCAGAGGCCCTTCCAATCGCGCTGTTCCTCGCACCAAACCTTGCAGGTGCAATCGACAAAGAGGAACTCGAGCAGGCAATCGTGCGAATATCGACACTGGTCTCATCTGATCTTGGTATCACAATTCCGCGCATACCAACCAAGATAGACCAGCTTTTACCTGAATCGCAATTCAGGGTAGACGTTGAGGGAGTGCCCGTTGGGCGAGATTTTGTGGATCCGACGCAACTCATGCTCAACGACGACGTAGCGAATATTGAATTGAGCGGTATCCCCTTTCGGCAAGACGTAGAGACAAATCGGATTTGGATCGAACAACTTCATGCGCCGGCTCTCAAAGCAGCCGGGATAGGGTATCACCGTCCGAGCGAAGTCGTCGCCTTGCGCGTCCAGTCGACATTGATGCGCTATGCACAGCGCCTGGTGGGCATTCAGGAGACCCGACAATTGCTGGGCCGAATGGAGCAGGAATATGCCGATCTGGTGAAGGAGGTGCTGCGCACGATGCCGGTTCCCCGGATCGCCGATGTCCTGCGCCGCTTACTGGACGAGGGCATCCCAATTCGCAACACTCGCTTGGTCCTGGAGGTGTTGGCAGAATGGAGTGAGCGCGAACAAAATGTTGTGTTGCTTACCGAATATGTTCGCTCCGGTCTGAAACGGCAGATCTGTCATCGCTATGCCAACGCCCACCGTGTCGTGGCAGCCTTTATCGTAGAGCGCCACACCGAGGATATCGTGCGCGGTGCGGTGCGCGACACCGCCGTGGGTCCTTATCTCGTTTTGGACGATTGCGATAGCGAGATGCTGCTTTCGCAGTTTCGCAAGATCCATTCGAGCATCGCACGCGGTCAGAGCCAACCCGTCATTCTGGGTTCGATGGATATCCGGCGTTTCGTCCGGGGTTTTCTCACCCGCAACGGGATCGACCTTCCTGTTCTTTCGTATCAGGATCTCGCTGCGGATTTTACGGTTCAGCCGATTGGATCCGTCAAGCTAGAGGCTTCACAACATAAGACTTCCCCAGGAGAGCGTCGTGACCCGATCGCCGCAACCAGCTAACAAAGGCACAGCAGTGGTCGTGAGATAGCAGTTGAATTTATGTAAAATGAATGTCTGGCGGCGGTTGTTCTCACTTGATCCGAAGTTATACTCAGCCATCCTCGCTCCGCTTGCCATTCTGCTACTCGGAGGCTGCGCGAGCTCGCCTA
Organism: Bradyrhizobium sp. T-12; assembly: GCF_058314695.1. NCBI lineage: Bacteria > Pseudomonadati > Pseudomonadota > Alphaproteobacteria > Hyphomicrobiales > Nitrobacteraceae > Bradyrhizobium > Bradyrhizobium sp. T-12. The sequence continues at coordinate 140,188 of NZ_JBZFQJ010000002.1, read as the reverse complement.
AGCCCAGTCCTTCATCGCAGCAAGAGACCGCTCCAGAACGCTAGGCGACAAGGATATCGATCCTGCTATGCGCGACCGCATTGCCTACGCTCTCCAAGCGGACGCTGACGAGGAGACTTTTCGCGAAACGTTGAAACAACAACCGGGCAAGGTCAATGCGGCGATTCCTCTGGCGCGTGCCCTGCTGGTGCGCAAGCGCCCGGATGAGGCGCTTGATGTCCTCGACAAGGTCTTGCTCGCGGTCCCTGCAGACCTGCGCGCCCTGAATTGCGAAGGGAGTTGTGCTTGACAGTGAAGGACGTCACCGTGAAGCACAAGCGCTATATCGGCAAGCTCTCGCAACGACCCTCGATAATCCGATGCTGCGCAACAACTTAAAGCTGTCGCTCGTACTTAATGAGAAGGCCAAAACAGGAAGCGCGAGCCTACAGCAGTTTTAGCCGCCCATCAGGGGGCGCAATCTCGCTAGCGCCGTTGCTCGCTAACGATACATTTCCTGCAGGGTTTGGTAGGTTGAGCACGGCTCAGCCTGCATCCGCTGGGGTCCTTTTTCGGCTAACGGGTTAGTCGCGAGTCAATGTGCAGATGCTCTCTTATCCCCGAGGCTTGGGATTGCGTGTGCTGGTTCTGACACTCATGTCTGTCTTCCAGCGACCTAGTGTATGCGATGGAGAGAGCATTTGCTGGTTTTTCTCTACAGCAACGCCGAAGAAACATTACGCACGACGCAAGCAATTCGCATTGCTTGTCGCACCGGCCGCCGACGAACAACTTGATGGTATGCTCAGCACGAGGTGGCTCGACATCTCTCCAGATTTGGCGTCTTCGATCGAAACGGCCGAAGACACACCATCAGATTCGCTCCTCAAACGGAAATCACTTTGGACCGTTCTGATGGTGGACATTGGCGCACACCGCGACTGGGCTGGAAACCGGCACGATGACGCGTGGCCCCCATGGCGTCAATCCGCGAATGATTCCTCCTCTCCGGATGCAAATGGAAAGCCCCGGCTCGAAGCCGGGGCTTTTGTTGAGCTATCATCGCCGCGCAACTCTCATAGACCACGGTGCGGTTGTTACCAGGGATCTCATCCGGTCAAAGCGGTCGGCTTCGACCCGCCGAGGACTCAACGTAAGCCGACAATGTCGACTTACGTTGCTCCACCGCCCGCCGCGACACGAACGCTTGCAGATCCGCGCTACATAAAGTCACCGTCCTCGTCGGAATCTGCTGCAGCTTCAGTATCACTGTCCGCTTTGGAGAGATAGCGCCGAGAACTAGTTGCACGTTGCCATTCACCATCGCTGTTTAGCTCCCACTTTCCGGACTGGGTGGGATCGAGCACCATGTCGTCCTCATCCACTTCAACGAACCCCATTGCTTGCGCGCGGGCTTTCGCTTCTGGATTAGCAGGACGCCAATTCACCAACGGTCGTTCGCCGTCTTGCCGAAGTTGGTGCTCGAGCAGAATATCGCCAGCATTCGTGACAAGCGGATGAGCCACCTGAAAGTCGACAACTGAGGTGACTTCACTTCTTCCGGGGAACTGGTCTCGCCACCTACCGCTTTCGAACTCAGTCATGCTGAATCCGCGTTCAGTCCTTTGCAGGCCGACGCTCATATTTCCTAACTGGTAGCTGTAGTATCGGGCGTCCTCGGAATCTCTTCTGACGGCGTACTTCTCGGCAACCTCTACCGTGCGCCTTGCTCTTTCAGATACAAGCTCAGAGTATTCGTGAGGATTGTTGGCGATTCGATTGATAGCTTCCCCATGATAGTTCCGCGCCTCTCTCCTGAATGTCGCTTGATCGATCTCAACCACGGGTGGCCTTGCAAGGAGGGCATATTGCGGATGCGAAGATGAGCTGCCGGCCGAATCTTGCAACTGCATTCTAGCGAACGCGTCCGCGAAGTCTTGGCTTTCGCAATTCGAATGCTCCGCATCTTGCCGATAATAAGTTTCGTTCTCGGAAAAATTGTTGATTCGACCGTACATGATGAGCACTCTCCTATGGTTCACATGTCTTGCATTGTGTCGGGCCGCTGACCAACCCACTCGTAGACCCCTAAGCTGTCCATACTCTGACACCAGCCTATAAATGGAAGGGACCTGCTGCTGCGCGGTGCTGGTCAGCGAGTACAGTTTCGGCGCCATGCCTCGGAACCGGTTGATGAGCGCCGTAACGAACAGGCCTCGCCTCCGCTAGGGCGAGGACCTTCCGAATAGAGTTGCATCATCCAAGCTCGCTCCTCCTCAGCATAGGATTAAATCAGACAATTCCCCTCTGACGATGTCGATTCGGGAGAAACAACAGGCTCTAGATCGAGATCTTACTTGGCCTGTTTGGATCGTGGTCGAGTAGCTCAGCCATTTGGCTTTCGCCCTCACAGATCCGGGCAGGCGGCTTTCCCGCACCCGGCTCTTCCCGAGAGTAACCCGCGTCATATCCGCGCCTGCGCCCAAGTGCGAGTGATGCCCGGACCGGGCAGACGGAAGTGTGTCGTCAGGGTCTCGAACTCCGACCAGCCCATGCGCCGACTTTTCTGGCTACGCCGTCTCAGACAGCGCATCCACGTCCGACGCACTTCGCGGTAGAAGCCGTTGAGCGCTGGATAATTGTGCGGCCTGCCGTAGTAGCCGTAGTGTCCACGCAGAACAGCGGCGAACCACTGGTGCTGCGTGGCCAGTGACTCGTGCATGAGCCGCCAGGCGTCCTGGCGCAACGCCGTCAGCTTGCGCGTCAGGCGTTTCCCGTCCGTCTTGTGCTTCACCATGAACCGGCCGTCCCGGGTCCGCCCGCAGTAGTGGGTGAAGCCGAGGAAGGCGAAGGTCTCGGGCCGCCGCTCGCCGCGCCGCTGACGCGAGAGGGCCTCAAACCGGCCAAACTCGATCAGCCGCGTCTTGCCCTCATGAAGCATCAGGCCAAAGCTGGCCAGCCGCACCTTGAGGGCCAAGAGCATCTCCTGCGCATCCGCCTTACTCTCGAAGCCCATGACGAAGTCGTCGGGCATAGCGCACGGTGCGACCGCGTGCATGGCGACGGCGCCATTGGTGGGCCCAGAGATCGAGGACGTAGTGCAGGAAGACGTTGGCGAGGAGCGGGCTGATGCCCGCCCCTTGCGGAGTACCCCTGTCCGTTTCTTGCTTCTCGCTGCTCTCCAGAACACCGGCCCGCAGCCACAGCCCAATGAGCCGTAGAATGCGAGGATCGGCGATCCTGTGCGCCAGCATCCGCAACAGCCACTCGTGGTCGACCGAGTCGAAGGAAGCGGCCACACACTACCCATCGCCATGATATCCCAGCTTCGGTGACGATCACGCGCAAGCGTCACGCATTCGAAGGTCAGGCGTTGGCCGTGATCGGCACCATTAGGCGGCGCGGCGTCCGCTATCTCCTCACAGTTCTGCCAGATGGCAGTCGGTCGTTGATTCCGGCGAGTTGGACCGATTGGAAGGTTGAGCCGCTTGGAGGCACGCCGCCGACCGATGACGCTGTCCACGATCTCGGCAGGCTCGGTGATTTGCTCCACTTGCGCAAGCTCGTCGACGCTCTTTGCATCGGGGGTGCCGAGTCGGCGCCGTGCAAGGAGAGTCGCCATGCAATTGAACCTGGAGTTTTTCGATCAGCCCGATGTTCCACCAAGCGCGCCAGCAGCGTGGGACCAAATCGACGAAGCCGCCCGCATGGCGGCAATCGAGATTCTGGCGCGCCTCATTGCACGCCTGCTCCCGGACGACCTGGCGATGGAGGCAAGCGATGAGTGAGCGCGTCAAGATTACGTCAAGTCATCTCTCTCGACAGGCTTTCGTCTATCTGCGCCAATCCAGCGCCGCACAGGTCGAGCACAACCGCGAATCAACCGACCGGCAATATGCGCTTGCCGGCAAAGCGCGTGACCTCGGCTGGCCCGATGAACGCATCATCGTTATCGACGAGGATCTTGGCCTCTCCGGTTTGGGCTCGGTGGCGCGTTCGGGCTTTGCCCGCCTCACCGCCGAAGTGGCGCTCGCGCGCGTGGGCCTGGTGCTCGGTCTCGAAGTCTCGCGGCTCGCGCGCAATAACGCCGAATGGTACCGCCTGATTGATCTGGCCGGATTTACCGACACGCTGATCGGCGATGCCGACGGCATCTATCATTCGGCCGTCTTCAACGATCGCCTCTTGTTGAGGCTCAAAGGCACGATGAGCGAAGCCGAACTGCACGTGCTGCGGGCTCGCCTCAACGGCGAATCCGCAACAAGGCGGCGCGGGGTGAACTGCGCCGCGGGCTGCCGGTCGGCTTCGTCTGGGGCGAGGCTGATGGCGAGGTCCGCTTCCATCCTGACGAAGCTGTCGTCATCGCCATTCGCAGTGTTTTTGCACGCTTTGCCGAGATGGGATCGGCGCGTCGCGTTTGGCTCTGGTTTCGTTCCGAGGGGCTCACGTTCCCGCTGCAGCTGCACGCCCGTGCCCAGATCCGTTGGGTCGAGGCAAGCTACACCGCCATCCACCAGGTCTTGACCAATCCCGTCTATGTCGGCGCCTATATCTATGGCAAAACGCGTCAAGAGACGATTCTCTTTAGCACTGGTGCCCGCAAGAGGCGGATTCGATTCTTGCCGCGTTCCCAATGGCAGGTTCTCATCCCCGAGCATCATCCAGGGTTCATCGACTGGCAGACCTATGAAGCAAATCAGCAACGTCTCGCCGCGAACACGCGACCCCAGCCGCACAAGGGCGGCGGCGCCGTGAGAGAGGGCAACGCCCTCCTGCAAGGTCTTGTCAGTTGCGGCCATTGCGGCCGCCGCCTGCACACCCACTATCGCGGACGCAATTCTTCGCCAGGTTATCACTGTGCTGGCAAAGTGCTGGTCGAGAACCGAGGCGTTTACTGCCTCAATATCGGCGGCGTTCAGGTCGATGACGCCATCACCCGGGCGTTCATTGCCGCGTTGGAGCCCGCCAAACTGACCGCGACACTCACCGCCGAGAGGGAGGCGACGGGAAGTCTAGTGTAGTGAACACCTAACTTTCGTGCGCTAGTGTCGGGGGCCGCGTGAGCTGTCGTTGTGTGAGTGAGCAAACTGCTCGTAGATCGAGCTAATCAGCTCAACGGGGATGATATCGAAGCGGTATGGAAATAGCGAATGCTGCCCAGTCTCCGGGTCAATGGCTTCGAGAAAGTCCGCAACCGAACAAAGTGCTTATGGCGCAAGCGGCTCATTGGCATGGAGGCTGGAAACATGTCTCCGTTGAACGTGGCGCGAAGCCATGCAAATAACGCGTGCGAAGACGTCGTATTGCGTAAGGCGTCAGGCAACGTGTCTTCGCCGCAATGTTTTTTGAGCTTGCGCTTATCTACGATACCGCGGTCGACGAGATACTGGGTAAATATTACTCGGCCGATTAGACCTTGAGCGATGCCTCGCTCTAGGTCATCAGCGACGAGGTCCCGCTCGAGAGCGCTTAGATCGGACAGAAGCCTTTGATCGACGGTATTCTTCCGATTGATGGAATCGTTTCGAAGCCAGAATTGGCCGCTCTCCATTGCGAGGCGCCCGGCGAGTTCGTCCAGCGCGGTTAGCTCGCTAGCGATGATCTTGAACGTGTGGAGTCGGTTAGCTTCCGCATCGCCTTGTGCAAGCGGCCGGCCAAAGCCGTTGTAAAGCTCGATTGTGCTCGGGCTGACGATCCACAGGAGGGGCGTGTCGTGCCCATGGCGTCGCCAGCCTCTCAAGCTCGCTCGTCGATCACGCGAAGTCAAAGGAACTTGCCGTTCGCACCAGGGACGTCGCGTTACCAACGGCCCCGAGTAGAGCAGTTGTTCAATCGGTTTCCTCTTAAGCACGCAAGATGCGCTGAAAGCGCCCTGGCGTTCACCACAAGTCGGCAGCCGACATTTATCGGAAATTGAACGGTGATGGGTTGCGCCGGCTCGCCGCGAACAGAAGCCCTGCGTCCATTCCGAAGCCGAGCTTTTGAGTGTCTGCCTTTCGCAAGAACCGTTAGTTGCGGGGATACGCAACACCCGATTGTTGCGTTTGGTAGAACAGGAAATTCCGAGAGCCTCTGCATAACTGATCAGAAATGGCGACTCTGCGCCCCAACGCCTTCTAAGCTGTTGATTTAAAAGGTAGTTCATCGCTGCGCAGGTTGCTCGACCTGCTTCGCGAGCGCTAACCGGATCTCTCGGCCGCTCGAGGGACGGAATGAGTGTCACTTCGCTGGGGACATCGCAAGGCGCGGTCGGTCGCCACAAAGCGCTCGATCATGGGAGGAATCAATTTAGGGGGCTCTGTTGGCGTCGCGCTGCGGTTCCGTGTCAGAATTTCCGCGTTGTCCGGCCTCTAACGGGGCTATTTCATGCCTGTGATGTCTGGTTGCTAAGACGGTCGCCGGACATCCACACGATGACGAGGTTGGCCGAAGCGTTGAAGGAGGTCTTATCCTAGTGTCTTGAACCAGAAGTTCGCAACATCGGGTCTTGTTTTTCCGGGGCGCTGTAACGACAGAAGCGCTCGATGGAAGCAAGGATGTCGTCGGCGGATTTGGTCCATCGGAACGGTTTCGGATCGGCGTTGTGTCGTTCGATGAATGAGGCGATGTCTGCCCTGAGGGCGGCTACGCTGCGATAGACGCCGCGCCTGATCTTCTTATCGGTAAGAAGCGCGAAGAAGCGCTCGACCTGATTGAGCCATGACGAACTGGTCGGGGTCAGGTGCACATGCCAGCGCGGCCGTTTAGCCAGCCATTTCCGGATCAGCGGAGTCTTGTGGGTGGCATAGTTATCCATGACGAGATGGACGTCGAGTTGGCGGGGCACAGCGGCCTCGATCTCGTCCAAGAACTTGCGGAACTCGGCGGCACGGTGCCGTCCGTAGCACTTGCCGATAACCCGTCCGGTCGCAATGTCGAGGGCGGCGAACAGCGATGTGGTGCCGTGTCTTTTGTAATCGTGGCTCCTTCGGGCCGGCTGGCCGGGACGCATTGGCAACATCGGCTGACTGCGGTCCAACGCCTGGATTTGCGACTTTTCGTCTACACACAGAACGATGGCGTGTGCCGGCGGCGAGACGTAAAGGCCTACGACATCGCGCACCTTGGCCACGAAGTTCGGATCGGTCGAGAGCTTGAACGTCTCCATCCGGTGCGGCTGGAGGCCGAAGGCCCGTCAGATGCGTTGTACCGTCGATACGGATAGGCCGCTCGCCTTCGCCATGTCCCGGGAGCTCCAATGAGTGGCGTTCTCAGGGCAACTCTCCAACGTTCTCACGATCACGGCTTCGATGCGGGCGTCGTCAATCGTGCGAGGCGCGCCGGAGCGCGGCTCATCATGCAGCCCGGCCACGCGCTGCTCCACAAAACGTCGTCGCCACTTGCCTACTGTGCCCCGCTCCAGGCCTAGCTTGGCCGCCACGTCCTTGTTCTGACCACCTTCCGCGCAGGTCAGCACGATCCGGGCTCTCAAAGCCAGCGCCTGCGCCGTCTTCCGCCGCTTCGTCAGCGACGTCAGTTCGGCGCGCTCGTCATCGCTCAATATCAGGGGGGCAAGTTGCTGGACCGCCATCGGAGACTCCGTCGCTGTTTGCCGCCATCTTTGGCACAGCGACGCGAATCTAATGCGAATCTACGATTGCGAACTTGTGACTCAGGACACTAGAGTTTTACTTCACCGATCTGGCGAACAGTCGTTGCAACGCGACTGCAAAAAAAGGGAGGCTGCCAACTGCGCGGGTGTGAATTGGCCGGATAGCTCTCGACTTAAGCAATGGTTTCCACGATTTCATAGCGCCGGATCAGCGGTCCGATCCCCTCGTTGAGCAGGGTCAGGACGTTCTGCGTTGTCGGAGCGAGGAGTTCAATCCGCTCGATGCGAACTGGACTCCATGAAGGCTGCTTGTCCTCATCCGAGGCGATTTCCTCGCGGAGTTCGAGAACGATCTGTCGCACCTCTTCCAGCTCTGCAAAAAAGAAACTCTGGATTCCTGTGTCTTTCCAGCGATCTTCGTTCGGCTCAATCTCGCGTGAGTAGGTATATAAGATCATGGTTCCTCGCCTGCATGGGCGGCGGCGATCAAGGTGAGACCTTAGCGACAATCAGGATGAGACTGCGCGGATGGGGACGGACCGAAGGGAGGGCGTAGCCCGACCGGAGGACCGTTCCCATCGGCGTCGCGTTTTTCGGACCGGTCTGGCGGCTGGGTGCGGCTGGTGCAAGCTGTTGATTCGTCTCGACAAGAGGGAATCGATGCCTTGCCTGGCCTTCACATCACCGACCACCAGATGAGATGGGATGGTTGCCGCCCTCCCCAGACGGCATCGTAATGTGCCAAGAACGCAGTGTTTGAACCCCGAAGCGAAGAGGACGGCAAATTGATGGATACGGTGATCGGAGTGGATCTAGCCAAGAATGTGTTTCAGCTCCACGGGGCGTCAATGGCGGGACACTTGAAATTTCGAAAGAAACTGTCGCGGCTTCAGTTTCGGAAGTTCATGGCGGGCCACCCATCGGCAGTGGTGGTGATGGAAGCCTGTGGCAGCGCCCACTATTGGGCACGGGAGATGGTCAAGCTCGGCCATGAAGTGAAACTGATCGCTCCGCAATATGTGAAGCCTTTTGTGAAACGCCAAAAGAACGACGCGGCTGATGCCGAAGCAATCGTGATCGCGGCACAGCGCCCCGAGATGCGCTTCGTCGAGCCGAAATCGGAAGAACAGCAGGCCAGGGCAGTGCTCTTTCGGGCTCGGAAGCGCCTTGTTCATCAGCGCACCGATCTGGTGAATGCGCTGCGTTCTGTTCTCTACGAATTCGGCCATATCATCCCGCAAGGAATCGAACAACTTAAACGCATTGACGCAATCCTCGAAGATCCGAACAGCGATCTACCAGAACTGGTCCGCGAGGAATGTCGGAGTCTCATTGATCAGATCGCCTACAAGACGGAGCGGATCGATGCCAAGGCAGAGCAGCTCAAGAAGTTGGCGACGCGGACGGTCACGGCGCAGCGGCTGCAGACAATGCCGGGGGTCGGCCCGCTGACCGCACTCGCGATCGAGGCTTTCGCGCCCGACATGGCGGCCTTTCGACGTGGCCGAGACTTCGCGGCTTGGCTCGGCTTGGTCCCACGGCAACATTCCTCAGGGGGAAAGGAAAGGCTCGGACGCGTTTCGAAGGAAGGACAGGCGGACATTCGCCAGTTGCTCATCGTTGGGGCGATGTCGCGGCTGAACTGGCTCGGGCGCAAGTCGATCCCTAGCGGATCCTGGCTGGCGCAGATGCTGGCGAGGAAGCCGCGCATGCTTGTGGCGATCGCCTTGGCGAACAAGATGGCTCGGACGATTTGGGCCATGCTCACCCGGAAGGAGGATTATCGGAACCCAGCGCAGGCAGTGACGGCATGACTGCATGCAGCACGAAATAGCCTGACGTTGGCGAAGGGGGTGTGAGAAGGCGACGACCCGAATGGGCGCAACGATCGAACAGATCTGGATCAGGAAACCAGCTAGAGCCAAAGAGCCGACGTGCTCGGAGATGAGAATTGGACCTGGTCCGCGGATCACCATACCGGCCAGCGGCTTCTGAAAATGCCGTAAAGGAAGGCCTGACAGAAGACCGCACTCGATCACACGCCAAAGGGTCAGAAACTTCTTGCATTGCGGGCGGCAACCACAGAAGGCTGTACATGACCTACCGACTGACATTGTCTCCCGAGGCCGCGGCGGCCAAGGCGGGGTTCTCGAAAGCGAGCGCGTATCGGATCGAGGACGATTTGCGCCTGCCATCGCAGAAGAAGGTGCCGAGAGGCCGGCGACGGTCCGATCCGCTCGTGCCCTATTGGGACGCCGAGATCGTTCCGATCCTGAAGGCTGCGCCCGGCATCCGCGTGATCGGCGTGCTGGACGAGCTGCGCCGTCGGCATCCCGACCTCAACCCCAACATCCGACGCACGCTGGAGCGGCGCATCAATGCCTGGCGGGCGCTCAATGGCCCTGAACAGGACGTGATCTTCCGCCAGGAGCACGAGCCCGGTCGTCTGGGTCTGTCCGACTTTACCGATACAAGCCCGCTCGGCATTGCCATTGCTGGTGAGACGCTCGATCACCGGCTCTACCACTTCCGGCTGGCGTTCTCCGGCTTTGAGCATGCCCATGTCGTGCTCGGCGGCGAAAGCTTCGTCGCCCTGGCCGAGGGCTTGCAGAACGCCCTGTGGGCGCTCGGCGGCGTTCCGCGGGAGCATCGCAGCGACAGCCTGTCGGCAGCATTCCGCAATCTGGCGGCCGACGCGCGGGAGGATCTGACACAGCGCTACGCCGCGCTGATGGGCCACTACGGCATGGCGCCAACGCGCAACAATGCGGGCATTGCACACGAGAACGGCTCGATCGAGAGCGCGCACGGTCATCTCAAACGAGCGCTGGAGGATGCGCTGTTGCTGCGGGGCACGCGCGACTTCATCAGTCTCGATGCCTACCGGGCTTTTGTCGACGAGATTGTCGGCCGGCGCAACGCCAACCTCGCTAAGCGGATCGCGCTCGAAAAGGAAGCACTGGCGCCACTGCCGAAAGGCCGCACGACCGACTTCGAGGAGAAGGTGATCCCGGTGACGTCGTCAGGCGGCTTCATCCTGCGGCGCGTGTTCTACACTGTGCCTTCAAGACTGATTGGCCATCGCCTGCGTGTGCGCATCTTCGACGACCGGCTCGAATGCTTCCTCGGCGTCACGCCGGTCGGGACGCTGCGGCGCGGGCGGCCTGTGTCGGAGAACCACGGCGGGCATGTCGTTGATTATCGGCACGTCATCCATGCCCTGCGGCGCAAGCCGATGGCGCTCGTCAATCTCGTCTATCGCGATCAGCTCTTCCCGCGCGCGGCTTACAAGCGCCTCTTCGAGACCTTGCGGGAGCATGGCGACGACCGGCGCGCCTGCAAGGTGACGGTCGAGCTTCTGGCTCTGGCCCATGAGCGAGCCTGCGAAGCCGAGCTCGCCGAGGCGATCGCGACCGCTCTCGATGCCGGACGGTTACCCGATCTTGCGGCATTGCGCGATCGCTTCCGACCCGAGGCGGCCTCGATCCCGAGTGTCGCCGTCAAGCTGGCGTCGCTCGACGTCTACGATGAGCTGGCCTCCGTCAGCGTCGTGTCGGCCCACTCGAACCTGGGAGGAGCAGCATGACCAGCGGAGCTACCTCCATCGATGCCGCCCGCGTCGAGCTGCTGCTCAATGAGTTGCGCCTGCCCGGCGTCAAGGCGATCTGGCCGAAGCTCGCCGCGCAGTCGGACAAGGAAGGCTGGCCCGCCGCCCGCTTCCTTGCGGCCCTTGCCGAGCACGAGGCAGCCGATCGCACCCGCCGCCGCATCGAACGACACATGGTGGAAGCGCGTTTGCCCGCCGGCAAGACGCTCGCCACGTTCGAGTTCGAGAGCGTGCCTATGCTGTCAAAGGCACAGGCGATGGCGCTCGCCGCCGGTGACGTCTGGTTGAAGACCGGCGCCAATCTGCTGCTGTTCGGTCCACCCGGCGGCGGCAAGACCCATCTCGGCGCAGCGATCGGCCTGGCTCTCGTCGAGGACGGTTGGCGCGTTCTCTTTGCACGTACCACTGATCTGGTGCAGCGGCTGCAGGTGGCCCGGCGCGAGCTGGCGCTGGAGTCCGCAATCGCCAAGCTTGACCGCTACGACCTCCTGATCCTCGACGACATCACATATGTGAGCAAGGACCAGGCGGAAACCAGCGTATTGTTCGAGCTGATCGCCTCCCGCTACGAGCGACGCTCGCTGCTGATCACGGCCAATCAGCCATTTGGCGAATGGGGGCGTATCTTCCCCGATCAGGCGATGACACTGGCGGCGATCGATCGCCTGGTGCACCACGCCACGATCCTCGAGATGAACGTCGAGAGCTACCGTCGAAAAGTTGCTCTCGATCGCAGGCGCGGTCCAGGCCGGCCGCCGGTTCACGCCACTCCAAATGAACTCGAGAAGGCGGTGACTGACGCTGGCAATGCCGCTTGATTGTCGCGCAGCGTCAATCAAGCCTTGCCAAGCCCGCAGCCAGCGTCAATTATCTTCTGACTCGGCCGCCTCGTCTCATCTTGATTGACGCGCCGCTCTCATCCTGATTGTCGCGCCATACCTGCATACCTGCGATATCCCCGCCGGTCTTATACTTTCCAATTCTGCCATGGAAGATCAAATCCCTTGTTGAGGACGATGTAGTTGTCACTCTCCGGCTCGTGCGAGTCCGATGAAGTGCGTGCACTCCGGGCGGCAAACGGGCAATGGCGCGACACCTCCAGGCCTTCAGCCATCTCGTGAGGACTTGTCGACAAGATCGGACAGCTTCAGTTGGAACTGTCGCCGTCGGAATCCCTGCAAACCGTCCCTGACGGCGAGTAAATGCGTCCAGCACTATGGCCGTATGGGCGGGGGCGATAGCCAACGACAGCTTCCGTGGCGTCGGGCGCTGCATGGTACCAATCGTTGCCCACGAGTAGTAAATTCAAATTGCAGGCTTGTGTGGCAAATATCCGGTTCAGGAGGCAGCCGCACTTGCGCTCACAGCGCCGGGGCGTCCATTCCTACGCGATTGGGTTCAAGGAACCTATTCTGTGAGTGCGTAGGGTGGACTGCCCCGGCCCAGTGAAGATCGGGCCAGTGACGCTATCAACCATCAAGATCGATAGCGAGCTAGTGCGGAGCCGATACAAAAACCCGACGCTCATCTCATTAGCACTGTGAGCGCTAGCGGTACGAGGAAAGATGTGATTAGTGCGTTTAGGCTCATAGCAATTCCAGAAAACACGCCAGCCACCTCGTCCACCTGAAATGCTCGCGCGGTGCCGATCCCGTGCGCGGCGATTCCTGCCGCAAAGCCACGAGCCCGAAAATCGGTGATGCCGGTACGGTTCATCAATCGCGTGACAACGGTCGCTCCCATGATCCCGGTGAGGATGACCGCGACTGCCGTCAGAGACGGATCCGCCTGCAGCGTTTCGCTGATGCCCATTGCGACCGCGGCCGTTACCGACTTCGGGGCAAGGGACAGGATCACCTCGCGAGGCAGGCCGGCAGCCTCCGCAAGCAGCACAATCGAGAAGACGGCCGTGACCGAGCCCGCAACGAGCGCTGCCAGCATCGGCACGATCGAGGCAAGGACAATCTTGCGATTTTCGTATAGCGGGACCGCGAGCGCGACGGTTGCCGGGCCGAGCAGGAAATGCACGAACTGCGCTCCGCCGAAATAGATCGCATACGGCGTGCCAGTTGCGAATAGAAACGCGCCGATGATCCAGACCGCGTGCAGCACGGGATTGGCAAGGGCATGACGGCGAAGCGCAAGCGACACGGCATCCGCGATTGCATAGACCAGCAAGGTGACCGTCAACCAAAGCAACGGGGATTGCGAGAGATAGACCCAGAGGGAGAACGGATTGTCCTTCACGGTGCCTCGCTGAACAGCCGACTGATAAGGCGGAACGTCAGAACCGTCGCAAGCAAAGTCACCATGACCGAGACAGCAAGGATCAATATTATAGCGAGCCCGTGCGTCGCGAGGAGATCGAGCTTTTCCACGACGCCAATGCCGGCTGGGACGAACAGGAGCGACAGATGCTTGAGCAGCCCCTTGCTTGCTGTTTCCACGCCGCTATTTCGTAGTGGGCCTCGAGCGATGCTTGAAAATCTGTCACGGGCAAGCAGCAGAATCAGCAAGAGCAGGAGCCCGAGCACGGGACCTGGCAGCGGTAGGCCGAGGCCCCGGGTGATGACTTCGCCGGCGAGTTGGCAGAGCAAGATAAGACTGAGACTTGCAAGCATGAAACACCCTGAGCGGCACATTCATATCAGGAGGAGCTACCGAAAAATTGTCCATGGCCGCGTGGTCGAGAACCGACCGCCCCTTCTTCGATTTGCTCAAGTCCGAGACGGCTTCTGACCACATCAGGTGCTCGCCCGGATCACGAACTTAGTACTGAGATATCCCTCGATTGCTTCCACCCCGCCTTACGAACCGTAGCTGGAATCCCTGATGTTTCCGAACGGGACTTCTGAAAGCGCCAAGCTAGGTATTTGATGGACACCATACCGCTTTCAAGCGGTCGGCCCCGAAGGCACAAGCCGTCGATTGGCCTCCTCGGCGACCTCGTCGTAGCTCTTGAATGCAATGATCTGGCGCGAGCGGCCAAACGACTCTTCATTCATGATACACGCCTCGGGCGAGGTCCCCGTCAGGACCGTTGACTCGACGAAGAACCCTTCGTTGCCAATGCGCTTGCCATCGGTCTGCAAGAATGCGCCGCGCTGGACTGACAGCGCCGGCAACGAAGCTCTCCATCGCATCGGCCAGCCGCGAATTGGCGAGTTGTCCCCCATTCGCGTATCCTTCTCGAACACATTTCCGACCTTGATGCGCCAAGCTTCTATCGTAGTTCGCCAAGTCGGCCCTTCTCGCCACATTTCAGACCTTTCTTGATAGGGCATTGAATTCGAGCAGCAGGCAATCCGCTATGCCTTCACCATGGCTGCGACCACCAGGAAGGAATGAACGCGTTCTCTGAGAAGCGTTCGCCGAAGTTTCGGGGTAGCTAGACGAGAAAGAGAGCTGGGGAGTAGTCATCAGAGGCCGTTGGGTCTGCACCGGCTATCGCGGCCGGACACCGGGCTTGCCAACCACAGGGAACGTAAATTCGATTCCCGCTTCAGAAAACGTCTTCCGCAACGTTTCCATCAGCTCATCAGACATCTGGGGAGTGTCATTGTACTCCTCCAGCCGCCGAATGACCGCGGAAGACACGCCCGCTCGCTCCGCTAGCTCCTTTACCGACCAGTTTAACATTCCACGCGCTGCACGCAGTTGCCTCCCCGTGACCTTTGAGGCCCCTCTTCGCTCCCGCGCGAGTATATCATGGTGTGCGTCGCTCCACGTGCCGAGCCATTCTCGAACGCCACCCTCGCTGTTCTTGAGGGGCACCGCCGCGCCCTGGTGCCAGCGATAGATGCCGTCCGGCCGGCGCAAGCGACATTCGACGTTATAAGGCTGCGCTGTCTCGACCGAGACCGCCCACTCTCTTAGAGCTGCCTCGCGGTCATCCTCATGGATGAGACCGATCCAGTCCTTGAAACGTGATCCATGATCTTCGGCAGTCTCTAGCGCATTGGAAACTGCAGTGAGGCGACCATCGCTACTGCTTGTCCATGGGAAACCCCGACAGATCTCAGCCAATGCCCTGTAGCGCTCCGCTTCTACTTTGAGCGCGTCCAAGAGATTGCGCTGTTCAGTGATATCGCGCGCGAGCCCAAGAATGCACTCTGGTTTGCCGGCCTCATCGAGCAGCGGTTCGGCCCGGCCGTGGATCCAGCGCAAAGTTCCGTTCGGACGGATGACACGAAATTCACCCTCGAGCAACGATCGATTGAGCTCCCGTGCGCCGAAACAGCGCATGCTGCTGCGGTCATCGGGATGAATCCTTTTCTCGATTTCCGCGTATGCTGGCGTAGTTCGACGCGGATCCAGCCCAAATAGCTCATAAAGGCCACGGGACCATTGCATCTGGCCGTTGCCGTCGCTGCGCCACAGTCCGACAGAGAGCTTCTCTTCCAAGAATGGAAGGACATTTGCAAGGCTGAGGCCGCTCTCGAAGTCAGGCAATGTGAGCTCCTGGCCGGACCTGGGGCCGAGTTCGGTGCATCTCGCGCGCGATCATCTTTGACGCCTCGCCCTCCTCCCGACCGCAACCAAGACGCCTCGCCCGACGGTTCACGGCAAATGACCTTGTCCTTCTTAGCAGGCAGCCACGCGGAGATTGTTTGTCGCGCCTCTATGTCCGAATGGCAGGCCAAAAACCACCACCGCCAGGTCGCCCGACCGCGCATAACCTTCCCGCTGGGCCGCCACGGCGGCGATCTGGGTTATTTCCTCATAGCCAGAGGGATCGCTGGCCACCACACTGTGTACGCCCCACAACAGGCACATGCGCCGCGCCACGTTTTCATCCTGCGTCAGAGCAAGGATCGGAACCGGCGGCCGCTTGCGCGAGATGCGGGCCGCGGTCGTCCCGCTGGCTGTGAAGCCGACGATGGCTTTGGCCTCGATGGTGGCTGCAAGATCTGCACCCGCGGCAGCGACCGCATGCGGAGGCGTATTCTCCTCGTCAACTCGTGAGGCCTCAATCAGGGACCGGTAGAGACGATGCTGCTCTGTACTCCTGATGATGCGATCCATCATGGCGACGGCCTCGATGGGATAGGCGCCGCTTGCCGATTCGGCTGACAGCATCACGGCATCGGCGCCATCATAGATGGCGGTCGCAACATCTGAGGCTTCCGCGCGCGTTGGCGTCGGCGCCGCCACCATAGAGTCGAGCATTTGGGTTGCGACGATCACGGGCTTTGCGGCCAGCCGGCAGGCGCGGACGAGTTCTTTTTGCCGGCCAGGCACGTCTTCTGGGGGGATTTCGACCCCGAGATCACCGCGCCCGACCATGAGAGCGTCTGACAACTGAATGATATCGTCGATGCGATCAAGCGCCATGGGCGTCTCGATTTTGGCGACGAGGCCCGCTGCTTCACCAATGAGGGCCCGCGCCTCGATCAGGTCTGAAGGCTTCTGAACAAATGACAGCGCAACCCAGTCGACACCGAGCTCCAGGCCGAAGGCGAGATCGGCGCGATCTTTCTTGGTGAGGGGCGAGATATCGAGCGACGCCCCCGGCAGGTTTACGCCCTTATGATCGCGGATCGGGCCGCCGACAATGACGCGCGCGACCATTTCGCGATCGCCCGGTCTTTCGACGCTCAGGCGCACACGGCCGTCGTCGATGAGCAGCTTTTGGCCTGGATGCGCAGCTGCAAATATTTCCGGATGCGGCAGAGGGATTGCCTGCTTTCCACCTCTTGCTCCGTCGAGGACAAAGCGGACGCTCTCTCCAGCATGCAGGCATAGCTTGCCCTCTTCAAGCAAGCCGATCCGGATTTTCGGGCCTTGCAGATCCTGTAGCACTCCGATGGGACGGCCGAACTCTTGCTCGAGCGCGCGGATCGCCGAAAACGCGCGCGCGTGGTCGTCTTGGCTGCCATGGCTGAAGTTCAGGCGAAAGGTATCTGTGCCTGCAAGATAGAGATCACGGATTTTGTTAGCCTCGGTTGTGGCCGGACCGAGGGTTGCGACGATCTTGGCGTGGCGCGAACGACGCATCAAAATTGAATCCTGTGCAATGGGCTACGTTAGGGATCGGCGCTCATAGCTGTTGCCAATACCGGGTTTATCACGCGCCTCGCCCGCGCCATTCCCAAGTCGACATCACGCTCCCGAAGCGGCAGCAGCTTTCTCTTGCTGCGTCGAGGAAACGATACTGTTGACGGCCCGGTACGCGAACACAATGGCTGGCCCAATGGTGATGCCTGCTCCGGGATAGATCCCACGCATCGGGGAGGTCATGTCATTGCCGCAAGCATAGAGTCCTGGAATTGGCCTTTCCTGACCGTCCAATACCTGCCCGCAAGTGTCGGTTGCCAATCCGGTTGCAGTGCCGAGCGTTGCCGGAACGATTGGGAGTGCGACGAACGGGCCGGTTTTGATTGGCCCAAGGTTTGGGTTCTTCTTGCCCACGGCCGAATCGCCGAGCGTGCGATTGAAAGCCGATTCACCGCGATTGAACAGCGGATCGCGCCCCTCAGACGCATGCGCGTTGTGTTCTTCGACAGTCTTTTGAAGCGCGGCGGACTCCAATCCCAGCTGCTTCGCAAGCTCTGGAATCGTCCGGGCGACCTTGATGTAGCCAAGGCGCGCATATTTCCCGATGCTCAAGGTCCATGGCCATGGCAGCAAATGCCCCATCCCTCTCAGCCGTACGAAGTCGTGGTCGCAGATGAAATAGAACCGCTTGTCTGCCGGATACCCACCGTTGAACATCGCCAAGCAGATGTCGTGATAGGAATTGGATTCGTTGACAAAACGCTTTCCATCTGGCCCCACGGCAATGACGCCGGGACGGCCGCGGTCGAGCCAGCCGTAGGGAACGACTTGCGAGGAACTGCCGCTCTTCAGAATCGATACGGGCGTCCAGAAGCCGGCAGAGGCAACATTGTTGTCGATTGCCGCTCCGAGCCTTGTCGCAAGAGAGATGCCGTCGCCTGTCGCATCGGGATGGGCGAGCGTGTCGTCGTGCTGGTGGGGGCCACTGAGCTCGGCTCTCAATTGCGCGTTACGCGCAAACCCGCCCGTTGCGAGGATCACCCCATGGGAAGCGCGCACGCGAATCTCGGAATCGGCCGACTTAACGACCGCGCCGGTGACGCGGCCTTCTTCCTTGATCAACTCTACGAGCGGGGATTCCGGCCATATCTCGACGCCGTACTTGCGCAGGCTCACAAGCAAGCGCGCGATCAGGGCGTTGCCTCCGCTGAGCTCGGTGCCGCGCCTGTGGCCAAGCCGGTCACGCGCGTAGCGGCTGACGCGGCGCAAGACGTGCCTGAGCGAGGCAAAGGATTGAAACGGATTGAGGAAGCTTCTCACCTCGCTCGATGAGATCATCATTCCGCCGAGCACAACGCGGATGGGATTGCCTATCAGATCGAAGTCGCTGCCAAGAAGCCGTCCGTCATAAGGCGCGGGGCTCAGTGCCCGGCCCTTATCGACTCCGCCGACCTGGCTTGAATGGTAGTCGGGGGCCGAGGCCAGCGTGAACTTGACTTCAGTCCCGTTCTCAAGGGCGGCGAGCGCAGCCGGGCCGTCCTCGAGATAGGCATCAACAAAGCCTGACCGGTAATATGTGCCAAGTTCATGTTGCAGGTAGGTCTTCGACTTCGCAAGCGAGTCGTCGATCTTCGCCGAGCGCGCTTGGTTCGAGCAAGGAACCCAGATCATTCCATTGGAGAGAGCTGTCGTGCCGCCAAGCCGCGCCGACTTTTCGCAGACAGTGACGCGCAGTCCTGCCTTTGCTGCATAGAGCGCAGCCGAAAGCCCGGCCGCACCACTACCGACCACGAGAACGTCGGTTGCCCAATTGTGCTCCGGCCTCCCCTCTCGGGCGAGTGCGACGGTCTTTCCCTTGCCTGATTGGCCCATCGGGTTATTCATTCGAGCCTCGCTGCGAGTGTTCTCTTGGAGCTGACGTCAGTGATGCCGCGGAAGCGGGACGGCTTTGAACTCCTCAGCCGCCGCCTTCACTGCCCGTTCGATCGGGATTCTTTCGATGGACGAGGCGCCAACGAAACCCACGCATTGCGTTGATCGGTACACCACGATCGTATCCTCCGGCTCCGCGATTGCACCGCCATGGCAAAGCAGGATCACATCGGAGCGCACGCTCCTTGCGGCGTCGCTGATGTCGTTGATGCGCCTGATCGCCTCTTGGATGGGCTGTCCTTCCTCATGGCCGACGAGCCCGCCTCGGGTGGCTCCTACGTGAGGGACGATGCAGTCCGCACCTGCGCCCGCCATCGCTTTGGCGTCGTCAGGGCTCGCGACATAGGCAAGCGAGAAGATGTCCTTCTTGCGCGCAGCCGCGATCATCTCGACTTCGCGTTCGAAGCCTAGTCCGACGCGCCCGCGGCGATAGCGCCATTTGTCGCCCATCGTGGAGATGGTCGGATAGTTGATTACGCCGGAGAAACCGGCCGACCAGAATTTGTCGAGCAGGGCATCAAGATCGAGCCGGAGGGGATCCCATGCCTCAATGCCGCCGATCACGGGCACCGAAGAAACGACGTTGCGGACTTCCGAGGCAAGTTCGAGCGTGCGCGCATTGGAATCGCCGATCCGGCTGGTCGGAAGTCCCATTAGGCGCGACAGCCCGGTGCTGTAGACGACCAGCATGTCCGCGCCCCCGAGCACTGCACATTTCGCAACCAGACCACAGCTGCTGCCCGCGGCAAGAATGGCTTTTCGCTCCGCCACCTGGTTTGCGATCTTGGCCAGGATTTCGGTTCGCTCAAACATTCGCATCGCCATCAGCCTTCTTGCCCAATTGCTTGAGGATCCATCTCGCAGCCGCCTCCGCAAATTCGGGATCGTTGATGTGACAGTTCAATTCGCGGACCGTAACCTTGGGCGGCAGATTGTCCTTAAGCGCATCGAGCCACGCGCGGTCCGCATCAGGATCTCGAAAGATGCCGCCGTCGCGGTCATAGTCGGAGACGCCTTTTGCCGGCCAAAGGACCATGACAGGCCCTTCTGCCAACGACAGCCGCTGGGCCGTAAGCCGGCCGATGCTCGTATTCTCGGCGAGGGTTGTGCGCATCAGCGTCGTGTACGGTGTATGGGAGTAGAATAGCCGGCCGCGAAATTGATCAGGAACGCTGGATGGCGCACCAAAATTGACCATGTCCACCGCGCCAGGCGCGATAACATGCGGTATTGATTGCTCTGCCGCTCCCTTGAGCCGATCCGGCCCGGCGCTCGCGGTGCCACCCACGATTTCGTCGGCGAGTTCGGTTGTGGTCAGATCAATCACAGCATCGAATTCGCCGGCCGCGATCAGCTGCTCCATCTTGCGGCCGCCCGCCCCGTTTGCAGGAAAGACGATCGCGTCGACCCCGGCCTTGCCGAGGCGCCCAACGCACTGAGTTGCCGCCGGCGTCGTCACTCCGAAGGCCGTGATCGCAACGATCTTCGTCTTTCGCGCAGCTTTGGCGGGCGCATAGCGCATGGCGGCGATGGCCTGTCCTGCATTCTGCAAGACCCGCTCGGTAAACGCATTGATCCCGAAGAGATCGACCAATGTCGGATAGAGCATGATGTCGTTGTGGACCGCCAATTCGGCGAGAAGTGCTGGCCTTGCGCTGCTCACGAGCAGCTTGGGAAAGCCATAAGGCAAATCAGATACGACTTCGCCGAACACCGCACTCCCCTTCCCACCGGCGACCCCGACGATCGCGCCGATGGCCCCTGATGCCAGCAGATCGCGAACTTTCCCGCGTGTTGTTGCGGCGATTTCTTTCAAGAGCTCGGCGGGCGAGGCGACGCGAACGCTATGACCGCCTGCTTGATTCGTCCGGGGCGCAATCTTCGAGGTGCCGACGTCAATCAGGACGGTCTTGCGGCCACACTTACAGATGATATCGGCCAAGTAGGAGACTTCGCGGCCCTTGGTATCGAGCGTAGCCACAATCGCGACTGCGTTCGAAAGCTCGGACAGGCTACCATCCCGGACCGCCCCCTGGCCGTCCGTGCAATGGTGAGACACGATTTTTCTCCTAGATCATTCTGACCAACGCGAGGTCTAGACCGAGCGGGATCGGCGTATAAGACCGCAAAGCGTCTAAGTGGGTAAGATTGGGTAGCCTCCTCCCGAAGTTCGAGCTACGTGCGCGCGGGCTTTTCAAGTGTACGCATACGACGAAGGCCGCCTGATTGACGCATGCGCGCGAGCACGGCGAGTTCTACGATGGCGTTGCGTGAAGGTCAGGCGGCTTGCTGATCGGCGGACTTGCCGGCTTGGTGCAGGAGCTTCCATTCCCAGGGCAGCAGTTCGCGCAGACGCGAGGTGGGAAGATCGGCGATCCGGGCGAGGACGTCGGCGAGCCAAGCCTTGGGATCGACGTCGTTGAGGCGACAGGTCGTGATCATCGTCAGCATGATAGCGGCACGGTCGGCGCCACGTTGGCTGCCAGCGAAGGTCCAGTTGCGCCTTCCCAAGGCAATGCCTCTCAATGCACGCTCAGCGCAATTGTTGGTCAAGCAGATCCTGCCATCGTCGAGGAAGCGGACGAAGTCGTCCCAGCGCTTGAGCATGTAGTTCATGGGCTTCAGGACCTCGGCGGAGCGGGAGAGGCTTTCTCGCTCGCGGAGCAGCCAGGCGTGCATGTCGTCGAGCAGCGGCTTGCTCCGCTCCTGGCGCACAGCACGCCGCTCGTCGGCACCACGGCCGTTGATGGCGCGCTCGATCTCGAACAGGGCGTCAAGACGCCTGACCGCCTCCAGCGCGATCGGGGAGACCGGTTTGCCCTTGCCTTCCCGGGCGGCTTTCTCGATGTCAGCCAGCTCGAAGAATCCCCGCCGCGCATGGGCCAGGCAAAATGCCGGCGTGATCGGCATTGCTTTCCTTTTTGGATCGAACAACGGCTCGAAGCCGCCATAGCAATCCGCCTGCAGAATGCCGGCGAAGGCGGCCAGATGCCTCTGAGGATGTTCGCCCCGTCGGTTGCCCGAGGCATAATAGACCGCCGCCGGCGGCGCAGGCCCGGCGAACGGCCGGTCATCCCGCACATACGTCCAGATCCGGCCGGTCGTGCATTTGCCCTTCGCCAGGATCCGGATGGTGGGGTGAGTAGGCCGGAGGGATTTCACCTCCAGCCTCTCGCAGAACCGGGCGTGAGACTCTCGCCTCACCCGGCTCCCATCAGGCAATCTTGCCGCCATCGCCGAGTTGCCAATGCACAAAGAGCCTGCGGTTCTCACGCGCGATCTTCTCCAGGAAGAGACGCGCGCGTCCTAAACGGTGATGGAAGCGCTTGTACTTTCGCTTCAACCAAATACCTAACGTCTGGTTGATGTAGCGCGCCAGCGGATAAAGCGCTGAGCGGGTGTATTGCCCATAATAAGCGATCCACCCCCTAACCATCGGGTTTAGCTCGCGAGCAATATCGTCCAGCGTCACCTCGGCTCGCCTGCGAAGTTTCAAGCCTCGGACCTTCGCCCGCATGGCGTTCAGCGCTGGTTTGCTGACCGCCGGGGTGAACCCACAGAACATCTTCTGCGAATGCGGCCCCAGGACCGATCGTGGCCGGAAGCAATAACCGAGAAAGTCAAACATGACCGTCTCGCTTTTACCTCGGCGTCGATCATCCTTGCAGTAGACGATCCTCGTCTTCGTAGGATGCAATTCCAGATGGCACTCCGCCAGCCGAGCCTGGAGCGCTTCGCGAACGCTTTGCGCCTCCATCTCATTCCGATAATGTACCAACCCGTCATCCGCATACCGACACCACCTGAGATCGGGGAACGTCCGCGCCATCCAGAGATCAAATGCATAGTGCATGAAGAGGTTGGCGAGGATCGGGCTCACCACGCCCCCTTGTGGGGTGCCGCGGCTTCGCTCGATTATCGTTCCATCCTCTTGCACCATCGGCGCTGTCAGCCATCGTTCGATGTAGAGCAGCGCCCATGCGCACGTCACATGTTTCCGGACGGCCCGTAGCAACAACTCGTGGTCGATATTGTCGAACAATCCTTTGATGTCGAACTCTAGAAACCAATCATACTTCCAGCACCGCTGTCGCGTGACGCCTACGGCATCGAGAGCCGATTTTCCGGGTCTGTAGCCATAGGAATCCGCCAGAAAGATTGCGTCAAGAGCCGGCTCAATCAGTTGTTTAACAACTGTCTGTGCCACGCGGTCCGCCACGGTGGGCACCCCGAGGATCCTCTGGCCTCCACTCTTCTTTGGAATGGAGACAGCCCGAACAGGCGGCGGGAAGTAAGCGCCTGAACTCATTCGATTCCAAATCTTGTAGAGATTTCCCTTCAAGTCGGACTCGAACTGCTCAATCGTCACTCCGTCGACACCGGCTGCGCCACCATTGGATCGCACCTGCAGATATGCTTCGTACACCTCTCTCTTGTCGATGTTGAACGGCTTGCTCGGCTGGTTCATCGACGTCCTCCTGTTGCCAGTTGCGACGATGGCCAGCCCACCTGATCCGATCCCTTCGCTCCGGCCCCATTACGAGCCTTCGTCGCTAATACGGATCGGTCCGTCCCAGTGCTCCGCGTCGGTAATCTCGCCTCGCGGTCTTCTCCGCTTGTGCTTCTCCCTTTCCATCGGAGCGACTGGTTCCTGCAGTTCCGCGGCAGCGCCTGCATCCGATTCACGCCCCCTCAACGCCGGTCGCCGCCCGCCCGGTCATCAGGCTCCCGGCGGGCTCATCCCAGAGGGACGACACACCTCTGGTTTTGACGACGATTTCCACGTTACGACGGTTCATCGGCGGGTTCATTTTCATTCGTCTCTCGGACGCGTATCCGTTCGGGTCTCCCCCGACCGTTAGCTTCAACGCTCACGACCGCGCCTCTTAAGCGAAGCCGCTTGAAGTGATTTGAGACCTACTCCTGAAAGTCGATCCCGAGGGGCCTACCCTCATCGCTGCCACAGCTTGCGCGCACAGATTTTCAGATCATTTTGATCATCCTTTCTGTGTGCTTCTGCAGAACACTGTCATCGCCGTGCAGCCGCTCGGCGGCGAGGACATGGCGCTCAATCAGCTGGAACAACGGCATGACGGCGAAGGTTCCGTGGCCGACCTGGTCGGCCAGCGTCGACAGCGGCAGGTCGATCCGCTCAGCCTTGAAGCGCACGCTCTGGCGATTGAGCGGGATATGCATGCCGAACTTGTCGAACAGCATTGTCGCCAGCAATTGCGGACCGATGAAGCCGCGCGGCGTGGCATGGAACGGTGCCGGCGGCTGGCTTATCTTCTCGCAATCACGGCAGGTGAACTTCTCGCGTACCGTCTCGATGACCTTAAAGCGACGCGGAATCTCCTCCAGCGTCTTGGTCACATCCTCGCCTAGCTTCGCAAGGCGCGATCCACCGCAGCAGGCGCAGGTCGTTGGAGCCTCGATAACGACGCGCTCACGTTCGATGTCGTCCGGCCACG
The DNA here is from genome assembly GCF_058314695.1 of Bradyrhizobium sp. T-12. Taxonomy (NCBI): domain Bacteria; kingdom Pseudomonadati; phylum Pseudomonadota; class Alphaproteobacteria; order Hyphomicrobiales; family Nitrobacteraceae; genus Bradyrhizobium; species Bradyrhizobium sp. T-12. Next base: position 115,611 of record NZ_JBZFQJ010000002.1, on the reverse strand, counting down.
GCTTGCGCACCGGCCGCTTACGCGTGAAGGCGCTTACGCTCTGGGTTTTTGCGGCGGCAGCCTGCGCAGCCAGCTCATTCTCGGTCGCCGTGGTGGCGAGTTCTTCGAGCTCCAATTCCAACTGCTCGAGTAGCCGCGCCGTGCGCTCGGAGCGCAGCCCGTGCAGTTCGCGTTTGAGCTTCTCGATCCGTAGCTCAAGATGAGCGATCAGCACCTCGCTGTCCGACAGCTCCGCCCGCGCGTTGGCGGCATCCGCGACTGCCACATCGCGTTCAGCCTGCAACGCCTCGCGCTCGGCCAGCAGCGCAAGGTAGGCGCTCGCGAGATCCGACGGAAGATCGTCCGGCTTCGATGTCATGAAGCCATTGAATCAGATCAAGCCGCAGATTCAAACCAAAAACGGCTATCCGACACGCGTCGGACGATGAGTTTCTTGAGGGTTGCGCCAATCGATTCCGGACAACAGGTAGCTCATCTGAGCCGATGAGATCGTCACCGCTTCGCCCGCAACCGATGGCCAGACGAACCTTCCTCTCTCAAGTCTCTTAGTGAACAGGCATGCTCCCTGGCCATGGTGAGTCGGCCCCGGGAGTTGCACCCGGAGCCGCTCTCCGAACCGTACGTGACGCTCTCACGTCATACGGCTCTCAACAAGTAACGAAGCAGAACCTAACATCGTCCAATGAGCGAACAGCTTCGGCCTACGGCAGCGGATCAGCCTGAGCCTGGTGGAGGCCCTGACTTTTCCATTCTTCAGCCCTTTGTATTTGCGTCGCGCCCAGCGGTTTAGAGATTCGTCGACGTATCGATACAGGTTATGCATTTCTGACCGCCCATATCTGCCGTAGTACTGCATCCATCCACGAAGGACGGGGTTCAGTTCCAAGGCGATTGCGTCGATTTCCGTCTGCGAGCGAAGCCTGAGCCGGAGCTGCCGGATCGTCATCCGCATAGACTTCATTGCCGCCCTGCTGACCGCTGGCGAGAACGTACAGAAGTTTTCTTTCTTCTGATGGTTTCTTGCCCTGCGCGGTCGAAAGGTAAATCCCAGAAAGTCAAATGACTGACTGGCATGGCTACCCGGGCGATTGCTATCTTTGCAGTAGACGATCTTGGTCTTGTCGGGATGCATTTCGAGTTCGCATTCCCTGAACCTCGCCTGCAGCGCCGCCTTGATGGCTTCCGCTTCAGCCTTGGTTCGGCAATGTACGAGCCCGTCGTCCGCGTATCGACACCACGGTGACTGCGGGAAGTTTCGCGCCATCCATATATCGAACGCATAATGCAAGAACAAATTGGCAAGGACGGGACTGATCACGCCGCCTTGGGGTGTACCCCGGTCGCGAGCGGTGATCGCTCCGTCTTTGCCTTGCATCGGCGCTGTTAGCCAGCGTTCGATGTAGAGCAGAGCCCATTCGTCTTGCACATGCTTCCTGACGGCTTTCATAAGCAACTGGTGGCTGATATTGTCGAACAGGCCTTTGATGTCGAACTCCAGCACCCAGTCCATCTTCCAGCACCGTTGCCGGGTGATGCCGACGGCGTCCAGCGCGGCTTTTCCGGGCCGGTAGCCGTAGGAATCGGGAAGGAAGATTTTCTCGAGTACTTGTTCAATCTGAAGCTTGACGACCGTCTGCGCCACGCGATCTGCTACTGTCGGCACGCCTAGAATGCGTTGTCCGCCGTTCTTCTTGGGAATGGGGACAGCCCGAACGGCAGGTGGAAAGTAGCTGCCAGAAGACATTCGATTCCAGACCTTGTAAAGGTTGCCCTTGAAGTCCTTCTCAAAAGCTTCGAGCGATACCTTATCCACGCCGGCCGCGCCCGCATTGGCTTTGACCAGTTTGTAGGCCTTCATCACTGTCTGCTTGTCGATATCGTACTGCTTACGTCCGGTTACACTCACATGTCCTCCTGCTCATCACAGTTGCATATGGGCGCAACCCACTTGTTTCGGCCCCTTCGCTCCAGTTCCATTACAGCACCTTCATCACTACTACGAGCCGATCCGCCCCAGTGTTGTGCTTCGGTACTCTCGTCTCGCGGTGTGTGCCGCTTGAACTTCTCCCTTGGCATCACAACGACTGGTTCCTGCAGTTCTCTACAAGAGCCTGTATCCAGATCGCGTCCCCTAAACGCCGGTCGCCATCCGCGCAGTAATCCAGGCGTCTCACGGATTGATCTCAGGGATGGCACGCGCCCCTGATTTTGGCGACGCCTTAGTAATTTTCGACGCGTCATCGGAAGATTTGCTTTCGCTCGCCTTCTGGATACTTACCTGCCCCGTAAACCCGGGACTTTTGCAACACTTGCTGATGACCGCGCCTTTTAAACGAAGCCACAGTGTCGTGGTTTTGCACCTGCGCCTGGAACGCCGATGCAGGAGGGCCGTCCTCCATCTCTCATAAAGCTGTACGCATCAAATTCGGTTATTCACCTCCTTCATGCTCTGCAGCACACCGTGCCAGATCACCTTCACAAGATCGCTGCGGCGACCGCGGAAGACGAACAAATGACCGCTGAGCGGTTCTTTGCGCAGCACCTCCTGAACTTGGAGGGCCAGCGACAGGAAGCCTCTGCGCATATCCGTGTAGCCTGTCGCCAGCCACACTCGCACATTCCCTGGTACAGCAATCATCGGCGTCCAAGCACATCGAGGACCCGCGCCAGCGCCTCCGGATCGACGTGCGCATCCACCCGGATGCACCGTCGGTTGCCGAGATCGATCTCTATCAATCCAGTACGTGCGGCTGCCGCCGAGCGAACTCGGCCATCAACCGTAGGCAAAAGCTTCGCAGTTTCTTCAGCCGAGGCCGCTACGGCGGCGATCTGCACCGGCGTAAAAGATGGTGCAACTTGTTCCGATGTCCGTGCTTGTCGACGCCAGGTAAACACCAGGCTGGCCGCTACTCCGTTGCGCCGCGCGACTTCAGTTACCTTCGCGCCCGGTACTAGCGTCTCCTCGACAATCCGTGCCTTGTCGTCCTGCGACCAACGCCGCCGCCGCTCAAGCCCGCCCAAAACTTCGACCCGCATCGCCTGATGACCTTAAAGCTAGACTTAAGGTCACACGCTTCGCGAATTACCACCCGTCACGCAAGACGGTCCTCGTCGGAGGCGTACTTTCAAGTGGACGAGAATGTCGGCTCGCTTCGAACGCAGAATGGGGCCCAGCGCGCCTGTGAGCCCGTAGCGGGCGCGTCAAGTTGCTGAGGTCAAGTCAGCAAACTCCGCTGCTGGAGTTTTCCAAACAGCCGCTCAAATCTAGGGAGAAGTCAGCCGAACCGGTCTACGATTAGCGTCGGCCGTCAAAGCAATCTGGAACGCGCCACTTAAGGCGCGAGGTAGCGCAGAAGTTCCGGATTCGTGCGGATATCGGCTGCAGCGCCTTGTAGTGCGATACGGCCGCGATCAAGGACATAGGCCTTGCTCGCCACGCGCAACGCGAGATCGAGGTGCTGTTCGACGATGATGACCGCGATTTCCTTGGCGAGTTCAATGAGACGTTCGGTAATCTCTTCGATGACGCCGATCCAGACGCCCTCGGTCGGCTCATCCAGCAGCAGCAGCTTTGGGTTCCCCAGGAGGGCGCGCCCGATCGCTAACATCTTACGCTCGCCACCAGAAAGCGTACCAGCCGCCTGGTCCAGGCGGTGGCCGAGCTTGGGAAAGATCGCCAGGACCCGATCGATCGCCGAAGCGTCGGTGTTGAAGAGGGAGCCCATTGCAAGATTATCCCGCACTGAAAGGCGTGAGAACACTGAGTGCTCTTGCGGCACATAGCCGATGCCGGCGCGCACGCGTTGCTCGGTCTGGAGCCGATTGAAATCGTGGCCATCGAAGACTACCTCGCCTCTCCAGCTTGGTAGCTCGCCAACGATAGCTTTCATAAGCGTGGTCTTGCCTGCACCGTTGCGCCCAAGCACGGCGGTACCACCACGCCACGGAATGTCGAGGCTCAGGTCAAACAGCACCTGGCTGCGACCATAACCGGCGTCGAGATGTCTTATGTCGAGAAAGCGTTGTTCAAGCACGGCGCAAATAGATCTCCTGGACACTTTTGTCAGCCTGGATCTCAGCGACGCTTCCTGTCGCCAGCACACGGCCCTGGTCGAGGACGGTGAGGCGGTCGCAAATGTCGCGGATGAAATCGAGATCGTGCTCGACGATAACGAGGGAGCAGTGCTCCTTTATTGGTCGCAACAGTTCGCCAGTGACGCGACGCTCCTCCAGGCTCATGCCTCCGGTAGGCTCGTCCAGCAGCAGGAGCCGGGGTTTTCCCGCGAGCGCCATCGCAATCTCCAGCCATTGCTGCTGGCCATGGGATAGCGCTGCTGCTGCATCGAACGCACGATCGGCAAGACGAAACTGGGTGAGCATCATCATGACCTGGTCGTGCAGCTGTCTGCGGCTGCGCGAGAACACAAGATCAAAAAGAGAGCAGTGCCCCTGCAGGGCAAGGAGGATGTTGTCGTAGAGGGTGAGGGATGGCAGAACCGATGTGATTTGGAACTTCAGGCTCATGCCAGCGCGCGCGCGCTCGGTGGGGGTGAATGTGGTAATATCAGTGTTGATGAATCGGACTTTGCCTTGCGTCGGTACCTCCGCCCCCGCGATGCACTTCATCAGCGTGCTTTTCCCCGAGCCGTTCGGCCCGATCAACCCGTGGAACTCGTTCTCGCGGACGGTGAGCGCCGCACCGTCGACTGCCGTGAGCTTGCCGAAGATCTTTCGAATGCCTGCAGCTTCAAGAAGCGGCATGATGCTGCGCCCTCTTCTTGTCTTGCGCTTTGGCGGCGAAACTGCCTACCCGCTCGCGCTCCGTCAACACCAGGCTGATAAGCCCAAGCGGCCGAAAAAGGATTACCAGGAGCAGGAGCACGCCCAGGATGATCGGCCAGATATCGCGGTAATTGTCCGACAGCCAGAAGGAGAGACCTTCGACAATCGCCGTACCGATCACCGCACCGATCAGCGTGCCGGAACCGCCGAACAGAACGTAGAGCACGACTTGCGTGGAGACGACAACGCCAATCATATTGGGCCACACAAAACCCTCGTGGAAGGCATAGAGGCTGCCGCTCAGGCCTGCGATGGCGCCACCGATCGCGAACACTATGGCTTTTAGATGCTGTGTCCGGTAGCCGAAAAAGGCAATGCGTTGCTCGTTCTCGCGGAGGCCTGCGAGTGCAAGACCGAACTGCGAGCGCACCAGGAAACGGCATGCAACGTAGACGATGACAAGAAGCCCTAGTGCCAGATAGTAAAAGTTCGACCCTTCCGATAATTCGTAGGAGCCGAGCGTCATCGGCGGAATCGAGGGAATGCCGTTCTGGCCGCCGAGATAGTACCAGCCACGCGCGAGGCGATCCGCCGCATAGGCACCGGTGAGCGTACCGAGCGAAACGAAGATCATGCTGGCCGGATGCCGTCCGAGTAGGAGGAACCCACCAAGTAGCAGCGCGAATACGAGGCCAATCAGCGTGCCCGCCGGCAGTACCAAAAGGATTGAGGTGATATCGAGGTCGCGCGCAAGCAGCGCAACGCCGTAGCCTGCGGAGCCGAAGAAGAGGGCCTGCCCAAAGCTCATGATTCCGGCATAGCCCCAGACCAGATCGAACGAGAGAGCGAAGAGCGCCAGGATCACAACGCGAGTGGCAAACACCGTAAGATAGTCGTGAAGCATCACCGGAAGGACTAGTGCTCCAATCAGCACTAGTCCTTCGATGATGAGCAGGACACGTCGTGCACGACTGACCTGTCCTGCAAAGGCGATTTCAGCCATGTCAGCCGTCGCACAATTCACTTCTAGCGTGGGCACCGATGGCCTCTCTACCGCGCTTGTCGCTTTCACAGTGATTCGTCAACATTGCCCGGGATCGACAAGCCCATTGCTGCGTTGCACGACTTGAAAAACCCCGCTCTTGCACACGGCCGTGTACATGTTCATCTTACAGTGCCGCTTGCCCGGCACCATCTCGGCGGGGCCGCCCGGACCCTCCGCGATCTTTGCGTGATCGAGCGTCGCAGCAACCGACTCGCGATCGACCTTTCCGGCCTCTTTGACGGCAGCTTCCCAAAGTTTCAGCCCGCGATATGTACTGGGAGCGGCACTGCTCGCGGCAAATAGAGAATCGCCTGGATAGTCCTTATCATAGGCAGCCTGAATTCTGGCGGAGACCGGGTCATCTTTGGCGACGGCTTTGTAATAATCGAGACAACTCGCAAGCCCTTCCATCTCATTGACCGGATGGAGGCTGAGATAATTCTCGTCCTCGTTGACGGCAGCAAGCCGTCCGCCGTTCTTCAGATAGCCCGCTTCATAGAGCTGTTTGAACAAAGGACCGACGCCGGGTGGAATAACGGTGTTAAAGACGGTGTCGGCCTTGTTGGACATGATCGCGTGGACAGTGGCGGAGAAATCCACTTGGTCTAAAGGATAATACTCCTCGAACACGACCTCGCCGCCATTGGCTTCGATTAACTTGCGAGCATATGCATTCAGGTTACGCGGCCAAATGTAGTTGGAACCTGGAAGGGCAAATCTCTTGCCGCCGTTCTTGATCAGCCACGGGATAAATGTGTCGCATTGCTGCGCCGGTGTGGCGCCGCTGCAGAACAGGTATGGCGTGCATTCCCCCCCTTCATAAAATTGCGGATAGATATAGAGCGTCTTGCCCCGAGAAACGATCACATCCTTGATCGCATTGCGCATTGAGCTCGCGAGGCCGCCTAGGACCATGTCCACCTTGTCCCGCTGGATCAGCTTGCGCACGTTGCCTACAGCGACCGATTCATTGGAGGCGGTGTCTTCGATGTACAGCTCGATCGGCCGGCCCAAAAGACCACCTGAATTGTTGATCTCCTTGATGACCATTTTGGCGACGTTGGCATCCGCCTTTCCGGCAAAGCCGATCGGGCCGGTCAGATCGATCGCGATGCCGACCTTGATGGGACCTTCGGCCGCATTGGCCCAGTCGGGACGGATCACCCAGCTACTCGCTCCTGTGGCGATTGCACCGGCCGTGAAGGCAAAGTTCGAAAGGAAACGACGGCGTGTGAAATTGAGTCGATCAACAGCCATATGACTACACTCCCCCTTGCGCGATGAGGCCTTGCGGCCGACACTTGATGAAAACAATGGCAAGCAAGAAGACGAGCACATCGGCGAGGACCGGAGGGATAACCCAGGGCAGCGCCGCGCTGAGAGCGCCGATGATACCGGCTCCTGCCACTGGGCCCATAAAGGAGCCGACACCGCCAAGCATGACGGCGACAAATCCCTGGATCAGAAAGCGAATTCCGAGATCTGCAAACAGATCGAACACCGGCACGATAAGCGCCCCGGCGAGCCCGGCCAAAGCTGCGCCGAAGGCAAAGGTGGTGCCATAGATGAAATTCGTCGAAACCCCGGAGGCGCGCGCTAGCGCCGGATTTTCCAGGGTCGCCCGAACGCGCAAGCCGAAGCTTGTGCGGGACAGGAGCAGAAAGCAGCCCCCCATCACCAAAGCCGTGATCACGAGAATCGTAAAGCGCCAAGCTGAGATGTGTATCGTGGCGATATCTATGGATCCACCGATAGGCTCCGGAACCGTCAGATAAAACCCGCCAATTAGGCCCCGCACAGACTCCCGGATGATAAGACCGAGCGCATAGGTGCCGAGCATTGCAACGATCGGTGCGGCATAGAAGCGGCGGATGATGAGCGCTTCGAGTACGAAACCCAGCAATCCGACTAAGATCGGTGCCGCCGCCATACCGAGCCAAACCGGGAGACCATGACTATAGGCGAGATAAGTAATATAAGCGCCGAGCAGGACGAACTCACCCTGGGCAAAGTTGAAGATGCCCATCATGCTCGCGATGATTCCTAGCCCAAGCACGATCAACACGATAATCGCACCGAAGCTCAGGATCTCGAATGCCGCCATGAATGCACTAGTCATATGCCGCGATCCAGTCGCACTATCGTCTCGGCCTCACATCTTCTTCCAGTCGCCTATCTGTTCGAAGGCATGGGCGGCGCGGTAGATGGTGGATTCCTCGAAGTGGCGACCGACCAGCATTAGGCCCACTGGCAGGCCGTCGACCATTCCGCAGGGCAGCGACATAGCTGGATGATGCGTAATGTCGAATGGCGCGGTGTTGGTGAACATCTCAATCGCGCGCGTGAAGTAGTCCTCGCGACTGGCATTGGATGGCGGCAGCGGGGTTGCCTTCATCGGCGTCGTCGGCATGAGGAGGAGATCATAGCTCTCGAGAGCTTTGTCATATGCCGTAGCGAGGCGGCGGGAGATGTTGAGCGCCTTGCCGTAAAACCTGGACCCGAAGGTGTTGTTGATATAGGTCCCCCACAACATAAACAGCTTGTTAGTCTCGGACAATGAGTCCGCCTTCTGCCGCCACCCGCGATGGAAATCCATCAGGGAGGTTGGATAAAGATCGCCTCGGCTGAGACCATAGCCGTCACCGAACATCATGGTCTGGACAGCCCCCTCAGTTCCGATGGGGGTCCAGATCGCCGCGCCTAGAAGGTGCATCGGAATCGAGACGATCTCTACGGTCGCGCCGAGATCTTTGAAGCGCTTTGCGGCCTCACGCACGCTTTCGTTCACGGCAGCTTCTGCGGACGGCTGCTCGAAGCCCTCCTTGAGGATACCAATCTTCATCCCTTTGATGCCCGCACCCAAGGCCTTGGTGTATTCATCCACCTTCGGAGCCTTGATGCGCGAATCGTAGCCGTCGTCGCCGGCGATCACCTCGAGTAGCAGGGCGTTGTCGGCCACCGTTGCCGTAATCGGCCCGGTGTGGTCGATAAAGATCTCAATCGGCATTATTCCTGTATAGGGAACGAGACCCCAAGTCGGCTTCATACCGTACGTGCCGCAGAATGAGGATGGCATTCGGATCGAACCGCCCTGATCGCCGCCGATCGCAATGTCGACCTCGCGTAGTGCGACCACAACCCCGCTTCCGGAGGAAGAACCGCCGGCCGAATAGCCCATCTTGTGTGGATTGTGGACCGGGCCAGTCGCGTTGGTGTGGCTGCCGCCAGAGAGACAGAAGGCTTCGCAGTGAACCTTGCCCACAATTTCGGCGCCAGCATCAAGCATGCGTGTAACGATGGTGGCGTCAAAATCGGGTACGTAGCCTTCGAGGGTGGCCGAGCCATTCATCATAGGCACTCCGGCCAACATAATGTTGTCCTTCAAGGCAACGGTCTTGCCTTTCAGTTTTCCGCTGCCGGCGCCTTTGATGTTGGTTTTGCGGTACCAAGCATTGCGAGTGTTTTCGTCTGGCGATGGCCGATAGCCGGGCGTCCGCGGATATTTGACCACGGGCAACTCGTCGGGCATCGCGGCAACGAGATTGTATGCGTCCAGCGAGCCCCGCATCAAACCGCGGAACGAGGCGACATCTTCGTCGGTCAACGAAAGACCACACTGCTTGGCAACTTCGAGAAGCTGGGTGGGAGTCGGAAGGGAAACTGACACGCGGCTCTCCTGAAAGGTTGATCCCGTCATTGGGACACGCGGCGTTCTTCTGTCGTGGCCGCTTATCAGATTAGCCGTAGGTAAAGCGCAGCAGGGCGCTCGGCCCCAGAAGGTGCGCAACGCAAGTTGGGTAATATTGGGTAAAACGACGCTGAATGCGTCTGCCAGTGCAGGCGTTTCGCCGATCTGTCCTGCCTCGCCGGCTTGTCTTTGAGCCCTTAGGTCTTTTTGACGGGCTGGTAAGGCGACAAGTGAACCGGTCTCGTCACCTTAGAGTTGAAATATGGCACGGATCTGACAATGCAGCGGATTACATCAGAGGCCTAAGCATTTCAAAGTAACAACCAGCCAATTTCGGCGATCACGCGCTTCCCCTAACTGGCGCGAACTGCCGCGCGCCAAGCTCACGATCGTACGCGCATTCGCCACCACCTTAATCCACCTAAAGGGGGGTGGTAGATGAATGATGGTGTAAAATCTTCCAGGAGGCATCATGACGGCGCAGCACAAACGTAAATCGGGCGGGTGTCGCCACTTGCAGATCATGCCGCGTTTCAGAAAAGACATAATTTCCGACGGCCATAACAATGTCAGCCGCCAAGCTGACGCAATGACATACGTCAAATTTTACCCTTGCGGTGCCATGGAAGTAGGTGCGTATTTCTGCGACACCGATGTAGAGCGTGGAACTAGACGTACCGTGAAGCAAGGCATCATCTGCGTATAACGCAACAAGATACTCCGGCTTGCCAGAGTTGAACGCTCGCGCCCAAGCTTCCAAGAAGGCACGCACATCCAGCACAACTTTGTCGTTGTTCACGATGAACGCCTCTTCAGCGGAGAAATGGCGACCGGAAGCGATAAGAGTGGGTTGGCCTTACCATCTGATATAAGGAAACCTCTTGCATATGCACTGCATTTTTGATCCGTTCGTTCATGCTTCCGACTGCGCGCTCATCCACGATCTTGTTGAGGTCGCTGCTTGTCAGCGGAGCGCAACGTTTTTTGCAAGCTCGCCTCCTCTATGCAGCTTGTCGGTCATTATGTTCTCATTGCGAGCCAGCAGTACCTTCGCCACCCCGTCCGGGTCCACACCAAATTGGTGATGGGGCCGCAAAAGAATTGGCGCGAACTCAACAAGTACGGACCGAGTTCAGAAGTGTTCGCAGAGGATCAGGGGCAGCGACGTGAAGTCGCTGCTTCGAGCCCTTGATCGCCGCGTATACGACGCAGCCCTGATACACCGGCTTATCTTCCCTCAGCTCGCCGCCAGGTGCTGGGACTGGTGCCAGTGCTGCGCTTAAATTCACGGCTGAAGTGATAGACGTCACAAAAACCGCAGCGTTCGGCGATTGCGCCGAGCCCAGCGTCACTTTCCAAGAGCAGCTTTTGCGCCATCATGATCCGCTCTCGAATCAACAAGCGCCTTGGGCTGATCTGCAGATGCCCTTGAAATAGCCGCCGCGTCTGTGCGGCGCTGAGGCCAGTGACCGAGGCGAGTTCATCGGCGTGCCAGGATCGCTCCGGGGACTGCCGCATCTTTAAAATGATGGCTCGCAATGGGGCCGGGAGACGGGATTCACCGTGCTTCGAGGAAGGTGCTGCGATGAGGTGAAGCAGTTCCGCCACGAGGCAGTTAAGTGCCAAATCGACGTTATCATCCCTGGCGCGCAAGACATCAAATAGTCTTGCGAACCACCGTTCGATCTCGTTCGGCACTGATATCGTTGCTAGCGTTGCTCCGGTGCCGAACACCTTTCGCCGAATGGCCGCACAGTCGGGCCCGTCGATCCGCACCCACAGAACAGTCCAGGGATCATTTTCATCCGGCCAGTGCGCATGCGACGTTTCGTTGGCAATCCAGATCAACTGACCGCGCTCAACAGTCGATGTCCTGCCTTCGCTGACTACAAAGCCGCGCCCAGCGGAGCAGTATAGAATGTCCTGGCCCGGATAATTGTCTCGAGCGATGTGATGATCACGTGCGGTGATGGCCTTGCCCGCCCTAAGTACCGTAAAGGCGCATCGGGTCCAGGCAGCATCAGGGAGGACGTACTGATGGCTCTCAGGAAAAAGTGTGCGCTGCGGCAAGCCGGCCATGCGCGTTTTATATAAATTGAAGCGTGCTTTGTCCATTCCCGCTGGGGCTTTCTGCATCTAGGCTCGATGTCAATGACTAACAAATGAGCTCGTGATCAGGCTCCCGGATGCACGTTTTGTATCCATAGAGATCGCTGAGGGAGCTCAGGGAGGACCGGTGCCGATGCTCACGGCCCACGAAACTGCGCCACCGCGCGCAGGGCCCTTGTGGCGACGTGGTGGAGGCATTCCACGCCACGCCTTGATCTCAGGCACTTTCAGGGGAGGAATTGATGAGTAAACCGAGAATTACCGTCGTCGGCAGCTTCGCCGTAGGACTGACCATTCGCGCTCCGAACATCCCGGTCTTCGGGGTCACGATGTTAGGCAGCAGTTTCGATATGGGCCCGGGCGGAAAAGGTTCGAATCAGGCTGTTGCCACTGCGCGGCTCGGGGCGGACTCGTCGCTGGTTGCGATCATCGGCAAAGACCAATTCGCAGATATTGGCATTGATCTGTACAAGGCCGAGGGCGTCGATACGGCGCATGTCAAGCAGATCACCGAGAAGCCGACGGCGGTTGGCTTCATCATCCTCAATGAGCGAGGCGAGAACTTCATTATCATGGATTATGGCGCCACAAACGCCATGGATCCGGCTTTTGTCGATCGCGCCGAGAGCCGCATTCGCGAGAGCGACCTCGTCATGGCGGTCCTGGAGCCGCCGGTCGAGGTGGCTATGCGGGCGATGGAGCTCGGTCGCAAATACGGTAAGAAAACCATTCTCAATCCGGCGCCGGCCGCACCGCTGCCGGATGAAATCTTCCCGTTGGTCGATTTCCTGACGCCGAATGAAAGCGAACTTCGCATCCTGCTCGGTCTGCGCCCGGATGATCCGCGGCCCTCGCGCGAGCTGGTCGATCTGTTGCGCAAGCGCGGGGCCGCCAACGTGATCGTGACGCTTGGCGACCGTGGTGTACTGATCGTCACCGACAAGGTCGATACCACCATTCCGGCTGCAGTGGTCGACGTAGTGGACACGACGGGTGCTGGCGACGCGTTCAATTCCGGCTTCGCCGTGGCTCTGGCGGAAGGGCGGGATGTGATCGAGGCCGCGCGCTTCGGGGTGTGCTGCGGTGCCCTGGTCTGCACAAAGCTAGGGGTCATTCCCGGCATGGCGAGGCGCGCCGCAGCAGACGAGATGTATCGCACAATGCGCGCCTCGGCTGCAGAATGAGAGAGCAACAAGAAATCAATGCGCCTTGGGCGCGAACAGTGAGAACTGGAACGATATGCCGCGGATTTACGATTGGGCGGCGCGCGAGGCCGAGCGCACGGTGACGGTGGCCGACCTGCGCGCTTCCCGAAAGTCGGGCAAGCGCTACACTCAGGTCACTGCCGAGACCGCCGAGGAGGCAGCGGCCGCGGAGCAGGCCGGCATTGAAATGCTGGTGACCCGCGCCCGCAACGTGGAAGCCGTACGGAGGGGCTCAAAGCACCTCTTCGTCACCGCCGCGTTGGGCTTTGCCGATGCTGTAACACAGGACGACATCCTTCGTACCGCCTTGAAGGCGCTAAGCGACGGGGCCGATGCGGTGATCACCGCACGCGGCATGGCGACCGTCTCAATGCTCGCGGCCGAGGATATTCCGGTTGTCGGTCACTTGGGCCTCGTTCCCAGAAAATCGACCTGGCTCGGAAGGCTTCGCGCCTTCGGCAAATATGCGGAGGAAGCCTTGGCACTCTTCCAGCGCTTCCGACGTCTAGAAGAAGCCGGCGCTTTTGCGGTGGAATGCGAGGTCATCCCAGCCCGGGTCATGTCGGAAATTCGCCGGCGGATCGGACTGGTGACCGTCTCGCTCGGCTCCGGACCGGATGCTGACGTGATCTTTCTATTCACCGAGGACATATGCGGTGGCGAAGGCCGGCGGCCCCGGCACGCTCGGGTCTATGGAGATCTTCAGGCCCTGCAGGAGCGCATCAAACAGGAGCGCGTGAAAGCTCTCAGCGCATTCCGTGCTGACGTCACCGCAAATGGCTTTCCAGGCCCGCAGGAAATATCGGACATCGCCGACGATGAATATGCGGCCTTCGTGTCGAGACTAAAAGACTCGGGCTTTGGCGATTGATCTAAAGCTCTTGCGACGGCGACGAGAGCTGATCTCAATCAGCCGGCGAAGGATCTAACACACGAGCTGTCTGCCTTGAAGCGGCAATGGAGTGCAATATGGACGAAGCATTGTACGGCACGCGCGATAAGCGGGGCAATTGGGTACCAAAGAAGAAGCCCGAACGTGCGCCGATTTTTGTCTGGCCGGTGCAACCGCTGAAAATACTGCGCTGGTTACCGGGCTATCTCCTGCCCTGGAATACGGTCTATTTCCTGATCTCTCTTGTATCGTGGACTTATCTCACTCCATCGCTCGATACGATGCGAGAACTCCACGCCGACTGGATACTGCTCATTCTGCTTCGTAACACCGCTTTGACTCTCCTCCTCTACGGCACCTTCCATTTCATTCTTTATATCGAGCGGCGTCAGCAGACGGCGTTTAAATACAATGCAAAGTGGCCGGATGCGCACAACCCGACCTTCATGTTCGGAAGTCAGACGGCCGAGAACATATTCTGGACCATGTGCAGCGCCGTGCCTGTATGGAGTGCATATGAGGCGCTCACCTGGTGGATGTACGCGAACGACCGCTTGCCTTACGTCGATTTCGCAGCGCATCCGCTATATTGTGCTGCACTCGTGCTGGTGATGCCGGCGTGGCGCGAACTGCACTTTTACCTCATTCACCGCCTCATCCATATTGGGCCGCTGTACCATCTCATCCACAAGGTCCACCACAAGAACGTCAATCCGGGGCCGTGGTCCGGCCTCTCGGCGTCGACACTGGAACACATCGCTTACTTCTCAGGGGTATTGATTCATTTCGTTCTTCCGTCCCATCCGCTGCACGCAATGTTTCAGCTGATGCACGCGGGACTGTCCCCCGCAAAGTCACATACCGGTTTCGACCGCGTGGTCGTGGATGATGCGAAGGCGATCAGCACCGACAACTTCTACCATTACCTGCACCACAAGTATTTCGAGGTGAACTACGGTGAACGCCGCATCCCGCTCGACGAGTGGTTCGGCACGGCTCACGACGGCTCTCCAGAGGCCGACGAGAGAATGTATAAGCGCATAAAGGCCAAGAAGTGGGTGCGCGGCGGTTAGCGCCGAAGCGGGGAGGCTCCGAAGGCCTGTCACGTTGAGGCAGCCCTTGCGCCGCAACGGTACTGGCGCACGCTGCGCGACTGAGCCACAGCCGATTGATCGCCGCCAGTTGAAGATTGAGGACTAGATATGACTAAACAAGCTGAATGGGTGGCGGCCTGCGCTGCGGACGCTTTGAGGCCTGAAGAGGTTCGCCGCCTCGATCACGGCGGCCGCACGTTTGTGATTGTTCGCTCGCCCGAGGGCGATTACTTCGCGATGGACGGCCACTGCTCACACGAGAAGGTCCATCTTGCGGATGGCATTGTCGATGGCGGAATTATCGAATGCCCGAAACACTTCGGCACCTTCGACTATCGAACGGGCGAGTCGCGTGCGCTGCCCGCATGCGTCGACTTGCAGAGTTACGAGGTAAAAATCGAGAATGGCATTGTTATGGTCAAGGTCTGAGCGGGTGAGAGCTGCGGATGACCTCACAGCGTTTACTTGTCTTGCAGTCCCTCTGGGCCATGGAGCGGCGGCAGCCTGACGGTTTCGAACGTTCTCTCGATGAAAACCTGGCGATGATACAGCAAGCGGGGTTCGACGGGATCTCTACGTCCTGCAATGATCCAGGACGCGTCAACCTGATCGCACGCGCTTTGAACGGTTCCGGGCTTGCAGTCGAGGGCATGTGCTTCCCGCAGACGATCGATCACTTGAAGTCTGCCATCGACCTCGCCAAGCAGATCAACGTTCTGCATCTCAACGTCCAGCCAGACATCCGTCCGCGCAGGGTCAGCGATTGTATCCCGCTGCTGGATGGCTGGATCAGGGTGGCGGAAGAGGCAGGCATGCCGATCTACTTCGAAACGCATCGCAACAGGATGACCACGGATCTCCTCTTTACTCTCGATCTGATGGACGAGGTGCCCGGGATGCGGATCCTTGCCGATTTGTCGCACATCCTGCTGGGTCGGGAGTTCTGGTATCCCATCTCGGACGAGGATGAAGCGCTGGTGCGGCAGGTGCTCGATCGCGCTTGGGCGTTTCATGGACGGGTTGCATCTCGCGAGCAAATTCAGGTTGAGATCACGTTTCCTCAGCACAGGATATGGCTGGATCTGTTCCTGGGGTGGTGGAAATACGGGTTCCGAAGCTGGCGAAAGCGCGCAGGCACGGGTGCCTGCCTTAGTTTTACCTGCGAACTTGGCCCGCAGCCCTATGCGATCACCGATCGGCAAGGCAAGGACACGACGGATCGTTGGGAGGAAGCTCTTCTTCTTAGGTCCCTAGTCCGTGACCTCTTCGATAGCGTGGCCAGTGAGGAGCAGGCTCTGCCTGCAAGAGGGGTGGCCATTTGAGTACTCATTCGACGATTGCCATTGTTGGCGCCGGCGAAGCTGGCACGGCAGCCGCCCTGGCGCTGCGCGAGCGCGGCTGGGAAGAGAGCGTGGTGTTGATCGGCAACGAAAGCAGTCTCCCGTATGAGCGCCCTCCTCTCTCCAAAGCAGTTCTGGTCGATGAGACGAGGCCTGGGCCGAAGACGATTGTGACGTCAGAGCGGCTTTCCGAATTGAAGATCGATTATCGCCACGGCTGTGAGGTGGTCTCGATTGATCGCACGGCCAGCATGGTGATTCTCTCGAATGGGGCCAAGATAGGCTATCATCGCCTCCTCTTGGCCACTGGCGCTCGTCCGCGTGACCTGAACGTGCCAATTGCTGAGGGATCAAGGGTCGCAACGCTTAGGTCGTATGAGGATGCCACACGCCTTCGCGAGTTAATCGGCCAAGGCTGCGAGATGGCTGTGATCGGCGGCGGCTTTATCGGGCTCGAGGTTGCTGCGAGCTCGATCTTGCGAGGCGCTTCGGTCATCGTCTTCGAAGCAGGATCGCGCATACTTTCCCGGGCAGTGCCAGTTGGCATAGCTGAACTGATCAGGGCCAAGCACGAGCGTTCTGGGGTACGGATCGAGACAACGGCAGTCGTTGAACGTATCGAGCTTTGTGAAGGACGCTCCTGCGTGGTACTGGCCGGGGGCCAAAGACATCTTGCCGATCTCGTGATCGTGGGGGTCGGTGCAACCCCCAACGTCGAACTGGCGCAAGCGGCGGGGCTCGCTGTCGACAACGGCATCGCGCTTGACGAAATGCTGGCCACATCGGATCCGCGCGTATTCGCAGCGGGGGACTGCTGTTCCTTTCCACATCGCCTTTACGGAAAGCGGATCAGGCTGGAAGCTTGGCGCAACGCGCAGCGGCAAGGGGTGATTGCGGCGGCGAATATGGTGGGCGAGGATCGTCCGTATGACGATCTCCCCTGGTTCTGGTCGGACCAATACGATGAGACTTTGCAAATGGTCGGCCTCTGCTGCGGCGGAGAAATCCCGGTCGTCAGAAGCCTAGGCCCGAGGGGCCAACTTCTATTCTCCCTTGTCGACGGCGGGCGCCTCGTGGCTGCTTGTGGGTTTGGAAGCCTCGGCGCCGTTGCGAAGGAAATCCGAGTTGCAGAGACGATCATTAGGCGGGAACTGAAGGTCGAGGCAGAGGCGCTCGCTAATCCGGCGCTGAACTTGAAGCAGCTTCTTTAGTGACTACTGCCGCGGCGCAGGTCACCCGGCAAGCAAGTCACCTGGCAAAAGGACATGCGCCACGCGGGCTACCGAATGCTCGCCCATTGGGCGTAGCGGCAATCCCTCGTCAGAGGCTGGATGCGGCGTTTGTCGAGCCAGGACGACCGTTGAGAAGGCTCGATCGATAGATCAACTTCGGGCCGGCGCGCCAGCGCTCCACTGTGCGCCAATATCCCTGCAAGCAAACGCAGACTACTTTGATACCGCGCTGAACATCATGCGCTGCTTTTCGGGACCTGGCGGCATCACGCTGGGAGCCCGATTGAATGTAGCAAGACCTACCTCGTTGAGCAAATACACTATCCCAATTTCAGATTGATATAATGCAATAATCATGAGAAGCTCTCAAGTGAAGCAATGGTGAGAACCCGCTTTCAGGTGGAACCATCCTGCATTTTCACGAGGAGCTTTGATGAGCATAGACTGGGAAGAAGCGATCGCACGTATGATGCGGCGGATCGAGAATACAGCTCAACAAGTTGGCGACGCCTATCCACATTGGGCAGATCCGGAGAGCGGCACCTGGACGACAACTTCAAACGGAGACTGGACCGGCGGCTATTGGCTGGGGATGCTTTGGCTTGCCTCGCGGAGTAACGGCGGCGAGCGCTTCAGAGATCTTGCAGAACGAGGTTGCGAGCGTCTTGAACCGCGCGTCTCGGCCGATACCGCGTTCAAGGCTGCGACCTTCTATTACGGGGCCGGACTGGGTTCGCTGCTCACCGGAAGTCACCGCGCGCGGACGCTCGGCCTTGCGGCGGCACGAGATCTGAAGCAACGCTACAACCATCACCTTGGTCTTGTGCCCCTTGGCGCGAATGCCGAGGAGGGCGCTGACGTGGGAGCCACTGCAAGCAGCGTCGACAGTTTGGTCGTCTCATTGCTGCTGTTTTGGGCCGCTCGAACTCTAGACGACCGCGCGATGCGCGAAGTGGCTGCCAATCATACGGATAAAGTTCTGACCGTCCATCAGCGTGAGGACGGATCCTTCATCCAGTCCTCCTCCCTCGATCCCGAGACCGGCAAGGTTCTCCGACGCTACACACACAAGGGCTTCAGCGAGAACAGCGTTTGGGCAAGAGCACAGGCGTGGGGCGTGGTGTGCTCGACGATCAGCTACTTTTCCGGCGGCGGAGAGGAGCGATGGCGTCAAGCCGCCATGAACGGGGCCGACTGGTGGCTCGCCCATGTGCCAGATGATTGCGTGTCGTACTGGGATTTTGACGCTCCTAAAGCGCCCAACGTCGAGCGGGACACTGCGGCGACCGCTTTTATGGCATCGGCTCTTCTAAAATTGAGCTCGATTGCGCCGACTGACAGTAAGCGGCGGCAATACCGTAGCGCCGGAGAACGCACCGCTTTGGCGCTGGTCGAACGATATCTCACTCCGGTTCATAAGAACGATAGCCGTCCAGCCGGCATGCTGGTGGAAGGATGCTTCAACAAGCGCGGGGATTCGAGAGCCGAGGACTACGTCAGTAATGCCGAATTGATCTTTGGTAGCTACTACTTGTTCGAGGCGCTTCATTTGCTAACCGGCAGGTTGCGGCCTGAAGAAATCTAAAATGGCACTCGCTGCTGGCGAAGGCCAGCGGCGAGCGCTCTCTGTGTCACTCTCGCGTTACCCCGGCCGAAATCCTTAAAGCGGCTTGGAACGGACCTAGGGGCGCATTTGACGGCTGGAGAGATCAAGGGTTTCTTGTTCAGCCGCTGTTCCACTGAGACCATTGCCTTTCCAGAGGGGAGCCGCCGATCGGCCGGACCTCTCTGGAGTGCCCTAACAAGACTGTTATCACTCGCCTACATAGATGCAGCCGCGCTTTTTAGCGATCTGATATACGACCACGCTGAGCAAAGCGACGAGCGACCCGTAGATTGGGAACATCCATGCCATGTCCTCGCGTTGCAACCATACCAGCAGGTAGGGCGTGGTACCGCCGAAAATTGTCACACCGATTGCGTAACCAAGGGCGACGCCTGTCGTTCTCACTGTGCGCGGCATCAAGGTTGTGGCTATGAAGTTGTAGAGAGCCATATTGCAGCCCACCATGGCCCCGCCAACCAGCATCACCATGGCGTAGGTCAGAAGGCTTTGGTGTGAATAGAGCAGCGTCAGGAAGAATGCTGGGATGAGCAGAAGGCGCATCAAGATGAACGCGCGCGAGGGCTTTATCTTGTCTGCAAACGCACCGATGGCAGGTGAAAAGACCATCCAGCAAAATCCCATGAGGGTCAGGATGCCGTACACCCACGTGCTGTTTTCCTTGAAAACACCATTGGCGATGTTGGGCAGGCCCACGTTGTACGTGTAGTTGGCGAGCTGCACCGAGCCGATCACCAAAATCACGGCCAGAAGCGACAGTCGCACATTCCAGAGCGCCTTCCAAACGCCGCCGGTGGTTTTCTGAACGCGCGACATCTCGTCATGATGCATAGCGCGGGCGATCAATGTTTCCGGGATTGCTTGGCGCAGGAAGAAGATGAGGACGCCAAGCAGGCCTCCGACCGCAAACGGCACTCGCCAAGCCCACTCGCGCATGACCTCGGGGGCGACGGCCGCGCTCACCAGAAAAGCGACGAGGCTTGCTCCGATCGAACCCAACATGATGAATGTACCGTTGATCAAGCCGAGATACCGCCCCTCCTCACCTGGTGGTGCCAACTCGATGGCGATTGCATTGGCGACGCCCGCCTCTGCGCCAGTGGCAAGCCCTTGCATCAGTCGAAGAATGACCAGCGCTGCAGTGGCAAGGGTCCCGATGTCCTTATGAGCCGGCAAGATCGCAATCAGGAACGAAGATAGCGCCATGACCGTAACAGCGATCATCATGACGCGTTTATGGCTGATGCGATCTGCGATAGGACCAAGCAAAGCCGCTCCCAGAGGCCGCGCAATGAATCCGGCTCCAAATACGGCAAATGCTCCCAGCAGCGAAACGACCGGGTCATTTGAAGGGAAGAAGTGGGGAGATAGAAAAGCCGCCATGAAGCCGTAGACTTGCCAGTCATACCACTCCAGCGCGACGCCTCCGCCCAGACCAATAGTCATTGATCTCGTTGCAACTTGCTTCTCGGGCTGAATGAAATCGATAGAAGGTTGGGCCATTGTTTGCATGGGTCTGCTTCCGCTCATTGGGTAAGACTGCTTAAGCCTTGCGCGGCAAGCGCGAATGCGCGCCGGCCTGTCGCTTGTTGGCCTGCTCAAGGCGCTGAGATTTCTGGCGGCACGCCCGTAAATGGACGCTGGCGCGATCGAAGGCAGCTGATCGGGCTTCCTTCATTCCAATCGTCTGTGTAACAGCCCGCGGGCGGGCTTATGTCCCAACTCCATGGTCCCTCCTGTAGCAATGCGCCCTTCTGCGGGACGCTTAAGTTTTTCGATTCAAGGCAGGCGGACAAACTCCTCCGCGCTGAGACGTCCGCTCGGCTTGGCGAGGCGAACGTTTCCTACTTTTCCGCGCAAACGATGCGAGCTGATCGAGTATCTGCTTACGTAAGCCGAACTGACCTGGAAAAGGTGAATGATGAGATCGTCTCGGGGCCGCCGCTTGGATCACAAGGACTTGCGCGGAAAGACAAAGGGGCTCGCGCGAGCGCGAGAGGGATGGTTGTAAAGGGCGCGGGCTGGCGAGAAGCTTGGCATGGACTGCAATATCGCCAGCCCAGCCGCTCCTCCCATGAAACCAGTAAATCGCCTCCACCGCTTCGTCTCCCATGACGGCCGGCATCTCTGTGCACTAGCCCAATATCGAGCGAGACCATCACAATGACGGGCCAATGTCAAGCAATAGACTATCTCAAATACAATTAGGATATATCAATCTGGTAGCCATCATTCTAGCTGAAGGATTGATACATCTATACGACTGAAATCGCTCATGAAATATTGGCACCCCCGATTAGCCAAGCACATTGACCTATCTCAATTTGAATGTCAGTCTGGCTTTGCCGCAATCAGCGCGGCTGGCTCTCACCTGGAATGGATCTCGTGCGCCTCATCCAATTTGTATCTCTGAACGGTTCTCGTCATGTCGCTGCGCTCCAGGCGGGCGACGGGGTCCCTGTGCTCGTGAACAATCGGACAAGTGTACGCGAATTAGCCTTGGAGGCAGCCCGCTCCCGGCTATCGCTTGCCGAATGCGTCCAAAGGTGCGGCTTCGGAGAGAAGGTCGATTACGATGCGATCATCCGCGAGAAGCGGCTGTTGCCGCCTCTCGACCACGCTGATCCTTCGCGTTGCATGATCGCGGTGACTGGACTTACGCACCTCGGTAGCGCCGAGTCGCGCGACGCCATGCACGCGAAATTGGCCGCAGGCGAACTTTCCGATTCAATGCGGATGTTCAAGCTTGGCCTGGACGGTGGAAAGCCTCCGCCGGGATCCATCGGGGTCCAGCCAGAGTGGGCCTATAAGGGTGATGGCTCCTGGGCAGTCGCACCTGAGCAACCCCTCACGTTGCCGTCCTATGCTGAAGACGGGGGCGAGGAGGCCGAAATTGTAGGGCTTTACGTCATTGGCGAGGGAGGCGACGTACTGCGTGTCGGCTTCTGCCTCGGCAACGAATACTCCGATCATGTGATGGAGCAGCGAAACTACCTCTACCTTGCTCATTCAAAGCTGCGCCAGTGCTCCTATGGTCCCGAACTCCTCGTGGGCGATCTTCCGGACGAGGTATCCGGAACGGTCCGCGTCTTGCGAGCTGGCGAAGCGATCTGGTCCGGAAGCTTTATCTCGGGCGAGAACAACATGTCTCATTCCATTGAGAATCTTGAGCACCATCACTTCAAATACCGCGCGTTTCGTCGGCCCGGCGACGTCCACGTCTATTTCTTCGGCGCGAGCGCCTTAAGCTTTTCGGCCGGCGTCAAGCTGCGCGGCGGTGACGCTTTCGAGATCGAATCTCCGGCTTTCGGGCGGCCATTGCGCAACTCGCTCATCGAGGAAAAGCAAACAGAGATCGTGAGGGTGCGGCCGCTATGAGCTTGATCTGGTGGACCAAAAATTGGGATAGCGAAAGCGCGGTATTCTGAGATAAGCAATCAAAATGCAGAAATGGCACCCTCACCTGCGGGCTGGCACCGCTCCCCTGTTCGTCCGGCTCGTCGAGGCCATCGAACACGACATCGCGGCAGGAACTCTTGCGGCAGGAACAAGGCTGCCTACCCAGCGTGATTTGGCAGAGGAGATCGGCCTCAGCGTCGGAACGGTCATCAAGGCCTATGCAGAAGGTCAACGGCGCGGCCTGCTTCTGGGGCACGTCGGCCGCGGGACGTTTGTCGCGTCACAGAGGCCGACCCCTGCGTCCGGTGGCAAGGTTGTCGATCTCAGCCTCAACATCCCAGGGCCGGCGTTACTGCCCAAGGTGCTAGCTGAGAGCCCATCTACGTTTCCAACGGCTGACATCTCCGACTACGTGGGATACCTCTCCCACTCTGGTGTTGCCGAACACCGGGCCCAGCTCGCCGGCCTATTTCGTCAATCGGGCTTCGAAGCCAATCCGGACAACCTCGTTATTACGAATGGAGCACAGCACGGGATAGCGCTGACCTTCAGCTCGATCTGCCAGCCTGGTGACAAAGTCTTCGTCGAGGCCGGCACTTATCACGGCATGAAGTCCTATGCTCATTTCGCAAAGCTCGACCTTATCGGGCTGCCGATGGATGGCGAAGGATTGCTGCCGGGCGCTTTCGACAAAGCGGCGGCAAGCGGGGCAGCGCGGGTGCTTTTTGCTATTCCCACCATCCAGAGCCCAACCGCGAGAATCATGAGCGCGGCACGCCGGCGAGAGATCGTGCGGATCGCGCGTAAGCGGGACATCCTGATCATCGAAGATGACGCATACGGCTTCCTGGACGAGACCAGCGAGCCGCTCGCCTCATTGGCGCCGGAGCGGACCTTCTATGTCAATACGCTGTCGAAGTGCCTGGCGCCGGGTCTGCGCATCGGAATGCTCGTCGCGCCCGAGCCTTATCTTTCGCAGATTCATCAATCTATGCGCGCGACCTGCTGGATGGCCTCGCCGATTTCAACCTTCATCGTATCCGAATGGATCCGCACGGGAACAGCCGCGCGCGTGAAGCAGTCTCTGGTCCAGGAGGCGAAGAAGCGCGTGAAGCTTGCCTCCCAAATCCTCCGGCCGCATATACGTGCAGATCATCCGGCCAGCTTTCACATCTGGATGGACCTGCCAAGCGACATTGCTCAACAGGTGGCAGCCCGTTCATTGCAACGGGGCGTCATCACAACGCCGCCCTCGGCGCTCGTGGTTGATCCCTCCTTGATCTCGGGGCTGAGGATATCGATCGGCGTTCCCGAAAACATCGAAGATCTCGAATGGGCGCTCCGCCAGGTCGCAGCTTCGCTCGAAGTCGGCAACGAAGCCAGCATGTCAATCATCTGAACGTGCAGAACTGTTCAACTCGGGCGCTTTCAGGCGGCCGCCATCACGCTCATGGTGGACCTCCATCAAACGCATAGGCTGTCTTCACAGTCGCATAGAACTCTGCAGCGTAGCGCCCTTGCTCACGTGATCCATAGGACGAACCTTTGCGGCCGCCGAAGGGCACGTGATAGTCGACGCCCGCCGTCGGCAGGTTGACCATCACCATGCCAGCCTCCGCGTTGCGCTTGAAATGGCTGGCATAGTTCAGACTTGTGGTGCAGATTCCGGAAGATAGTCCGAATGGGGTGTCGTTGGCGATCTCAAGGGCCTCGTCATAATTTCGCGCCCGGATCAGTGCTGCCACGGGCCGAAAATTTCTTCGCGCGCGACCCGCATCCGATTGTCGACTTCTGCAAACAGCGCGGGCGACAAGTAGAAACCGGGCGCATCGCGTTTCAATAGCTCGCCCCCAGCGACGAGCTTGGCCCCCTCGTCCTGGCCGAGGCGGATGTACATCAAGTCTTGCTCCAGCTGCTTCTGATCAACCACCGGCCCAATCTGCGTTCCTGGCTTGCAGGCGTCATCCACGACCAGCGCATCCATCCTTTCCGTGATAGCTGCCAGGAAGGCGTCGTAAATGCCATCTGTCACGATGAGGCGAGATGAGGCCGTGCAGCGCTGGCCGGTCGAAAAGAAGGCGCTGTTGATCGCGCATTCGACGGCCACCTTTAGGTCGGCGTCGTCGAGCACCACCATTGGATTCTTGCCCCCCATCTCCAACTGCATCTTCTTCATGGGATCGGCAGAAATGCAGGTTTGGGCAATGCGCCGGCCGGTCGACAACGAGCCGGTGAAGGAGATCGCGGCCACCTTCGTACTGGCGAGCATTGTTTCGCCCACGACCGAGCCGCTCCCCATGACGAGGTTGAAGACGCCGGGGGGAACGCCGGCGCGCGCAATGATGTCGCAAAGGGCGTTTGCCGAGGCGGGGACCAGTTCTGCAGGCTTGAACACGACGGAGTTGCCATAGGCCAGTGCCGGGGCGATCTTCCAGGCCGGAATGGCCATAGGAAAATTCCATGGCGTGATCGCCGAGCGGCTCGCGGGACATCTCAACGTCTATGCCGGCTCGCACGGAGAGCAGCTTCTCGCCGCTCAGCCTCAGGCACTCACCCGCGAAGAAATGGAAGATCTGGCCGGCGCGAGCGACCTCGCCGATCCCCTCCGGCAAGGTCTTTCCTTCCTCACGTGAGAGCAGGCGTCCGAGTTCGTCCTTGCGGGCCAATATCTCGTCACCCACGGCTTTCAGAACGTCGTGGCGGCTCTGGATCGTCGAACGCGCCCAAGCCGGAAAGGCGCCATGGGCCGCATCGATCGCACGCTTCGCCTCTTCTACAGAGGCTTGGGCGTACTCGCCTACGATGTCGCGAGTATCAGACGGGTTGATGTTCGCGACTGCCTTGGCTGCCGCAATCCATTCACCGGCGATGTAGTTCTTCGTCATCAGGCCCCCCGTCACCAAGCCTTGCAGAACGTCTCAGGACGTCCAACTGCGTCGGCACCTGCTTTTCGGCGGCAGGGAGTGATCCCCTTTCCGGCAGGTGCTGGCCCAAACGCCTGTTCGGCGCCTCGATTCGGCAATCGCATTCAAAGCCGGTTTCGCAGCGCATTGCAATATATCAATTTTATAATGGGATATAGTAATCTTGACGGCGACGATCGCGCGGCATAGTATCGAGCGTTCCAATCTGAGGGAAAGGCCTGTCGTGAGCGATAAAGCAACTGCCTCCGTAGCGCGTGGCGCCCTTGACGGCTTGATCGTTCTGGAAGTCGGCATGGTGATGCAGGTGCCGCTTGCAGGACAGGTGTTGGGGGATTTTGGCGCGGACGTCATCAAGATCGAACGTCCCCAAGGTGACATCACGCGCGGGCTTGATTTTGAGGCCACCCGCGTCGGCGGGATGAGCGCGTATTACGCTGCGATGGGCAGAAACAAGCGGACACTCGCCTTGGATTTGAAGAACCCGGCCGCCTTTGAGATCTTGCTGACCCTGGTCGACCGCGCTGACGTGTTGATGCACAACTTCCGCCCCGGCGTGATGGAGCGGCTGGGCCTCGGCTATAAGGATCTTAGCACACGCAATCCCCGTCTCATCTATGCTGCGGGGTTTGGTTTCGGGGAAACAGGTCCGCTTGCAGATCGTCCGGGCCAGGACATGCTGGCGCAGGCATTTAGCGGGTTGGCACGGGGAGGACTGCAGGAGCACCAGCCTCCGCAGCTGACGAACTCTCCTATTGTCGACTATGGCGCGGCGATGTCGCTCGTCCAGGGCATTCTTGCCGCCGTCATCGAACGCCAGACCTCGGGCCGGGGACAACTGGTGTCGACGTCGCTGTTCGATGTTTCGCTCGCTATGCAGCTGTGCGAAATCGCCAGCGAGAGCATCTATGGTGTGAAAACCGACTGGACGCGTCAGGCGATGCTCGTCAGGACCGCGGACGGTTGGGTAGCCGTTGTAATGCTCTTTCGCGACAACCCGCTTGGCCTGCTTTGCCAGGCGCTCGATCTACCGGACATAAGCACGCGGCCTGAACTCGCTACACGCGAAAAGCAGATCGAAAATCTGACCGCCATTCAGGAATATTGTGCGCCGGCTTTGATGACCTTGAACACTTCGGAGGTACTCGATCGTCTGGCTTCCGTGGATCTGCTCTGCTCACCTGTGAATGAAATTCCAGAAGCGATCAGCCACCCTCAGGCAAGCCAAAACGGCATCATGTGGCAGGTTGAGGTACCCGGGCGAGGAGTCGTTTCGCTCGCCGGACTGCCAGTCCGGCTCTCACGCACACCTCCAGCCGTCCGGATTCACCCCGCGCCGATCGGTGCCGCTACCGAGGAGGTCCTGACTTCCTTTGGCTTCTCGGAGCAGGCGATTCAGGAGGCTCGAAGCAGAAAGGCTTTCGGATAGCCCGCCCAAACCACAATGTGGTGTCTGTTTTTCCTGGCCTTGCTCGCACGATAGCAACCATATCAACCTCGGGTCCTCGGCAGCTTGCCCGGATGAATGGCAGCGAATTGTGTGCAACGCAATGATCTCTCCGAAGCTCGCTGCAAGCCAGCTTACGCAAGGTGCATCCCGATCCAAGTCGAGAAGAAGTTCTGGTTCTTCTCCCATTCTCCAGGAAGAATTCTCTCGTGATCCAAAAATCCGAACTCGTGCTATCCACTTCCCCTCTCCCGCACGTCCGCCTGCTGAGCATGAACAGGCCGGCGAAGCGAAATGCCCTGAGCAATGAGCTTATCGCGGCACTTGCATCGGCCTGCCGAGACGCAATTTTGGATGAGGACGTCCGCTGCATCGTGCTTTGCGGCACCGACACGTTCTTTTGCGCGGGCGCGGATATCAAGGAGATGCAACAACGCGGCTTCGAGGCCATTAACAATCTCGCCCGACGCAATGATTGGCGCGACCTCACCAACTGTCTCAAGCCGATCATAGCTGCCGTAGAGGGCGTTTGTCTTGGGGGCGGTCACGAACTTGCAATGCTGGCCGATATCATTATCGCAGGCGAAGGCGCGCTCTTCGGTCAACCTGAAATCAACATCGGCGTTTTGCCGGGTGACGGCGGAACCCAGCGGTTGACACGCGTGGCGGGCAAATCGCTTGCCATGCTGATGATCCTCACTGGCCAATCAATTTCGGCCCGTGCCGCAATGCAGGCAGGAATGGTCTCCGAGGTTACAGAAACGGGCCAGGCGCGGGCACGCGCGCTCGAGATTGCGGAAATAATCGCACAGAAGCCGCCTCGATCGACGGAGCTTGCGAAGGCTGCCGTTCTGGCCGCCTATCAAACGAACCTCGATGCCGGTGTGGAATTTGAACGGCAAGCGATCCGGGTTGCTTTCACCACTTCTGATCAGCAGGAAGGGATGGACGCTTTCTTCGAGAAGCGGCCCCCAAATTACCAGGGGAAATAGAACCCCTTTGCAGAATTCTGCTCTTAGGAACACAATACAAAGCGAGCAGATTTGCGAGCGCCGCACGAGAGCCGTCGGGCTGCTTGTGGTGCTGAGGCATTGGAAGCTACGATGGCCTAGCCGGATCATCGTTGATCGTCTCGATCACCCTGTCATCTTCGCTCCCGGCGAGAGCCACGAGTTCAATCGGCGGCGCAACCGCGTCGCTCTGAGCTAAAGCTGGCCGCCGGTTTGCTTCTGGTCGCAATGGTCGAATTGCATCGGTACTTAGATATTCTGGGTACGATTGTCCCGGCTGAGAATATCGGGACTGCTAGGAAGGAGAAATACAGACCGCCGCGCCGTATATGCTTCAGACAAGAGGGTGCCCAGTTGGATCTAGTCGATTGAGGCGAGCCAGTCGAAGCTCAGTCGTAAGGCGACTAAGACGATGCGGC
Source organism: Bradyrhizobium sp. T-12 (assembly GCF_058314695.1). Classification (NCBI taxonomy): domain Bacteria; kingdom Pseudomonadati; phylum Pseudomonadota; class Alphaproteobacteria; order Hyphomicrobiales; family Nitrobacteraceae; genus Bradyrhizobium; species Bradyrhizobium sp. T-12. The sequence goes on along the minus strand of NZ_JBZFQJ010000002.1, from coordinate 87,404 downwards.
ATTTGCGACCGTCGACCTTACTCGTTCGCGCGGATCTGTGCGGTTGCAGTAATACATCTCAAAGCGGCTACCGGTTTCTTGGAATAACTTGTGACCTTCCAGCGCCCGTCGGTCACTCAGCGCAAACGCCAGTACGTGACTCGTGATCCCCCGAGATCCCATCGCGCTGTTGGAGCCGTAGCGAGGGGTGCAGATGCCGGGAGAGGCTACCACACTGCCGCTGTCGGGGCGGTGGGCGGAGTCACCATCAGCCGCCGCATTTGCACGTGGGGGACGCGTTAAAGAACCGAGAAGGAGCATGCGGCGCACTGTCGGAGTCACGACACACCCGTTCTACCTGAGACACGTGCCAGATGAGAATAAGAAGGAAACTCAGACTGACGGTTTTGGTATGCTTCTTGAACTCAGAAGCTGACCCGCCGTGTAATGCTCCATCCGAGAATAGGAAATGCTGCAATGAGCGCACCGAATTTGACCAAGCGAGCTAATGCCCTCGGAACCGACAAGGGGAATGAGGTAGGCGACGCCCACGGCTACACCAGCTTCTACTCTTTTCTGTTCGAAGAATTCCGCCAGCAACCTTTCACGATGGTCGAGATTGGATTACAACACGGAAACGGCTCTCTCGATCCCGATGTAGTGGTCGGTCGCAAGGTTGACGACATTCCGTCTATTAAGATGTGGCTGGAGTTCTTTCCCAAAGCCGAGATCATCGGATGCGACGTTGCCGATTTCAGCGCCTTTAAGATGGACCGGTTCCGTTTCGAGCGCCTTGACATGGGCGATACGGTAGCCCTGGAACGCCTAGCGAACTCGCTCCCGCCCGTAAGGATCATCATTGATGACGCTTCGCACGCAGCTTATCACCAGCAGCTTGCTCTAGCGAAGCTGTTTCCCATCGTCGAGCCTGGCGGTTTCTACTTTATCGAGGATCTACATACCACGCACGGGATTGCCGCACGATTGCCTTCCTGCAATTCAACTGAGACCGTAGTTGAGAAATTCGCTCAGACACGTCGGCTCGACATTCCGTTCCTGCCCGCGATCGAGCGTAGAAACCTCGAGACTACAATCAGGAAGATGTTCATTCATCGCGACGACAAGGGGGGTGTCAGCCGCTGGACCATGAAAATGGTGGGATTTGAAAAGTACTAAAGAGTCAACCGAACTTTCCCGCGACCAACATGCCTATCTAGTCGGCGGTCTTCGCTCGCGCACGTGAGACCACTAAAATGTTGATCTCAGAAATATGAATGGGTTCACAATGGTGGAAAAATGGCGATAGAGGTGATTTGCTGGCTGGAGCGGCTTGGCAATTCCCGTGCCTCGCTGCCGCGCGATACGGCGGCTCGAAGTCTTTGTGTTGGAGTTACAAGCTGCGGGCCGTCTAGCTACTTGATCGACGATCGCCAAGCTTTCTCGACAACAACGTTAGATTGAGGCCCTGGCTCTTTACGGACTTCAAGGCCAGGCTGTACAACGAATTCGCTGGCCATGAGCGACACGTCACGCAAGGCCTCGACAGGTGCGCCGACGACGACAATAAATTTGGAGAGGCTGCGCACCTCGAGCCGCCCGTCGACGTCAACATCGCGCCGAGTCGGCCAAATTCCTTCGTCCGCTTGGCCTGCACGCGGTAGCTCTCGATGATCGATGCATCAATGATCTGCGTGTTGCGGTACTTCCGCTGTTGACCGGAGAAGCCAAACCGACCGCCGAGTCCAGTTCGCGGCGGTAGGTCGGATAGCACCTCCCAATTGGCGTAGCGCATGCTTCTGTCCGAAAACACACTCGTCTGATGTCAGGAACCCGCCAAGCAGTTTGCGAACGCGAGAGTCGGCCGAGAAACCGCGAGGGATTCCTGCGATTTGCATTGGTCTAGATCGTGCACTGCGCTACGTGCGGCATCTAGTAATCGGATCGCCGCGCTGGGGTCACGCTGCTAGTGCCGAGACGGTCGTGGGTATGTGGAATGCAACCTTAGACCGACGTCGAGCGCGAGCGGTGCCAGAATCGATCCACGACGATTTCCTATTCGCATCTTTCTAAGTTCGATTCGGTCTTTGTCAATCGAATTGCCGGCATCAGACAAGGAGGCACTATGCGCATCTGCGGTATCAAGCTGACACATGACGGCGGGATTGCTCTTGTTGAGGACGGACGGCTTATCTTTTGTATCGAGCAGGAGAAACGGAGCAACAATCCGCGGTATCAAACAATCGACAACCTCGATGCAATCGTCGTCGCTTTGACCGAACACGGTCTGGATCCGCAAGAAGTTGATCAGTTCGTCATCGATGGCTGGGCGGGGGTGGCGGAGTCGCAGTTCCAGGTTCTCAGCGGGACGACACCGATCACTCTCAAAGGGGCGCCCTATGTTGAACGCCATGCCGACGGCCTTCTCACCTCGTGCGATGGCTCTGGTCTTAGGCTCGATGGCAGCGATTTCCCTTATAGAAGCTATCCGCACGTCACAGGCCATGTAGCCTCCGCATACTGCACCAGCCCCTTTGCCAAAGCTGGACAGCCCGCCTTCTGCCTCGTGTGGGACGGCGGCACCTTTCCACGTCTTTATCACGTAGAACATCGAGGCGCTCAGTTCATCGAATGCCTGTTCCCGGTGATTGGGCATGTCTATGCCGCCGCGGGACTTCATTTTGGACCGTATAAGCAGGCGAACCGCGCTAACTGGGACCTGGGTGGCCCCGGCAAGGTGGACCCGGGCGGTGCCGGCAAGCTTAACCTGGGTGTAGCCGGCAAGCTGATGGCGTATATCGCGCTCGGGTCTGTCATTGAAAACATTGTCACGGTCTTTGAGGAACTCTACCAGGAGCGCTTTGCGGCCGACACGAAACTTGCCAGTTTCCGTACAGACATTGAGAGCATGGAGTCCGCGCTTGCGGCTGTGCATGACTTCTTCGACGCCAGCGCGCGCCACCTAAAGGCCAGGGCCCCCGAAGATGTGCTGGCATCGTTTCATTGCTTCCTCGAGCGTCTCCTCGTCCGCAAAATGGCGCTTGCTTTGCAGCGGCATTCATATCTTGGGGCGCGCAATCTGTGCGTAGCAGGTGGCTGCGGTCTCAATATCAAATGGAACAGCGCACTACGTGCGACAGGCCTGTTCGATGCCGTCTGGGTGCCCCCGTTTCCGAATGACAGTGGCTCGGCAATCGGTGCCGCTTGCTGCGCAATGGTGGTGGAAAAAGGCTTCTCGCCGTTGGAATGGTCGGTATATAGTGGTCCAGCCTTGCAACGTCGAGATGTACCCCCCGAATGGAAGGCCGCGCCGTGTAGTCTGCATGAACTTGCGACCATTCTTGCCGGCAACAAGCCCGTGATTTTTCTTACCGGCCGCGCCGAGCTTGGGCCTCGGGCGTTGGGTAGCAGAAGCATTCTCGCCCCCGCGACCTCGCCGCGAATGAAGGATTATCTCAACGACATCAAACTTCGCGAACACTTCCGGCCAGTGGCTCCGATATGCCTAGAGGATCGTGCGCCGGATATATTTAGTCCCGGAACACCGGACCCTTACATGCTTTTCGATCACCAGACACGACCAGAATGGCGGGACAAAATCCCCGCTGTTGTACATCTCGATGGATCGGCGCGATTGCAGACGATTTGCAGGACCTCTCAGCACAAAGTCGCCGAGCTTCTCGTCGAATACGAAAAGCTCACAGGCATTCCGCTGCTTTGCAATACGAGTGCAAACCACCATGGACGTGGGTTCTTCCCGCATGTCGCAGCAGCCTGCGAGTGGGGACGCGTCGAGCACGTATGGGGCGACGGCATACTGTGGACCAAAGCTCGATAACCGTGCGGCGCGACAATCAGTGACAGTGCTTCCCAACCAGATTGTCGCGCTATAATAGCCTGTTCTAGAGGGCGCACAACGCAATTTGAGTAATACTCGGTAGAGCGGCTCCGGCGACGAATGCAGCCTCCCTGAGCGTCGCCCTCATCCAGCCGCCAGGATTTGACTTGTGTCGCAGTTGGCGCGAGCGATTAGTTTTTGTAAGGCGGCACGAGTACACCAACGTGATCACTTAGAGTTGCGGCATGGCCGCAATCTGACAGTGCAACGCAATACGCACGTGGCCTCGCTTGCCAAGGGAAACGCCAACTGTTTTGGCCGGGATCAGCACAATCCACGCGCTGTAGTAAGCGGATGTGTTCGGAATGGCTTGACGCATATCCGAGTCCGAAAAGAGTACGGCTGCTTTTCGGGTGCAGCAGTCGCAGGACCAACGGCCTATGAGCTTAGCAGGGTGCGAGTGGGCATCCTGGATCCCCGACCTCAGAGGATGACACCTGATACGAATGAAGTTCGCATAGCGCGCTCGGCGATGGTGTTGAGGTGGCGGGTTCGCGCGCTTCGGTGCTTCGGTAGTACCATCGATCGGATCGAGAACGAACGCGGCGCCTCGGTGACCGACAACGTCCCTTGGTCAGCATCCCTCCTGCCGATGAACGAAAGCACGTCTGGGCCGCGCTGGCAGTGACAGTTCAAATTGACGGCAGACCTGATTCACGATTAACCCCCGCCAGCGACCGACCATGTACGGATCGTAAGCGAACAAGCTCACTTGCCGTCCGCACTCGAAGATCCTGTCGTCGCCGATTGTCCTGCTGCACCTGTCTGTGGCCGCAGCAAACCAGAGGACCGCTTAACCCTACATTGCCATCCATGTTGAACGAGCGTGGCTTATGCCGCACCAGAGCTTCCTCTGCGCTCCCCGTTGGAACAAGCCGCCGCCGCTAGTAAGGACTCTTATGGTTCGGATCGAGTTCGATTTTGCAGTTTATGACTGGCCCACGTTAGACGTTTTGAGCTCGACTCTTGAGTGAGACTCACAGCGATGCCCTTATCACGGACCAGATCAGGAGATTGATCGCCAGAAGTGGCGGCATCGCTAGGGCTTAATTTTGAAATAGAGCAATCTCGCCGTTAACAAGATATCGAAAGCCCTATCCGCCGCTTAGCGGCAATGGATGAGGTGAACGACGGACACTCAGCTCAAATTCCTTCATTTCTGATGCGGTTAGGTCCCTGGCTGCCCGCGCCTTAGACCGTTGAGCGCCTCGACGATGCGTTTGAGCCCCATCTCCAATAGCTCCGGTGGAGCACCGAAGGAGAGACGTAGGCCGTTCGCGTCGCCGAAAGCGTCGCCTGGAACACATCCTACATTAGCTTCTTCGAGGAGCACTCGTGCGATGTCATCGGCAGATCGCACTGAGCCTTCAGTCCGCAAAGCAGACAAAAGCCGACTCAGATTGAGATAAAAACAGAACGAACCATCGGCGCGGGATGGAGTTACATCGCGTAGATCAGAAAGGATGTGAAGACCTATGTTGCGAGCGTCGACAAGACGCTGATAGATCTGCTCCTCAAAGCTGCCATCGCTGGCTTGAAGGTGGTGCAGGATCGCCTGCTGCGCGATTACATTCGGAGTTGCGATTGCATGGCTCTGAAGCTTTCTTACCGCGGAAACGAGCTGCGCGGGCGCGGCGAAATAGCCCAAGCGCCAGCCGGTTATCATCAACTCCCTTGAAAACGACTTGACTATGATCGTCCGCGAACGTACCCGGGGGTGCGCCATGACGATCGACTCGTGGTGACGAAAACCAGTGAATACCAGTCCCGAGTAGCACTCATCGGAAATGATCCATATCTGGCGTTCGATAGCGAGTTCGCCGATATCTTGTAGTATCGTTCGATTGTAGACTGCGCCGGTCGGGTTATTTGGCGAATTGATTATTATAGCTTTCGTCTGCGGTGTGACAGCAACTCGGATTGCACTGATATCGGGAATATATCTCGGGCAGCGAGCATCAACGAACACTGGTGCTGCACCAGCGAGAACGACCTGGGACAGCAATATCGGCCGCCAGGGGCGAATAATGATAACCTCGTCGCCCGGCGCTAGGACAGTCACGGCCGCATAGAGCAGCGCTTGCTGCGCGCCCGTAGTGATTACGATCTCTTCCGCACTCCAACCAACGCGCGTTTCGACCGAGAGCTTTTCGGCGACGGCCCTGCGAAGGGACGTAAGCCCAATGAGATCGACATAGCGGTTCGCTTCGGCGTTGACCGCAGCCATCGCTCCTTCGCACACTGATGAGGACGGCTCGACGACGATTTCGTCGGTTGCCAGATCAATGAACCGGCGCCCAATCACAGCTACCGTGGCTAAGTCGTGGCCGGCTTTTCGGGATCTAGAAAGGAAGGACATCGGGCGCGACGGCATAGGCGCTCTCCTGCAAAGTTGTCGCGCTTGTGAAGTGATCCCAGCCGCGTGACCGGACGTTCCTTGATCTGTTTCGGAGATATCGCTCTTCGGGTTGAACAAGCTCTTCCCAACCGCCGAGAGTTCACCGAAACCACCAAGCCCTTTCTCAATATGCACAACACGTGGTTGCGACTACTCCGGAATTGAAGCCGAACACGCACAAGACGCGGACCAGAGCCAACCGCAGCCGACCTTCAGTAGTATTGGCACGGCGATAATGCTGGGAACAAACAGATCGACTTTTGGACCCCGATGTCGCTCGGCAGGACGCCACCATGCAATGCGGGCTGGTGAGCGCGCCACGAGTCGTGCCATCTGCCAACTTGCCGAAGCTCCTGTCTTCATCAACGAGCGCATGGCAGCGTTCAGCCTCAACACGCCACAACCTCCATGTGATCGTTCTGCGACCCGCCTTGCCGCCTCGACTAGCCCGTTGACGATAGTCGATTGTGGTTGATCTTAATTGCCGACCTCCTCCCATCTGCCTTGCGATCAGCGCGTGATCCGCAGCAGTTACCCACCGTTCATTGCCAAGAAACCATCTCTTGATCAATCACTATTGTTGGTAGTTCATCCGGGCAATACTTCCTTCTGCTGGATGCCAGCAAAGCCCCGCGGCCGGCTTGGCGCGACTCGCATTGGTCATGCTCGCTAATGTGAGGACACTGCCTCGTACCCACGCGCGAGCGTGAGAGTCTCAGACCAACGGTCGGCGCCTGACACTTTTCGGACGAGCTCGTCGCACCTTAGACAGAATGTCGGGATTCGGACACGGAGCTCATCGCGGGTCGCCAAACTGTTTGCGTATCTCGACCTTCGTTGTTGCATCAGCGCGAGCCAGCTCGTCTGAGGAGTGGTACGGCGCTTGCTTAAAGAGAGCAGAGCCACGTCGTCACGCCGTGGTGCATTCGCCAATGATGCGAGCCGGGACATCGGTTCTTCGACAAGAGGGGTAAAGGCATGTCCGGCGTTGCTGCTGCGTTTTTTTGTCCTTCAAGCAATTCGCAGGCGGATGTTTATGATCGACTCGAGCACATGATCCCGAAACTTGCGCTTCGTGGCCAGGCGGCGGTCGGCGTTGCGGCTTTCATGCACAAACAAGGTATTCGATATGGGAGAGCGTTTCAGTCATCGAGCGCTTCAGTGCGCATTGATCCCAACGAACAAGATCGGCGTTTTCGGCCTCATGTTGCAATCGCTCAAGTCCGTAGCCGATGCCGCGAACTCAGTGATGGCGTCGACCTTCAGTCAATTCATAACAATGCAGGCACCAGCCGCCATCTGGCCATTTCTCTGGATGAGGCCTTGGTCAATGCTCGTGAACTCAGGGGAGCCTTTCTTGCCCAGGAGCAACGATCAACCGTCAACACAGATGCTGAGCTCTTGCTCAAGTGTATTGAACGCTGTTGTGAACGACACTACTGGCGCCACGGTCTAGCGGCCAATTACGAAACCGTTTTTCGAGAGATTGACGATCGTATTGACGGCGCTATTAGCGCGCTTTTCCTGGACGGAGACGGAAATCTCATTGCTTACCGCAATCGAAGCGGCTTGCGACCGTTGGAGACCATGCAAACAGATGACGGGTTCTTGCTCTTCGCCTCTGAAAATTGTGCCTTTGCCGCTCTCGAGGGTAAGACGCGGCAGATCTCGCCGGGCCACATAACGTATGTGGACGGAACGACGGGGGGCAGCGTTAGTCGTGCCGTGCACAACGGGCGACATAAAGCCAGGCTCTGCGCGTACGAAGCTCTCTATTTAGGAAGTCCGAATACGTCGGTCGAAGGCCATTCACATTTCGAAACCCGGTACAATATCGGTGCTGCCTTGGGTGGGATTGTTGCGCAGCGACTGCAAGCTGAAGCAGATCCTACCTGCACACTCGTTTCCTCCAAGCCGCGTACAGGTGGTCCGTTCGCCGATGGCCTGTACGCATCTCTCGCGGAATACGGGCTGCTCGCCGAGCGTCGTGAAGTGGTCGCCACGACGTTTCTTCAGCGAACGCTCATCGGCACGACCGACGAGCGAAAGTCCCGCATTTCTCAAAAGTACCGAGTACTGGAAACTGACCTGACTAAAACCAGCGTAGTAATTGTCGACGAAGCACTCATTCGCGGCGATACCAGTCGAGCTGTCACGAGCATGCTCCTTACCGCCGGAGCCAAAGCCGTGCATTGGGCGATCGGTTCGCCGCCTATAGTGGCTCCGAACTACTACGGCATGGGTATCAACACACTCGATGAGCTCGCATTCTGGCAGATTTGGAAACGACTGCCGTCCGAGCAGCGAACGCAAAGCCTTCGCTTTCACAAGATGGAACCCCACGTTTTGAGACTCATCGAAAGCAACATCGCGACATCCATCAACGCAGCCTCGATAACGTATCTGCCCTTCCCACTGCTAGAATCGTTGCTGCCCCTGAGACCGGAGAGCTTCGATCTGTCACCCTTTACATTCGAGATGCCAACTCGGGCGGGACAGGAGCGGGCGGACAGGAATCTGCGCGAATTGGTGGCTGATCTTCCCCGCATGCAATCAGTTCACGCTTGAGGTCATTAATGAAACCCGTTCTCGTCTTTGATTGGAATGGAACGTTGCTCGATGATGCGCACGCACTGCTTCAAACGACTAATGCTATTCTGAACCGCTTTGGTTACGCGCCGATCAATATGGAGACGTTTCGGGAACATTGCGACCTCCCGCTATCTCTTCTTTATCGCAATCTCGGAATGTCGCAGGACGAGGTTGCGGCCGTGGATCGCGATGGCAGCGCTGTCTTTCACAACACCTATGAACCACTTGCGGATCGCGCCGATCTGCGCGAGGGCGCGCGTAGAGTGCTGGAGCTAGCGCACCGAGAAGCAGCTTTGTCCGTCATCGTGAGCAACCATATCGTTGCCCCCCTTCGGTCCCAATTGAGAAGACTTGGAATCCATGACTACATCAACGAAGCTCTCGCCTTTGAAAGCCGCGCCACTCAATACAAATCGATGAGCAAAGGAGAGCGGCTTCGCCTCTACATGCAGAAGTACAGCCTCGACCCGGCGTCGACGTTTATCATCGGCGATATGCCGATCGAAATGGACATCGCACGCAATCTCGCACTCATAAGCATATCGATCACCGGAGGTTTTGTTTCGGACTCGCGCTTGCGGGCGGCAAATCCTGACTATTCGATTAACAACCATCATGAGCTGTTGCCTATCTTACAAAGGCACGGCTTTTTCTAGAGTGCATGAACCATGTTCAGCGAGGCATCATCACCAAACGCAGGTCCTAGCACTGCGAAACAGAGAATAGGTCTTGTCGGCGTCGGGCGAATGGGAACTGGAATGGGTATTAGCCTGATGCGTCATCAAATTGAACTGCATATCAAAGCCAACAAGAATCGTTTCGGTGCGAATCGATTTGCTTCAGCCGGTGCCCGTGAACATCCTTCGATCGCTGAGTTGGCGCAACATGTAAGCGCTGTGGTGTTGTCCCTACCGTCAAGCCGCGAGGTTGAGGCAGTGTGCCTTGGGCAGGATGGGCTTTTTGTCCATATGTCCCGTGGCGGTTTGATAATTGACTGCACGACATCTTATCCTGCTTCGACAGTTACACTGGCGGAGCAGGCTCAAGAACATGGCCTAGGTTTTGTAGATGCCCCAGTAACACGTAGCCCCGAACAAGCTGAGTTCGGCCTTCTCAATGCGATCGTTGGATCGAACGAGACGCTCTTTCCTGTGGCGGAAGGCATTCTTGCTGCATTTTGTGAGACCGTTCTTCATGTCGGAGAAGTCGGACAGGGTCATAAGCTCAAGCTTGTTTACAACAGCATGACTATGGGCATAGCGGCCGTCGCAGCAGAGGTCTGCCAATTCGCAAAGGCTCTTGACATTGATCTTGTAACACTCCGCTCTCTGGTCAGCCGCGGTTCCACTAACAGCGGAATATTCCAAGCCTTCGCTGCCTTTTTGTTGGGCGAAAAACCCGATGTTCTGGCCGTCTCAATTGCCAATTCCGCAAAGGATATTAATTGCGCTGTGCGCCTAGCGGGCGAGAACGTAGTTTCGGTGCCGATCCTAGCTGCGGCTGCGAACAAGTTAAACGCCTCGGTTGCCTCGGGCAAAGGCGAACTGACTCTACCTCATTTGTCTCACTCATAAAGTCTTCGGTCTAATCGAATTTTACTATCTCACTGCCTTTGGAGGTACGGGCGTGTTCCTTCAATGCCGAGAGCGTGGAAGGGTCCCGCCCTTGAGGATTGGCGCGCTCGTTAGCGACACTCGCGCTTCAATGAATGAGATGCCTAGTGTCCTTTAAGAAAAAGCCGCTGTCAGATTTCTCCAACAGCGGCTTAAGTTGAGGGAGGAAGGCAGACGAACCGGTCTGCCAGCGGAGCCGAAGGCTATCGTTAGCAGGCGACAAATCGGATAGTTGGTCGCCCAACGCATCGACATAGGACGCCGGAGACCACCGCGACCAAATTACCGATTGAATTAGATTTTCCTGGTGCCCCCCAGTTCGGAGAGATTCCGGACGAGACGCTGGACCAGGCTGGAGACTTGCGCCGCCACTCTCGCATTCGGAGAGCGAGGGTCGGCACGGGCTTTGGCGCTTGCGCGTGATCCAGACCATTGAAGGTTGCGGTGAAGCGGAACACCTCTTTCCCATCACTGGCGGCCGCGAGATTTCCCCTTAGTGGCCGCGAAAGGATCCAGCGGGTGATTTTTGCTTCAGCTTCAACCAACCACCGACAAGGGTGACGCCGGCTTTCACACGCACGGATTGAAACATTTACAGGCGAGGCTCCATCCGGGACCGACGCTTGGCCGTCCGCCAAATAATGAGACACGAATTTCCTCCCGGAGCATTCTCAACAATAGGAGGTCTAGACCGGGCTGAAGCATTGTATAACATCGGCGATACTTCCGGGTGGGTAAGAATGGGTATAGTCAGCTGCAAGCTTGCCACGCGCTTAACGGCCGCATCTAGAGGCGCGCCCTTGGAAATCTACGCGCCGTCCCTGCGGAGCTTTCCAGCAGACTCGATGCTCGTAATGGCGACTTTACCTGTCGTCGACTGGAATGACTGTCTTTTGCGAGATTTGCGCAGCCTCGACAAGCAAGCGTCCATTCGCGCCTACGCGGCGATGGTCATGATCGATCCCTTTGCCTGTTGGGAGGATTTTGCCGACTTGCTGAAAGAGGCGAGAATCTCCGGCGTCACAAATTTCCCACCTGCATCTATCATTGAGCAGGCTACGGATGGCATGCCAATTAACTCCGGACTGGAGCTCGAACTTCGACGTATGGAATGGTTCGCCAGCCTGGGATTCAAAATCCTGTTTGTTGCTGCCAAGGATTCTGAGATCACGATGGCAGAGACGAGACTTGGAGCGCATCTCGAAGGTATTGTGTATTTGCCCGAAGAGGCTCTTGCGCGTAGGATTTGCGACGAAATGGGGTTGATCAGCCTTGGCCAACAGGCATCGTCGATGCCAAGGTTCTCGTTTTTGCATGCGACTACGTCGCAGCAAACCCGACGCAAGAAATGAGGGTAGGCTATTCTAGGATCCGCAGTTTCTTTATCTTGTTGTAAAGCGTCTTCCTTGAAAGCCCAAGAGATTGTGCGGTCTTGCCACGGTGGAGCCTGTTTCGTTTTAGGCCTTCGATGAACCACTCGCGCTCGGAGAATGCTCCTTTGGGCCGAGCGGGCGACGTCGAGTTCAGAAGCGGCTTGAGGACGTCAGCAGTTATATGCGCGTCTTTCACCATCACCAGTTGATTGACGATCTGGCGCAATTCTCTCAAATTTCCGGGCCAATGGTGGCCCGCTAACGCCAAGAACGCGGACTTCTCTATTGCCAGCGTTTGTGCATTCGAATCCCCCTTGGCTTCGACGGCAAAATGCTGAATGAGCTGTGGAAGGTCCTCCAGACGGTTTGGCAAAGCGGGTTGTTCTATGTCAAGCCCGGCAAAGAAGGCAAGAAGGCGGGGACATAGAACACTTTCCAAGCTTGCTCCGCGGGTCACTGTCGCGGTTGCGATGATCCGGGCGTTTGACCTTACAACGGATACGCCGTTCAGCGGCGTGAAAGTACCCGTCTCGAGATAGTCCGCGAGACGCTCTTGCCCATCTCGCGACAGCTGATCGACATGCGTCAGCAGGAGCGCGGAATCACTTGCGGCTTCGAGGAGCGACAGTTGGCGCCTCCTATTCTCAGCGCTCTCGGCACCGAACAGCGCACCGACCGTGTCGATTGCCGGCCCTCGGCGGCAATGAAACAGCGCGGCCTTCGTGTGTCTCCGATCGCTAAAGGCATGGACGAGGTTCGCTATCCTTCGCTTTCCCGATCCCGCCTCGCCCCACACCAGCACAGAATTGGGATTACTTGCCAAGCGCCTTGCAGTCTCAAGCACGTGCTTCATGATCGAGGACTGCGCGATGACGCCATGCCGGAATCCGCTCAACTGGAGCTGGCGCTCGAGGAGATCGACCTTCTCTCGCAATAAGTGGATGGTCTTAAAGCCCGAGGTTACCTCGAGAACTGACATTTCGAGCGGGATGCGGTCGAGCGACGAACCGCCAATGAAACCCTGCACACCCGTTTCTCGGCAGATGTCCAGGAGTTCGTCAGGCTTCGTGATTGGCCCGCCACCAAGCAGGCAAATTGCGTTCACGTCGACGGATTGAGCGACACGCGCAACAGCGCTCGTTCGCGCGGCAAGCTCCGACAGGCTGATCGACAAGTCGCATCCGCTTTCGACAGCGCGGTTGAGATTGAAGTTGATACAGATGGCTTCAGCTCCAGCTTCAACCATGCGCCTTGCTTCGGACTGGGTGCGAGTATAAGCGATGGTCATTAGGCCGCGTTTTGCGGCTTTGACCAGGAGTTCGATTTCCCGCTCGTAGCCGAGCCCGCAACTTTCAAGCAGTGATCTCCTGTAGTCATCAATGTGGATGACGGACGGGAAATTGGTGACGCCTGAAAAACCCCATCGCATGATGCGGTCGAGAAAGCGGTCGATATCCAGCTGCGGATCGAAGGTACAAGCGCCAAAAAATACCGGCAATTTCGTTGAGGGCAGGATCTCGGTCCGGCCGAAGCCCGCCACGAATTCGTTTGTATTGCGGATTGGAAGAATTGAGGCTGGCGAAGAGCCCCCCATCGCGCGAAATCGGCCGGCGTTAAGGGCGAGAACGAAATCCGCGCCCGCCCGTTCGGCCGCTCGCGCGGTCATGCCCGATCCTATTCCAGCCCCAAGCATAAAGGAGCGGGAGTTGCGGAAGAACCGCCTGATGCCGCCGCCCTTTGCCTGGTCTGTCCGCGTGTGCATGACTTGCCCGCCTCCTGCACGGCGGTTGCGAAAACTAGCTCCAATTTGCGGGCGCGTGCAACCGGCGCAGCGCCTTTCCGTTCGTCACGAACAGGTGGCAGTCCGCCGGCGACGCCGCAAGACGAACCTTGCCAGACCTCTTCTGTGACTCCGGCTTTGGCGCCTTTGCGACCACCGATTCCTTGCCAGCGTTTCCGTAGATGTAGGTGACGCTGCCAAGATGCTCGACGAAATCGACGTCGAGTTCGATCGCGATCTCTTTCCTCTCCGCCGCAGATGGAGAGAAGTCATCGGGGCGAATTCCGAGTGTGATCGGCTTGCCGACGAGCAATTGATCCGGCTGCACGGGGACGGAGACTGTCGCCCCGGCGTCGAGCCTGACGTCCATGCCCGCCTCGTGCGCCGCCTCGATGTGGCCGCCCAGGAAATTCATCTTGGGTGAGCCGATGAATCCGGCCACAAACCGGGATGCCGGATTGTGATAGAGATCATGCGGGCTTCCCACCTGCTCGATGTTGCCGTCCTTGAGTACGACGATCTTGTCGGCCATTGTCATGGCTTCCACCTGGTCGTGTGTCACGTAGATCATGGTATTCCCAAGCTGCTTGTGGAGCTTGGCAATCTGAACCCGCATCTGCACCCGCAATTCGGTATCAAGGTTCGACAGGGGTTCGTCGAATAGGAACACCTTGGGTTCGCGAACAATTGCGCGGCCAATCGCAACGCGCTGACGCTGGCCGCCCGAGAGTTGTCGGGGTTTTCGGTCCAGAAGATGATCGATCTGTAGCAGCGACGCAGTCTCGGCGACCCTGGTCTCGATCCCGGTCTTCGCAACCTTTGCCATTCGCAGAGGAAAGGCAAGGTTCTCGCGCACAGTCATGTGCGGATAGAGCGCGTAGCTCTGAAACACCATCCCGAGGTTTCGATCCGCCGCATCGACATCATTGACGAGCTCGTTGTCAATCAGAAGCCGGCCGCCGCTGATTCGTTCTAGTCCTCCAATCATTCGCAACAGCGTCGACTTGCCCGATCCCGAAGGTCCGACGAACACGACGAACTCGCCGTGATCGATGGTGAGATCAATGTTCCGCAGGATCTGGATTGTCCCATAGGCCTTGTTGACGCCTTCCAAACGAACATCGGCCATCACGAACTCCTCTGTCGAATCCGTTCGACCAGCGCCGCCGGGACCTCAATCTCTGCCAGGCTGGAGACGATAAAATCAGGTGGCACCAGGGATGGGTCTTCGCGGGGCGGCACGCCGGTCGTGACCAGCACCGTCGGTAGCTTCGCTCGCTTTCCGGCCTGGATATCCGTCTGGATCTGGTCGCCAATCATCAATGTGGCGTTGCGCGCCGTCCCGAGACGGGAAAGTGCCGTCTCGATCATGTGCGGCTCAGGTTTCCCGACAATCAAGGGCTTCACGCCTGTGGCAGCAGCTACAGCTGTGATCGTTGCTCCTGCTCCAGGTTCGAAACCGCCTGCGGTCGGCAGGAGGAGATCGGGGTTGGTGCCGACGAATGCGGCACCGTTCAGGATCGCTTCGACCGCAATCCGCAGCTTCTCATGCGTTATCTAGCGATCGAGGCCCATGACCACGGCATCGGGTTCGCGATCGGTCACATCGAGCCCCGCTTCGGTGATGGCCTTCACCAGCGATGGCGCGCCCACGACGAATACGCGCGTTGCATCCTTGTATGTCGCGCGAATGAGCTCGGCGGCAGTGATGGCGCTCGTGACAACGTCTTTCGGCGTGACGACAAGCCCGAAACTCGCAAGTTTGCGGAGACATCTTCGGGGGTATGGGTGGAATTGTTAGTCACGAAGCAGAACGGCAATCCTGCCGTCTGCCAAGCTCCAAATGTCTGGATAGCATCTGGTATCGCCGCGTTGCCGCGATAAACCACGCCATCGAGATCCGAAATGATACCTTTGACTTGCGGCCAGTTATGGGCCGGGGCGGTATTAGCCATTCATCAGCATCCCGCCGTTCACGTGAAGAATCTGCCCGGTCATATATGAGGCCGCGGGGCTTGCGAGAAAGACAGCAAGACCCGCGATATTCTCCGGTAGACCCACGCGTCCCAGCGGGATCCGGCCACTATGGCGGGCTTCGGTCTCCTCCCGGGGACGCCCGTGCATGGGCGTGTCGATAATGCCAGGGGCGATTGCGTTGACATTGATCTTGAGCGGCGCGCATTCGTAGGCGAGCAGCTTGGTGAGATCGTGGACGATCGCCTTGGACAAGCAGTAGTCGGCGCCGCCAGCCTGATAGTTGAAGACTGCACCTTGCGAGGACAGCGAGGAGCCGACGTTGACGATACGGCCACCTTTCGCCTTCATGAACCGGTCGACCACCAGTTTGGAGGAGCGCAGGACAGCGACTGAGTTGATCTGGATCGTGCGCTCGATCTTTTCCGAATTGCCGTTCAGGAGCGGCTCGGCAGACTTGATGCCGGCGTTATTCACCAGCACATCGAGCCGGCCGAAACGTCTGGCAATCTCATCTAGCACCCTTGCGACATCGTCCTCCCGCGCGACATCCATCGCCATTGGCAGTACGCCGTTGCCATGGGGCAGGCCAGCCAAGGTCTCCCTGAGGTTTGCGAGATTAGCATCGGTGGCAAGGACATTCGCCCCTCCCGCCCGGAATGCATTGAAACAATGGCCGACCCGATGCCTCCACCGGCTCCGGTTACGAGCACCGTTCTATCCGAAACTGAGAACTGTTCAGTCATTCCAACTCCAGGATCGTTTGTGATTGCAGAAATTCGCCAACCGCCTCGCGGCTCGGCATCGAGCTTTGAGCACCGCGGCGCGTCACGCACAGGGCTGCCACCGCGAGCGCCCTTCGTACGGCTTCCCTCAAGGGCAGGCTCTCAGCCAATGAAGCGGCGAAGGCGCCATTGAAAGCATCCCCTGCGGCCGTGGTATCCACGACCTTCACCGGGAAGGCGCGCAGAGAAAAAGATTGCTTCTTGTCGGCATAGTAAGCGCCCTGCGCGCCCAAGGTGATTAGGGCGGCAGCTGGACCGAGATCGAGAAGCTTTAAGGCCGCGCCCGCGGCTGTGTGGAAGTCGAGGACTTCGATCCCTGTGAGCTCAAAGGCTTCCGTCTGGTTCGGCGTGACGAAGTCAACGCTTGCCCACGCGGCCGGTGAAAGCCCGGGCCTGACCGGCGCCGGCTTGAAGATGAGTTCAAAACCCTTGTCCGCCTTCATCTCGAAGAGCCGATTAAGGGCCGAGATCGGCATCCCCATTTCCGCAACAACGATTGCATCGCGCGCGATGAACTCGGCCGCGCGCTCGATCATCTCGGGTGTCACGTTCAAATTCGTGCCAGGGTCTATGACGATCATGTTCGAGCCGTCGTCGCCGACCATGACCAGGGCTGAACCGGAGACCTCGCCCGCAGAGATCTGAATGGCATCTGCGCGAACGCCGGCCTGCATCAGGGACTGCAACAGCCAGTGGCCGGCATCGTCATCGCCGAGACGCGTGTAGAAATGTGGCTTGAGGCCAAGCCGGGCGGCAGCAACGGCCTGATTGGCGCCCTTGCCTCCGGGGTAACGGGTCAAGCCGCCCATCAGGCTTTCACCTGGAGTCGGCAGTCGCTCGACGTTGAAGCAGAGATCGAGATTCGTCGTTCCGAAGAACATCAATGGCCGGGTGTTCATTTTACGGCACCGAAGGTGAGGCCGCGTTCGAGGTGACGCTGGCCAATGACGATCAGGATGACGGGAATGATCATCGTCACGACGAGCCCGGCCGCCATGACGGGATAGAACTGCACGCCCGGATTGAGAAGCTTGAGCAGAGCGACCGTCACCGGCGCCTTGGTCGAGCTCAGCATTAGACCGAGGGCAAAATTGTGCCAGGCGAGCAGGAAGATGAGCAATGAGGCTCCGATCAGTCCTGGCTTCAACAGTGGCAGCACGATGTGCAGCACGACGCGAACGGGTTTGGCGCCGTCCATGGCAGCCGCCTCCTCGATGTCCTTGGGGATGTCCTCGATGTAGGAGCGGCTCAGCCAGACGATCATCGGCAGTGTGACCACCTGGTAGACCCAGATCATGCCGAGATAGGTGTCATATAGCCCGATGGTCTGGAATACGCTGAAGAGCGGGATGACGACCAGGAGAACCGGGGCAAAGCGGAATCCAAGAATGAAGAACGCAATGTCCTCTTTGAGAGGTATGTCGCGCCGCGCCAGCACGTAGCCGGCCGGCACGCCCACGAGCAGAGACACGATGACCGAGCCCAGCGCTATGACGACGCTGTTGGTGATCGGCGTCAAGAAATCGACTTTGATGGTGCCATAGCTGGTCGCCCCCGCCTGGGCGACATCAAACAGCACGCGAAAATTCTCCAGGGTCGGCGAGAACAGAAAGGTCGGTGGCCAGGTCATGACTTCGGCCTGCTGCTTCAGCGACATCATCAATATCCAGATAAGCGGAAAAGCTAGGATAAATGCGCAAACGCCCACGAGCAGGTTGAGGATCAGATTGGCGGGAGTCGAACGATTGACGCGCATGCGCGGCCTCTTCAGCTGACGCGCTGGCGAACAAAGCGCCAGAGCTTGACCATGGCGAACGTCCCGACTAGCACGATCAGCCAATTGACCACCATCAGTGCGGCGCCACGCCCAAAAGCGAGATTCTGGAACGCGGTGATGTAGGCACGTACCGAAAGAACCGAAGTGCTGTTGCCGGGCCCGCCTTGGGTTGTCCCGAAGATGATGTCGAACTGGTTGAGAGACTCGATCAGCCGAAACACCGCCGCGATCAGAATGTAGGGAGCAATCAGAGGCTGCTCGATGTGCAGAAAGGTCGCCAAGCCCTTCGCACCGTTAACGCGCGCGGCTTCTCTCACCTCTTCATTGATGCCCTGAAGGCCGGCGAAGATGATGAGTGCGAAGAAGGGCGTGTAGGTCCATACGTCGATCAGGACCAGGGAGAACATTGCGGTCACGGGATCTGAGATCCAGGCAAATCGGCCGATCCCGACAAGCGACAACAGATAATTCATGATCCCGTTTTGTGGGTCCATCATGGTCGTCCACATGAGCGCTACGCTCATCGGGGGTAGGACGAGGGGCAGGAGAATGACCGGCCGCATCACGCGGGCCAGGAAGACTTCGGTCGCGAACAGCTTGGCAAGCGCGAGACCGAAGGCTGCCTCGGCAAGGACGGCGGATCCAGAGTAGACCAGCGTCGCGCGAATGCTATTCCAGAAATCCTCTGTCTTAATCAGCGCCGCGTAATTGTTGAGGCCGATGAAGTGGACCAAGGGGCGACCGAACCTGAGGTCAGTCAACGACTGATAGACGCCGTAGAAGAACAGAAGCAGAAATCCTACAAGTATGACGATGGCTGGCGCAATTGCTGCAATGCTCCACCAGTCAAGACGCGGCTCCTCAGCGCTCTTGATCCGCCGATCCTGTGAGGAGGCAAGTTGGCTGGCCGAAGACTGCAGCGTCACGATTGCGTCGTATCCTCGAAGTTCCATATGACTACATCTCTAATTGCAAGAAGGGGCAGCGGGTCGCCGCCGCCCCCTCGGCACTTCACATGGTCGATCGGATTTCGGCCGCGAGGTCTGTCAATGTCGCCTTCACGTCAGCTCCGTTGACCATTTTCTGCATGGCAACGGCCCAGGCATTCATTGCTTCGGCAAAGCCGACGCGAGCTGTAAAGGCCAGCTTTGCCCGGTCCTGCACGCTCTTGAACGTGTCGACAAAGTTGTTGAATTCAGGCTTTGCCGCGTATTCGAGCCATGCCTTGTCAGTCCAGGTCGAGGTGCGCGGAGAGTTGACGAGCTTGCCGGCCACGGCACCGTTGAGCTTCACTTGCTTCGAAGTCGCCCATTGGATGAAGAGCCACGCAGCTCCCTTCTTTTGCGATGCCGCATTCATCGCCAAAGACCAGATCCAGATGTTGGATTCGAAGTTTTTGGCATTCGGAGCACGCAAGGGCGGCGCAAATGCTATTTTGCCTGAGGCTGGCTTGCCGGCAACGTCGTTCCAAAAGCCAAACATGTTGGAATCGATCGCCATGGCTGTGCGGCCGGAATTGATGCCTTCGACCACCTGGTACCAATTGTCGTTAGCAAAGGAGGGCGCCGCGCACTTCTTGATCATGTCCACATAGTCCTTGTGGAAAGCGATCGACTCGGGTGAGTCGAGGCCGGTGTCGAGCTTACCGTCCTTGACGGTGAAATCGTGCACCCCGTAGGACCTGGCGATCGAGATTGCGGCCGTGTGGATGCTGCTCCAGAACCGCACACCGCGGACGCCAAGGGGCGTAATCGTCGGATCGGCAGCCTTCAGCTTTTCGCATGCCGCGGACATCTCCGGCGGGGTCGTAGGGACCTTGATGCCATACTTGTCGAGGATGTCCTTCCGTTAGAACAGTTGGATATTCTCGAAGCCATGCGGAATGGCCCACACCTGCCCGCTTCCCGGCTCGATCTGGCCTTCCTTGACCTTCCAAGTCAGCGCATCTCGTAGTGCTGGGAAGAAATCCTTGTAATCGTAGCCGGCCGCCGTAAGTTTCGGATCGTTCAGATAGCGGTCGAGGGGCTCAAGCAATTGACCGGGCGCAAGATCCCAAGCCGGTTGAATGCCCGTACCGACAACGTCCCAGCTTGGTGATTTGGTGCTGAGCTGGATCGTCAACTTATTCCAATACGCATCGTCCGGATAAAGCTCCGGCGTCACCTTGATGCCGGTAAGCTTCTCGAATTCCGGCAGCTGGGCTGCAACCGCATCGGCATATGGATGAATATCGGAGGCCCAGACGATCGACTCGCCTTCGAACTGGCGCCAATTGATGTCGTCTGCCTTGGCGTGGGTAAGCGCCATGGCCGTTCCGGCCAAAAGCGTGGAGCAGATAAGGGTAGCTTTCCTAGCAAAATTTGCTGAACGGTCCGGACAAGCAGCGTACTTCCTTGGCATGATTCCCCTCCGGTGAGCTCTTTGGCCCGTAAACCTCGTGCCCCCTCCTCTTCGAGAGGCCGCAGTGTCGGCAAGGCTAGCGCCCGCTGTTCCGTCGTAAGCGGTTTTCCGAACTCTCTTTGGGTAAGATTGGGTAACGTCGAACAATCGGTAGTTCAGAAAGTGATCCGCGGATCGCGTCAGGCGTACTCAAGCCACGTTGTCTACCAATTTGCTGGACTGGCAGCAGTCATCCTCAAGGATCAATTAGCAAACTTATGACGCTGACGCCTCGTAGCTTCGGCAGTCAAACGACAGTCGATTGTCCTGGGATGTGGCGGCTCCGAAATCTCTTGTGCACGCGCCGGTTAGCGAGGTTCACAATGACCGTTCTCGAGTGCGCGATAGGGCAAAGGTTTCAATCCTCCACTGCAGTACTTCACACGGTTTTCCGTCTTCCGTACCGTTCCTCCGAATGCGCCGAGACGGCTTTAAGCTGCAAGAACCGTCATCAGGAATCTCCGGACCTCTGTCTTCAGCCGCGCGCTGTCGTTGGACAGCATCTGCGCGTAGGTGAGCAGTTAACTCGAAGCCGAGCCGGTCTCCGTTGCGCGGCGCTTCACGTCGGCTATGCTCGAAGCCACTCGGCGGGCCCCGTGTGTGCCTCCTGGATATTGGAGGAGATCTCTTGCGTAACAGCTCCTTGTTCGTCAACCGCGCACAAGATCGCCGACCAAGAACTAAGTTCAACGGCGGCGTGGGCCAAGCGTGTAACTCATCAGCAACGCGACCACGAGCAGCACTCCCTGAACGAAGCTTTGCGCGTAGTACGGGAAATTGAACATTGTCAGTCCGTTGATTAGTGTGGCGACGAAGACCGCGCCAACCAGCGTACCGACGGCATTCGCTTTGTTGGCGCCAAGCACGGCATATCCCACGAGCGCGGCGGACACGGCCTGCAGCAAGTACGCGTCGCCCACATTGACGTCGCCCCGGTTGGAGCGGGCCGCTAACATGACTCCGGCGATTGCTGCCAACGCGCCGGAGATCAGGTATGCCGCCATGCGATAACGCGCCACGCGGATGCCGGCCGCCGCGGCTGCGATCGGATTGCCCCCAACGGCGTAGAAGGCCCGCCCCCACCGCGTGTAATTGAGCAGCACAATGACGACGATGAATATCAGACCTGCGACCACGACTGACGCTGGGATACCGAACAGCCGCCCACCACCTAGCCAGCCGAATAGCGGCGAGAACTTGCCCGGAGCGACATTGCCGTTGAACGACATACCCTCCGCGATCGACTGGCCCGAGACGCCGAGCAAGGTCAACCCGTTGATGAGGAACAAGCCGGAGAGCGTTGCCACCAGATCGGGGATGCGGGCGTAGACAATGAGAAAAGTGTTGAATAGGCCGACCGCGACGCCCGCCGCCACGGCGATCAGAATCGCTGGGGCGCCACCGAGGTCGCCGATCACCATCGCCGCGGTTGCTGCCATCACCGCAAGCGACATCGACGCTCCTACGGACAGGTCGAATCCGCCGACCGTCATCGAAACCGTGGCGCCAAGCCCGATCACCGCGACCACCGAGGCCGCTTGCAGGATAAACATTGCATTGGCGAACGTGCGGAAGAACGGCTGCTGCCAGGAGAAGAACAGAATCATCAGCACCAGAACGGCCAAAAGCCCGTAGCGGTAGATGAAGACTTTCAGCTTTTCCGCGCTGCCGCGGGTGGATCCAGGCTCGGCCGGCTGCGCGAGCGAGTTTTGGATTGTCATTGAAGGGTGCCCCCACTTACGCCTTGCCGAGCTGCACCGGTCCGGCTCATGATTTCAGAAAGCTCTTCGGAGCTGAGCGCATCCGCCATAACTTCGCCCGCGATCGCTCCTTCGACCATAATGAGTACGCGGTCGGCGACCTCCACCACTTCCTCAGGGTCCGACGACGAGACTACGACCGAGTTGTACTCCGAGAAAGCCCGCAGCGCGTCCGAGATGATGCCGCGCGCTCCGATGTCGATTCCCCGGAACGGTTCGTCAAGAATTAGAAGTGACCAGCCGTGCTTGAGCCAGCGGCCGACTAACAGCTTCTGCTGATTGCCTCCCGACAGCGCCTCGATGGGGGCATCCCAGCCGGGACACTTGACGTTGTAGTCACGGATGATATCCTGGGTGAATGCCACTTCTTTATGTAGGTCGATGAAGCCATAGCGGCTGAAGAATCCCATTGCGCCGATCGAGCAATGCTTCGCCAGGCCCTCGCCAGGGAAGATCGATTGCTTCGCGCGCTCCTCCGGCACCATCGCCACGCCCCTCGTCAGCGCATCGGCTGCGTCGCGCGGCTTGAAGGGCCGATCGTTGAGCAGCATCTTGCCCGAAACCAGCGGCATAGCACCGTAAATCTGTTCCAGAAGCTCGGTCTTCCCGGCGCCAACGAGCCCGGTGATACCGATCACCTCGCCCTTGCGGAACGTCAGGTCGACGGGCACCGCATCGGGCCGCACACGCAAGCCGCGTCCGACAAACACCGGCACCTGGTCCGAGCGGCGGATGACATGTTTCGCCGACAAGATCAGATCGCCGAGAATTGATGTCGCTATCGCATTCGTATCGAGCGGTGACTGGTGCTCGGAAACGATCTGACCATTGCGCAAAACGACTGCGCGGTTGCATAGTTGCTGGCTCTCGCTCATGCGGTGCGAGACGTAAAGCACCGCGATACCGCGCCGCTTGAGGTCCGCCACCGCCTCGAACAATTTTTCCGCTTCACGCGCCGACAGCGTCGAAGTCGGCTCGTCGAGGATCAACAGCTTAGGGTTCTTCACTAGGGCGCGCGCGATCGCCACCTCCTGCCGACCGCTCGCTGACAGTTCCTCCACCGGAGCTTCCAGCGGTAGCTTGAGGCCCAACTTCTGCTGCACCTGCTGCGCGCGGTCCATGACGCTGCGGCGGTTGAGAAAGAAGGGCGAGTCGGCGGTCGAGAGATCGTCGAGCAGCAAATTTTCTGCCACTGTCATGCCGAACACCACGGCATCGTCGATGTTCTGGTGAACGGTCGCGATGCCGCAGTCACGCGCTTCGGTCGGCGAGCGGATTTCGGTCCGCTCGCCCTCGATCAGGATTTCGCCGGACGTGCGCAGGAAATTGCCGGAGAGCACTTTGATGAGCGTGGACTTGCCGGCGCCGTTGGCACCGAGCAGACCCAGCGTCTCGCCCGGCATAATCGAGAAGCTCACACCCTTTAGCGCTTGCGTGGCACCGAAGCGCTTGGTGATGTTGCGGAACTCGACGAGGGCTCTCGTTCGCTCGGACATAGGGCAACCTCCAGCGAGGCTTTCCTGCGTGGACCGATTCATTTCATCTTATCCATCCAAGGGGCCTTCGCCACGTCCGGCGTCTTCAGATCCGGAAAGACCGCACCAAGCTGTTCGATGTTCTCGACTTTGTTCGTGCGCAGCTCTTCCTGAGTGATAACCAGCGGCGGCACGCTCAGCGTGTTGCCGATGAGGTCGCCGGCAATCCTGGCCGCGGCCACCCGCAGTACGACCGAGCCGACATTGGACTGGTTGGTGGTAGCCGTGACCACCCAAGGACTGTGTGGCTTCGTCATTACCGCGATGTCGGCAGTTGAGATGTCCATGCCATAGGTCTTAACCTTGTCCGCCAGACCGAGTTCGCTGATCGCTAGCGATGCGCCTTTGGTGAACTCATCATACGGCGCGACAATCGCCTTGACGTTTGGATGGGCAGTCAGCGCTGCCTTGGCCTGATCGGCCGTCTGGGCGGCAGTGTTGGCGTTGACGACGCCGATCGTCGCTACCGTATTGACGCCAGGGTTGGCCCTCAAGAATTCCTTCCAGACTTCGTTGCGCAGATCGAGCGCCTGATAGCCTGGCACATAGACATAGATGACGTCAGCCTTTGCACCGTCGCCGCCGATATGGGCCTTCAGAGCACCAAGGATGCCGGTCATCATCAGCTTGTCGCCCTGATCAACGGTGATGACCTTGTCCGACGGCTCGACCGAAACGTAGTAGGTCACGACAGGAATATTGGCGTCAGCGGCCGCCTTGATGCCGTCGCGCAGACTATCACCAAATCCCCAACCAATGACGATGGCATCCGGCTGAGTGGCTACGGCCTGCTGCAGCATCAGCGCCTGCTTCGCATTGTCGCCGTCGGCGTTGTAGACCGTCAGCTTGACGCCGAGCTTCTTCGCTTCAGCCTCAACGCCGGCAATCCACTCCTGATACACGTCGCCAGTGTTGAGCTGGCGGACAACCGCGATCTTAACCGCGTGATTCTTAAACTTTTGCGGTACCTCGGCGTGCGCGTCCGACTTAACTCGAATCGGAGTGGGCCCGTCTGCGAACGCTACACTTGTAAGGGCGATCCCCGCGACGCCTGCGAGAAATGCGCGACGAACAATCCTTGCCACAATCATAACGTTTCCCCTTTGCTGACGTGGTGCTTGGCCGCGGAGTTCTCCGTGCGGCTTGAGTTCTTCAATAGGATTCTAGGGTACGTTGAGCACCCAGTCAGGCTCGAGCGTCCTTCTTGGCATAAGCTTCAGCACGCCGTTCCATACGAAGCTTTAGACGCTCATCGGCTTCAGGGCTGCCGTCGTGAAAGCTGCCAAACCACTTGTCTAGTGGGACCGCCCCATCAGCGTAATTCACCTCGAAAAGCTTGTGGTGAAGATAATGAGCGTAGACTCCAGATGGGACGGTGCGCTCGCCCCCCAGCTCGGTTCGATCGAAACCGGTATGGGCAATTGCTGGAGCGAGGCCCGCGCGCATCACCATGGCAAGCATATGTATTGGATGTGAATTGAAGACAGCGATCAACACGATGACAGAAAAATACAGGATGTGTTCGACCGGGTGCATCGCTAATCCCGACCAGGGAAGCACGTTCGTATTATTGTGGTGCAATGAATGAACGTACTTGTAGAGGAGACGAGTATGAAGCAGGCGGTGAACCGCGTAAAAGTGGACCTCATGAATGAATGGGACGAGTAACAGCAGGACGATGAACCATATTGGGTTGTCTGACAAGGTGATGAGAGGCACGTAGCCGTTGGCATAAAGATAAAACGCCGCGACCTGATATGCTGTAAAGACCGGAACGCCGCTCGTTATCGTCCAGAAAATATTGTCCAAAGCCTGTTTGCCGAAGACGAAAACAGTAGCTCTGGCCGTGGGCCAACGCGGGTTGTACTTAAAGCGCGTCTCCTGCCGTCGCAAAACGTAGAGCCAAGAGTGCCAGGCGCCATACCAAAGGACGACGATGGCATAGTTGAGGAGAACGAGATAAAGTACCCAGCCGATCTCGAGTGTCTTCATTTGTTCAAGAGACGGCGCAAGAAAGAGCCAATAACCGATCCCGAACACGATAAGCAGCAGGTTCCAAGGCAAAAAGTACCCTGGCAACCACTTTATCACCGCCATAGGTTTCGGAGGCAACGTGAACAACGGCCCATAACTGATGAGCTCCTTAGGCGCGTAGTGACCAAACTCGTCGCGACGGCCGAATTTAGTTTCCTCCATCATCGCTTCCTCCTGGCGCGCAATCCACCCCTATATTTTCTTCAGTATATGGCAGAGCGTTGGATGGCTCGATGGTTAGGTTGATTGAAATCCATCAAAATGTCGAGCTACGGCTTACTGCATTGTCGCCACGGCCGCTAAACGCTCGTCATTGTACGGCTCGTTTGCTCCCCTGCACGCTACGTATAGCGGTCGAGAGTATAGATTGCAGATCGGCAACTGATGCAACTTAGCGTGCTCGCTATCGAAACACCGGTACACCAGACATCACTGCCTTTCGAACCGCGATGCAGCATCTGAGCGGCCACAACGGATTGCGCCGGGCGCCACTTCGAGGTGAACGACTTCGCCGCGAACCGGTCGCTCGCGTTATTAGCAGCGAACCGTTGTACGCTGAGGGCTGCGCCACCGGCGACGAACTTTGGCGTCTTGCTCACAACGGACCACACGACCTTCACCGCCGCGGCCGAACTCTTCGCCAACTTCGACCACGGCGCCGCAATGTTCGCGTTGTGTCCGTCGTCAGATAATTTGAGACCGCTCATGCATTTCGAGAAGGGAGGCTCCGGATCATCTTGGGCTAGAGGTTAAGCTGCCTGCAGTCGATGCCGCAAGCGACGGATTGCGATGGTCTCGCGCTTGATGCGCTCAGCAAGATGCGGTTCTTCAAGGTCTGATGCCAGTGCCCTGGGTCTGGCGATGATTGGCGCACCGCGCACAGGCCGTATGTCCTTGCCCTTGAGCCAGGTGGCCAGATCATCCGCGACGTAACTTGATCCGTTGTCGCTGAGAAGCCGTGACCGCTGCTTTATATTGATGTACTCCAGGCCTGAGGCGACAAGCGCCCGGTCGAGCGTGGCCGTAACGTCGGAGGCGCACATGGTTGGGCTCATCCTCAACGCCACGATATAACGCGAGAAGTCAGCGAGCACAGTGAACAGATAATACCAGCCCCAGCCGGTGATCTTGAGGTAGGCGAAGTCAGTCTGACAGAGCTGGTTGATCGCCGTGGTCTTGTCCTTGAACTCGTTGGCCGTCTTGATCACCTCATAGGCGGGGCTGGTGATCAGGTCGTGCGCCTTCAGCAGCCGATAGACCCAGCGCCTCGGAGACTAAGTACTTTCTGTCATCGGTGAAGCGCACCGCCAGCTCGCGCGGCGACAGCTCGGGAATCTCCAGCGCCAGATCGATGATCTGACCGCGGACTTCGTCAGGAACCCGATTCCAGACCATGTCCGACTTCGAGCGATACTCAGCCAGTACCTCAACGCCAACCGCACGGTAGCGATCGTACCACCGATAAAATGCGGCTCGCGGGATGCCGAGCTTCTCGAGCGTGCGTCTGGCACGCAGATGGTGATTGCTCGACCAGCGCGATGATCTCGGCCTTCGCGAACGCAGGATACCTCATGCCTCGTCCTCCCCAGCCGCGCTCAACTCTTTTTTGTAAGCGGTTCTCCAGGGTACGATCGGCGACCACCTCCTTCAATTCGGAGGCTTCACGACGAAGATCCTTGACCTCGCCGGACGTGGCTGAGCGGGCAGTGTCGCCCCCCAAGGCGGCGTTTGCCAGCCTCAAGGAACTCCTTGGACCGGCCATAATACATCGAGGCCACACAGCTCGGAGATATTCTCCTCGTCGCGCAAATCCTTCCAACACGATACGGATATTCTTTTCCGCTGAATACTGCCGAGGTGCCTGGCGTCGGTTGTCCTTCAGCACTTGTTCTGCCGGGGCTTTGTCCGGCCCGGATTTCTGCTTCAACTTCGCTCCGTACGGCAACGATGAACCAGAAATCCTCCTTCGTGAAGTCCTGGTCTCAGAGGCGCTGACGGCGAACACGCCACACTACATGGCGTTGATCCTACGCCGGCAGGCCGCCGACTCGGGGCGCCCCGCACACGAGCGAGTCTACGAATCGTAAACATGATGGAAAAACATCAGGTTCAGAATAGCCTAAATCAGATGTCGGCGACTAACCTCCAAGCTCGCACAGTTCGGACTTGATGTGATGGCTCGAAGAATTGTCATAGTTGGTGCTGGACATGCTGGGACGAGTGCAGCTCGCGCACTACGGGAGCATGGGTGGTCCGACGAGATTGTACTCCTAACGGAGGAACGGTCCGCCCCTTATGAGCGTCCGCCTCTGTCCAAGTCAGTCCTTACTCAAGAGGAGAGCTTCAGCGGCGTAGCGGCTCTTGCCCCAGGTTGGCTTGACCAGAACGGAATCCTTTTCCGCTCTGGGGTCAGAGCGGAAGCAATCGACCGGGACGCACAGAGCGTTACACTCGCTGGAGGAGATCGTTTTCGGTATGACTACCTCCTGCTCGCGACAGGAGCAAAACCGCGTTTTCCGCAGTTGCCTGGCGTCGGCTCGAAGGGAGTGATCGCGCTGCGGTCGTTGGATCAATCCGCCGTTCTCCGAGAGAGATTGATGCCGGCACGAAGGCTTGTCGTTATCGGCGGAGGACTGATCGGATTGGAAGTCGCGGCGTCTGCCCGGGCAAGAGGTGTTGACACAACAGTTTTGGAAAAGGCACCCGCTCTGCTGTCTCGCGTGATGCCGATCTCGACGTCCGATAGAATCTTAGAACTGCATCGTTCCAACGGCACCAAGGTTTTCCTCGGAGCGGACGTGGAGGCGATCATTGGTTGCGACATGGTCGAGGGCGTGCGACTCAGATCAGGACAGGAATTCGTAGCCGACACAGTTCTGGTTGCTGTTGGCGCGGATCCCGACGTTGAATTGGCGCAGAAGGCTGGCCTTGCCACTGACGACGGCATTCTCGTCAATGAATACCTCCAAACTGCAGACTCTCGGATCTTCGCCGCCGGAGACGCAGCAAGATATCCGGCGTCGACGGGTAAAGACACGATACGATTGGAGGCATGGAAGAATGCGCTGGACCAGGGGGGCACTGCCGCGTTGAACATTTTGGGACGAAAGGTTTCCTATAGGGCAGTTCCATGGATGTGGTCTGATCAATTCGACAAAGTATTCCAAGTTGCTGGCATTCCGAACAAATCGCAGGTCGAGGTAAATCGTAGTTTAGACGATGGGGGTATAGTAACGTTTCTCCTAGACAGATTTGGCGTTCTAGAGGCCACGGCGGCGTTCGGTAGCCTATCGCAAGTAGCAAAGATCGTCCGAGTCGCGACCTCGATAATTGAGAGGCGCCTTCGCCCGTCGCCTTCCGTCCTGCAGGACCCAAGCTACGATTTGAGAAAGCTCTTGCAGTCAGATGCCGTCAACGCCCACTCAACGCATGAAGCCGCTCTCTCAGCAGTTCGAAGGTAGACACTACATGAACACCATCCTGTTCTTTCAGTCGCTTTGGGCCATGGAATTGCGAAGCGCGACGGAGCCAGAACGCGGGCTTGAGGAAAACATCCGAATGATCAAAGATGCCGGCTATGACGGCGTTAGCGCAGATTGGCGGAGCCGGGAGTACGTACGCGAGCTGCATGGCCTGTTGAAGGCGAACGGGTTGACAGCCGAAGGCCAGTGTTTTCCGAAGACCATCGATGAGCTCAAGCCAGTGCTCGAAAATGCAACGGAATTCGGTCTTCATCATCTTGAGATTCAACCAGATGTACGGCCACGTCGCTTGGATGATTGCATCCCGCTTTTAGAAGGATGGCTGCGGCTTGCCGAGGAGGTCGATTTTCCCGTCTATATAGAGACACATCGCGACCGGATGACGACCGACCTGTTCTTTACACTCGATCTACTTGAACGAATCCCCGATCTCAAGCTGCTGGGGGATATTTCGCACTTCGTTGTTGGGCGCGAGTTCTCATGGCCAATTACCGAGGAGAATAACAGCCACATCCATCAAGTTTTGGATAGGTGTTGGGCGTTCCACGGTAGGGTAGCAAGCCGCGAGCAAATACAAATCGAGATTAGCTTCCCGCAGCACCAAATGTGGCTCGACCAGTTCTTAGAGTGGTGGGGCTACGGCTTTCGGAGTTGGCGCCGGCGCGCGGCGGACGGAGAGGCATTGGCGTTTACTTGCGAGTTGGGGCCGCGGCCGTACGCGATAACCGGTCGAGATGGTGAAGATACAACGGATCGCTGGAGCGAAGCCCTGATGCTTCGAGAATGCGTCAGGAAGGCTTGGGACAAGTCTGGAGCCCACCTGGAAGACAACGCGTAGAGCACAACGACAGCGCTTGAACTCAGGAAACGTTACAGCCCACTACTGCTCCGCTGCTGAAGACTGCAAACTGTAGACTGCAGATGTAGGTGTCCAGATCAAGGCGATCGCGATTTGTTGTATCGTCGATACACGCTTCGTGTGCTGATCCAGATGGCCTCTTTCTGTTGATTTGAGCTATGAGAGCGCTGGGATCTTGGTCGACATCGGTTTGGGGGGCCCGGCCGGAAGCGGCGCATGCATACATGGTCTATTGAGAAGATCCAAAGGTGCAATGAGGTCGACGGGTACGCGGGAGAACTAGAAGTCGACCTAATGATAGCCCGACTTTGCCGCCGGATCGATCGACGAAGGGTTCGATGTCAGGTGCAAAAGTGATGGCGCCAGACGTTCAGCATATTCTAAAGAGGGAAGAGAAGTTCAACATGAGCCTAGATTTGAAGATGGTTGACGACACCGCTCGTACATGGGTGTTTGCGTGCAAGGTAGAGGATATTCGGCTTCAAGACGTTCGTCGCTGGGAGTTTGACGGGCATTCATACGCAATATTTCGCTCCCCGAAGGGCGAAATCTTCGTAACAGACGATATTTGCACTCATGAACACGCCCACCTGTCCGATGGTTATGTTGAGGGCCACACGGTGGAGTGCCCCCGTCACTCTGGACGGTTCAGCTATATGACGGGAAAGGCACTTGGCGCTCCGGTATGCATAAACCTGCGCACGTACGAGGTGAGAATCGAGGATGGAGCGGTCACCGTTTTGGTACCTCGACGGGCTTAACCCGCAACGACCTCTAACTCGGCTCCGTCAAGCGTGACAGAGTTGCAGATAGCGCGTGAAGCAATCAGCTGACGCATTTTTCTCAGCTCTCGCCCGATGAGCGCCGTGGGTCCGATGGCGGTCGCGCCGACGAGTCGTTCAAGTGCGTCGCAGTGAAGCAAGATCGCGCTTCCAGACGCTGTCGGTTTTCGCCTTGTCGACGTACCGAGATGAGGTAACCCCATTATTTGAAGGGAGAGGTCGTACTGGTCAGACCAAAAGAATGGGACTGACGGCGCCGTAACTTCTTCGCCCAGCAGTACGGCGGCTAGGATTCTTGCGTGATCCTCCGCGTTTTGCCACGACTCCAAACGTATATGCCGTTGGTAAAGTGGATGCCAGAAGGCGGCAATGTCGCCACAGGCGAATATGTTGGGATCAGAGGTACGCAGCTGCTCGTTAGTTATTACACCAATGTCGATCTCCAAGCCGGCGCCAATCGCAAGGGATATCTCAGGTTCAACACCAACGGCAACGACGGCGACACTGCAGTCAACAGCATCTCCATTGCTGAGAACAGCGCGCTTTAGGCTACCATGGCCATTGGAAACGAACCTCTCGACCATGGCCCCGTACGTCAATTGCACACCAGCGTGGAGGTGCGTCTCGGCAAGGCGATCTGCTACCAGTCGCGGCACCAAGCGAGAAAGCAGTCGGTCGGAAGCTTCGATCACTCGTGGCTGGATGCCGCGCTGTGCGGCGGCCGCCGCGACTTCGAGGCCGATAAATCCGCCACCAACGACGGCCACTCGGTTTGATGCCAGGAAGTACTTAGAAACGGTTTGAGCATCGGCGTAACTTCGAAGGCTAAAGACGCCGCGGAGCTGACTTCCTTGCACCGGAAACCCGCGAACTCGAGAGCCGGTAGCGAGAACCAATCGATCGTATCTAATCACTTTACCGTCGCTAAGTCGGATGTTTTTCCGGACGCGATCAACATCTTCAACGGCGACGCCGAGATGGGTCTCTACACGCTCCCAAACTGGGTCGTTAGGCTTCCACAACACGCAGTCATCGAGCCCGCTGGTGCCCAGGAGAACTCCTTTAGATAGCGGAGGTCGTTCGTAGGGATAGATAGGCTCGGCCCCGACGAGGGTCACGTGGACGCGATCGGGGCCGCGAGACAAGAGTTGCGCCAATCTGCCGCCGGCGTGCCCCCCTCCAACGATGACTATTCTGCATCGCTCAGTCATCAGTTATAATCCTGTGCATCCATGACATCTTGGTGCGAAGTGCGGTGTTGACCTGCGATGGGCTATCGTCAACAAACATACCGCAAAACGAAAGCCGAAGCGAATGAAACCTGGGCTGAACGAGGTAGCCAAGCTCGCTGGCGTCGGAATTGCAACGGTCGATCGCGTCCTCAATGAACGAGCTAATGTATCCCCGAAGACGGCGCTGAAAGTCATCGAAGCTGCTCGTCAGCTGGGGATCAGTCGGACTCTTCCATCGCCCCATCGTCGGCTCTTTCGAGTCAAGGTAATAATGCCTTCGCAAAGGACGCCCCTTCTGTTGCGGCTTGCCCGAGCGTTTGAAAGCCAAATCGCGCAAACTACAAAATCCCTTGTGATCGAACGCGTCCTATTCGAGGAGCGGCATGCGGAAGCGGTCCCGGGTCTGATTCGCGCGGCCAAGGCAGACGCGGTGATAGTGTACGGACCCGAGACAGATCAAATGATAGATGCGATTGCCTCGGTGACCTCATCGGGGACCCCTGTCATTACTCTCGGATCAGACCTGCCGACGACACCACGGTTGGCCTACGTCGGGATTGACCACTACGGAGCCGGACGAGCTGCGGCATTCTTCATGTCCCGGATGGTCAATCGGGGAATCTACTTAGCGGTCTGCTCCGATCTGAAATACCGAGCGGAGGCCTCTAGGATTAGTGGATTTCGAGACGGTGTGAAGGCAGAACTTTCTTCTCCGATACACGTCGAGATAATGGAGAGCGATGAGTGCCCTAAAGGAATGTCCGAGGATGCTGTCAGCGGTATCTACGTCGCGGGATCAAAAAATGGGCTTGCCCACACAGTGGCACCGTGGTTGGCCAGAGCACCAATCGTGATCGCGCACGACCTTAGCGACGAGGTCAGACAGATGATGAAGACCGGCGTCGTTGCTCTGGCGATTGATCAGAACCCGGAAGAACAAGCATCGAGGTCGGTAGCTCTTCTCTTAGCCCGCTTCGGCCTAACGGCTCACGCGCCCGAGGCCGGGATAGTATCGTTTACCGTCCACACGAAATACAACATCTAAGACTGTGCAGTATCCAGAGTCCTGCGAGGGCCGCTCTTTTTCATCGCGACCGGCGCGTTCTGCGCGCTAGCGGCAATGCTGCGTTTGGCGCGGCTGACGAGCAGCCTGCCCTCGGCCGAAAGGCGCCCGAACTCGCCGTGGGCCAAGCTTGATGGTATCCGTCCGGTGATGCTTGCGATTACCCACATTTTTTGAGTCAGAGTTTCGCTCCCGTTGCGATATCGATGAATCGCGATAATCCGCGCCATATGATCAGATTCCCTGGTGGCGGATCGTTGGCGCGGGCGAGATAGCCGCCGAGCCTGGCGATCTTGATAAGATAATGCGACAATGTCTTTCGTTGTGTGTCGACTGGATTCTTGTCTTCGACGAGCCGATCAAGCAATTGGCTTTCAGCCTTGGTCAGCACAAATCCGGTGAGGCATTTGGCGCTGAACGATTAAGCATCGTCATCCAAAAAATGCGCCAGCTCACAATGCAGAATACCGAGATCAGATTCGTCAATCGCTGAGCAGTCCGCAGTTGCGAGTCCTCCTCTGCCCTACAGCCGGATTTGAGTATCTTGTGGAAGACCTCGATCTTCCATCGCAGGGAATACCATTCGAGTTTCTCGATCGCAGCCCTGCGCCGATTGCACTGGAAGATCGGTCAGGAGTTTCCATTCAATCTTCTTTCTGTTCTTTGGCGCTCCTCTTTCATCAGCGTGGATCACTGTCATAGTCAAAGTTGGATACCGCGACTGCTTGCCGATCGGTAGCAAAGTACCGATTTTACGATACCGGATTTCAAGAACAGACTGGTCTGGATTGCCCTTGCTATCCTGGACTTCGATCCGGTGGAGGCCTTTGACCACGACCTCGTCCATTATCGTTGCAACGGTATGATCGCCATCGCCTGCCAGGCGATTGACAAAGGTCCTTACCAAGAAATGCGTTCCAACCTCTTGGGCGGCGCACAACAAGTCATAAATATCGGCCTCACGATCACCGATATGGATGCACTGCGTGGCTTCTCGAAAAGCTCCGTGGATTGTTTGAGGTTCTCCAGCCACCGAATGCTCTCCTTGGTTTCAATGGGGATCCGTGTCAGGTTGACCTCGCGCCTGAGCGCGGCGCCCCCTCTGAACTTCTTTCGGTCCAGAACTTCACGGCGCTGAGCCCCAGTGGAAGCCCCTCGAGGGTCACCGCAAAGCTCGAATGCATCAATATTCCGCATGTCGTGTACGTTTGGGTTTTCCGTCCAATCTTCGGGAGTTGCTTTTGGGGATGCGCTTAATCATCCCGATCAGATCCGGGCGCTCTCTTTGATAGGTGAACTCGGTCGTATCATGCGGGACAAGAACAGGACCTTTCGCAGCCGCGATACGTTCCCGCGTCGATTTAAAGAGACCAGACAGAATGTCGGCCTCGCTTACTCGTTCATTGGAAAAGAAACGATAGGCCGCCTTGGTATTCGCCCAGTCTTGGCAAACCATCGGAATGCTCTGGCCGATGTCTCCACCGATCTGCTTCAGTAGCATGTAAATCTCTCGCCAAGTCCAGCGTCCTGGAATTCGCAAAGCGCTGCTTCACGATCAAACCAGGTCATCGCGTCGGACGCCTCCCGATGCAAGGCTCAGCCTCACAATCTCGCGCACCTGGCGCATGATAACCCTCCTCGTCGGCATCCAATCCTCCCAGCTGCTTCCAGCCGGAGAATTGGCCCAACGATCGGGCCTCACACCATCCGAATCTGCGCGCGATCAAATCCGAATGCTGCGCGGAAAATGCTCGGAATGCTGGGCGCGATCATTTCGGAACCCTGCGCGCCATCAAGTCGGTACGGTGCGCACCATCATCTCGGAATCCGCACGCATTGTCTGGGTGGTCTTGAGCTCTCTACGAACGCAGAGATCCTGCTTTCACCTGACGCTGGCTTCGATTGCATGGCTCGGGAACAGTGATGACGAAACAGTGGATCAACATGCCGTAAGGCCTGTGCAAAAAACGGGCTTCGTGCCCGAACCATTTATTGGGAACGGCGTGCGCAGATCTCATCATGGCCTGGCTGCAACAGCAGTCCACTCACGAGAGGCCGGATACATTTATGCAACTGGAAGTGTCATTTTCGTTGTTACGAACCCTTACACGGACGGGGTGAACCATACATTTTTTGACAAAAGCTCGCGCAGTGCCGCCGCATCGAGCATCTGCTCGGCCAGCAGCTTCTTCAGCTTCGCGTTCTCTTCCTCGAGCGCTTCAGCCGCTTGGCTTCGGAGACTTCCATGCCGCCGAACTTGGCCTTCCAATTGTAGATCGTCGCCTCGGAGACCCGTGTTTGCGAGCCAGGCCTGCTGTCGTCGCTCCAGCCTCATGCTCCTTCAACACTGCGATAACCTGCTCTTCCGTGAACCTTGCCCGTCCATCTTCTGATCTGAGGCCGGCAAACTGGACCATTTTTGGCTAGAGTTTTTCGCACCGGTTCCCTGGCTGGGAGGAGCGAAGGACGATGAAGGCTTCGAAGTTTTCGGACGCCCAGAAGGCGCTCATCCTGAAGCAGGGCAGTGACGGGGTTGCGGTGGCGGAGATCTGCCGCAAGGCCGGGACCAGCTAACTTATTCTGGTAGGGGCAGTTGCCAGTCCGTCCGCTCATTGATGTATTGCTTGTAGGCGGGGTGATCGAACAGGTGCAACACAAAGATCTGGTCATGCCACTGCGTTGGTGCGCCAAACTTCCAAGACAGACCGTTTATCTTTGCGATTTTCCGCGCTGCGTGAGCATCGTTAAATTCCCGGATTGCCAGAAGTTCCCCAACCCATTCGCAGTGTACTTCATCAAGATCACCGACGATATCGTCAAAGTAGCAGAAGGTCCGTGGTAGAAAATGAGATGCAGCAGAGTTGAAAAGGTTTAGTGCCGGCTTAGTACTTGTATAGAGGTCGAGGTCGAAAGACACAAAGCCGATAACAGGTGGCGAATAGCGTTCGATAAACGCCAGAACCGTCTCGCCGACGTTGCCGATTATCAGGGTGGCGCGCTTTAATTGACGCTCCAATTTAGCCCTATCCATTTTGAAAAAACCGGCGCGCCAGAGGTATGGCAGATCTCGGTAATCGTCAGAGGGTGGCAAGCCAGTTTCCAGATCGAAGCCGTAGAGTCGGAAGCGAACTCCCGTTTCAGCCTGAAGACTCTCAGCGACTTGTTCCATCTCCAGCAGTCCCATACCGCCAGCGACGCCAAACTCGATAGCGGCGATTTCGGGAATTTGGAGTGCCTTTGCTTGCCTCGCGGCTTGCCTCATTCCGAAAAGATAATTCGGGCGCATGCGTAGTCCTCGCTTTTAGTGTGGCGGCTTAATCCTGCCACCAAGCATAGGTCCTATTGTACTCAGATCGCCCCATTGGGACACCCCTTAGCGTTGGTAGGTTCGCCTTCTCGAAGACGACCTGCGGGACTTACGGCGCTCCGGATCCGCAAACCACTCCTTCAGCGATTTGCAGTAGGCCTTCCGCGTCTTCAGAGCCACGACGATCAGCAGGACGGGAGCCGTGCCTTTGGTCCAGTATTCGATGTCAGCGTCGGCGCACGCGAATTCGAACGTTTCCTCGGTCTCCACCTGCAGTCGTTCGCGCTCAGTGGCCTTGCCCTGGACCCGCAGGAGCAGGTTGCGTACAGAATCTTTCGCTCTTTCAGCACTGACGGCTTCTTCTAGAATGAAGGAGCTTTGGATGAACGATGGGAATGCCATGGGTCAGGTGATCCAGATAGATGAAGCCCGGATTCGCGATCACCTGGGCGAGATGGTCCGCGGAACGGTAGAAGAGACGCTGAATGCCATGCTGGAGGCCGAAGCGGACCTGCTGTGCGGTGTCGGACGCTATGAGCGGAGCCAGGCCCAGCAGGACACGCGGGCGGGCAGCTACGAACGAACGCTGCAAACCAAGGCGGGCGACGTCAATTTGAAGGCCAGAAGCTACGGCGGCAAACCTTCGAGACGGCGACTATCGAGCGCTACCAGAGGCGGGAGAGCTCGGTTGAGGAGGCGCTGATCGAGATGTATCTGGCCGGGATTTCAGTTCGCCGGGTCGAAGACATCACGGAGGCGCTGTGGGGCACCCGGGTCAGCCCGAGCACAGTGTCGAACCTGAACAAGAAGATCTATGCCAAGATCGAGGCATGGCGGAATCGCAGGATCGAGGACGAGCATCCGTATCTCTATCTCGATGGCATTGTGATGAAGCGCAGCTGGGCCGGTGAAGTTCGCAACGTGTCGCTGCTGATGGCCTCGGCCGTCAATGCCGAGGGATTCCGGGGGATCCTCGGCATCTGTGAAGGTGCCACGGAGGCAAGTCCGGCTGGTCATCGTTTTTGCGGCATCTCGTCGATCGTGGTCTCAAGGGCGTGCAGTTGGTGGTTTCCGATGCCTGCCGAGGTCTTGCCGAAAGCGTTACGGATTACTACGGGGGGTACGCTATCAGCGCCGCATGGTGCATTTTTATCGCAATGTCTTCAGCCTCGTGCCGTCGACCCGGGTCCGCGAGGTGAGCCACATGCTCAAGGCCATTCATACCCAAGAGAGCCGCGCCGCGGTTGGCGCGGGCGACCTCGTGGCGAAGAGCGGCGTGTCGGCTGGAAGCGCGGCCAGGCAGCCTATTCAAGCCTTATCGGGTTGAGGCGTCCGCGCGCCGCGCCCTCGGCGGACATACTTTCCAGTACGTTACAAATCGTACGTAACTCTTCTCGGCGAGTTCGGCGACCTGACGTTCCTGGTCGCGCAGAGACTTGACGTTATAGGCGTAAGTGGTCCCCCCGGCGATTGCCTTTCTTCTGCGGCCGCCCCGCCTGAGCCTCCATCCATGGCGCGCATCTTGCTCGCCACCGGAGCCGGCCGCGCCCAAAGATAGTCTTCCTGCTTGGTCAGCAGATGCCTGCATAGGACAGTGAGCTTACGGGCAAGCGCGACCGCCGCGATCTGATGCCCCCGCTTCGCCCTGATGCGAACGAACAAGGCCTCTTTGCAGCACCCCATTCCGCCTCGACCAGCATCGCCCGCGCGTGGCTGCGACCAACCTTGCTGATGCGCCCATGATGGGCAGCGCCGAGGCCCGACTGGCGTACCCGTGGATTCAGGCCGAAGTAGCTCACCAGCTTCTGTGGGCTCTTGACTCGCGTGACGTCGCCGACCGCCGCGATGATGCCGACGGCCACCGTTAGGTTGACGCTCGTGATCGTCATCAGCCTTCGCACGGGACTGTCGCCCATGACACTCAGTGCGATCTCGCGGTCCAACTCCGCCTGGTCTTCGGCGAGCCGATCGAGTTCACGGATATTCCGCTCAAGTGCCGGCTGCTCATCTGCCGGCACGACCTGCCGTGCAAGCCACACTCGGCCGCGCTGGTTGAGCAGGTCAGAGTGAAGGCACTTCGGAACAAGATGCGACGCAAGGATCGCATGCACCTCATTCTTTACGCGTGTTCGACGACGTACAATCTGGTAACGCCGCGCCACCAGCCGGCGCAATCGCTCGGTAACCGCGTCCGGCGTCCACACTTCGGGCAAGTAGCCCGCGACGTAAAGGTTCGCGAGAGTGCCTGCATCAACCTTGTCGGTCTTCACATGCGCATGGGCGATCGCCTTCACCTGCAGCGGGTTGGCGATCACCTCCCGGGCGACGAAAGGCGACAGTACGCGCGACGCTGCCATGCTATTGCCAGTCGCTTCCAGAACGACCTCGTCCGTCGGCTTAGGCGTCCTCCCGAAGCCTTCAAGTGCCACGCGGGTCATGTCGACCCGGCCTGCGTGCCGCAGCACGCCTCCTTCCCAAATCGCCACCTCCCAGAAGGTGCGGTGGATATCCATTCCGATTACGCGTCGCATGTCCGTCTTTCCTACCCGCCACGTTGATAACGAGAGCGGCGGGCGACACGACAACTACGGATTCGCGCTCTCGGCGCAACCGGGCGAGTCGTAAGAGGCGGCCACCTAACAAAACGAGCTCGCAGCTCATCGTACGAACCGGCCGCCCGCACCTTCGTGCTCCCGGAGCCTCTATCCCGGATACTCGCAGCATATGCCACCAGTTCGAAAAGCCAGTAGCGGAAACAGTGACCGCGCCATCCTCATACCGGTTAACAATCCGCTCGAGCGCATCATGAAGGAGATCCGGCGACGAACCCGTGTCATCGGCGCCTTTCCTGACGGTCAATCCTGTCTCAACTTGGCAGTGGCACGGCTGCGGCACATTGCCGGAACGCGTGGTCGACCAAATGCTACATGAATATGCGACCGCTCTATCAGCAGCAACTCTCTGAGACCGGAGTCGTCGCCTGATCAATGTGCGAAAGATACTGGACACTACCAGTTGCGACCTCGCCCGTTTCGGCGTCACGCAACTCGATGAAGCCGTCGATCTCCGCTTCGACGCCGCCGGTCGGATAGAACATGAACTCCAAGAGAACGATTCCCTCGATGAGGGACATTCCCTGCTGTCCGATGACATCGCTTTTCACGACCTTCTTCATGGCCGTATGTTGGGCGCGGGATCCGACTCCTGTCCATTGCTCGACGCCGGTCGTGCACTCCTTCGTCGGTTATCGGCGATCGACAATCCGCTTCGACCGCGGGCGCGCTCCGATGGTATGATGCCATCGGAAAGAGTCGGGAAATCGCTGGTGATGTACGTCTACTGCAATGGAACCGCCCGTATCAGACATCGACGTTTTGGCGAGATACACGAAATCGATTCGGACCTGCTGGACTGGAACGCCGTTTGCAGCGACGAGCGACAGATGGGACCGGAGCTCCACCATGAAGCCGTTATTAAGCATCCGGAATTGGGAAGACTTTCCCTAGGGTCTGGGAGTATCCGGAGGGCGTCGAGAACCATCAGGAAACCAACACCGGCTCCCACCACGTGGTCGAAGATTTCGACTACGGACTCGAGCACGACCGTCCCGAGTACGACGACGAGTGGCTGGAGCTCCCTCCGCCCGACAATCCGTTCGCACAATTCCAAACGTCGTACCGGGAAAGCACCGATCTTCTCGCGCGAAGCGGCTCAGATGCCGGCAATCGCCTGGTCAACAAAAGCGGCGGCCTTGCCGCACTTAGGTCGCCTCGTGGAATGAAGCTGCCAATCAGATGTACTCGCGCCGGTCGCCAATACGGTGAAACGCGGACGTGGCGCGGATGCATCATGTCTCGACACGATGCAACTCATGCCAAAGGCCGGCACTGTGACAGGATGTCGGCCTCGCTTACTCGTTCATTGGAGAAAGAAACGATAGGCCGCCTTGGTATTAGCCCAGTCTTGGCACACCATCGGAATGCTCTGTCCGATGTCTCCGCCGATCTGCTTCAGCAGCATGCGAATTCTCTCGCCAAGCCGAGTGTCATGGAATTCGCAAAGCGCTGCTTCACGGTCAAACCAGGTCACCGCGTCAGACGTCAACCGATCCGCCTTCTCATCCCGCGCGCGTGAAGTCAGTCCATAGAGCACCTCTTCTCGAATCAGGTACCCGTCAAAGAATCACAAGCGTTTCTGGCGACTCAAGTTTTTCGGCACAGTACACCTCAAAAAATGTGGGTAATCGTAGGGTTGCCCGGATGCGTACACTGCATCGATGAAAATGCGCAGACCG
This sequence comes from Bradyrhizobium sp. T-12, assembly GCF_058314695.1. Lineage (NCBI taxonomy): Bacteria > Pseudomonadati > Pseudomonadota > Alphaproteobacteria > Hyphomicrobiales > Nitrobacteraceae > Bradyrhizobium > Bradyrhizobium sp. T-12. The sequence continues at coordinate 46,451 of NZ_JBZFQJ010000002.1, read as the reverse complement.
ATAGAGGGCCGCGGCCCCGCCAGCTACACCTCTCCATAACGACGATCTGCACTCGCTCCGCGGTTAGAGCCCGCTCTCGATTGCTATGAATAGGCCGAGGAGCTCATGGGCGAGACAGATGAGGTAGTGTGAGTTCGCCTTTGCCCGCAACAACTGAGACATTTAATTTGTGTGCGGCGGCAGCCAAGACCGGCACCGGAACTGCGCTCTCGCCTGCCAGGCGCACAGCGCACTCAATATCCTTTGCGGAATTCGCGATTGAGATTGCCAGAACATCGGGTTTCTCGCCTAACAAAAAGGACACGAAGGCTTGAAATATTCCGCTATTGGTGGAGCCCCGACTAACCAGAGAGCGGAGTGTTACGAGATCGACGTCAAGGCCGCACGCAAACTGGCAAACCTCCGCGGCTACCGCCGCTATCCCCATAGTCATGCTGTTGTAAACAAGCTTGAGCTTGTGACCTTGTCCGACATCTCCGACATGAAGAACGGTCTCACAAAACGCACCAAGAATGCCCTCAGCGACAGGAAAAAGCTTTTCATTCGATCCAACGATCGCGTTGAGAAGGCCTAGCTCTGCTTGTTCGGGGCTCCGCGTTACTGGAGCGTCCATAAAGCTTAGGCCGCATTTTTGCGCCTGCTCAGCCAGTGCGACCGTTGAAGCAGGATAAGACGTCGAGCAGTCAATTATCAACCCTCCTCGGGGCATATGGACGAACAGCCCATCTTGCCCAAGGCATACTGCCTCAACCTCGCGGCTGGAAGGCAAGGATAACACGACGGCGTTTACATGCCGCGCCAACTCGGCGATCGAAGGATGTTCATGGGCACCTGCACCAGTCAAGCGATCCGCACCGAAGCGAGTTTTGTTCGCTTTGATATGCAGCTCGATTTGGTGACGCAATAGGCTGATACCGATACCGGTTCCCATGCGTCCAGCTCCGATAAGGCCTATTCTCTGCTTCGCCGTTTTAGGAGCGACGTTGGGTGATGATTCCTCGCCAATCATGATTTATGCATTCCGAAAAAACCCGTGCCTTTGTAAGATTGGTAACAGCTCATGATGGTTGTTAATCGTGTAGTCAGGACGCGCCGCGCGCAAGCGCGACTCCGAAACAAATCCACCGGTAATGGATATGCTTACGAGTCCGAGATTGCGCGCGATATCCGTTTCGACCGGCATATCGCCGATGATGAAGGTTGACGCCGGCTTCAGGTTGTTTTTCTGCATGTATAGACGAAGCCGCTCTCCCTTGCTCATCGATTTATATTGGGTAGTGCGGTTTTCAAAGGCGAGCACATCGTTGATGTAGTCGTCGATCCCAAGTCTTCTCAATTGGGAGCGCAGAGGATCGACTATATGGTTGCTCACGATGATGGACGAAGCTGCTTCTTGGTGCGCTAACTCCAACACCCTGCGCGCGCCCTCGCGCAGATCGGCTTTACCCGCAAGAGGTTCGTACGTGTCGTGAAAGATTGCACTGCCATCGCGATCCACCGTCGCAACCTCGTCTTGCGACATTCCGAGACTGCGATAAAGAAGAGATAGCGGAACATCGCAATGTTCCCGGAAGGTGCTCATGTCGATTGTTGCATGACCAAAGCGATCTAGTATGGCATTTGTCGTTTGGAGCAGTGCGTACGTATCATCGAGCAGCGTTCCATTCCAATCAAAGACGAGAACCGGTTTCATGATTTGACCTCAAGCAAGGATCGATTCCGAATAGGGAAGATCGGCCGCTAATTCGCGCAAGTTCCTATTCGCGCGCTTCTGCCCCGCAGGGGTTGGCATCTCGAATGTAAACGGTGACAAATCGACGCCGTCTTGCCTGCAGGGCAACAACGATACTAGAAGTGGAAACGGCAGATACGTTATCGTGGCCGCGTTGATGGATGCCGCGATATTGCTTTCGATGATTTTGAGATCTTGCGGCTCCATCTTGTGAAAGCGAAGGATTTGCGTGCGCTGTTCAGGCGGCAATTGTTTCCATATCTGCCAGAATGCCAACTCATCTAGTGTGTCGATACCCATGCCGTAGTAGTTAGGAGCCACTATGGGCGGCGAACCGATCGCCCAATGTACGGCTTTGGCCCCAGCGGCAAGCAGCATATTCGTGACAGCCTGACTGGTATCGCCACGAATGAGGGCCTCGTCGACAATTATTATCGCGGCTTCAGCAAGGCTCGTTTCCGATACGCGGTACTTTTGAGCAATGAGACATTTTCGCTCGCTGGGTGTACCGATTAGAGTTCGCTGAAAAAATTGCGTTGAGACTACTTCCCGACGCTGGGCGAACACGCCGTATTCGACGAGAGATGCAAACAGACCATCAGCGTACGGCCCGCCAGTATGCGGCATGGAGGAAACGATTGTGAGTGTGGAGCCTAGTTCTCCTTGCAGTCGCTGCGCAACAAGGCCACCAAGGGCGGCTCCGATGTTGTAACGGGTTTCGAAATGTGATTGGCCTTCGACCGATGTGTTCGGATTTCCTAAGTAAAGAGCTTCGTAGGCGCAGAGTTTGGCTTTGTATTGCCCGTTGCTCACGGAACGATCAACGCAGTACCCCATTTTCCCGTCTACATACCTGATGTGCCCTGGTAAGATTTGCTGTGTCTTACCCTCCAGATCGGCAAAGGCACAATTTTCCGAAGCAACCAGCAAGAACCCGTCATCTGTTTGCATAGTTTCCAATGGACGCAAACCACATCGATTACGGTATGCAACCAGATTTCCTTCTCCGTCCAGGAGAATCGCGCTAATAGCGCCATCAATTCGGTCATCAATGTCGCGAAAGATGTTTTCGTAATTGACGGGCAGACCGTGCCGCCAATAGTCTCTTTCACAAGAGCCTTCAATCCACTTGAGCAAGAGCTCAGCATCTGTGTTGCTGCCCAACCTATAGCCCTGGGCAAGCAATTCTCCCCTGAGTTCACGGCCATTGACCAAGGCTCCATCTAGAGAAATTGCCAAACTGCGGCTGGTGCCCGCATTGTTGTGAATTGGCTGAAGGTCCCCGCCATCGCTGATTCCGCGGCATCGGCTACGGATATGGGCGATTGCAACATGGGGCCTAAAATTCGGATCCTGTTCATCGTGCTCAATGCGCACTGAGTCGCATGAGGACTGAAGCGCTCTCGCATATCGAACACCTTCCTTGTGCATGAAAGCTGCAATGCCGACCCCCGCCTGACCGCGAAATGCAAGTTTCGGAACCATGTGCTTGAGCCGATCATAAACCGTCGCCCGTGACTTGCTTGAAGAGCATAGAAACGCAGCAGCAACACCGGACATGCTATTAGCTCCTCGTGCTAAAGAACCGATCTCCTAGGTCCATCGCAGGCGAAGGTATTTAATCGCCAGGGGGCGTAGACGTGGTTCCGCCTCTCTTTAAGCAAGCGCCATACCAGCCCTTAGATCACTCGGCTCGCGCCCCCAGAGCCGACGGAATTCGAAAAGAGTTGGCCATTTGGTTTGCCAGCGATGATTTCGCGTCGTCCGACTCCCGACACGTTGTCTGAAGCGCGACGCGTTGGTACGAAAAGAGCCAAGCTCTGACTGTTGGTTCTCGGTGTCCTATGGTCCCACGGACCCGCTCGAGCTTGCCTGCGACGCAGTCCCCTCACATGCGCGAGCATGACGATTTCGAGCCGCACCAGGCCTTCTGATCCGGCGACCGAGTCGTAATCGAGCACCTGCTTCAGGCCTACCGCCTTTTCAAACACCGCAGGATCGGAATCAGAGGCTCCAGACAGATGGCGAGCAGGTCTTGGACGCGGTCGCCGACATCTTCAGTTTCCGACTGGGATGCGAGTGAAGAGCCGCATTGAAGCCGACGCTGACGATCTCCTCTCGATGATCAACGTCCTTCGCCGCGCCGAACGGTTGTGCGCGAGCGCGACGACAACGAGCAGGCTTAGAAGCGCTCGCAACGGGGCAACACGGTAGCGACGTTAAGATCGCTCAATTTCGAGCGCTTCATGACCGAAGGCAGGGCGCCAACACTTAACCCTTTCGGTGAAACCATCGTGCGTGTCGGTTCAACGACATGATCTGAGGCCGGCAAGCTGGACCACTTTGGCTAGAGTTTTCGCTGCCGAATCCCCTCGGCTGGGAGGAGCGAAGGACGATGAAGGCCTCGAAGTTCTCGGACGCCCGGAAGGCGTTCATCCTGAAGCAGGGCAACGATGGCGTCCCGGCTGCGAAGATCTTCCGCAAGGTCGGGATCAGCCAAGCGACCTACTTCAACTGGAAGAAGAAGTGTGACGGACTGCTGCCGACGGAGATGCCGCGCTTGAAGCAGCTCGAGGCCCAGAACGGCAAGCTGAAGAAACTGGTCGCGGGCCTGTCGCTCGACAAGGAGATGCCGCAGGACGTGATCCGCCGAAGGCTATGAGGCCTTGCCGGAAGCGCAAGCTGGTTGACGAAGTCCGCAACGAATGGCAGGTCTCGATCCGCAGGGCCTGTGCGGCGTTTTAGTTTGACAGGTCGACCCACCACTACAAGTCCCGTCGCTCCGGCCAAGCTGCCCTCGAGCAGAAGATCAAGGAGACCTGTCATGCCCGCATTCGCTACGGTTATCGCCGCGTTCACGTGCTGCTGCGTCGTGAAGGATGGGCGCCGTGCCAGAACAAGACCCGGCGCGTCTATCGCGAGTTGGGCCTGCAATTGCGCAACAAAAAGGCCCAAGCGCCGCGTCAAAGTCAAGCTGCGCGATGATCGCAAGCCGGCGACGCGATCCACGAGACCTGGGCGATGGACTTCGTCCATGACCAGTTGGCAACAGGACACAAGCTTAGCGTGCTGACAATCGTCGATATCTTCTCACGGTTCTCACCGGCGCTGGCGCCACGGTTCACCTTCCGCGGCGCCGACGTCGTGGCGGTGCTGGAAAGGGCCTGCAAAGAAGCGGGCTTCCCGGCCACGATCCGCGTCGATCAAGGCAGCGAGTTCGTGTCGCGCGATCTTGACCTGTGGGCCTACCAGCGCGGCGTCATGCTGGACTTCTCGCAGCCCGGCAAGCCGACCGACACGGATGTTGTAGACAAGCCCTATGTTGCAGAAGCCTTGCTGTGTCGGGATCGCGGCTTTGGCCGCCAATCTCGTATACTCCTTCTCGGCGCATTCCACGCCTGCTCGTTCCTCAGCCCTCTTCGCGGGGATGTTGTATCATAGGCCGATCCACGCTTGGCATGGCTGGTGGGTAGTCCAGCGCGCAGTTCGATGCTCCGGAACTTGTGCGCCAGCAGGGCCGGCCTCGTCCAGATTTAGTCAGTGCTCTTGGTCAGCATATGCCAGATGATCATCGCCAGCTTCCGCGCCGTCGCGACTGCCGCGATGTGCTTGCCGCGTCGTGCAGCGACACGTTGAAGGAATGCACGCAGCGGTCCCGCCGAACGGGCTACAGCCCATGCTGCTTCGACGAGCATTCCGCGAGCTTGGCCGCAGCCCTGCTTGGTGATCCTGCCATGGTAGGGGCCCTCGCCAGACTGCCTGACGCTCGGGTTCAGCCCCAGGTAGCTCACCAGCCTGGTCGGATCGGCAAAGCGCCGAATGTCGCCGACGGCACCTATCGAACCGCGGCGCTCGCAATGCGCGCGGCATCCAACACTTGGCGGCCGATTTCGGTCACTGATGAGCTCATCTGCTCAGTGGCGCAGGCAACCGACTCTAGGTTAGCCGAAGCCTTCTCGGAAGCGACAAAGACTACGGTATTGCCGGCCAACTCGGCACTGGCGATCGCAACCGGCGTACGAAGACCCACCATCTCATTGACGGTGGTTGAGACTCCGCTAACTGCGAAAACCGCATATCCGAATGAGAGCGCTATGATCGCACATTCCGCTGCAAAACCCGCAATCAGCTGACCACGAACGCGAAGCATCAACTTGGCAAACATCCAGAACACTCCACGGTCTTCAATTGCCCGCGGGCACCGTAAGAGAAGAAATTTAGAATCTCGTTAGCCAAAAACTCGTCCATGCCAGGTCAATTCCACACAAAATCTGTCACGTCTCAACGCCACGAAATTTGTCTCGATCGAGAGGGGCAAAATTTGCGACAATTTTGCGCTTGCAGACCATGTAGATTCTGCGAGGAGGCTCGCTCCGTGAGACCTTGGACAACCCGCCTCTTCCGAGTCGTGTGATCTGAAGTACGCTGCGGTCGTCTCTCTCCGGCGTTCTCCGGAACGCGACCATGGATGAAAGCGCTCTGCTGGCGATGATCCAGCTCGGCCCAGAACCCGTCAGTCGCCACGAGCACTGGCGTGTCGTCCAGCGCAATTGAACAGAAAGCTGGCTCGACGAATTCTCGCGAGCGGAAGCTTCGCGTGAGGCGATGACGACCGCTATCGTTCGCAAGGTCGCCGATCGTCATCTGCGACACCGAGTTGGCAAGCGTGTGCGGCTGGGTTAGCCAGGACATCGGACCCGCCGGCGCCTGACGGCCAACCAGGCAATCGCCTGCGTGCAGAACGAGAGCTGTTTGAGCAGCGCCGACATGCATCAGAAGGTAACTCGCCGAATCCCTCCGAAACTGTTTCGACAGTTTAGCATGCGTCGCGCGAAGTTGAGCTGTGAGAACCCCCGCGGTGATGTTTTCGTCGGTCGACACGTACCAATCGACCATCCGACGCGCAATCTCGTGGGCAAAGGCTCCGCTCTCTGCTCCAGAGGTCGAACCGTCGAGCACTATGGCGAGGGCCGACGTCTGGCGTATGCCGATCCCGGCGCAATCCCGGTTGTCGGTCGTCCTCGTTCCCTGCTGGCTGTGCCATTGGATTGCAAACGCCATATCAGCCGTTGCCCAACTGGCTCAATGCAACGAATCGGTCGCGAACAATGTCAGCACGCCCCACCGGGCCGCGAATATTTCCTTCGAGGAAATGATCGAAGTCGCGATCTGCGAGCAGCGCTCCGAATTGCTCGGCAATGTATGAGCTAATGTCTGCATCGGAGGCGGCAACTTCGTCAAGCAGTTCCTCCCGCCCGTCGACGAGCAGGAGAATGTCCTCGGCGTCGCGGCTGCCGATAAGGTCCCACTACCTCTTCCGCGATAAGCCTCCAGCTTCGTTGCGATGAACAAGGGCGGCGTGAGGCGACGAATCGTAATGGCATCATCCAGGGGCGTCTCAACAGCTGTTTCGATGCCCTTTGCGTACCAACGATTGCTGAAACCGAGGATCTTCTCGTCGTCGGGCATGAAATCGACCTTGAGTTCATTAAGCTTCATCCGACAGATGACATTGTCCTCGGGTGTCTCGGAAAAACCCTGCGTTCGCAACTGATCCACCAGCTTTGCCCACTCCGGGAAGCCGACGAGATCCACGATCAGGTCGACATCATCTGTCGATCTGACTCCTTCGAGGGTGACCGGATCCGTTATGTAGAGAGCGGTTGTGCAGCCTCCGACGAAGACCAATCGCGCACGCAGCTCATCGCCGAGTGCGCCGGCGACTGTCTTCAGCATTTCCTTGAGATGCCCCTGGATGGTCACCCTAGTCTCTCCTTGAGCAAGTTGGCCGCGAGACTCGCTTCGCGCTGATTGCCGAGCCGTATTGCGTCGACGAGAGCCAGATAGGCATAGAGGCGATCATCCCTCTCGGCGGCTTTCGGCACAGTCTTGAACAGCGGCGCGACGGACTGCCCCATCTCGCGGCCGCGCGCATAAGGCCAAACATGAATCAGGCTACCCGCGCTGTAGAGTAAGTCCTTCAGGACCGGGGCGGCGAATGCCGTTGGCATGCCGCGCTGCATGGGACCCGGGCTTGCCGGAAAAACGAACTTCAGGCCGTATGTGATGAAGTCGCGCAGGTTCCTGCGATTGGGATCGGGACGGCTCGTCATCGGGCGCTTAATTGCCATACCCGATGCAAGGCTGCGCTTGATCGAGGCGGCGACTTCGGTTTTGCTGATTCCGAGGGACGTCTCGAGTCCCCGCACCGAGTATGGGTCTTCGCCATCTTGGCCAAAGGGGCCTACCCCGCCGGCGTGCTCATGATCCTGCAAGCACACGAGCTTCAGCAGGACGACAATATCCTGACTTTTCATGGGTTCCGCGCGCATGTCCTCTGTCCTAGGACTGAGGACAGTATGCGTGCAGACGGGTGTCCGTCAACTGGTCCGAGGTCTTAGGTCCTTTGACCGCTCAAAACGGGCGAGTTCCAGTCAAAGATTCCATCGCAGCTGAGTTGCTTCCGACCGAAATTTACATCATATTTCGGACACGCTCAAGGAGCCGACCCCGGACCTCCGATCGCGGCTCATTGCCCGCATCGACGCGGCACCCACAGAGGTATGGACAATTTCGCCGACTTCGGAAGCCGTGCGACCGTCGACAAGGCGTTGCAGCGCCTGGTCGTGGCTGGCGAACTACGCCGCTTCGATCGTGGCCTCTACGACCGGCCGCGAAAGAGCAATTTCACGGGCAAGCTGGGAATCCCCGACTATCGCGCCGTCATCAAGGCCGTGGCGCGCCGCGACCAAGCCCGCGTCGTGGTTGACGGGATGACTACCGCGAATGATCTCGGCTTCACCAGGGCCGTCCCATCGCGCATCGAGGTCCTGATCGACGCCCGCCTGAAGCCGATCATCCTTGGAAAGCAGGTCATCCATTTCAAGTCGGCAGCGCCCAGCCGTCTCTATTGGGCCGGACGTCCAGGCATGCGCGTCGTGCAGGCGCTCTATTGGATGCAGGACATGATGACAAGTAGGTATGATCGACAGCCAATAGTGAACCTCCTGAACAGACTGTTTGCAAATCCGCAGCATGGAAGGGTGATTCGCGACGATCTTCGCGCAGGTCTGTCAGCTATGCCGATCTGGATGCAGGATTTCCTTAGGCCCTTGCTCGAGCGTGACGACGCCATACCGGAGGATGGCTCGTGAGCAGCGCAGCTTGCAAGGAGGTCATCCGGCGAGAAGTTCGATCTTTTCTTAACGACAGCGAACCGGCCTCGTGCGCCGATCGACGCGCTCGCGCGTGACTATGCGAACATGACGCCAATGATCTTGCGGCGGGGCTTCGGTTCGAGCACATCCTGGCGTCAATGGAAGAGATCGAGCGCGCGGCGAAACAGGCTCCGATGATGGGATCAAGTCATGGATGAGCCTCCGGAGAATGTTCCGCACGACTGCCCGATCCCGCCACGATCGAGGCGGTCCTCGCCCGTCTTCCGATCGGAGCTAACGAAACGGCGCTGGCGGCCGCGCTGACAGAGACGTTTGCTGGATTCCCATTTTCGACGGCGGCCATCGATGACCAGTATTGGCGCGACAGACGCTCGGTGATCGCCGCTGACGGGACACGGATCGCAGAATACCGGTCGTGGATGGAAGCCGAGCTTGCCAAGAACAACGGCGACATCGGCGCGCTCTGGACGCGATTGCGCCAGAGCGATCTTCAGACTTCTGAATGGCGCGGTAAGACGGTCTACGCCTTCGCGCCGACTGGATCGGGCGCGGCGGACTATGTGCAAATCCGTCTCGGCCGGGAAGTCGAATCGCGTGCGGGGCCGATCGTCAATCGACGTACCGCCCTTGGGGCAAGGACGAATTACTCGATCCGTCATGGATCACGCACGAAGAGATGTCCGACAACAAGGTCATCGCGGGTCCGCTCTATCGGATGCTTGGGCGCGCGGGCAGCAGCGTCATCTACGTTCGGAGTTACCTTACGCGGTGCGCCCGACTCGAGCGCGAGAGGCGCGAGGCGCAGCGGCCGGAGATGGAACGTCGTGCGGTGCGTGAAGTGACACGGGAGGGCACAACCGAGACGCCGTTTCTTGAACTGGTGCCGGACTGGTTCGAGTTCGTACCGCGGGAGAACCGTTTCTTCCAGGACTGGGACGAATCGAGCGCCTCGGCTGAACGCGTCTACGCGCACTGGGCCCTCGATATTTGCGACTACGACCACAAAGGCACGCGCGAGGTTGGATTTGTGCCGCGTCCCCTTCATCTGCCGGACGAGAGGCTTGGCGTGGGAGGTGCGTCCGTCCATTTCTTGATGGACCGCGTGGAAGCGATCGACCGTGAAGTCGGCGTTCCATTCGGCTGGTTTTTTCTGATTACGCATGGCAATCGCGTCGAGCCGGAGGTTGGTCAAACCATCGCCAAGGGCCTCCGCGATCAGCGTGTCATCTTGCCCAATCGGGATGCTCGAGTGCTTCTGCGCTGGGCCGAACGGCCGTATGGATTCTAAGAGGACGACGGCTGCGGGAAGCTGGCTTTGCTCGACTTGTCGGGACGGATGTCCGTTGCAGGTCCTGCGATGATATCGACCGCGTCCTCGTTAGAGCGTTTCACATTTTGATTGAAGCATAACCTGAGTTTGCGAAGTAGTTGGCGCATTCGCGGGGCTGGACCTCCTGGACGAGGTGACCGATATGGCGCCAGGTGTCCTCGAGGGTGCGCTTCTGGGCTTGCCGCATCCAGTGTTTGATCTTGGAAAATGCCTGCTCGATCGGGTTGAGGTCGGGCGAGTATGGCGGCAGGTACCAGAGCCTGGCGCCAGCCGCCTTGATCATCTGTCTGACAGCGTTCGACTTGTGGCTTCCGAGATTGTCGAGAATGACGATATCGCCCTCGCGCAAGGTCGGCAGGAGCAGGTGCTTCACGTAAGCGCGGAAGCATTCGCCATTGATCGGGCCGTCGAAGACGAAGGGTGCCGTGAGTTGTCCTTGCAGTAAACGATCTGCGTCTTCGTCGGATGCATCTGAAGTCCGCACACTTCCAGCCTCGCTTGAAGCTCCGCCTTAATGGCTTCTGCTTCTTGCTCGGTCCGGCAGTGCACCAGTCCGTCATCGGCATACCGACACCAAGGAAGGTCGGGATGTGTCCGCGCCATCCAGAGATCAAACGTATAATGCAGGAACAGATTGGCCAGTATTGGGCTGATCACGCCCCTTGAGGGTTCCGCGGATCCGCTCAACGAGCTTCCCGTCCTTTTCCCTTGATGCCGTCAGCCATCTTTCGATGTAGAGCAGCGCCCATTTGCATTTCACGTGTCTCCGGACCGCCTTCAGCAAGAAGATCATGCGGGAGATTGTCAAACAGTCCTTTGATGTCGAACTCCAGGACCCAATCATATTTCCAGCACCGCTGACGCGTGACGCCCACGGCGTCCAGAGCCGATTTTCCTGGCCTGTGACCGTAAGAGTCCGGCAGGAAGATGGATTCCAGTTCCGGCTCAATCATCCGTTTGACCACCATCCGATCGCTGATAGTGGGCACACCTAAAGTCCTTTCGCCGCAGGTCTTCTTTGGAATGGAGACGGCGAGCACCGGAGGTGGAAAGTACACCCCCGACGACATCCGATTCCAGATCTTGTAGAGATTCCCTGCAAGGTCTTTCTCGAACATCTCGAAGGTCTGTCCGTCCACTCCAGCCGCTCCGCGATTGGATTTGACCGCCTTGTACGCTTCGTACACTCGCCGCTTCTCAATCGAGAACGGCTTGTTTATCGCACTGTTCGAAGTCATCCTGTTTCCAGTTGGTCCAAGAGTACGACTACCTGACCCGATCCCTTTGCTCCGTCCCCATTACAGGGCCCTCAACGCTCCTACGGATCGGTCCGCCCCAGTCTCTTGCATCGGTACTCCCGCCTCGCGGTTGGCACCGCTTGCGCTTCTCCCTTGGCATCAAGAGCCTGGTTCCTGCAGTTCCACGCGAAAGCCTGTGTCCGACTCACGCCCCCTCTACGCCGGTCGCCGCCCGCCCAGTCGTCAGGCATCTGGCGGACGTGTCCCAGGTTGACGAGACGGTCCTGGTTTTGACGACACTTGAATTAATAACGACGCGTCTCAGGAGGGTTCACTTTCGTTCGTCTTTCGGACACTCACCTGCTCGGTATATTCCGAACTTCTGATCCGACGCTCACCACCACAGCTCTTTACCGCAGCAGCTCGGATTGGTTTGAGACCCGCCCCTGAAAGCTGATCTCGGGGGCCCGCCCCCATCTTTCTCGCAGCTTCACCATCGGTCTTAGTTCATTTGAACTCCTTCCGCTGTCTGCAGCACACTCTCATCGATGAAGACGAGCCGGCCCGGATCGAGCCCGGCCTGCCAAGATCGCCAACGCAGGCGCCTACGAGAGACGTCGGCGCGAGCCTGTTCGAGGGCGAACAGTGTTCTTTTGAACCGCAGCCCCTCCCGGCGCAGGAACAGCCAGACTGCGTTGTGTGAGACCTTGACCCCACGGGCTGCCAGCTCTGCCTTCAGACCATGCAGCGTCAGGTGCGGCGTCTCGGTGATCCGCTCGACGATGAAGGCCCGGTGCGGATCAAGCACAGGCTTGCGGTGACCACCCATCTTGCCGGGGGCTACCGAGCCGGTCGCTCGATAACGCTGAGACCACTTCACGACTGACGAGACCGCAACGCCAAACCGTTCCGCCACAGATCGGCAGCTCTCACCCTTGGCAACAGCGGATACCGCGCGCTTACGCAAATCGTTGGAAATTGGTCGGACCATCAGATGCTGGCCTCCAGCCCAGCCAGCATCTTGAATCATATTCGCCCCAGATCCGGGATCCCTTCCGATTCAATAAATCTGTGAACCGCTCTAGGTCGGAGTTCGACCCGTACGGAGCCTCCGTTTCCAACATCCTCCAATGCGGCTTTCCAGACCCGCCGTATTGCCCGGCCGAGTGTGGCGGGATCAACTGGACAGTCTGTGACGAGCGGAACCATGACATTGCCGGTCACGCCGGCCGCTTCGTAGGCTTTGATGATCGCGAGGGTGGCGCGAGAGGCGGCGACCACTGACATCGCTTCGACGAGATCGAGGGGGACGATGCCGTTGGTTTTCGGTGTCCGGACGATGGGGATTGTGGCTGTTTCGATCGTCAAGTTCGCGTCCGCGCTCGATTGGTCTGCATCCTAGTATCGGTTGGCCATAGTGGTGCAACAAATCTTTGCGTGTCAACCCCCGGTAGTGATACCGCCCTGCGCAGTAGGGCCGCGTGATGCTGATCGATCGCGCAATGATGTATTGTCGTGTGGATGCGCCGTCGGCGGCTCCATCACCGGGGCACCGAAGGTGCGCTCGATGGAAATTATTGCGGAAATCGAGCGCGTGGCGCGAGAGGTATATTGCGGGGCGATCGGCTTCAACGGGCACATGGACACGAACATTGCGATCCGCACTGTCACGATCGACGACGACCTGGCCGTATTTCATGCCGGCGGTGGAATAACGGTGCTGTCGGACCCAGAGGCCGAATCGAGGAGACGCTCGCCAAGGCTCAGCGGATCTTTGATGCATTTCGTGCTGAAGCAGCTGGTGCACTTTGATTGCCATCATTGACAACTACGATTCCTTCGCCTTCAACATTGCCCGCTATTTCCGCGAGCTTGATCAAGCAACGGAGGTCGTCCGAAACGACTTGGCGAGCATCAGCGATCTTGTTGGCCTCAAGCCGCGCGCGGTCAGCCTTGTACTCAAGTTGCCGGTCCTGAATTTGGATCCGCAAGGAACATCGCCGCTGCCGGACCTTCAATTCGCTGGACTGATAAGCGTTCACAGGGTAAGTGCCGGCAAAGGGGGCAAACGTGAACGAAGACTCACCGGCACCGCGTGACATTCATCTGCTTACTACCGACACACTGCTCGCCGATTTGATCGGCGGGCGAGCCGTCGCTGTCGCCGCGGGCGACCATCTTTCGATAGACTCAGACGATGCCCGCGCGGTGTTGGATTGGTATCGCCGCAATCGGGGCAAGTGGGCCGGTAATCTTTCCGCAGGCGACGTCGAGGCAATCATCAACGTCATTGGGACGGAGCCGCCGACGCTGGAGACCGCGGCTGATGATGGTCAAGCTCGCACTGTCAAAGTGTTGCGGCTGGTAAAGGTCGTCGCACACCGGTTTGCTGGGCTGCACGTTTACGGTCGTTCCACCGCGCCTCCCGACACGTTCGTCTTCGAATCTGGCAAGACTGTCACCTAGGGCGCCGATGGTTCGGGCAAGACGTCCATCGCCAACGCCATCGTCTGGTGTTTGACCGGTCACCTCATCCGCTCCCAGCGCCCACCCGAGGAGGGACCGACCGAGTTCGTTTGCGAGGCCGCGCGCAACGACGACACGGTAACGACGCACCCGATGTCGGCAATCACGCCTATGCCACACAAAGCTAGCGATCTGCCTGCGGACGGCGAGGCGATTCCAGCCGACAGTTGGGTCGAGCTAACCTTCGTCGACGCCCACGGTGACCCGCTGCCACCCCTCCGCCACCAGGAGGGCCGCACCCCGCGCGGCAAGATCACCGAGACACCGCCCGATCTCGACGCAATCGGCATCGACCCAATTGCCTCGCGCATTGCGACGACCATGCCCGCGCTGCTGCCGTTTCTGGCGGTCGGCTCTACGTCGCAACTCGGCGAGGCAGTCGCCCGCCTGACCGGCCTCGCTGACCTCGTCGATCTCGCCAAGCATGCCGGTAAAGCGTCCGAGCGGATTGCCAAGCGCACGACCAAGGAACTCGAAGCCCAACGCATCAGTCGTAGAACGCTACCAGCAGGCTGCCGACGACCTCGCCGGCGCCGTCGCGGAATTTCCCGCCATCGCATTCGAAGGAGATGCACCTGCGGTCGATGCTGAGGATTCCAAAGGCGGAATCCAGAAGATCAATGAGCATTTCGCGGCCCTGAAGGCGACGGCACTGGCCAAGGCGCGCGAAGTATTGGGCGAACAATTCAACCCCGAGGACAAGAAGGCCCGCGACGACCTCGAGGCGAGCATTCGGCCAGCCATCGAACAGCTATCGAAGCATCTCAGCGAGTTGCCCTCCATCGCGCGGCTCTCGGCCCTGTCGGCGAGCGCCGACGAGATCGCGGTGGTCGCCAGACTGTTGGCGCAGATCGATGCCGAGGCGGCGACGCTGGCCGCGCTTGCTGCGAGCCCCGACCGCGCGCGGCGGGCGCAGCTGTACGCTAGGCTTTCCGCCTGGATGCACGAGCATGGCCATGCCGATGACGGCATGTGCCCGGTTTGCGTCGGCCCGCTCCACGGGGAATGCGATCCGGTTACTGGTAATACGGTCAGCGACCACCTAGCGGAAGCCACGCGAGACCGCGAGGTTATCGCGCGCACCGTCGCCGAATGTCGTCGCACTGGTGCAGTCGCCTCCTCCAAGATCTTCCGCCTACCCTCGCGAAGGAAACCCGCGGCGACTTGCCAGGGTCACCCATCGACTTATTGAGAGCTGGATTGATTGACGAACTGTTCGGGACGGAATCGTTCCGCGGTGCGCTATCGGCGCTTCGCGCCGATGCTTCGGCGCTCGTGGATGAGCGCCTCGCGACTTTGCCTGCCTTCGAAGAACCGGACACTCGTGTGCTGCCTGCCGTATTGGTGACTGGAACGACGGCGTTGCAGCGGATAGTCGACCGCACTGTGCGTGCGTTGGCGTTCGCCGAATGGCGCGGAGCCAACGCCGCAGCACTGAAGAGTTTCCTCCAGCCGTTCGGCGCGGCCAGGACGGTGCCGCCGACGCGAGCCGGGCGATCGGCCGCCGATTGTCATCGCTGCTCGCGATCGTTGAGGGCGTCGCGCCGCTTAATACCGCGATCGAATATGTTCGCCGGATAGAAGCCGCCCGCGTGGAACATGCATCGAAGCAGGCGCGTATGGACGCCTGCTGCAGGGCCGTATCCGCGCTTGATCTGCTTGTGCCACTCGCCGAGCTCGCCCAGTCTCAGGTTGAGGCGCTACGGGCGAAGCTGCACAACCGGTCGGAGCACTGGCGGCGCGCGATCTACCGCAACGCGACCGGCTTTGCTCCCGACCTTACCGGAACTGGTATGGACGCACGGGGCGTACTTGAGCTCAAGGTCGGCCGCGAGGGCGTGACCGCACCTGCCCAGCATGTCTCCAACGCTTCTGCGCTGCGCGGCGCGCTGCTCGGCTTCTTTCTCGCCTTCCGCGAGCACGTCCTCACAACCCGCGGCGGTCTGTCATTGCTGGTGCTCGACGACCCGCAGAATGCTCGACAACGACAATCGCGAGCGCCTCGCGCGAGGTTTGGCTGGGCTCGCCGAGGCGGGCGCTCAGCTTCTAGTGACCACCCACGATCGCAAGTTCGCCCGCTCGCTCGTTGCCGAGAATCGTGCCGCCGACCGCGTTGAGCATCTATCTGTCCACCCGGTGAACGCGGTGCGGCCGACTCTCATCGTCTCGCCAGCGATCGAGGAGATCGATCGCGGGCGCCACGCGTTTCATATGAACTCCGATTCCGCTTCTGACGCACAGAACTATGCGGCCTGCGCGTCTTCCTCGAATCGCGGCTCGGTGATCTATTCGATGATGTTGCTCATCCCGCGTATGCCACATCGACGAAGCCGCTGACGCTCATCCCTCTGATGGACAAGCTGCGCGGGCTCGTCTCGATCGGGACAGGCGAACTGTTTGCCAATCCGGTCGTCAAGCGGTTCGCGGAGGATACCGCCCTCGCCGAAGGGGCGGAGCCGCGGCGTGTCCTCAACACGTCGCACCACGACAAGGCGTCGATCAGCTACATGGACGTAAAGGCTGTCGAAGCCGACTTCGCGCGGCTGCGGACCAGCATCGAAAAGGTCCACGAACAATTTCGCTTGTACCGGTGGCGCGAGCCACTCGCGCCTTCCGAGAGCAGAACGGACGTCGCGCCCTTGCGGCCGATCATCCGCCCCACCTTTTCCGTTCCGCTCTGCCCAGAAATCGCCGCGTTCGTCGGCGAATTGCCCGTGGGCGGGACGCAAGATGTTGCTGTCGAACGGCTTAGTGGCGAATGGTTCGAGGGCAAAGCGCTCTTCTACGTCCGCGGCGACACGTTGGGCTTTGCTATCCCCGGCGGCGCGGTCGCGATCGTCGAGGTTGAACCTTATCCTGGCCGCGACCAACATCTTGTGATTGCTCAGTATCGCAATCGAGTGCTGGCACGACGGCTGGTGACGTCACGTGGCGCAATCGGTGTCTCGCTAGCTGCGCAGATGCCCGACCCGCGGACCTCGCGCCCGACACTGACGTTCGACGAGAGCAAGCTGCGCGTGCACCGCATTGTCGGCGCAATCTTCACCGATATGCCGCCGCCGCCTGGAAGTGGCGAGGCAACGCCTGTCGATATGGTGCCGGAGCTTGCGCACGTCGTCGTCGCTTACCGCGTCAGAGAGGACAGCGCCGTTCCACTCGCGCTTCCCGGTCAGATCATTTTGGGCGGCGCCGAGCTAACAATTGGCTATCTCGATCGATGGGAGAACACACTTGTCGCAGTAACGCTCGATGATGGTACGAGCATTCTCAAGCGGGTCGGTGCCCGTCTGCCCGGTAAGTTGGCTCACCTCCGCCAATTCGAGACGATCGGCGGCCTCGGTTCGTCGATTGTCCTCGCGACCGAGGCGACCGATATCTTCGGCGTGATACCGACCTTGGTCACTGCGCGAGGAGTCGTTGGCGTGCTGTATGATTGCGCGTGATCAGGCGACGGAGTCGTTCGGATCGTTCGCAGGTACACCGAACGCCCGTTTTCTAACAGAGAGTGCAGATAGTCGCCTCACTGCTATCGGCCAGTCTTTGCAGTTCCCGAAATTGAAGTCGCCCGCAATCTCATCCAATTTCAACCTCGCCCATCGAGATCCTAAAGAAGATCAACGCCGCTGCGGTGCTTTGTCGGCGATGCGATTACCATCGGCAAGGCCCCTGCATAGCCGATGGCGGCTTGAGGAATAGCCTCGGCAGCGCGCTCCGCGTGCTGGCTCACCGGCCGGGCTCGTGAACGAGCCCACCCGCCGTCCGGCTTCGATCCCTCGCGCTGATGCCGTCTACCCGTCAGGCCACGTTCTTTATCGGAACCCCGCGGGGTTCGAGAACCGCGGTCGCCACATGCCCGTCGAAAGCTGTGCGGGCAACGCCGACCAGATGCTGATGATGAGTGAAGAAGAGCACTTGCGTCTTTTCCGCCAGCTGTTGCAGGACTTTGAAACCAGCCGCAGCCCGCGCATCGTCATAATTGATGAAAAGATCATCGGCGATAAATGGCGCTGGCGCGGAATGCGTAAGATACTCTTCTACGGCAGCGATGCGTAAGGCCATCAACAACTGATCGGCCGCGCCTTCGCTCAGTCCTGATACTGGGACGGCGCCTCCATCCCCGCGCAGACCCGCTAGGTGCGGAACATCCTTCTCATCGTATGCGAGCGTAAGCCGTTCGAAGGAACCGGCGGTCAGGATCGAGAACAATTCCCCGGCTCGCTTGAGCAGCGGCGCCTGCTTTTCACGCCGGAACCGCTCGATCGCCCATCTGAGGATCACCGACGCCGAACGAACGCGCGCATATTGCGCGGCAGCGTCGCCGCCGACGGCCTCGAATACGCGCTCGGTATCTTTACTGTGCTGGATATTGGTCAGTTGCCGCTCCCGGACCTCTTCGAGCGATTTCTTCAAAGTCTGTTCCCGCGCCGCAGCCTGGTCGGGATCGTTGCTGTGGCACTCCTCGGCGAGAACCACTAGGCCAAGACCGTCACCATCGGCTTCGAGCGTCGCGCAACCGCGCCCGTTCATCCTTGAGCGCGCGTTGTTGGTCAGACCGCTGAATAGCTTCGCGCAACGCGTCGATCGTTCCAGCGCCGGCCGCCCGTTGGAGCCCTGTCATAATGACCCGCGCGTCATTTCTCGACCTGTCGCAGTCGTCCAGCTTCTTCTGAAGATTTTCAACCGCTTCACTCTTCTCGTTAAGTGAGTCACGCGCCTGCTTCGACGCATTCAATCGTGCATGAAGCTTGAGGGCGGCCTCGTCTGCGTCCTCACCCGCCAGCTGCACCGACACCGATGCAACGAGCCTTTCGACCTCCGTTGCAAACGCCTTGATGTCGCGCTCGATCTTTCCGATTCGCTCGTGCTGCAAGTCCGCAATCTTAACTGACGTCTCGCGCATCTGGTCGATCGCGTCGATTTGCTCCTGAATGGTCTCAATGGGACCTTCAGCCGAAAGACTGAGCGCCGCCAAGGCGTCCTTCCACTGCGCATTCCAGGCGGCGCGTTCTTTCTCGGCGCCCTCGACCACACCGCGCTTGCGCTCGACGTCGGCCTTGAGCTTCCGCTCATCGAGCGCAAGCTCGGTCCGCTTTTGCGCATTCGCCTCTTCCGTGCGGATGCGCACTTCCGCCGTCGCCAAAATGCCGTTCAGGGGCAGGCTGCCTGCCGAGGCCGCAATCGCCGTATCCTGCAGCAAGCCCACTAGCTGTCGCTTGGCTTCTGCGATTTCGTGTTGCAGCGACGTTGCCGAGCGAGCTGCGCCGTCGCGCTTGGCGATCTGATCCAGCAGATCGGCCCTCGCGTCGAGCCAGTCGAGCATCTCGTCAGGGGGCAACGGGCCATCCGTGACACCGTTCCACATGCCGGCCCAG
Organism: Bradyrhizobium sp. T-12; assembly: GCF_058314695.1. NCBI lineage: Bacteria > Pseudomonadati > Pseudomonadota > Alphaproteobacteria > Hyphomicrobiales > Nitrobacteraceae > Bradyrhizobium > Bradyrhizobium sp. T-12. The sequence goes on along the minus strand of NZ_JBZFQJ010000002.1, from coordinate 27,075 downwards.
GCATGGCCAAGGCGCTCCGCTCTGCAGCTAACGAGGCAAGTTCTTGCTTGTTGGAGTCGAGAGCGTCTTGCTGGTCGGCGATCTGCCGAGCCAGCACCATGGCCGCAGCCGTCGACTCTGCGTTCTGAAACCGCTGATCCGCCGCCGCATCGGCATGGCCGACAGCCGTTTCATAGGCGTGGAGCAGCGCGTCGCCATCTGCGAAGGCGCGCTCTTCCGATTCCGGCACTGCGATATTGTCGACATGCCGACGCCTGATGATAGGCCATCCTGCGTCCCGGCGTTCCCGCAGCTTCGTCAAATCCTCGGCCGACACGATCTTTTCATCGGATACCAACCGCGCGTAGGACTTTCGATTGTTCTCGACAGCCCGAGTCGGATCGCGGATAGCCGCTTGCTGGCTTTGAGTACGGCCTTCAAGATCGCGCACCGCGTCGCGATGTGCCTTCACTGCGGCTTCGACCAGGATTTTCATGGCGCGCAAACTCGTCTCGTCAACGACCGCGGGATTCATCATCGCCATTTGCTGCCGACATAGTTCATCCGCGTCCCGATACTCTCGCTGGGTAGCCAGGAGAGGAGCGTCAAGATCGCCCAAGGCGGAAGTGGATTTGACCACGCCCGCCAAGCCCGACAGATCCTGGGGGGTCCCGATCGCCTCAATGCGAGCCTGGAGATTGGCCAGCTTTTCGCCCGCGTCTTCAAGGGTCTTCTGGGCATTCTCGACGGCCGCAAAGCGGCCGCCGCGAGAGGTCAGCAAGCCTTGCACGGCCGAAGCTTTGGCACGCGGCGGGATTCTATCAACCAGCTCGGCGGTCTCACCCGTCCAAGCCAGTTCGGACGCGGCCCACTTGAGAGCGTCTTCCGCCGCTGCGAGCTCCGCCCGCCGCTTTGGCAATCAGCTCTTCCCGAAGCGAGCTGGATTCTGAGCTTGGACAGGCGTTCGATCTCCGCCTCATGGAGCAGAACGTTATCGTCTATCGCGATCGCGGCGCGCTCAGCGCTGAACGTTGCTATCTGTTTCTGAAAGGCTGTGATGCGCGCCTCCGCGGCGGCGTTATCGGCCGACGCCTTGTCGAATTGCTTCGCGGCATCAGCGGGCAGATCGGCAACGACGCCGAGGGCCGTTATCTCGTATTCGATTTCGCCGAGACGCCGTACGTTGCGATAAACGCGCCGGACGCGCACGATTTTGGCGAGCTCGGCGACTTGCTCTTCGATCTCTTTCTCGATCTGGACACAGCGTCGCGCGCCTCTTCATAGGCGGATTTCAGCTCCTGCCATTTGGTCGCGGTGACCGTGTGTTGGCGCAACGTCGCTTCGGCCTCTTTGAGACGTTCCTCCGCCTGGTAATATTTCCGGTGCCCCGCCCTGCGGCTGCCCCACAGCCCGTCCGCTTCTTCCTGCATCGCCGCCAGTCGATCGCGAAGACCGGAGACGCCCGCCCCCGCGGCGAACAAGGTCGCGCCGACATCGTCCTTGGCCTGGATGATGTCCCGGCCGCCATCGCGCAGGCGCTCATGGGCGAGACAGAACATCCGGCAGAAGAATGCGCGATCTATCCCGCCGACCAACGGTCCAAGCAGCCCGTCGCCCGCAGGAAGAGGCAGCTCGTCAAGGCCGAGCAGCGTGTCCTTGTTGCCCTTGCGCCGCCGGATCGATAGCTCCGTTCCCTCACGTTCCAACGTCGCGCCGATGCGCAACGCCGCGTTCTCATGAAGAACGTTTCTTGCAGACTGACCCGGAATCCCGAACAGCAGCTCTTCAATCGCCGACATCGTCGTCGACTTGCCGGCCTCGTTCTCGCCATACACGATATGAAAATCGGGCCCTTCAGACGGAATATGAAGCGAGGCTTCGGTGAAGTGTCCGTACCGGATCAGGTCAAGGGAACGGACACGCATGGATCACCGCCTCTCTCGCAGCCAAGCGCGCGCTCAGATATGCGCCTGCCTGCTCAATCACCGCGCCAAAGTCTTTGTTGATCGCCGCCTCCAGAAGCGGATCGTCGATATCCAGCGCGGCATCATGCGGAAGCCTGCGGACGAGATCGCCCAGATCGCTCGCGATCTCCGCCTGCAAGTCAGCGTCGTCCGCAGCATGAGCCAGCAGGACAGGGAGATCGTTGATCGCGCTCCCATCCGACAGAATGCAGACCGCCGATGCCGATCTGGTCACATTGATAACGCGTTCGATCCAGGCGACCTCTTCACCGAGCGCGAGGGCTGCGGCGCGCGCTTCCGCCAGCAATTGCAGCCCGGAGGCCAGCAACTCGCCATGGAGAGCGGTCGCGCCGCTCAGCTGGATGCGGCAGGCCAGCAACCGGCCCTCTGCGTTTCTGGTGGCCTCGCCGATGATGCTCTTGATTTGATCGATGACGTCCCCAAATCGTGCGCGTTCGCCAACCGGCACGTCGAGATATATCCATCGCACGACGTCGGTATGCAATGGCTCAATGCCTTGCAGCGCGCCGTCCCTCACCGTGATCAACTGCGCCGACTTTGCGCCGGCTTCGCGGATATGGCGGCCTTGCAGGTTGCCGCAGAGACGTGCGGCTGCTCGTGCAGCACGCCGCCCTGATGCACGTGTGCAAGAGCCCAGTAGTCGTAGCCCTTGTTTACCAGTTCATCGAGCGTACCCGGTGCGTAATTCTCATGGGGGCCTTTCGGTCCTCCACGGGCGGTGTGTAGAACACCGATGTTGAAATACCCCTTCACGGGCGGTGGATAAGCCGCCGCCGCGTTATCCGTCGTCGCCTGCATACGGAAGCTCTGACTGTGGATCGCAACGCGAGGATCGTCGAGTTTGAAGGTCTGGGATTTGCGATAGCTGAACACCTGCACGTTGTCCTGGAGTGGCAACCGTTTAGTGATCTGACTTTCAACGTCGTGATTGCCGTGAAGAACGAAAGCCGGGATGTTCGCCGCGCGCAGGCGCCCCATCTGCCGGACGAAAAGGAGCCCGGTCTGAAAATCGCGCCAGTCGCCATCATAGAGATCGCCGGCGATGATCATGAAAGCAACCTGTCCGTTGATCGCTTGGGTGACAAGGTCCTCGAAGGCTGCTCGGGTCGCCGTTCGGATTCTTTCAGCCGCGGGACCTTCCTGACCGCTCAGACATCCGACGCACCGTTTGGATCTCAGCCGGTCGGCGTCGAGGATGCCGCATTCAGCCTGTCGGACAACGATAACAGCGAACTTGCGCTCAGCCCCTGGAGATGGCCGATCAGGATGTCTTCGCCTGAGAGAGCGATTCTCGAAATGCTGGATGAGCTCCCTGCGGATGAAAGCTTCCAAAAGGTCGATACGCTGTTCGAGGGCTTGGTGAGCCTGCGACCAAAACTGCTGAACCAACTGCTCGAGGAGTGCCGCAGCATCAAAGTCAAGCGCTTGTTTTTCATTTATGCGGACAAGCATGTACATCCGTGGCGAAAGCACATCGACACCGCCCATATAGAATTGGGCCGCGGTGACCGCAGCCTTGTGCAAGGCGGGCGGCTTCACCCGACCTGTCGCATGACAGTTCCGGCCGAGCTCGTGCCACAGGAAACGGTCGATGGCGCGTGAACGATACATGCGCCAGGTGGAGCTGCTGGTCCGGACATTGCCCTACATCGCGAGTCAGGACAGCTTCGCTCTGAAAGGCGGCACCGCGATCAATCTCGTTTATCGCGACATGCCACGACTGTAGGTCGATATTGACCTCGTCTACTTGCCGATCGGCGACCGCGACGCAACCCTCGCAGGGATCGACGCCGCTCTTGATCGCATTCGCGAGGATATTCAGCGTGATCTCCGCGGCGTCAGCGTTCAGCGCATCGCCGGCAGCGACAATAACGACACGCGGCTCCTCGTCCGGCAGGCTGGCGCCGAAATCAAAGTCGAGACGTCACCTGTCGCATGCGGCAAGGTTCACGCTCCCGAGCTTCGCGTCGTCAGCGATCCGGCCGCCGAAGCCTTCGGATTTGCGGAGATGCAAGTGGTGGCATTCGAGGATCTCTTCGGCGGCAAGCTCAATGCTGCTGTCGACCGACAGCATCCGCGCGACCTCTTCGAGGTGAAGTTTCTGTATGACAATGAAGAACTGACCGACGCGCTCTACCGCACGTTCCTCGTCTACGTCGCAAGTTCGGGGCGTCCTCCGCATGAACTCGTCCGTCCGTCATTGTCAGAACTTGATGACATCTTTGCCAAGGAGTTCGAGGGAGTGACGGTGCCGCCCGTCGGCCTCAACGAGCTCAAGGCAGCGCGGTCGCGGTTATTGTCCGATATGCTTGCACGGCTCGACGACGCGGCGATGCGCTTTCTGCTAACGCTCCATGACGGCGAGCCGGACTTCGAGGCCTATCGGCTTACCGCAGGCCGCGCAATTACCGGCGGTTCGGCGGAAGCTGCTCAATATCGCAAAATTGAAAACGCAAAATCCTGAAAAACATGCGCAGTTGCGTTCGGAGATCGAAAAGCTGCGGTCATAGCCCCTATAGCGGGTGTCTCTTCGTGCCTCGGCGAGATGCATTTCGACCAAGGCGTGACCAAGCCATATAAATGCGCGACCCACCCTGAGACGAACTAGTGGTCGCCGCCGACAAACTTGGGTACACCAAAGAAGGCGTCCCATTCGAATGACCTTGGCCGCGTAACTGACCTGGTCCCGGTTGTCTGAACAGCAACTGCGCGTCGATAAGTGGAGCCTCTGCCGGGTTTAGGCTGCCGTGCGAAGCGGCAGCGAGGTGAAGTAGGCTTGATCCGGTGTGCCGCCGTCAAGGCTCGAATGTGGACGGCGGCAATTGTAGAAGTCCAAATAACGGCCGATCGAGGCGCGAGCTTCGCTGACGCTGTCGTAGGCCCGCAGATACACCTCCTCGTATTTGACGCTGCGCCACAGCCGCTCGACGAACACGTTGTCCCGCCAGGCGCCGCGGCCTCCATGCTGATGGCGATGTCATTGTCAGCGAGCACTCCGGTGAACGCCGCGCCGGTGAACTGCGAGCCCTGGTCGGTGTTGAAGATCTCCGGCTTGCCGTGACGGGCCATGGCATCTTCCAGTGGCGCGACGCAGAATGCGGCCTCCATGGTGATCGACAGCCGCCACGACAGCGCCCGGCGGGTCGCCCAGTCCAGCACCACGGCCAGATAAACGACGCCTCGTGCCATCGGGATGTAGGTGATGTCCATCGCCCAAACCTGGTTCGGACGCGTGATCTCCATACCGCGCAGCAGCTATGGATAGATCTTGTGCCCGGGCTCGGGTTGGGTGGTGCGCGGACGGCGGTACAGCGCCTTTATCCCCATCCGCCGCATCAGCGGTTTGAAATGCCGGCGGCCGATCTTGCACCCCTCTGCAGCCAGTAGGCGTCGCAACATACGCGAACCGGCGAATGGAAACTCCAGGTGCAGCCGGTCGAGCCGCTGCATCAGCGCGAGGTCTTTGGGCGACACCGGACGCGGCAGGTAATCGACGCTGCCGCGGCTGATGCTCAGGGCTTCCGCCTGCTTGCTGATCGGCAGATCGTGTTCACGGTCGATCATCGCTTTGCGCTCAGCAATCCCGCCTTGGTGAGCGCTCCTTCTAAAAACTCGTTCTCCAGCGTCAACTCGCCGATCTTGGTGTGCAGCGACTTCACGTCGATGGTGGGTTCGGCGATCCGACTCCCGCCGTCCGGACCGAACACATCGGCAGCGCCGCCTTCGAGCTGCGCCTTCCACGATGTGATCTGATTGGGGTGAACGTCGAACTGCTCCGCCAGTTGTGCCAGCGTGCCGTCACCCTTGAGGGCGGCAAGCGCCACCTTCGCCGTGAAAGCCGCAGTGTCGTTCCGCCGTGCTCGTCTGCTCATCGTCGCTCCTGATTCGCGGGTCAATCTTGCCCGCCGTCAGGCAGAAACTCCACTTATCGCGCTGTTCAGATTTGCGGGACCAGCTCAAACCTCGCAAACTCATGCTGATATCGGATTGATCACTCAAATCGTCAGTGTCATCGAGGGTCGCCGACCTCTGCCCAGAGGAGGCGCTCCTGCTCGGCCTTCAGCTCTTCGAGAGATACCGGGATCGGATGGAGGTCGAGATTGTACATCGGCAATGGCCAATGCCGATACAGTACATTGACATGATCCTGGGTTACGGATTCGTCCGGCAAACTTTCGGAAATCAGCCGGTCCAGAAGTTGCTCGGTTAGACGTTCCGCGTCTTGCAGCGTCTCCTTCTCCCGACACTCAAGCTGCTCCCAAACCTCTGATGTGGCTCGTAGCCCCTCTACTGTGAACATTCCGCAGGCGGAGCAGCCCGGATCACGAGCAATCAGTTTGTCAAAGCCTTCTATCATTTCGGTCATCGACAATGATCCATCCGTTCGCAGTGCAACGAGCAATCTTCTGGCATCGTACGGATACGCGGTCCTTGCCTTTGCCTCCGCCGAGGAGTTCCTGCGCGCTGCGGCATTGGCCGAGACGACCTGCGTGATTACCGACGTCCAAATGTCCATGATGAGCGGAATTGACCTGCTGATGCATATGCGAAGCCCCGGTCATCGTATGCCGTTCATCTTCATCACGGCGATGGGGTGCGCGCACGAGCGATCAAGGCTGGCGGGATCTGCTTTCTTGCCAAACCGTTTTCCACGGCTGCGTTGATCAAGTGTTTGACCATTGTACTGCCGGGGTCAGGCGACACACACGCGTGAGGACCTTGGCCCCCTCCCCACGGCCTTCAGTCCCAAAGCGGGGATGCATTGCGAGATTCCCGTAGGTTGCGCTGCCGCGGTTATTTTGAAGGTAACCGGCATGAGCTCCCACGTCCGCAGTGATCAGTGAGCGCGGGCGTAGCGGATCGGCATCCAGTATTGCCGCAAGGCTTCGACCGCCGTGGGAATATCGGCGTGGGCGTTACGCAGAAGTTTCTTGGTCTCGCGGCCGCTTCGTGGCGGTCCAAGCAGCGGTCGGCCCTGATCGTCGCGACAGTGCAGCAGGATAGGTAGAAGTAGGCCGTGATTGACGTTGCCGATGTCCAGCAACGGTGCCCACGCCAATAGCTTGAGCCGCATCGCGGCGTAGAAGCCTTGGCACCATGGTCGCGGATCGACGTCTCCACTGGGTTTACGCCGGTGCATCGGCGCGAACCTGTCGGGTGCGGTCGAGAGGGTGTTGCTGATGTCGTTGTGACGCAGGACGACAGCCGATATGGCTGCAAACTCCGGGGTGCCGCCGTGGTTGAAGGCATCGGCATCGATGGCGAGCAGCGGGCAGATCCAGTCGAGTGGGCTCATCGACACCGGTCCGGCCACGATTGCGGCGACGTAGCCGTCGAGCATGGGGAGATTGGTGGCGTCAGGATGCTGATCGACCCTAGCCTGCAGCCATCGCTCGAGCTCCTCGAGTGGCATCGCGGCTGCCGTCATTGACGACGCTGCTTTATGACGACCCGGGCTCATGCCGCGGCCTGTGCGGTGCGCTGGCGCGCCGCCTTCCAGTGCCAGGCGAGCAGTTCGCGCAGTTGATGGCTCTTGGTTCCACCGGAGACAATGCGCTCCAGCACGTCGGTCAGATAGGCTTGCGGATCGAGCTCATGGAGCTTTGCGGTGTTCATGAGCGACGCGAGGATGGCCCAGCTCTCGGCACCGCCTTCGCTCCCGCTGAACAAGGAGTTGCGTCTTCCCATGGCAATCGGGCGCATGGAACGCTCGACCGTGTTGGAATCGACCTCGACGCGGCCATCGCTGAGAAGCAGCGTCAGTCCGTCCCAGTGATTGAGCGCATAGTTGATCGCCTCTGTCAGCTTCGATTGGGAAAACAGCTCATCTCAATCAGTAGCGCATTGAGCGCCACCATCAACGGGGCGCTCCTGGTGCGGCGGGCGGCCAGCCGCTGCTCCGCACTGCTGCCGCGGATCTCTGCCTCGATCGCATAGACCGCCTGCAGCCGTTCAATCACGTCGCGCGCGAATGGCGACTGCGTGGACTTGTACACCTGGACGAATTTGCGTCGAGCATGGACGAGACAAAAGGCGAGCTGGATCGCGCCGCCATGACGGCGGGCCACGGCCTTGTAGGCGGCATAACCGTCCACCTGCAGAACGCCGCAAAAGCCCGTCAACTGTCCGGCGATCTCCTCGGTGCCGCGGCCGTCGGCGAATACGTAGGTAACCGCCGGCGGCGAGGGGCCACCCCATGGCCGGTGATCCATAGCATGCGCCCAGAACTGGCAGATGCGGGGACGATGTCGTCCTGGATCAAGCACCGGCATCGGCGTCTCGTCGCAGAACACGCGCGGCGCAGCCTGAATGATCCGCAGCTACAGCTCATAAAGGCTCCTGAGCCACCAGGCGGTACGTTTGACCCAACCGGCGAGTGTCGCGCGGTCAAGATGGATGCCGTGGCCGGCCAGGATCTGAACTTACCGGTACAGCGGCAAATACCAGGCGAACTTCGAGACCACCATATGGCTCACGAGGGCCGTCGAGGCCATACCGCCCTCAATCAGGCGCGGCAGCACTTTGGCTGGACCGCGCCATCGGTGCAGCCGCGGCAGCCGTATTTGGGACGGATCGTGCGCAGCACGCGCAGGAGCGCCGGGATCACGTTCAACACCTCGCTGACGTCCTCGCCGATCTTGTGAGGCTGGCCCTGGCAGCACGGGCAGGCCGTCACCTCCGGCTCCAGGACCTGCTCACAGCGCGGCAGATGCTTGGGCAACGCGCCGATGTTGCGGCGCGCCTTCTTACGTAGCTTATCGGACGGCTTCACCGCAGGTGCATCGTCGTTGGCAGCTGCAGGCGGCGTGACACTGGTCTCAAGATCGTCAAGCTCAAGCGCAAGCTGTTCGGCCACGAGCGTGGCAAGGCGTTCCGAGCGCTTCCCGAAGATCATCTCCTTGAGCGTCTGCACCGCAACACGCAGCTTCTCGTTCTGGGCGTCGAGCGCGAGCACCATCTCCGTTAGAGCGGCTGGATCAGTCGGGAAACGTCCCGGGGCGTATCGCCATAAATGGACCATACCTCCGCGCGCCGCAGGCTCCAGCGAAATCCTCTCCTCTCAGCCGACAATTGCCGGCTGCTTCACGAGCTTGGCCGAGACGCGCGTCCACTCGAGTCCGTCGAGCAGCATTGCGAGCTGTGTCGCACTGAGATGCACCACGCCTTCGCGGATCAGCGACCAGGTGAAGTGCCCCTGGTGCAACCACTTCGTCACCAGCACCATGCCGCTGCCGTCCCACGCCAGAAGCTTCACTCTGTCCGTGCGTTTGCTGCGGAACACGAAGACGTCACCACAATACGGATTCGCACGCAGCGCTTCGCTCACCAGTGCCGACAGTGTATGCACCGACTTGCGGAAATCGACCGGCTGTGTCGCCAGCACCACCTTGAGGTCAGAGCGTAGCGCAATCACCGGATACCCCGAAGCGCCGCCAGCACGGTCGACAGCGTCGCCAGCTCAACGCCCGGCTCGACCCGGATGCGCGCCCCGTTCACCTCGATCTCGACAACTCCGCAAACCTTGGCCGGCGGCGCGGCGATCTCCAAAGGCCTCGTCTGTAGCCCGGAAATACGTTCATGCTCGCCCGCTGTCCCGCTATCGATCCCGGGACCAATTTCGATTGGCTCGAAGTTCGGTGCCTTGCCCCCCACCGCCGCCGCAACTTGGCGGCGCCACACCGTAAGCAGCCCGCGCGAAACGCCATTGCGCCGCGCAACCTCGGAGATGTTCGCACCCTCCTCAAAGCTCTCTGCCACGATCCGGGCCTTCTCCTCGCTAGTCCACCGACGCCGTCGGCGCTCCCCGGTGATCACCTCGACGCGACGATAGGCGTCATCTTCCTGCCTGGCATCAAGCATGGCATTTGCCATCGTTCCACCTCCACCGATCAGCTCATGCCAGGCTTTATCGAGCGCAAACCGAGCGGCGGCTCGGTGGGGGCCACATGCCGGTTACTGTTCAGTTACACACCGCGCCGTCGCCGCAGATGAAGAGAGCAAAACGGTCCCATTCTAGGCCGCGCTCTTCTTGATCGATATCGACTGATGTCGCCGGTGCTGCAAAGGGGACGTTGAGTTTCCGACTTATGTCGCGATGCTTCGACCGCTAAGGCGACGCAAATCGATCGTCCGCCCTTTCTCAAGCATTTGTCGCCTGATTTTCTCAAGCCCCCAACTGGCATGCGGCTTGCTGGTTAGAGATTGCGATCTGGTCGTAATACGGAGCGCCTAAAACATGAACCACGATACGTCAGTGAAGCTATCCGAGCGCGAAAAACAATGCCTCCAGTTGGGGGCAGAAGGGAGATCGTCATGGGGAAGGAACTGAAGATCACCGAGAATACGGTCAATTATCATGTTAAGAACGCCCGGCAAGAGCTTGATACGAGGACCCGCGTCCTGGGTATCATCAAGGCGATACGCCTCAAGCTGATCTCAGATCCGTCGCAGGAGCGCGACGAGGATAAGGACTAGCGCGACGTCGAGCTTTCGCGACGGCCTCAAGTCCCGGGAATGCTGCGTGGATGGCATCATGCGAGCCTTGGCAACTAGTTCGCGTCGGCTCTCACCGGGGCCTTCATACGCGACACCCGGGACGCCCGCGCTGACGAAGTTCTCGTGCTAGCAGGCGCGCATTATTGAAATTGCCGAAGGAGCCATCACCGTGAACGCGCACAGGCCGTGCGGTCGAGTCGACGATCCGCTCGACCATGTCGATGAGTTGGCTCCATGATCCTTATTGGCGTCTCGCGAGCCGAAAGAGCAGGCAGAATTGGTAGGCCCGCCGCCCACGGGCTTCGAACCCTGCGTTCTTGGGATCACGCTGGAGAGCGCATCGTGAGCTTCCATGGAAAAGGAGAGTTCGCTGGTGGAGCATATCTGAGCGCGCGGCAGTTCTGTAGGCGACGGCTCAGCCCGTCGATCACGGCGTTTTGGGCGGATCGTGTTCCGTGGCGTGGTGTAGCTGGCGGCAGGTCACCGCCGATGTTCCGGCGGGTCGGAAGGCATCAGCCTGCCACAGCGGGCAGAACGACGATGATCGCTCAATGACGCGATGGTTTCCAGTGTCATGTAGCGGGCGCGCTGGAGGACCCATTGGTCGTTTTGCTCGAGCAAAAACGCACCAACGAGGCGACCGATGGCGTCTTCATTGGGAAGATGCCGACGACTTCGGTCCACCGCTTATTCCGCCGTTGAGGCCCTTGATCGGATCGGTCGAGTGGAGCTTGGCGTGGTGCGGAGCCGGGAAGCTCATATAGGCTCGCACGCCGAGCTCGGCTTCGTCCATGAGGGTCGCGAGCTTGGACAGTTTGAGGCCGGAGCTGATCGGCGACCTTGCGCCACTGCGCCCTGGCCGCTTCAACATTGTGTTGGGCGAACGCGGTGGCGATGAAGGCGGACACGACGCGCCGGCCGGCTCTTGCCGCATGCGCGAAGACGTTGCGCATGAAGGGGACGCGCGGCAGCGCTGCCGGGTCGCGTTGAGCGCCTTGCTGACGGCGGCCTTGATGCCCTCATGGGCATCGGACACAACCAGCTTTACGCCACGTAGGCCGCGGTGGGCGAGCTTGCGCAGAAAAGTCGTTCAGAACGCCTCGGCTTCGGACGGGCCCATGTCCATGCCGAGGATCTCGCGCCGGCCGTCGCCGTTGACACCGGCCGCGAGGAACACCGCGAGCGAGACGATGCGGCTATTCTGGTGCACCTTCAGGTGGGTGGCGTCGGTCCGCAAATACGGCCAGTCGCCTTCGATCGGGCAGGCGAGGAAAGCCTTCACACCTTGTCTTCGATGTCACCGCAGAGCCGGCTGACCCGGCTTTTGGAGATCCCGGTCATGCCCATGGCCTGCACGAGATGATCCACCGAGCGGTTCGAGACGCCCTGCACGTAGGCCTCCTCGTCACTGCGCTCAGCGCTTTCTTAGCCATGCGGCGCGGCTCCAGGAACCCGGGAAGTAGCTTCCTTGCGCAGTTTGGGAATGCGTAGTTCAACCGCTGGCACTCTGCTCGCCGTAGGCCGCTCCGGTCTGTACGGCGACCTCCAGCTTCATCAGCCGTTGGCGGCAAAGCCAATCATCTCGCGCAGGTCTGGGGCCTTCTCCACGGGCGCGCGAAGCTTCATCATCTCGTCGTTTCGGAAGTTGCGGGTGGTCGTGCGCAAGTGAATCCCATGTTCGGCTAGAGAGCCGTAGAAGGTTAGCAGCGCGGCACGATTATTGATAGACAATCTGATCACCTGGCCCTACTTGGCGCGGTAATTTTCCACTAAGACGTCGATCGCCGCTTCGCCGGACGCCGGTTCGGCGCCAGACAAACCTCACGCAGGAATCAGCTCGCCATCTCGAGCCGCCCCGCGGTTGCGACATTCGGCCGCGCTACTTCGATCGGGCCGCTGCCGGCCTGATCGTTCGCGACGGACCATAACCATGCCACAGGACACGGCGCTTTCGTCGGCTTCAACTCCTTTTACCGTGGCAAGATAATTTCGTGATAGCTTGCCCAGAAGTTGCCGCGGCGCGCAGGACATTGGTCACTGGGTCGTCGATCTCGTCGGGCTGACGAAATGGGATATGTTTGCAATCTCCTTCGCGGCATATCGCTCTCCTTGAGAGCTTCTGGCATGCTTCGGCACTGGCCTCGTTACCCCGCTTTTCTCATGCCGTGCGTAGCTCCCTTCTGCATGCCTTTAAACCTAAGACGTGCAACACAACGAAGTCGCGCGCTGGTCGGAGCTATCGAAGCAAGCCATGCTGGCGGACACACTGTTCGTCTTTGTCGGACCATCCGTCTAGCTCACCAGCTATACTTGTAAGTCGGCTCACAACCGCCACACCAGTGTTTGTAGGCGGCGCAAGGCGCGATCTGTGTCTAGTTTGTGACATTGGCGCCAAACGCGTCTGGTTCAGAACACTGCCCGAATTGGGCGCCGGGGGGTTTTCAAAAGTGCGATCATAGGCCTAACGCGCTCCGACCGCTGGCACACTCATTGCAAACACGCAGTACTAAGAGTGCTGAGTGCACGCACGCGATCGATGCTCTCCACCCGTTTCTTAGAGACAAGCGGTCAAAATAAGTCGCGTAGGGTTTGATAATATGTCGGACAGCAACGTGGCGCTGCGCATGGAATCTTTGGCTCCTCCCATCAAGGTGGGGAGTTGGCTGCGTGGCCAGCCCCTTGCGAACTTCGAGTGCGGGAAAGTCTACATTGTCGAATTTTGGGCAAGTAGGTGCGGACGATGTATGACGGCGGCGATGCCCTATCTCGTTCAACTGCAGGAGAAATATAAAGATTGCGGAGTTGAGGTCATCGGAGTCGCATGTGGCGAAGAAGCACCAACGGCGGACGAGGCCAGAACCAAGTTGGAGGCGTGGTTGACCGAAACGTCTCCGAAACTGAACTATCGGATTGCGTTCGACTTCACAGGCGAGATGAAGCAGCTTTGGGGAGACCCCAGTTTTGCTCCGGGATTCCCATCTCTTTCGTCGTCGATCGCGACGGCCACATCGCGTTCATAGGACATCCAATGCAACTCAATGATGTTTTGCCGAAGGTTCTTCAAGGGGTCTGGCGAACCAGCGAAGAAGCTAAAGCCGCCGACGCGAAGCGGATTGAGCAGAACCAACGGGTAGCCCGCGAGCTAACGCCCACCTCGCCAATCTACGCTAAACTTCGGGCGGCGCTGTGGGCAAAGGATTGGACGACGGCGCTCTCGGCGGTCCAAGAGGGGCTCGTCTTGATGCCGGACGAAATCGACCTTCGTGAGATTCATGTCAATCTGTTGCTTCACAAAATTCGCGACTTACGGGCCGGCTTGCCCGTCATGCGCCAATTGGTTCGTGACGCGATCGATAAAGGGTCCGAGGAATTGATGACGGTGGCTCTAACCCAACTCTTCGATCCGGCAAATGATGCCTCGCACCTCCCCCTTGCCGAGCGCTTTGCAATGGGCAGGGATTTGGCTGAACACATTTTATGGCTGAATCCACCGCAAGCCGATGGCTATAAGTTCCGGTCTTATGGGGCGATCGCTGAGTACTATTACGAGAGCGGCAACAAGGAACGGGCGATCGAGTTGATCGAACTGGCACTGACCTCGCTGAGCGATTCGAAGCTCATACAGGAAGAAGAGAGACAGTATTATGTGCGGCCGTTAATTCAGGCCCTGGCCAAGTACAGCACTGAGAAGGCTTTAGAGGCGCTTTTGTTTGGCTCCGCCTCACCGCCAAAGCTAAGGGCGAGTATTCAGACGCGTGAAAATGACGCATGAGCGACAATAAAATCACAGAGGCCGATCTGGCGCAGCTCGCCGGCACCGGGCATCGCCTGATGTACCAGATCGTCGAAATGCCCGCCCCCGGGACATTCGTGCCGTTCGTCGACGGTGCCAGCAAGGCGGCGCTAACCATCGCAGAGACGCGGGGGTCGAAAAAGATCGGGCTTTCCAATACCCTCAACCGTAAACTGATCCCGCGCAAGGGACCGGACCCGAACTGGCGCTGCCGCGAGCAGGCCCGCTTCGACCGGGGCGAATATCAAAAACCATTCTTTGCGTCCGGCGTCTGGTGGGCCGACCAGATTCCCAAAGACCATTTTCTGCATGTTTCCAGGAAGGACAAAAGCAAGATTGCCTTCACCGAGAGCGTGGAAAATGGTGAGCGAGACCTCCACACTCAGATGAAGGTCGGAACCTACCTGCAGAAGTACCTTGCCGACTTCGTCGGCGCGGACGAGATCACCCAACTCGCCAACCTGTTCGCGGCCGATCAGCAGGGCCTCGAACTGAAGCTAGCGCGAACACCGGACGAGATCGAGCATGTCTATATTGTCGGCCCGTCCAGCTGCATGTCAGGACCGGTCGAAAAGCTCGGCAAGTATGGCGGCTACGGCAATGCCACGGAGCACCCGGCGCGCGCCTATGGCGCCGGCGATTTGGCCTGCGCCTATGTGGAACGCAAGAATGAAATCATCGCCCGGTCGATCGTCTGGCCGAAGCGCAAGATCTTCACCCAGATCTATGGCGAGGATCACATGCTGCTGCGCTCGATGCTGATTCGTGCCAGCTACAAACCAGCCCATAGCGGCAAAGACTTCGAAGGCGCTCGCTTCCTCGAGCTTACGGTGATGCCATACCTCGACTTCGACATAAGCATGGAGCCACTGTACGAGGACGGCAGCACCGGCCGGCAATCCGCCAAGAGGCGGGCGCGGCTCCGCAACTACAAGCTTTACGTCGGCCGCTATAGAACCACCAAGTGGCTGTTAAGGGAGTATGCAAGCGGGCAGCGCTCGAGCGGCAGATCGGCGAGTTAATCAGGGCAGGTGCGATGTTAGGGCTTAACCGAACTCCCCGAAGTATCCCACAGCGCTCGCCAATAATTTGGTCGTTCGGTCAACTGCCACGTCTAAGCATTTATCTAGATAATGCATGTCAGCTATCGCTTGAGCCACACGAGCGCGATCGGCTTACCTCGATCGAGAACTGGCAGAACATCCCGAGAATGTCCGCCGGTCACATGTCCCAACAAAGGAGTCGCGATGCAATCACAGTCAGTTCTCGGCAACCGCCCTAAACCATGCGCCTCACTTGCAGAAATGCTGCGCGCTCAGATCTGCTCCAACCGCGACCTCTCCTTCCTCATGGAAGCTCACGATGCGCTCTCCGGCGCAATCGCCAAGCGCGCGGGATTCAAAGGTCTGTGGGCGTCGGGCCTCGCAATCGCCTCCTCTCTTGGCTACCGAGATGCCAACGAAGCATCATGGAGCCAACTCGTCGACGTGGTCGAGCGGATCGTCGACTCGACCGAACTGCCTGTGCTCGTTGACGGTGATGGCGGCTTCGGGAACTTCAACAATGCACGCCTGCTGGCACGGAAACTCCGTCAGCGCGGCGCTGCCGGCGTCGCGCTTGAGGACAGCTGCTTTCCGAAAATGAACTCGTTCATTGGCGATCGGCATCCGCTCGCAGATATCGATGAATTCTCCGGCCGTCTGCGGGCAGTGAAGGATACAGTGGCGGAAGACTTGGTCCTCGTGGCTCGGATCGAAGCCCTGATCGCCGGCCATGGAATGGACGAAGCACTGGTACGCGCTAGTGCTTACGCCGCTGCGGGAGCCGACGCGATCCTCATTCACTCGCGTAAGAGCACGGCGGACGAGATACTCTCGTTCGCGAGTTCCTGGCAGAACCACCGACCTGTCGTAATCGTTCCAACAAAATACTATCGAACGCCGGTCTCGTCATACCGTGATGCCGGCATCTCTACCGTGATCTGGGCCAATCACTCCATGCGAGCTGCGACTGCGGCAATGCGGCACGTCTGCGGCCGCATTATCGCTGAGGAAGGCGTTGCCAGCATTGAGCCAGCTATCGCGACCCTTGAAGAGATCTTCGAGTTATTAAGGTACGACGAACTCGCTCGCGCGGAAGAGCGATATCTTGACCCAGGATAGGTCTTCATCCACCCGATATCTCGTTCTCGATCGATTGTTGCGGTTCAATCGCCCTTGTCGATAGTCCCGCTTAAAGTATCTGATGATCGGCCAGGCAACGGATGTCGCCGCAGCAGCTCCGTTAATGAAAGGGTCGATCGTTTCTCCTGTCGGATCGTGGCTCGATTTCCGGGTTTCCGCACGAAACAAACCGCGGCAACCCTCTCGCCAATAGACCACGACCATTTAAGACGATGAACCAGGTGCAATTCTGGGCGCTACCCCGAGGTCGACAATCGTTGCGGCCCTGCACGATATCATCGAGTCCGGAGCTACAAGGCCCGCACAGAAAAGCTTCTTGCTTGTCTGTTCGAAAGTTGCAGCTCGCAGCCATGCATGCGACGATCTCAGGCGTTACGCCATCGACAGCACCGAAGATCTTTGAATTGCAGAGCGCATTCCACTGAAGCCAATGCCTTACAGGTTGTGCGATCAACTACCACACTTATCAATTGATATGGTGGCGTCGGTGCATCAAATATTTGACCGACGTGCGCCCGACTGCTCACACGTCACTTGCAAGGAATTCCGCATGCGACCCGAATCACAGTCTGTTCTTGCCAATGCACGTGATCAATGCGCTGTACAATCGACCGCAGAAATGCAGCACGGTCAGTGCGTCCTCTCCTTTAGCGTGGAAGGGCGTGATCGGCTCGCTGACACGATCATCCGGCGCGCAGGTTCCACATTCCACCGATGTGCCACGCCGATTGGCCACGACGGAGTCGCTCGCGCGCTGTTGGTGAACACCGCCTCAGTAGCGGTTTCGAGCACATTGGTTTGGCGTTGCGGTTTCCGATACTCCGGCGGGAGGACGTTCTGCTGCCCTTTTCAATCGAAAGGACGCATTGCCTGGATTGAGGAGGGAGCGCCTATCTCGAGTGGCTATGAGGCTTCATCTGCTGCGGAGTTCGCCGTAATCGAAGCGCGACCTATGACTGAGCAGATCGCGAAATGCGGCCGAGTGGTTCGATCGTGAAAGACCACAATCAGCTCAGGAGGAGCGCCTGCTGGCGCAACCACTGTCTTTGCTTTTAGGTTCGGGCACTGCCGCCGCTCGTGACGCAGCTAAGTTAGCTGCCGATGGCGCCGTCCGATCATCGATCTGGCGGCGGGTGAAGTGATCATCGATCCACCATCATCGGCCCGCGAGGGGGCAATTGCCGCCATCAAGGCCAAGATAAACCGCTATACGGATGCCATCGGCCTGACGCCGCTTCGCAGCGCCGTTGCCGAAAAGCTGTCATCGGAAACCGGCATCGGCTGGCATTTGAACGATATCGTTATAACTGCTGACCTGCCACTGAATGTTCATCCAGCGGCAGTTAGAGTCTCGAAGCGGATGCAAAACAAGGGCTGCTCAATGTTGCGTTGGCTCTGCTGGATCCGGGTGACGAGGCCATCGCCATTCGTCCCTGCCGGCCGACATTCCCGTCCCAGGTTCTTCTCGCTGGCGCAAAACCCGTGTTCGTTGATGCCCGCCCGCCCCGATATAATTCCGATATTGACGCAATCCGCGCCGCTGGTACACCGCGCACGAAATCCATTATCGTCAACTCGCCCAACAATCCTACTGGTGCAGTCTATGATCGAAGTACCCTTCGAGCTATCGGAGGCCTCGCATCAACTACCAGTTATGGATCTTTTCCGACGAATGCTATTCCAGCTTCGTATTCACTCGTGAGCGCCATGAATCGATTGTCATGGCGCAGCCCGGCGTACGTTCACGGACGATCCTGGTCAACGCTTTCTCCAAGGAACTGGCGATCACTCGCTGGCGACTGGGCTATTTAGCAGCCCCCCGGAGATCGTTTCTGCGGCCAGGAAGTTGCAGGGACATATGACCTCGAACGCCAATGTGATCGCGCAGCACGCGATCATGCACCACCTCAAAATCCATGACGGCTGCTCTGAGCGGCTGATGCATCGGCGCCTTTCTGACGCTCGTGAGATAGGACTTCTGCACCTCCTCCGAATAAGTGGACACCTGTAGTAGCTCAGAGAGCCCGGAGGTATCGAATGCCAGAACGTCAACTTCGATGGTTCACAGAGGACTACAAACGCTAGGCCGTTGAACTGGCGGTATCGAGTGGTCGATCGATCGGATCGGTCGCCAAGGAGCTCGGTCTGCGCGGTGCTGCGCCGCTGGATAGACAAATTCCGGCAGGAGCCGGCATCGGCGGCGTGGCGGCCCACCACGCAGGCGACGCCGATGCCGAGATCCGGCAGGTCCATCGCGAGAGCAGCCAGCGGCAGTTCTCGAGTCCACGCCGCCCTGCGGACGCGGGGACGTGGGCCAGCCGTGGCCGGATCGAACGGCTGATGCGACGGCATGGCATTCGGGCGATCATGGCGCCGCCATGTCGCGTCCGCACCACCGACAGTCGCCACAATCTGCCGATCGCACCAAACCTGATCGCGCGCGACTTCACCGCCGCGGCCCCAAACCGGGTCTGGCTGGCCGATATCACCTACGTCCCACGGCGGAGGACTGGCTGTACCTGGCAGCCGTCATGGACCTCTTCAGCCGCAAGATCGTCGGTTGGGCGATGCCGGATCACATGCGGGTCGAACTCGTCTCCTCCGCACTGACGATGGCGCTTCGCCAGCAGCGGCCGGACGCCGGATTGGTCCATCATTCCGATCGCGGAGTGCAGTACGCTTCACACGAGTATCGCGCGGCCCTTACCGCCGCGGGCCTGACGCATCGACTGCTACGACAATGCCCCGATGGAGAGGTTCTTCCACACCCTCAAGACCGAGCTCGTTCATCATCGTCAGTACCAGACCCGTGCCGAAGCCCGGCGCGACATCTTCGCCTTCATCGCGGGCTTCTCCAATCGAACCAGGCTCTATTCCGCCATCGGATATATCCCTCCGATCGAGATGGAGCTAAAAGCCGCTTAAACCCGTCCGCTTTCTCGGGGGAAGATCAGAGCGCAAAAAGAGGTCAGTCTGACGCACTATCGAGATTGAAGACCGCGTTGAGCGGGGCGACTAACGGCGAAAATCGAAGCATTGTTGCTGATGGATGTTAGGCTCCGAACCACATCTTTCGTCTTGTCTGCAATGTTCTTTGTCCGTCACTTGCGCTCGCTGTCGTGACAATCGGCATTTCTTCTCTCCGCACAGCCGGGACACCCGAGGACCCAACAGCATACAACCTATCGCCACGGCCGATTCAACCCTCATGCGAGCCATCCTGGTGTGAGATAGTTGCAGTAGCTACGCTATCGCCTTGTTTGCTACCTTCAAACTCGCGTCACCAATCCTCTCAAGGTGATGCGGGGGCGGACTCGGCGTATCCCCCGATCCAGTCGTGTGCCGCCCCCACTCTTCGCGAGCGGTCTGAAGAAGATGCGGTGAAACCGGGGGCGTTGCATCTCGTTGCCTCCCCGGAAGCCCATCTCGTCGCAATATAAGACGCGAGAAGCATGCGTATACGATCATCAGCATCACCGCGGAAGAAGGGCGGACGAAGCGCGATTGAACTTTGCGTGAGCGCTGATCTCGTCTTGATTCAGTTCTCCCGCGCGGGCGTTTCGTTCAGCTCCTTGAAGAGGTCGCCGCCGGCCCCTGGCCGCTTTCATCCAGCTCCGGTCAACTGCCAAGGTTAGCGATGGAGCGAGATGAAAAAAGGCGCTATTTTTCAAGATCGGCTTGCCTAGAACGAGACGGCATCCCGAACCTGTTCACACTCCTTGGCTGTTGCGGATGTCGCGGCTAACTCGATGAGAATTCCGTCCACTGAAGCAAGCCCGGCGAACTCCTGTTACGTCGCGCGTTCATCAGCGCTAGGGTTCGTTTCGGCCGGAGCCGTATCCGAGCAGTCAATGAGACCAAGAATGGCTTTAGCAACTACTAAGACTCTCGAGCGCACCAATGTCTGAGCGTTCTTCCAGGCCAAGAGCATCCGCCGCGAAATCGTGCAGACCTCGGCCGAGCAGGGCAACCTCACACTGCGCTAATAGCGGCCGGGCCAGTTAGCTACGATAAATGATTCTGGCAGAGACGACTTCTGAGTGTGATTTTTTGCTGGAAGCTCTTGCTCCTGTAGAAGCCCCGTCCTATTTCAGCTGCGTCTGCGCTAGCACTCGTAGGCATCGATTGCTCACAAGGTTGAAGTCTCAACTCGTGCAAATATTAGGAGGACTGCATGAAATTCCGTCCGCTTCACGACCGCGTCGTGGTCAAGCGCATCGACGCAGAAGAGAAGACCGCTGGCGGCATCATCATTCCCGACACTGCCAAGGAAAAGCCCTCCCAGGGCGAAGTCGTCGCCGTCGGCCCCGGTGGCCGCGACGAAGCTGGCAAGCTGATCCCGATCGACCTGAAGGTCGGCGACCGCGTGCTGTTCGGCAAGTGGTCCGGCACCGAGGTCAAGATCGACGGCCAGGACCTGCTGATCATGAAGGAGAGCGACGTGATGGGCGTTCTCGAGGTCGCCGAGTCCAAGAAGAAGGCGGCTTAAGAGCCTCCCTCCTCCCTCCAGTCAAACACCTTAAGGAAAATTCCAGATGGCAGCCAAAGAAGTCAAATTCTCGGTTGAAGCGCGCGACAAGATGCTGCGCGGCGTCGACGTCCTCGCCAACGCGGTGAAGGTCACGCTCGGTCCGAAGGGCCGCAACGTCGTGCTCGACAAGTCGTTCGGCGCTCCCCGCATCACCAAGGACGGCGTCACCGTCGCCAAGGAGATCGAGCTCGACGACAAGTTCGAGAACATGGGCGCCCAGATGGTGCGCGAAGTCGCCTCGAAGTCCGCTGACGCGGCCGGCGACGGCACCACCACCGCCACCGTGCTGGCCCAGGCGATCGTGAAGGAAGGCGCCAAGTCGGTCGCCGCCGGCATGAACCCGATGGACCTCAAGCGCGGTATCGACCTCGCGGTCGAGGCTGTGGTTGCAGACCTCCAGAAGAACTCCAAGAAGGTCACCTCGAACGACGAGATCGCCCAGGTCGGCACCATCTCGGCCAACGGCGACCAGGAGATCGGCAAGTTCCTCTCCGACGCCATGAAGAAGGTCGGCAACGAGGGTGTCATCACCGTCGAGGAAGCCAAGTCGCTCGAGACCGAGCTCGACGTCGTCGAGGGCATGCAGTTCGACCGCGGCTACATCTCGCCCTACTTCGTCACCAACGCCGACAAGATGCGCGTTGAGATGGACGACGCCTACATCCTCATCAACGAGAAGAAGCTCTCCTCGCTGAACGAGCTGCTGCCGCTGCTCGAGGCCGTGGTGCAGACCGGCAAGCCGCTGGTCATCGTCGCCGAGGACGTCGAAGGCGAGGCCTTGGCCACGCTTGTTGTGAACCGTCTGCGCGGCGGCCTGAAGGTCGCGGCCGTCAAGGCTCCGGGCTTCGGCGATCGCCGCAAGGCCATGCTGCAGGACATCGCGATCCTGATCGGCGGCCAGGCGATCTCGGAAGATCTCGGCATCAAGCTCGAGAACGTCACGCTCAACATGCTCGGTCGCGCCAAGAAGGTGATGATCGACAAGGAGAACACCACGATCGTCAATGGCGCCGGCAAGAAGGCCGACATCGAGGCGCGCGTGGCCCAGATCAAGGCGCAGATCGAGGAGACCACCTCGGACTACGACCGTGAGAAGCTCCAGGAGCGTCTTGCCAAGCTCGCAGGCGGCGTCGCGGTGATCCGCGTCGGCGGCGCGACCGAGGTCGAGGTGAAGGAGCGCAAGGATCGCGTTGATGACGCGATGCATGCGACCCGCGCGGCTGTCGAGGAAGGCATCGTCCCGGGCGGCGGCGTCGCCCTGCTCCGTGCCTCCGAGCAGCTCAAGGGCCTGCGCACCAAGAACGACGACCAGAAGACCGGCGTCGAGATCGTGCGCAAGGCGCTGTCGGCTCCCGCTCGCCAGATCGCGATCAACGCCGGTGAAGACGGCTCGGTGATCATCGGCAAGATCCTGGAGAAGGACCAGTACGCCTACGGCTTCGACAGCCAGACCGGCGAATACGGCAACCTGGTCTCCAAAGGCATCATCGACCCGACCAAGGTGGTCCGCACCGCGATCCAGAACGCAGCCTCCGTTGCAGCGCTCCTGATCACCACCGAAGCCATGGTCGCCGAGCTGCCGAAGAAGGCCGCTGCCGGCCCCGCGATGCCCCCCGCCGGCGGCATGGGCGGCATGGACTTCTAACGACGAGTCGTCCCGGACGCGGTGCAGCGCGCAAGCGGTGTACCGCCGATCCGGGATCTCGCTGAGCAAAATCCAACAGCACAAACCCTGGCAGCAATGCCGGGGTTACCCTTTTTTAGGCGTGGACCGTCTAAACGGCCGGCACGATTGGTTCCGTTGCGCATTGCCTTCGTGCCTTGGCTGATCGTCAGATCAGGTTTTTGTTTACCCACACGGCAGGTCGCAGATGAGAAACGTTAGCCTTATAATTCTCGGACCTGAGCATTTCGTTTAGACTCGCGGACGCATGGTCGCGCGGCTTATAGAGCTATGCTCGAGCGCGGCGCAGCATTATCGAGGCATATCACTCGGCCAAAACTCGTGGGCGCTGGCGGCGACGAGATGCCCGACGACACGGGCTGATACCGCAACAGGTGTTTACCTGGCGCCGGCAACAAAAGCGGACGTTCCGCAGTTCGTACCGGCGGTGGTCGACGCCATGGCGCCAGCCGTGGCTGCGCGCCATGACGTAAAGACAGCGATGCAAGGCCAAGACAGATTCGAAGGGCTTAATTGGCGGCGGATAATTGCTGCGCTGCGGCGAACGAATCAGGCGCCTTGAGGTCGTTGCAAAACGACGGCGCATACGATCTAATCTGTGGGTGTCACCGCTCATTAGCCCGTACGCAATGTTGGCCTGACGTTTCTTGAGGTGCTGTCGCCTTCGCGCCCAGTCCGTTAGCCAAGACCTCTTCAAATTGAACCTCAACATCAAACCTGCGACGGCCCGAGCCGCTGGGCCCAAGAGACACTTACCTAGACTAGCCGTTAGGCCCTTCGTTTTTCGTGCAGTCGTGAGTTGATCTGCGCCATTAGGATTGGCCCGAGCGAGAATTCGCCGGCCTCGGCTTTTCGCGTCAGCCCCCGCAGATATCCGCCGGCTGAACGGATGACCTCCCCTCGCTGCAGGATGCAGCCGACCACAATTGCAGCCTGAGTCTCCCCCATGACGCTCTGCGCCTCCTCCCACGCGCTGGGACTGATGCCAAGCATGGATCGAACGACCGCCGCAGTCGCAATGAAATCGCGCCAGTTTGAAATCCCTCCCTTGGCGTAGTCGACGATGTCTGGACATGCGCTCAAGACCATACCCAAAGGATAGGAGCCTTCCGCAAATCGCGCCGGTTGTGGTTGCGGCTCGGTACTCGCCGCCCTGCCTTCTTGGAGGCTAGGTTCAAGTTCAGTAAGAGTGTTTGGGTTTGAATTCTGTAAGTGACGCTCAGTATGGGACTCATTGGCGCTCATATTTGCTGCTTGGACGTGAGTTTCCAGCAGATTGAGGACGTCGTCGGCAAGCTGCGATAGTTCGTCGGCGATCGCCTCAAGTTCTTGGCAGGTCGCCCGGCGTGGAATCGTCTCGACGATCGAACGGAATGCCCGATGCACCTCGTCCCAATCAGCCGGCCCCTTCCATTCCCTGTGGGTCGGCACGTTTTCCTCGATGCCCGTTGCAATCATCTTGGCGATGTCACGACGGCAGAGTGTGATGCGCTCGCGCGCATGTTTGATAGCACGAGCCTCCGCTTTGATTTCCTCAGCCAGCCTCTCGAACTCTTCGGCGCGAACGACGAGTGGCGACAAGTCAAAGCCAAAGGCGCGCTCGATGTCACCGCCGCTGCCTTTGCGAGCGTAGCGCTTGCCGTTCGGACTATCCCTGCGAACGATGAGCCCGGCGTCGACAAGCACAGCGAGATGACGCCGCAACGTGGACACCGGCATGCCGTGAGCTCGCAGCGTCAGCTGATTGTTTGACGGAAACACGATGAGGTCACCCTCACCCGTGAGCGTAGTCTCGGGATGAAAGCTGAGCAGAGCATCCAGCACCGTCAGCGCACGCTCAGAGATACCGAGGCGCGGCCTTGCGATGCAGATGGCCTGAAAGATCTTCCATTTATGGACGATCTTTTCCGATGGCCTGGTCGATACTGCGACTTGTGTTGCCACATGGGCAAGCTTCAACGAGCGCCGCCCAAAGGGCGTCGTTGGGGCACGTGATTGCATGTCTTTGCCTTATGCGGGCAAAGAAAATCTGCTCGCCGAAACGGCGCCGTCTCTCACAAGACTCTTGACTATGGTGCGCGGAAGTGATTCTCTTTAGTCGCCAAACTACGAAGAGAGGCTTCCGGGACGGTGACGTTGCGGGGGCCTTTTTTCTTTTGCCGTGCTGCTCCTGGTTCGCGGTTGTTCATGAGGCGGCTAAGCCCCGGTGGTCTCCTCGGATCTGTCCGATTTGCAAAACGTCTCGAACAGGTTCGGAAGCTGGGTGATAAGAAAGTCCGCGAACAACGCCGGGACCTTCTTGTCGATGGTCAACTTGAGTTCTCGATCGCCCTGACGGACCTGAGCGATGCGCTGTCCATCTGAGGCGAGCACAGCAGACGATCGCGCGAATTGGCGAGTTGCAGCAGGTTTATTCGCGGCCGAGAACACCGTCAGAAATCTGTCGTCTGACTCACGGCCGGCGAACTTGTCGTCCCCGATCGCCGCCCTTACGCGGTCGATCACCGACGCATCCGCCAAGAGATCAGCAAAGCTCTGCCATCGCCCGCGGCCAACCTTTGGGGCCTTGCCAATAGCATCGATAATGTCGGGCGGAATGGATCTCGCAACCGCAATCAGTTTTGACGCTTCGGCCCTATCGACTGCGAGCGCGTCTTGAACGACTGCGCGCTTGTGCCCGGCATCTTCGATGCGCATTGCGAACATCGCGCGCTCGATGAAGCTCAAATCCTCCCGCGGCGCGTTCTCAAGGCCTTGTGCCACGACGAGGGCTTCGTCGGAGAGCGGTTTTAGGATCGCTTTGACGGCAATACCCAGCTCGCGCGCGGCACGCACCCGGCGATGACCATAAGCGCTCTGATATCGTCCCGGCATTGTCGGATGCTTGCGGACGAGGACAGGAACCTCCTGGCCGATCTGCGAAATCGATTGCTTGAGAAGTTCGTAAGAAGCCGTGTCGTCGTCGCGAAAACGATCAGACACGGGCGAGGGATCTATCAGACCGGGATCGATCTCTACGATCGTCGCGCCAGATGTGAGCTTGTCCCGAAGCTCCTGATTCTCCTTCTCAACTTCTGAGAAAGATTCCTTCAGCGAGCGCACAGCACCTGACGACACCCGCGCCAGCGGCGCTGGTGCTGTGTTGTCAGCTGACAACGGACTCGTCTGAGGTGCGGCAGTAAAAAGCCCCCTGATAGCATCCGTGCGCTTGCTCATCGTCCCCACACCTTCTTCAGCAGCTGCACGATCTCCGCATTGATAGCATCGACAGATTCAACCGCCCTGTCATAGGCGCCGCGTCCGACGGATCCGCGGTCAAGCTCATAGAGCGATTGTTTTGTCAGGCCAGCATTGGAGATCGCAGTGGATTTCCAGGCTGTCGCTTGCAGCACGTTTTCGCGGAACAGATTGCGCAGCAGCGCAACGATCTGAGCCTCAGGCACGTCATTCGGATCATGGCGCGTGATCACATAGCGGATGAAATCGTGATCGAGGCGGCCGCCCGCCTCCTCGATGACGGACATCAAATCCGACGTCATCAGAAGGAATTGGCTCATCGATGCGACATCGACCATCTGCGGGTGGATTGTCACCAGCATCGCCGTCGCCGCATTCAAAGCGCCCATCGTCAGGTAGCCGAGCTGAGGTGGGCAGTCGATCACCACGACATCATAGTCGTCGCTTACCTGATCGATTGCGCTCGCTAGGCGGCGAAAAAAAAGATCATGTCCACGTTCGCGGCGCTCGACCATGGCGCGCGGCGTGTGATGCTCAAACTCCATGAGTTCGAGATTGCCAGGCACTAGGCCTATACCCTCGAAATAGGTCGGCCGCACAACTTCACGCATGGGGCGGCGCTGGTCGTCATAGCGGATGGCGCCGTAAATGGTTTCGCTTTGCCCAATGTCGAATTCCGGCTGATAGCCGAACATGGCCGACAAAGAGGCTTGCGGATCGAGGTCGATGGCCAGAACTCGAAAGCCGGAAAGGGCGAGATATTGGGCCAGATACAGGGCGGTCGTTGTTTTGGCCGAGCCGCCCTTGAAATTAGCGACCGTGATGATTTGAAGCTTTTCGCCGGGGCGCCGCCGTGGGAGAAAATCAACTGCCTCCCGCGGGCGGGCTGCAGCCAGATAGGCCCGCAGCTCATTCACTTGAGCTAAGGTATACGACCGCCGCCCGCCATGACCGATCGCGGGGGCAGGTCCCAGGCCGTCGAGGGAAAGTTGCCGCAAATAGCCGTCTGACACGCGAACGATCTTGGCCACCTCTCCGGAGGAGAACGGGCGAAGAGTCTTGGCAGCCGCTGGTGGAAAAAGGGCGGCGCCCAACGAGCGGAGTTGACCAGAGAGTAGAGTGGCATGGCAGGAAATGCGCGCGCTCGCTGTCTCCGGCCACCCCTCCTCTGTCTCAAAAACTCTCAT